>CAZETS010000001.1:0-124503 GCA_964515335.1 uncultured Spirochaetaceae bacterium
AGCCACCTCAGATTTCGCCGGACGCGACCCCGCCGCCGACCGACCGCACGTTGGCACGTGACGGCCTCAGGATGGGGGTGGGAGGGGGGCTGGGGGGCGGCTCCGACTGCTCCGCCTACTCCTCTGCGTCAGGAATGACGTACCGCTTGCCGGCCTGCTCGAGCCAGCCCTCTTCCTTGAGCTGCTTGATGGCCCGGGTCACGGTCTCGCGCGAAGTGCCGATCATGTCGGCGATCTGCTGGTGGGTCAGCGCCGGGGTCATGCGGCGGTTGCCGCGGGTGAGGTCGTTCACCGCGATGCGCTCGAAGAGGCTGCGCGTACGTCCCTTGACGCCCTGGAAGGAAAGCGAGCTGGCCTGCTCGTTCGTCTCGCGCAGGCGAACGGTCAGCTCCTCGATCACGGCGAGGGCGAGGTCGGGGCTCTGGCGCAGGGTCTCGATGAAGTCGCGGCGGGACAGCGCCAGCAGACGGGCGGGCTCGAGGGTCTTGACGCTGGCCGACCGGACCTCGCCGGTGAGCAGCGCCATGTCGCCGAAGAACTGCCCCTCGTCGAGGAAGTTCATGATCTTCTCGCGGCCGTCTTCCGAGGCCTTCGTGACCTTCACGCGTCCTTCGCGAATCACGTACATGTAGTCGCCGGGCAGTCCTTCTTCGACCACGGTGGCGTGCTTGGGAAAGCGTCGATCGATCAGGTGGGAGGCGATGTCCTCGAGGTCGTCGTCGCTCACTCGAGAGAACAGGGGAATCGCGCGAAGCGACTCCAGGGCCTCCTTTCGTCGTGACGGTGAATCCTGCATGGCGCGTCCACCTCCAGGCGGCGTGCGAGTCGGTCCGCTCGGTACGGAACCCGGCTCAGGTCACATCGTCGCGCCCTTTGGCCTTGAGCGCAGCAACCAATTGTCGAACGTCGGGACTCCGATCGAGCTTTGTGACGAGGATCACGTCGTCGGTGTCGATCACGGCGAGGTCTTCGACACCGAGCAGCGCGACGAGGCGCTCGCCACCCCAGACCAGGTTTCCCCGCGCCTCCCGGATCAGGACGTCCCCCGCGAGCACACAGTTCCCCTCCGCGTCCGGCCGCGCCGTCCCCGAGGGCCTGCGTGCTCCGGGCGGCTTGCCGACACCCAACTCCTCGCTCAGCGACTCCCAGGTGCCCACGTCGCTCCACGCGAAGTCGACCGGAATCGTCCAGACGCGATCGCTCTTCTCCATGACGGCTACGTCGATCGGCAGCGACGGCGCCCGGCGATAGGCCGACTCGACGGCCTTCGCGTTGCGGCCTCGCGGCGACTTGCGCAGGGGTGCGAGGGCCCGGTGCAGGTCGGGCGCGTGGAGTGCAATTTCGTCGAGCAAGGCTCTCGCCGACCAGACGAAGACGCCGGCGTTCCACAGGTAGTCGCCGAGAGAGACGAAGCGCCGCGCGCGCGCGGCATCGGGCTTTTCGACGAAGCGCCGCACGCGATGCAGGCGCGGATGAGCTTCGCTCGCCACCCCACCCTGGTGGATGTAGCCGTAGCCCGTCTCGGGTCGCGTCGGGCGGACGCCGAGGGTGACGAGCACGCCCTCGTCCGCCGCCGCGCGCGCCGAAGCGCCGATGGCCCGCGCGAACGCCCGGGCATCGGGGATGTGGTGATCGGCCGAGAGCACCGCCATCACGGCGTCCGGATCCTCCGCCGCGATGCGCTGGGCCGCCCACGCCACCGCCATCGCGGTGTTGCGCCGCCGCGGCTCGACGAGCACCCGCGAGGAAGGCAGCCCGCTTTCGTCACGCATCGCCCGCGCGTGTTCGTTGCCGCAGACGATCCAGATGCGGTCTTCGTCGGCGAAGCGCCGCGCGCGATCGAGCGTCGCATCGAGCAGCGTCTGGCCACCGACCACGCGGAGGAAGGGCTTCGGACGCGCGCGGCGCGACGCCGGCCAGAACCGTTCTCCCGCACCGCCGGCGAGGACGACCGCATGGACCGCGGGGCCACGGCCACCCGACTTCGTGCCGGATCGCTTGGGACGCGCCCGGCCGGAGGCCCTGGTCATCCGCGCCCGATGCCCCAGTACTCGAATCCCTGCTGCCGTATCGCTTCGGGCTCGTAGATGTTGCGCATGTCGACCAGGCGAGGCTGGCTGAGCATGTCCTTCACCCGCCCGAGGTCGAGCATGCGGAACTCGTTCCACTCGGTCACGATCGCGAGCACGTCCGCGTCCTCGCAGGCCTCGTAGGCGTCCTTGCAGAGCGTGATCTCCGGGAACATACGGCCGGTTTCGGCCATCGCCTCCGGATCGTAGGCGCGCACGTCGGCGCCGCGGTCGAGCAGCTCCCGGATGATGTGGATGGCCGGCGCCTCGCGGATGTCGTCGGTCTCGGGCTTGAACGACAGCCCCAGGATCGCGACCGTCTTGCCCTGCACCTCGCCCTCGCACGCGGCAATGAGCTTGTCGAGCGAGTAGCGCCGCTGCCGGTCGTTGACCCGCACCGCCGCCTCGACGATCTCGAACGACTCGCCGAGGTCGCGCGCGAAGTGCGCCGCCGAGAGCGTGTCCTTCGGAAAGCACGACCCGCCGTATCCCGGCCCGGCATGCAGGAACTTCTTGCCGATGCGGCGGTCGAGTCCCATCGCGCGGGCGATGGCCTGCACGTCGCCGCCGGCCCGGTCGCAGAGGATCGACAGCTCGTTGACGAAGCTGATCTTCGTGGCGAGGAAGGCGTTGGCGGCGTACTTCGAGAGTTCGGATGTGGCGAGGTTCGTGATGACGAAGGGGGTTTCGTTCAGGAAGAGCGGCCGATAGAGATCCTTCATGATGGCGATCGACTGCGCGTCGCCGTCCTCGACACCGATCACTACCCGGTCCGGACGCATGAAGTCGCCGATGGCGGCACCCTCACGCAGGAACTCGGGGTTGCTCGCCACGCTGAAGTGCACGTCGCGACCGGCGGCGTCGAGCTCCTCCTGGATCCAGCGGCGCACCTTGCGCGACGTGCCGACGGGCACGGTGCTCTTCGTGACGACGACCTTGTAGCCGTCCATGTTCTGCCCGATCTCACGCGCGACCGCCTCGACGTAGCTGAGGTCGGTGCTGCCGTCCTCGGCCGGTGGCGTACCCACGGCGATGAAGATCACCAGCGACTGACTGATCGCTTCGGCGGTGTCCCGGGTGAAGTCCAGTCGCCCGGCGGCCTGGTTGCGGCGCACCAGGTCTTCCAGCCCGGGCTCGTAGATGGGCATCTCGCAGCGCTGCAGGGACTCGATCTTGTCGGCGAGCTTGTCCGCGCAGGTGACCTGCACGCCAAACTCCGAGAAGCAGGCCCCCGTCACCAGGCCCACGTAGCCCGTTCCGATCACACTGACGTTCACTTCGTCGGCCCCCGATCCCCGTCGCCCCTCAGCGGGCTCCGGGCCCTCCCAGTCGCTTGCCCGAGAGCTTCTCCTGCGCCTCGATGTCGGCATCGACCATCAGTTGAATGAGCTCCTCGAAGCTCGTTCGCGCCTTCCAGCCCAGCTCACGCTCGGCCTTCTCGGGGTTCGCCAGCAGGGTGTCGACCTCGGCCGGGCGCTGCAGCTTCTTGTCCGTCACCACGAAGTCGTCGGGATTCAAGCCGAGGTGGCTGAAGGCGATCTCGTAACACTGGCGCACCGAATGCTGGAGACCGGTGCCGATCACGTAGTCGACCGGCTCGTCGCTCTGGAGCATCAGCCACATGGCCTCGACGTACTCCTGCGCGTACCCCCAGTCGCGCATGGCCTCGACGTTGCCCAGGCGCAGCTCGTCCTGCAGGCCGAGCTTGATGCGGGCCACCGACTCCGTGATCTTGCGCGTCACGAACTCGCGGCCGCGCCGCGGCGACTCGTGATTGAAGAGGATGCCCGACACCGCAAAGAGATCGTAACTCTCGCGGTAGTTGACGGTGATCCAGTGGCCGAAGAGCTTGGCGACCGCGTAGGGGCTGCGCGGATAGAAGGGCGTGGTCTCGCTCTGCGGCACCTCCTGCACGCGCCCGAACATCTCGGAGCTGGATGCCTGGTAGAAGCGTATCTCCGGATTCGTCATGCGAATGGCATCGAGCATTCGCGTGACGCCGAGCGCCGTGAACTCGCCGGTCAGCGCCGGCTGCGCCCACGAGGTGGGCACGAACGACTGCGCGGCGAGATTGTAGACCTCGTCCGGCGCCGAGTCTCGAATCGCCGTCTGCACCGAGACCTGGTCGAGCAGATCGGACTGGTGGAGTTCGATCCGGTCTTGCAGGTGCCCGATCCGCTCGAACGTCTCGGTGCTCGACCGGCGCACGACGCCGTGCACCTCGTAGCCCTTCTCGAGCAGCAGCTCGGCCAGGTAGGAGCCGTCCTGGCCCGTGATGCCCGTAATCAGGGCCGTGCGCGTACTCACGTCTTCTCTCCTTCCGGGGCCTCGGATCCGCTCGCCCGGCCTGCGCCCGAGGAGTCGATCGAAAACAAGCCGAGATTCCTGAGCAGCCGGATGGTCAGGATCAGCACCGCAGCCAGGAAGAGGAACGCCGAGTACCCCTTGAGCTGGGAGAACGAGACGGCGATCACGCTGAAGCAGGCGGTCTGGAAGTATAGCCACAACACCGCACGCCGCTGCGAGCCCTCTTTCTCGAGGAGGCGGTGGTGCATGTGCATGCGGTCGGCGTCGAAGATTCCGCGACGCATGCGAAGTCTGCGAACGATCGACAGCAGCGTGTCGAGCAGCGGCACCGCCAGCGCGAGCAGGGGCACGATGAAGGTCAGCAGCGCCACCTTTCGATACCCCTCGATCGAGACCAGCGCGAGCGAGTAGCCGATGAAGAGCGATCCGGCGTCTCCCAGGAAGATCCGCGCCGGAGGAAAGTTGAAGGGCAGGAATCCGAGCAGGGCGCCGAAGAGCGCCACACCGATCACGACGCCGGTCGGTTGACCCGCCTGCCAGCAGATGACCGCCATCGTGGCCGCGATGATCGCACCCGTACCCGCGCTCAGGCCGTCGAGGCCGTCGATCAGGTTCATGGCGTTCGTCACCGCCACGATCCAGGCCAACGTGACGGGCCAGCTCACCCACAGGGGCAGCTCGTGGGTCGTCAACGTGAACGGGTCCGTGAAGAAATCGATCGAGAAGCCCGCCATCACCGCAGCAGTGGCCGCCGCGACCTGCACGGGAAGCTTCTGCCAGGCGCTCAGGCTGAAGCGATCGTCCCACACTCCGACGAGGATCAACGCCCCAGCACCGCCGAGAAAGGTCGCCACCCGGTTGTCGATCCCGAAGCCCTCGGCGCCGATCGCATCGAAGGCGAGCAGGCCCGCCAGGCATCCGGCCCCCACCGCGAGCCCACCGAGCAGCGGGATCCCCTGCCGGACGTTGACCTTACGGTCGCCCGGCCGATCGACCACCTCGATGGCCGCGGCGAGTCGCGCGGCCAGGGGCGTCACCCCTGCGCCGACCAACGCCGCCACGGCGAGGGGAAGCATGACCTGCGTGGGGTCCACGATCTCCGCGATTCCTCTTCGCACGCGAGCCCAGGCGGGCCGGGCGCGCGGCGGGCACGGCGCCCGAGCCAGGAGCTCGGGCGCTGGTGATCAGTAGTATGCGTAGTGCTGCCGGTTCGGGTCTATGCCGTTGAGCAGCAGCCCCAGGAGGCGAGCACGGTCGAGGATGTCGAGCACGGCCTGCACGTCTTCGCGGGGCGTCACGTCCGCGCGAACCACCATGACGATGCCATCGGAGAGTTCGGTCACGGTCTTGGCGTCGGGCAGGCCGAGACAGGCCGGCGTGTCGAGGATGACCTGGTCGTAGCGGGACGACACCTCATCGATCAGGCGGCGCATCTCGACGCTGGCGAGCAGCTCGGACGGATTGGAGGGGGGCGTCCGGACCGGCAGGACCTCGAGTGAAAGCCCCTCGACCTTCACGATCGCTTCGTCGATGCTCGAGCGTCCCATCAGGACTTCGGCGAGCCCGGTCGCCGGCTCGATGCCCAGGCTGCGGTGGATCTTCGGCTTGCGCAGATCGCAGTCGATCAGCAGCACCTTGCGCCCCACGCTCATCGAGGTGACCGCCGCCAGGTTGATCGAGGCGGTGCTCTTGCC
The DNA here is from genome assembly GCA_964515335.1 of uncultured Spirochaetaceae bacterium. Classification (GTDB taxonomy): domain Bacteria; phylum Myxococcota_A; class UBA9160; order UBA9160; family UBA4427; genus TMED88. The sequence continues at coordinate 6,071 of CAZETS010000001.1, forward strand.
CTCGTCCTGGTTGGCACTCGTCACCGCCACGGTCTTGATCGGACGCTGGGTCGCCAGCGAATCGATGCGACCGCGAAGCGTCCGAAACTGCTCGGCCGCGAACGAGTCCGGCTGGAGGATCGAGATACGCCGCTTGTTGACCTCGTTCGCCGAGTCGGGCGCACGGCCCGCACGGTCGCGCGAAGGCACCAGGCGCCGCAACAGCCCCCGCTTCGGCTCGGGGGCCGGCTCCTGCCTCGCATCCCAATCCACGACGGCCACCGGCCCGGTTTCACCCACGACCCGGCGCCGACGCGCCTCCTCGGCTCGCTGCAACGCCTCGTAGTGCTTTGCCATGACGTATTGCTCCTGGCTCTCGTCGGGGAGAGCCTTCAGCTCTGGTCTTCGTTCAGCTCTGGTCTTCGTTCAGCCTGGGTCTTCGTCCAGTTGTGGTTTTCACTCGGATCTGGAAATCGTCTTCGGCCTTCTGCTTCGCCTTCGGACCATCGCTCATCTGAACAGGCCCAGCAGCCCGCGCCGCTGGCCGCGGCCGACCGGGACCGCGGGCGCGGCTTCCGCATCGAACTCGGTGGCAGCTTCGCCAAGCTCGAGATCGGCCGCCACCTCGCGGATCATCGCCTGATCGATCGACGTCTTCCGCTTCGCAAAGCCGAGCAGCATGGCGCTGTCGCACACGCTGTTGATGAGACGCGGCGTGCCGCGGGTCACGCGGTAGAGCTCCTTCAGCGCGCCGCGCCTGAAGATCTGGCGCCCCGTGTAGCCCGCCTTGCGCAGGCGGTCCTCGACGTAGTCGGCCATCTCGCCTGCGTCGAACGGCCGCAGGTGATGGGCGAGCGCGATGCGCTGGCGCAGCTGCCTCAGCTCGGGCCGGCGCAGCATGTCCTTCAGCTCGGGCTGCCCCACGAGCATGATCTGGATGAGCTTCGAGCGGGGCGTCTCGAGGTTGGACAGGAGCCGGATCTCCTCGAGCATCTCGGCGGAGAGGTTCTGCGCCTCGTCGACGATCAACAGCGTCTTCTCGTTCTTTTCGAGGCGCTCGATGAGGAACTGATTCAGCGCCAGCAGGTATTCGGCCTTGGTGCGTCCCTGGGCCTCGATCTCGAGCTCTTCGAAGAGGATGCGGAAGAAGTCCAGCGGGTTGAGGCGGGGATTGAAGACGAAGGCCGTGCGTGTCTGCGCGTCGAGCTGGCCCAGCAACGCGTGCAGCAGCGTGGTCTTGCCAGTGCCGACCTCGCCGGTGAGCATCACGAATCCCTTGCCCGAGTTGACCCCGTAGACGAGGGTCGCCAGACCTTCCCGGTGCGCCTCCCCCAAGTAGAGGAAGGACGGATCGGGCGTCATCTCGAACGGCGCCCTCAGCAGTCCGTAGTACTCGGTGTACATCAGAAGCTCCGCGAGGCCCTAGCCCCAGCGCCCTCCCCTGTCCGCCTGCCGCGCCTGCTCGTCGCGAGTCGCATTCCCGGCCTCCTCCTCGACCCCGCCTCCGGATCCGCCAGCGCCCCCCGAGCCCGGCATGCCGTTCACGATCACGTACGTGACCGCACCACCGACCAGGAAGAAAATCGTGACAGCGGCTGCCGCGATGCCCTGCCTGATCGCGCGTCGCGTCCGCTTGACGCGATCGGGCTCGAGGATGATCGACGGAATCGCGGCCAGTACAGGAAGGCTCGCGAGCTGCTGCAGGTCGCGAGTCTGATGAAGCGAGGTGTCGGCATTCTCGGCGATCAGGCCCGCGGCGGTGCCGAGGCCGACGCCGAGCAACATGCCCACCACCAGGATCAGCAGACGGTTGGGACTGCTGGGCCGCGGCGCGGGGAAGGCCGATTCGAGGATCCGGAACTGCTCACCGAGCTGCTTGCGCTCGAGGTTCGCCTGTACGTCCGCCTGCTGTCGGCGCTGGCTGAAGTCCAGATAGGACTGCCTGAGGTGGTCGTAACGCCGCTCCAACGCGTCGAGCCGCTCCTGCACGGCGGGCGTCGCCGCGATGCGGTCCTGCACGGTGACGAGCTGCTCGCCCAGGCGCTCGATCTCCTGCCTGGCCGCCCCGGCGCGCAGCTCGGCGCGCCGCTGCTCCGACTTGGCGTTCTGCTCGGCGTACGAATCCGATCCCCCGCTGCCGTCGGGTGACTCCTCGAGGCGACTCTTCAACATCGCGATCTCGTGGGTCGTGCTGGAGACGTCCGGATGCTTGTCGGTGAAGCCCTTCGATCGCATCATGCCGAGTTCGGTCTCGAGCTGCTTCAGCCGGTACTGCGGGCTCGTCGTGTCGTTCGGCGCCGACAGCGACACAGCGGCGATGACCTGATTCTTCCAGAAAGCCTCGTCGCTCTCGGCTACGTCGAGCGAGCGGCGCGCCTCGCGCAGCTGGCCGGCGACGGTCTGCAGGATCCGCTGATTGGTCGCGAGATCTTCCGGCAGCTGCCCGGCGTTCTCGGCCTTCACATCCTTGATCCGCGCTTCCATCTGCACGAGCTGCTGAGTAAGTGACTCGATCGAGTCCTCCATGAAGTCGAGGCTCTGCTGGGACACCTCCACGCGTGCCTGGATGTTCGCCTCGAGGAAGTCGTTCGCGATGCTCTGAGCAACCACCGCTGCCGTCTCCGCGTTCCTCGACCGGTAGTGGATCTTGAAGGTGTTGAACTCGACGTCACGAACGTTGCGCTGGTCGGCCTCGAGCTCGCTCAAGACAGGCTCGACGGAGACGCGGCTGCGCATCAGGTCGATCACCTCCTGACGCTGCATCTGGCGCGACTCTTCGGGATAGAGGTCGTACTTGTCGATCATCCGTGACAGGCGCTGGCGGCTCAGGATCTGCGCCGTCATGATGCCGAGGCGCTCCTTCAGATCGCTCTCGCGAACGCCCGCGCGGACGAGCTGGTCGTCGACCGACTGCGGCTCGACGAGAATCGTCGCGTACGACGTGTATTGGTTCGGCAAGGCCATCGCGACCCAGTACATGACCAGGATCACGCCGCCGGCGACGATCGCCATCAGCTTGCCGCGGCGCCGAACCACCCCGGAGAGATCCGAGATCTGCAGCCCTTGCTGGGAATTCATGCCTTTTCGCCTTTTCGAATCGGTTCTTCCGACACGGGGTCGGCCTACCGCGTTCTAGAGCTTGTACGGGTCGAACTCGTAGACGTACGAAACACTGCCCGTGAAATTGTCGAATGCGGACTCGGGGCCGAGCGGATTCTCCTGAGACTGGTTGTAGTACTGGAACCGGAATTGCAGACTCGAGTGCTCGCCCAACTGCCGCGTGAGGTCGACATCGACCACACCAGCCCGCAACTTGAAATTCGAAATCCGCTGTGTGGCAACGATCGAATTCGACTCGGCGAGGAGCAGTCCGCTCCCAGCGGAAGTTTCGAATCCCGAGTTTCGGGCGGAGATCGTCGATCCGAGCAGAACCGAGGCGGACTCACGGAACGTGTACACGCCGACCGCACCGAGCCTCCAGCGGTCGTTCAGAGAGTAGGTGAAGCGGCCGGAGACCGAGTTGAGGATCGTCGTCGCCCCCTGACCCGATCCGGCGTCCTCGTTCCGGACGAACGAGGCGGACGCGGAGCCGCGGCTGAATCGCCGTGTCAGGGAGAGGCTGACGAAATATGTGAAGGTCTCGCGCTTCTGACCGAACAACACGCTCTGGCCGGGATCGACGGAGACGACGGTGGTGTCCGTGAGAAAGCCGGGCACGCCGACCACCGGCCCAAATACGGGACACGCGCCCAGCAGCGGCTGACCCAGCACCTGCGCACACACGGGTGCCGCGGGCGCGATCGCGTCGCCCCAGATCCGCCCACAGGGCCCGTCCGGACAGATGACGGGATCGGATTCGATCGGGTCGAAGCGGCTGACGACCTGCGGTGACGGCTCCGACTGCCGGGTGAGAACACTCGCCGGACCGCCAGTCGCCCTGAACTGGATGCTTGGAGTGATGTCGTAATCGAGCACCGCATTCACGTTGAGCGTGGTCGAAAACGACGCAGGCGACGACGGGCCCTCGGCGAAGGCGCGGTACTGGGCGGTGCCGTTCAGGCCCACGACGAGCCGCTCGAACGGCGCGTGCGTGACCTGCAGCTCGCCGCCCAGACTCTGGTTGTCGATGTTGCCCAGGTTCGTGTAGTCCCAGCGGCCGTACTCGAGCGACACGGTCCCGACCGTCGTGGCCGAGAATCCGTGATCGAGGGCGGCATTCACCATGAAGCGCTGACTCGTGCCGTCGTCGTTCGCAACGATCAGCGGTTGACCCGTAATGTCCAGCAGGCCTGCGGTGCGGATCGTGCGGGTCCGGCTGAAGTCGGCCGTGAGCCGCACGGTGTCCCGCGCGTTGAATCTGTAGGACCCCCTCCCCCTGATGAGGTGGTCGACGCCGTCGATGCCTTCGGTCTCGAAGTAATTCGTATAGCGCGGGCGGTACTCCAGATCGTAGGTGAAGTCCGAATCGGACTGGAAAAACGTAATCGTCGGCGTGAGGACGTACGTTCCGTCCCTCGTCGGGGACGTGGGACTACGCAGCACGTTGCTCTGGACCCCGAGCCCGTTCTCGACGCCGATCTGCACCTCATGCGCCTTCGCCGGGGCGAGGGTGCACATCAACAGACACCAGACGAGCGAGAGAATTCGAAGCCGCACGCGCTTGCTCTAGTCCGGAACGACAACCGTATCACCCGGCATCAAGACGATGTTCGAGTCGGGCGCTTTACCGGCAACGTACGCCCCGTAGTTGAATCGGTAGGAGACGAGATCCCCGTCCGCAGGCCGCAGCACGCGAATGTCGCTCTTCTTCGCCCAGTTACTGAAGCCACCCATTTCGGCGATGGCCTCCATCACCCGAGTCTCCTTGTCGAGCGGAACGTTCCCCGAGCGAACCACCGCGCCCACCACGGTCGCGACGCGGCTGTTCGCCTGCAGGACGATCACGGTCACGTCGGGCGCGGCAATGAACTCGGAGAGGCGCTCGCTGATCAGCTCCTTGAGCTCGGTCGGCGTCAGTCCCTCGGCCTGGATGTCGTCGAGCAGCGGCACCGAGATCTTGCCGTCGCTGCGGACCGGCACGTCGACGGAGAGCTCGGGGTTCTTCCACACGCTGATCCTCACCAGATCGGGGATACCGATCACGTAGGGCTCGCGGAGGCCGGCCTGCACGGTGGGCGGCAGCTCCGCGCCGGGCCGCGCGCAGGCCATGAGCGCGAGCAGGCAGCCCATCAGGGCGGCGACCAGGGTGGTACGGGCGAGGCGGAATCGCATCGAGGTCTCCATCACTAGAGTTCAGCGGACGAGCGCGGCCCTGACTTGCGAGACCTTCGATCTCGCTTGCAGCGGGTGCACGGCGTCAGAGCCCAGGCTCCGACGCGCGCCCCCTAGCGGCCCTCGCTCAATCCGTTCTCCTTCATCTTGTAGAGCAGGGCCTTGTAGCTGATCTGCAGCTTCCCGGCGGCTTCCTTGCGGTTCCAACGCGTCTGGTTGAGCACCCGCTCGATCACCTTCTTCTCGGCTATCTGAGCGGCACGCTTCGAGATTGCCTTGAGGTCGAGTCCCTCGCCGCCCTGGAGGTCGGCGCCGAGAACGTCGACGTCGAATACGTCGTCGCCCGACGCCGCCTCGGGCGAAGACGGCGCCGTCTGATTCTGGATCTCCTGGAGCACCGCGTTCTCGTTCCCGAGCACGACCATCCGCTTGATCATGTTCTCGAGCTCGCGGACGTTGCCGGGCCAGTGATATGACAGCAGCACCTGCATGGTCTCCTCTGACAGGTGCTTGACGTTCTTGCCGTATTGCTCGTTGTACATCTGCAGGAAGTGCTCGGTGAGCAGCGGCAACGCGTCGAGACGGTCGCGAAGCGGCGGCAGATGGATGGTGACCACGTTCAGGCGGTAGTAGAGGTCCTCGCGGAACTCCCCCTCTCTGACGGCCTCTTCGAGGTTGCGGTTCGTCGCGGCGATGATCCGGGTGTCCACCTTCACGTCGGCCTCGCCGCCGAGGCGCGAGAACTCGCCGTCCTGCAGCACTTGCAGGAGCTTCGCCTGCAGGCCCGGGGCCATCTCGCTGATCTCGTCGAGGAAGATCGTGCCGCCGTTCGCATACTCGAACTTGCCGAGCTTGCGCTTCTGGGCGCCGGTGAACGCCCCCCTCTCGAAGCCGAAGAGCTCGCTCTCGAGCAGCTCGGAGGGCAAAGCGGCACAGTTGACCTTCACGAAGTTCCGATCGCGCCTGTCGCCGAGCTGGTAGAGGGCCCGGGCCACCACCTCCTTGCCCGTGCCGCTCTCGCCGCGGATCAGCACCGTGATGTCGGTGTCTGCGACCTGCTCGACGATCTCGCGCACATCCTTCATCTTGGGGCTGTCGCCGCCGAGCAACAGGCCGTCGGCCTCGCTGCGCACGCGACCGCGCAGGTTGACGACCTCCTCCTTGAGGGCGTGGTTCTCGAGGGCCTTGCGGAAGGCGAGCTCGAGCTCCTCCACCTCGAAGGGCTTGCGCAGGAAGTCGGACGCGCCGAGCCGCATCGCCTCGACGATGGTGCGCGCCTGCCCGTGGCCGGACAGCATGATGACGGGCACCTCGGGCAGGTGCTGCTTGAGGTGGCGCAGCGTCTCGAGTCCGTCCATGCCGGGCAGGATGGCGTCGAGGGTCACCATGTCGGGCCGCGTCTCGTCGAGATGCTCGAGCGCCTCCTCGCCGTCCGCGGCCGCGAATACCCGGTAGCCCTGCCGCGTGGCGAGCGCCTGCAGGTACTCCCGGATCCCCGGGTCGTCGTCGATCACCAGTACTCGAAACTGCTCGCTCATCGCCTGCCGCTCTCCCGCCCGGACGTGCGCGGCCAACTCGCGTCGTGGATCCCGCCTTCGCAGAACCTCGTCGGTCACCGGGTACGCCCCACCTGCGCTCGACCTGCCAGCCAATGGCCCGCGCGCTACTCATCGAACAGCGCCGGCCAGGCAGATCACTTCTTCGCTAGTGTGGAAAAGAATTCCTGTTTTGGGAAGAACGATCTCCTCTAGGAAAATCCGTTCTCTCTTCGGTTCAACGACCGATATACTGTTCCAGAATTGCGAGGCAAACTGCACACCGAAGGGCCTACCGATCCCCCGGGGCGCCTACGCCGGAGTCGCCTGAATGCTCTTTCCCCGGGGGCAACTTGGCGGACCGAGAGATTTAACGAACCTCGGGTCAAGTGAACGGCCTCACACGACCGACGATCAATACGCAGAGCCTTCCCCCGCCCGCACCGAACGGCCGGAGCCCGGGAGTGCGAGGAGCAGCCATTCCATGACGAGCGAGGGTCCGAGCGACCGGGCGCGCGGGCACCGGGTCCTGGTGGTCGCCGGGGCGCGGCCCAACTTCATGAAGGTCGCGCCGCTGCTGCGCCGCATGCACGCCCGGGACGACTTCGATCCGATCCTCGTCCACACCGGTCAGCACTACGACGCGGCCATGTCCGAGGGCTTCTTTCGCGACCTCGGCATCCCCGAGCCCGACGTCAACCTCGGTGTCGGCTCGGGGAGCCACGCCGAGCAGACCGGGCAGGTGCTGATCAAGATCGAGCAGCTGATCGTCGAGCACCGGCCCGACGCGGTGTTGGTGGTCGGCGACGTCAACTCGACGCTCGCCGCCACGCTCGCCGCCGTGAAGCTCCACGTCCCGGTCGCTCACGTCGAGGCCGGCCTGCGCTCGGGCGACCGCGAGATGCCCGAGGAGATCAACCGGGTCATGACCGACGCGGTCTCGACCTGGCTCTTCGTCACCGAAGAGGCGGGACAGGACAACCTGCTCAGGGAGGGCGTCGCGGCGGAGCGCGTCCATCTCGTCGGCAACGTGATGATCGACACCCTGCTCGGCCACCTCGAGCGCGCCCGGGCACTCGACACCCCGGAGCGACTCGGGCTCGAGCCCGGCCGGTTCGCGCTCCTCACCCTGCACCGCCCTTCCAACGTCGATGACCCCGCGAAGCTCCGGGGACTGTTCGACGCCCTCGAGCGCATCCACAGCGAGCTGCCGATCGTGTTCCCCGTGCATCCGCGGACGAGAGCCGCCATCGAGGAGCGCCTGGGCGGCTCCGCGCCGGCCCTGTGGCTCACAGAGCCTCTCGGCTACCTTGATTTCCTTCGACTGATGGCGGATGCCCGACTCGTGCTCACCGACTCGGGCGGAATCCAGGAGGAGACCACGGTGCTCGGCGTGCCCTGCCTGACGCTGCGCGAGAACACCGAGCGCCCGGTAACGGTGAGCGAGGGAACCAACACGATCGTCGGCGGAGACCCGGAAGTGATCGTCGCGGAGGCTCGGCGCGTGCTCGAGAGCGGAGGCAAGAAGGGCCGCACGCCGAGGCTCTGGGACGGCCAGGCGGCCGAGCGCATCCTCGACGTGATGGCGCGCGACCTCGGGGGCGCAGCGTGACCCAGGAGCAGATTGCACTCGGCGCCCCGAGCGAGTCCGACTCGAAGCGGGCGCTGGCCTGGACGGTCGTCGGACTCGTCGTCGTCACGGGTGCCGTCCAGTTCCCCATCCTCAGCGCGATGGTGCACCACTGGCGCATCGACCCCGACTACTCCCACGGCTTCCTGATCGTCCCCCTCGCCCTCTACTTCGCCTACGAGCGTAAGTACGACCTCGAGGACGCGCCGATCGCCGGCAGCTGGTGGGGGATCGGGCTGCTCGCCATCGGCCTCGGGCTGCTCGCCATCGGGCAGCTCGGCAGCCTGCTCACGCCGCTGCGGGCCGGTTTCGTCTTCACGCTGATGGGCTTCGTGCTGCTGATGCTCGGCTGGGCGGTGTTCCGCATCCTCTTCTTCCCGATGGCCTTCCTGCTGCTGATGGTGCCACTCCCGCAGTCGGTCGTGAACGTCATCGCCTTCCCGCTGCAGCTCATCGCGGCGAATTGGGCCGTCTCGGCCCTGCAGATGACCGGCATGCCGGTGCTCCTCGAGGGCAACATCATCCACCTCGCCAAGGGCGACCTCTTCGTCGCCGAGGCGTGCAGCGGACTCCGGTCGCTGATGGCGCTGCTGGCGCTCGGCGTCGTGTTCGCGCACTTCTTCCGTCGCGGGCATCGGGTCCAGCAGATCGTGTTGGTCGCGTCGACGATTCCGATCGCGATCTTCGTGAACGCGATCCGCGTCGCGCTGACGGGCTTCCTCGCCCACTCGTACGGGCTCGAGGTGGCCGGCGGCTTCATCCACGACTTCCAGGGACTGATCACGTTCTCGCTGGCGTTCGTCATCCTGCTCGGCGAGGCCAGGCTGCTCGAGCGATTCTTCGGCGGCGACCCGCTCACGCGGCCCGCCACGGGAGCCGACGCATGATCCCCAAGCTCGCCGTCGCGCTGCTCTTCATCGGGCTGAACCTCTACGTCTACCGCTACTTCGCGAGCGAGGACTTCAAGCCCGAACGCGAGAGCTTCGCGACCTTTCCGCTGGTGATCGACGGCTGGCGCTGCAACGAGCCCGCCGACATGGGGGAGGACGTCCTGGGCAACCTGGGCGTCACCGACTACCTGCTCTGCGACTTCCACAACGACCAGAGTCGCGACTTCGCGAACGTCTACGTCGGCTACCACGCCTCGCAGACGCGGAACGTGGGCGGGAAGGAGAACCTCATCCACCCGCCCGAGCACTGCCTGCCCGGAAGCGGCTGGGACATCATCGCGAGCGAGATCGTCCCCGCCGACTGGGCGCCCGAGGGCGAGGCCAAGCGCGTCGTCATCGCCAAGGGCAACATGCGCAGCCTGGTCTACTTCTGGTACCAGTCACGCGGCCGCGTGATCGCCCGAAACCACGAGAAGGTGCTCTACATGTTCCTCGACCGGGCCACCACCCGGCGAACCGACGGCTCGCTGGTGCGATTCACGGTGCCGATCCTGCGCGGCGACGAGGATCGGGCCGAGCGCAGCTTCCGCGAACTGGCCGCGGGCATCGCGCCGCTCTTGCCCGACTACGTTCCGAACTGACGCGCCCTTGCGGATCCTGTTCATCAGCCACTACTTCCCGCCGGAGGTAAACGCTCCGGCCAGCCGAACCCACGAGCACTGCCGGCGCTGGGTGGCCGACGGCCACGACGTCACGGTGATCACGGGCGTGCCCAACCATCCGGCCGGCGAGCTGTTTCCCGGCTTCGAGAACCGCTGGCTGCAGGAGGAGTCGGTCGACGGCATCCGGGTGATCCGCACCTGGATGCTGCTCACGCCCAACGCCGGCTTCCTACGGCGCATCCTCAACTACGTGCTCTTCGGCGTGACCGCGATCCTCGCTGCGCGCCGCGTCCGGCGCCCGGACGTGGTGATCGCGACGAGCCCCCAGTTCTTCTGCGGGCTGGCCGGTGCGGTGATCGCACGGCTGAAGCGGCGGCCGTTCGTGCTGGAGGTGCGGGACCTCTGGCCCAAGTCGATCGTCGAGTTGGACCAGCTTCACGAGGGCCCGGTGCTGCGCGTCCTCGAGTGGCTCGAGCGCTGGATGTACCGCAGCGCCGAGGCGATCGTCGTGAACACGAAGGCGTTCATCGAGCACATCTCCGCGCTGGGCATCGAGCGCGACCGCATCGAACTGATCTACAACGGCATCGACGCCGACCGCTTCCAGCCGCGCCCCGCGGACGAAGCCCTGCGCGCCGAGCAGGACCTGGTCGGCCGCAGGTCGGTCGCCTACATCGGCACACTCGGCCTCGCCCACGGCCTCGGCACCGTCATCGAGGCCGCCGAGCGCCTGCGCGAGCACGAAGACGTGGTCTTCCTGCTGATCGGCGCCGGCGCCGAGAGCGGGCGCCTCGAGGCGGAGATCCGCGAGCGGGGGCTCGACAACGTGCGTCTCCTCGGCCTGCAGCCGCGCGAGTCGATGCCGGCGTGGATCGCGACGATCGACGTGCTGCTCGTCTGCCTGCGCGACCTGCCGGTTTTCGAGACGGTGATCCCGTCCAAGATCTTCGAGTTCCTCGCCCAGGAGCGTCCCGTGATCGTGACCGCGCGGGGCGAGATCGCGCGCATGGCGAGCGAGGCCGACGTGGCGCTCGTCGCCGAGCCCGAGAACGCCGAAGCGCTCGCCGAGGCGATCCTGCACGTCGGCTCGCATCCCGAGGAGGCGGCTCGCCGCGCCCGGGCGGGGAGCGAGTGGGTGCGGAAGAACTTCGTCCGCGACGACCTGGCGCGGCGCATGCTTTCGTTCGTCCAACAGAGCGTGGAGCGGGCGCGTTGATTCGCGTGGGCCTCGGCCGCGGGCCGAAGGGCTACGCGGGCCTGCACCCGCCGTGGGCTCCCGGCTGCACGTATCCCGAGTTCGCCGCCCCGACAACGAAAGCGGAGCCCGGCGCCGAGAACCGCGTCTTCGCCGCGGTCCGCGATGCGCTGCACGCGCTCGGCCTCGACGCGGCCCGCTTCGGCACCGCGCAGTGGAGTCCGCTCGCCGATCTCGTCGAGCCGGGAGGCTCGGTGGTCCTCAAGCCGAACTTCATCCGCCACTGGAACCCGCTCGCCGACGACGACCCGGAAGCCAGCGTCGACAGCGTGATCACCCACGGCGCGGTGGTCCGCGCCATCGCGGAGTACGCCTTTCTCGCCGTCGGTCCGTCGGGGCGGGTCGTGCTCGCCGAGGCGCCCCAGCAGGACTGTGACTTCGAGGTGATTCGCGAGCTGACCGGCCTCGACGCCATGCAGGCGGCGTTCGCGGCACGCGGCCTCACGCTCGGCATCATCGACCTGCGCCGCGAGGCGGTCGTCTTCCGCGACGGCGTCATCACCGAGCGACGCGCGCTCCCCGGCGATCCGGCCGGCTATCGCGCGGTCGACCTCGGCACGCGCAGCTTCTTCACCGACGCGGACCTCGATCCGGCGCGCTTGCGCGGAGCCGACTACGACCCCGGCCCGACCTCGCTCCACCACTCGGGCGGACGCAACGCGTACCTGCTCTCGGAGACCGTGCTCTCGAGCGACCTGATCGTGAACCTCCCCAAGCTCAAGACGCACAAGAAGACGGGCGTGACCCTGGCGCTCAAGAACATGGTCGGCATCAACGGCGACAAGAACTGGCTGCCCCACCACTGTGCGGGCGCAGTGGCGGAAGGCGGCGACGAGTTTCCGGGGGGCGCGATCGCCGACCGGGCGCGCAGCCGGCTGACCGAAATCGGCCGCAGCCTGCTGCGCCGAGGCATCGGCACCAGGCTCGCCCGCCTCTACCGCCGAGCCGAGACCGCCGTGCGCGGCGATGAGTTCATTCGGGCGGGCAACTGGCACGGCAACCGCACCACCTGGCGGATGTGCGCCGACCTGAACCGCTGCGTGTACTACAGCGACGCCGAAGGCCCGCACCTCGACGCACCGCGGCCGGTGCGGCGCGTCCTGAACGTGCTCGACGGCATCGTGGCGGGAGACGGCAACGGACCGCTGGCGCCGCGCGACGTTCCCCTTGGGGTAATCCTCGCCTCCACGGACCCGGTGGCCCTCGACCTCGCCGCCGTCCGCCTGATGGGATTCGACGAGCGGCGGATCCCCAAGGTGATGGGACCGATGACGAGCGACGACCTGCGCATCACGGAGGTCCACACCCCCGACGACGTGGAGATCGGCGAGGTCGATGGCGGAGCGGGCTCGCTTCGCGTGTACGCTCTCGGCGCGATGACGGCCGAGTGTCCGTTGCGCCCGCATCCCGGTTGGCTCAATCACATCGAGCGAAGGTCCGATGACGAGGGGGGCGGGGACGCCCCGCGAGAGAGGGCTTCCACGTGAGGCAGATCCTGCAGAGCGCCCGCGGCGGCGAACTCCGGCTGGCCGAAGTAGCGCCCCCGGCGCTCGGCCGCGGGCAGGTGCTGGTGCAGAACCACTTCTCGGTGGTCTCGCCCGGCACCGACAAGCTCGCGATGTCGTTCGCCCGCAAGTCGCTGCTCGCCAAGGCCCGCAGCCGGCCCGACCTGGTCGATCAGGTGGTGCGCAAGGTGCGCCACGAGGGTCCGTTGCCGACGTATCGGTCGGCGATGAACAAGCTCGACGCGCCGCAGCCGCTCGGGTACTCGAGCGCCGGCGTCGTCACGGCGGTGGCCGACGACGTGACCGACTTCGTGGTGGGCGACCGTGTGGCGTGCGCGGGGGCGGGCCACGCGAACCACGCCGAGATCGTCGCCGTGCCGGCGAACCTGGTCGCCCGCGTGCCCGACGGACTCGATCTCGAAAAGGCGGCGTTCGCCACGCTCGGGGCGATCGCCATGCAGGGCGTGCGCATCGCCGAGCCGAGCCTCGGCGAGGTGGCGGTGGTGGTCGGGCTCGGCCTGATCGGACAGCTCACCGTGCAGCTGCTCGCCGCGAACGGCTGCCGGGTGCTCGGCGTGGACCTCGACGAGCGGCGCATCAAGGAGGCCCGCGACCAGGGCGCCGAGTGGGGCGCTACGCCCGACGCGCTTCGGGACGGCTGGCACGCCGAGCCAACCGGCGGCCTCGGCGTCGACTTCGCGATGGTGACGGCCTCGGCGGAAAGCGCGGCGCCGATCCAGCTGTCGGCGACGCTGTGCCGGCCGAAGGGTCGTGTCGTCGTGGTCGGCGCGATGCCGCTCGAGCTCGACCGCCGCACCTCCTACGAGAAGGAGCTGTCGCTGCGCCTGTCGATGTCCTACGGCCCGGGCCGCTACGACCGCCGCTACGAAGAACTCGGCCTCGATTACCCGCTTCCCTACGTGCGCTGGACCGAAAATCGAAACCTGCAGGCCTTCCTGGCTCTCGCCAGCGCCGGCCGCGTCCACCCCGAGCGCCTCGACGCCGAGACGGTTCCGTTCGACCGCGCCGAGTCCGCCTACGAAGAGCTCGCGAGCGGCGAGCGGCGCAGCCTGGCCGTGGTGTTCCGCTACGCCGAAGCGCCCGACCTGCGCCGCACCCTCGAGCTGGCCGCGCGACCACGCCCTTCGGGCGATCGCGTCGGCGTGGGCTTCCTCGGCGCTGGCAACTACGCGAAGGCGGTGCTGCTGCCGGCGCTGGCCGGGCACAAGGACGTCGAGCCGCGCGCGCTGGTCACCGCCACCGGGCCCTCGGCCGAGCGCACGGCCGAGCGTTTCTCCTTCTCGCGCTGCGGCACCGACCCGGCCGCCGTGCTCGAAGATCCCGACGTCGACCTCGTGTTCGTGACGACTCGGCACGACCTCCACGCCGAGCAGGCGATCGCGGCGCTGCGCGCCGGCAAGGCCGTCTGGCTCGAGAAGCCGGTCGGCCTCGACGCGGGCGAGGTCGACGCCGTCGCCACAGCCGTGCGCGAGACCGGCGGCTTCCTGACCGTCGGCTACAACCGCCGCTTCTCCAGCCACGCCCGCACGATCCGCGAGGTCTTCGCGACGCGGCAGTCGGCGCTCAGCATCGACTACACGGTGGCGGCCGGGCCGCCGCCTCGCGGCACCTGGATCACCGACCCGGGCGAGGGCGGCGGGCGCATCGTCGGCGAGTGCTGCCACTTCGTCGACCTCTGCGCGTACCTGGTCGGCGGACCGCCGACACGCGTCTTCGCCACCGGCTCGGGCGCCGACCCGGAGGTCGACGACTCGACGACCGCCCTGCTCTCGTGGCCCGACGGGTCGACGGCCACCATCCACTACCTGGCGAGGGCCAGCAGCGAGCTGCCCAAGGAACGCTTCGAGGCCTCGGCGGGCGGCGTCACCGCGACCTGCGAGAACTTCCGGCAGACGCGCCTGCACGGCGCCCGGGGCGGCGTCCGCAAGCTCAACCAGGACAAGGGCCAGGCGACGGCCATCACCGAGACGATCGCCGCCATCAAGAGCGGCGGGCCGGCGCCGATCGACCTCGACGAGATCGTGGCCGTGTCGCGCGCGACGTTCGCGATCCTCGAATCGCAGCGCAGCGGCCGGGCGGTCGAGCTGGGGGACGGGTGAGGATCGCGCTGGTCTCGCCTTCGTTCCTGCCCGACGTGGGCGGAGCGGAGTTCGTCGCCCACAATCTCGCCATGGCGTGGGGCCGGCAGGGGCACACCGTCCAGGTCTTGAACTGGGTGACGGATCGACCTTCCCACCCGGACGCCACGTACTCGGTGGCGCGCTTCTCGCTGCTCAGGGGTGCGCCGCGCTTCGGATACCACCGCTTCCCGTTCCTCGGATACACCGTTCGGCAGCTCGAGCGGGCTTTCTCGGAGTTCCGTCCGGATTTCGTATCCGGTCACATGGGCTACCCGACGGGTCCGTACCTCGCAGGCTGTCGGCCGCGTGTTCCGTTCAGCCTGACCTGTCACGGTCGCGACCTCACGCACTTCGACTGGGGATACCGGAACGAGTACGGGATCGACCAGGTGATGCGCGGCGCGATGCTGGCCTCGCAGGGCGTGATCGCGATCAGCTCCTACGCGCGGCGCGTGCTCGAAGAGCTCGGCCTTCCAGTCGAGAAGATCCACGACATACCGAACGGGGTCGACCTGGAACGCTTCGCGCGACCCATGGGGGGCGACGTGCGCGACCTGCTCGGGATTCCGGCGGACACGCCGCTGGTCCTGAGCGTCGGCCGGGAGCACCCGCAGAAGGCGTTTGCTGCCGGAATCCGGGCGTTCGCGCTGGCGGCCGGGCGCCGCCCGGACGCCCACTACCTGATCCTCGGCAAGGGAACCGAAGCCAATCGTCCGCTGATCGAGTCCCTGGGGCTGGAGGGTCGCGTACACACCCACCCCGGCCTGCAGGGAGACGAGCTGGTCGGCGCCTATCGTTCGGCGACCGTCTACTTCTCGCCCTCGGTATGGGAGATGATGCCCCTCGTCGTCCTCGAATCGATGGCGGCGGGAATCCCCGCCGTCGTCACGAACGTGAGCGGCAGCCAGGATCTCATCGTCGACGGGAAGACGGGCTTCATCGTCGAAGCCGGCGACGAGGAGTCGATGGCCGATCGACTGACCGCCGTTCTCGAAGACGCTGCCCTGCGGAGCCGCCTCGCAAAGGCGACCTCCGAGCGGGTCATCGACTACGGATGGGACCACGTGGCCCGGCGCCATCTCGAGCTCGCCGAGACGTTGCATTGAGCCGACCCCTGCGAATCCTGATGATGTGCCCCCAGTTCCGGCCACTGGTCGGCGGGTACGAACGCGCCGCCGAGCGCCTCTCGAAGGGCCTCGTCGCCCGGGGCCAGCAAGTCGACGTCCTGACCGAGCGACGCGACCCCAGCTGGCCCGCGCGCGAAGACATGGACGGGGTCGGGGTGATCCGCGTTCGTTCCGTCGCACGGCGAGGCGTGCACGGTCCGAGCGCGGTCTTCTCGTTCGCGAGATTCCTGATGCGGCACGGGCATCGGTACGACCTGATCCACTCACACCAGTACGGCCGACTCGCGGCGGCGGCGATCGGCTACGCCTGGCTGCGCGGCGTGCCATCGCTCCTGAAGATCACGAATACCGGCGCGGACGGCATCGATGCAGCGCTGGCCGGCAGCCTCACCGAGCGCGCGTTCCGCCCGATCCACAGGCGGGTGTCTGCGTGCATCACCACGAGCGGGCGAGCCGCCGAAGAGGCGCGGCTGTTCGGCATCCCGGGCTCCCGGATCCATCGCATACCGAATCCCCTCGACACGGATCGCTTCCGCCCAGCACAGCCCGAGCAACGACTCCGTGCGCGCGCCGATCTCGGCATCGGCGACGAGTTCCTGGCCGTGTCCGTGAGCCGGCTGAGCAGAGAGAAGAATCACGCCATGCTGATCGACGCGTGGGAGCGCGTCGCAGCCCGCCACCCCGAGGCGCGACTCGCCGTCGTCGGAGGCGGCCCGCTCCAGGACGAGATCCGCAGCCGCATCGACGGCTCTGCGGCGGCCGATCGAATTCGGCTCGTGGGCGCGGTGGACGACCCCCGCCAGTGGTATGCGGCAGCGGACCTCTTCGTCCTGCCGTCGGTCAACGAAGGTCTGTCGAACAGCCTGATGGAAGCGATGAGCTGCGGCCTTCCCGCCGTATCGACCCAGGTGTCCGGGGCGGAGGACATCTTCGCCGAGGCCGACATCGGCCGCATGGTCGAGCCGGGCGACGCCGGTGCTTTCGCCGACGCAGTCTGTGCATCGATCTCCTCGGAGGATGCACTGGCCGAGAGCGGGCGCGCGGCTCGTGGATACGCCGAAGGGCGCTTCGCGATCGACCGCGTCGTCGATGCGACGCTCGCCCTCTACTCGAAGGTCGTGGAAGAGGCCCGAGCGCCCGGCTCGACGTAGTCGTTCGAGCCCAGCGCGACCTGCTCGCAGACGGCCTCGGCCATCAGCTCGGCTGCCAGCCGATGGCCGGCGTCGTTCCAGTGCCCCCGGCAGGGCCGCGCATTCTCGAATCCGTGCAGGCACTCGCCGGTGCGCTCCGCATGCTCGAGGAAGGGACGTGCGAGACCCAGGCTGTCGACGCCCACCTCGTCCGCGAAGGCGCGAATCCGATCCTCGTAGTAGTAGAGATCGGCCACGCCCAGCCTGTCGGCGGCCCTGCTGCGGACAGCCGGGTCGGGATTGACCTGGTCGCCGTCGCTCACGACGACGAGCAGGAAGTCGCTGCCGTGCTCCGTGACCACCTCGGCGATCCGCTCCACGAGCGCTTCGGTGACCGCCCAGGCCTCCGCCCAGACCTTCGTCCTCGGCGGGAAGAACACGCCGTCGTCTCGGGTGCGGCCTTCCTGCGGTCGCTGCGCCAGCCGCACCGGGATCCGGCGCGCCTCGTCGACGAGCTGGGCGATCCGCGAGTGCCTTCGAATCCACGCCTTCTGCTGGCCCCAACGGCTGGAGGACCGGAGGTATTGCGAGGACCCGAGGAAGGAGTCGTCGAGCTCGAGCGCAGCGCCCCTCAGCACGTAGTAGGGCTTGCCGGGCTCGCCCTCCAGACCGCGATGGTTGTTCCTGACGTCGTTGAGCACGAAGGGCAGCAGCACGAGATCCGGGTCGTATGCGAGCGCCTTGTGCTCGAGCACCCGCAGCTGCTGGGCCGTGCCGAAGCCTGAGACCCCGAAGTTCAGTGACTCGACGCGCCGGCCGCCGATCGCGGCGCAGCGGGCCAACTCGCCCTCGAGCAGCGACCAGAAGGCCGCCTGCGCGTCGACCTGCATCGCTTCGGCCTAGCTGTCGCCGATGACCGCGATGCGGAAGGTCCCGGCCGGCTTGGCGAACGCGTGCTCGCGGTCGCGCATTCCCTGCGAGTCGATGGAGACGAAGGCCCGCCCCTCGAGGGTCTGCCATCCCGAAGCGCCCGGCACGTGACGTGCGCCGGCGATCGCGTCGGCCTCGTAGAACGCGGGGTACTCGACCCCAGCGACCCGCAGCGCACACTCGGCGGCCACCACGCACAGCAACGTGCTGACCAGCACCGCAACGACGCGCAGCCCGACGCCGCGTCGACCCGCCATCGGATCAGCTGGCTCCACCGACGACTCCCGACCCCGGCTCCCGGGAGGCGGTCAACGTGCAGTCGACCCGACCGGGGCTCTCGACCAGCTACTCGCCTCCGCGTCCTCTCTCGGCGAGATGATGGCGTTGGTCATGAGCACCGCGAAGAGGACCGCTGTAATGGATCCCTCGTGCAGGGTGTGATCGAAGAGGCTGTAGACCGCAATGAGCGTCGTCAGGATGACGGCCGACAGCGAGCGCTGCAAGCCGAACCGGAGAACCTTCAGGTAGCCCTGGGACAGCAGGGCCACGTAGATCACGACGGCGAGAATTCCGTAGTTGTAGCCGAGGGTCACGTAGGTATTGTGGGCGTAGACCCCATAGTATTGGGCGGCACCGGGGCCGCGCCCTCCCCAGAAGAACTCGGCGAAGCGCTCGAGCCCGAACAAGAAGGCATCGAGTCGACCCCGACTCGAGGAGTCGCTGGTGTCGAACGTCAGGACGCTCGTCACCCTCCATGCCTCGCGGGTGTCGACATCGAGGAAGACGACCGCCGCCACCAGAGCGAGCGTGATCCCGAGGATGCCCGCGACGGCGATGGCCAGGCGCGTGCCGAATCGCAGCGTGCCGCGGCCCTGCGGGAGAAACAGGTACGTTGCGGCGATGAAGACGCCGAGGAACATCGCTGACCGGCTGAGCGTCGTGATCACCCCGAGAAGCGTGATTCCCACGATCGTCATGCTCCGCACGGTCTGCTTGCGGACGTCCTGCGAGAGGACCAGCAGGACGAGGAGGGTGTTTCCGGCCATGTTCGAATCGCCGAAGAACCCGGCCGAGCGTCCTTCCGCGCGAGCGTAGGGATTGTGGACGAAGAGTTCCCCGAAGAAGGTGACGAGCGTGATGCCGAGCGAGATCGTTGCCGCGGCCCGCAACACGCGGGGCCCATCGTCGTCCCACAGCAGGAAGGCCATGCTCCCCAGCGAGGAGAAGAAGACGATGCGAGATCGCATGTCGCTCCAGGCGTGCTGCTGATGCGGATGGTCACCGCCGAAATACAACGCCACGGGAACGATCGTGATCATCAACCACACCCAGAGCATCGGCTGCATGACGAACTGCAGCAGCCGGTGGGGCCGGAAGACGAAGTAGTAGACGAGGAAGAAGCCGGTGAAGACGTAGTAGTCGAGGAACGGAACCGTGTCCGCGATCCACAAGTAACTGTTGGTGAACCAGTACGTGAGCCACAGGACGCCGATGACGAAGTGGCTCGTCACGCGCTGTCGCGGCTCGACGGACTCGCTGTGCATGAAGGTCGCGTGGGTCGTCATCGACACGGGAGCGTCATTCCATTTTGACTATCGACGTTCATGCCATCGGCCAGATGGCCACGACAGTGAAGCCGCGCCGGCGGTCGGCAGGACCGGACTTCGTCTGGTGCGGGTCTCTTTGACCACATCCCTTCCCCCCGCCCGGCCCCGTCGAAGCCCCGCCGGCACCCCCGGGGACAAAAGCAGAGAGCCTAGTGCAGTCCGTACCGCTCCCGAGCGGCTTCGTCGCGAGGGAGAAACTCCAAGCAGGGCTCCGAGCGTGGCGCGCCGTTTCGCCGACCCGGCATCCGGCGAGCGCCAAGAGTATCCCAGCCCGGCTCGAGCGTGGTGGGCGTGGGACGCGCGAGCGGGGCCGAGCGGGGGCGGCCACGGCGGCCAGGCCCTCCGACCCGAGCCGGACGATCAGCCCGGTCGCGTGCTCGGCGCCCGACTCGACGCCGGGGGGGTGGCGGGCGCGGAGACGATCGGCGCCGACGCGCGGCGGTGGACTCGCGCGGGACGCGCGACCTGGGCCGAGCGGCTGCTGGCTCGAGCCGGCGCGTTGACGGCGTGGTGCCGCGGCTCGAAGCGGACGAAGGAGACGCCCGTCGACGGACTCCGGAACGCCACCTCGAAGTTCCACTCGTCGACGTCCTGCCCCTCGAGGTGCCTGTTGCCGCGCAAAGACTCCCGGAGCAGCGCCGGGCTCGTGTAGGCCTCGCGCGGCATCGCGTAGTTGACGGACACCAGTACGCGATGCCCGCGCGCCCAGGCGACGTCGAGCAGCCGGCCGCTCTCCTGGGCGGCCTGGGCCTCTCGATCCAGCACGAGACCAAGGCCGTTCAGCGTCGGCGTCTTCTCGAGCGAGTACGCCACGATGCCATCGTCGAATGCGAGCACACCGCACCCCGGGCAGGTCTTCTCCAGAAGATGACGCGTGCTCTCGCGCTCGAGCCAGAACTCGAAATTGCGGGACTGGTGGCGTCCGCTCTGCTTGAGATCGACGAAGGCGTTGGCGGAGACCAGTACGACCAGCAACGCGGACGCCAGGGGTACCGCCTCCACGCACCGACCGATCGCGGGCCAGCGGGCGCGCAGCAAGCCGAGCAGTGTGCCTTCGCCGGCGGTGACGGCTGCGCGACCGATCGAGGCGCGTTGGTCAAGGAGGGCCGCCAGCCAGCCGACCGCGATCAGATTGAAGGTCATGATCGATAGCGGGTAGTACCACTGTCCCTGATTCCAGAGCCCGACCATCGAGAAGTTGTAGGCAGCCTTGACGAGCACGTAGGCCGCCAGCAGGCCGATCAGGCCGTTCGTGCGCGTCTCTTTGGCGCCTTTCGCCCGCAGGGTCATGCGGCGGCCCCCCAGCCAGGCGACCGCGGCGCCGGCGGGCACGAGCATCTGCAGCACGCGCCAGGCCTCGCTCTCCCACACCGCGACGTTACGGGCGAGCGGATCGGCGAAGGGGAGCGCCGTCGTCCAGACGGCGTACAAGTTCCGCACCAGCCCCCACAGCGGCTGCGCCTTCGCGGCGCCGCTCGTCGGCAGCAGGCTCTCCGCGTAGAGGAGGTTGTAGCCGAGATAGCAACCGATCCCGATCGCCGGCACGGCCGTCACGGCCGTCACGGCCACGGTCCGCCGGATCGCGTCGGCGCGGGACACCCCGCCGAGCGCCGCCCAGAGCGCGAAGGGAATCAGGATGAATACGTCGTCGAGGCGGCTGAGCACCAGGGCGGCGAGCACGACCGAGAGCGCCACCAGCGGCCGCAGAGACGGCGATTCTTCGAGCCAACCGCGAACGAAGATCCCCAGCAGGAGCATGCCGAAGAAGAAGATCGACAGCGGTGACTCCATGCCGTTCGCGAACGACCACTGCGAGAAGTGGTGGGCGTTCAGGGTCGGCACGAGCAGGTAGTAGACACCCGGAACGGCACCGAGGATCGCCAGCCATGGCCGGCGCGTCAGCCGCAGCAGCGCCAGCGCAAAGAGCGCGGTTCCGAGCGCGACGAACACCGTGCTCGAGACCGCCGCAAACGCCACCTGACCGGCGGCGTCCAGGTCCAGCAGCGAGAAGCCGCGCTCCAGATAGAACTGCCAGAGGGGGTGGAAGCCGTTGGTGGGATGCGTGCCGTCGAAGGTGAAGAAGCCCTGCTCGGCGGACCGATCGGCGACGCTGAGGTAGTAGAAAGTGTCCGCCGCGAAGTATCGGAACGCGCCCTGCATCCCCTCCCGGTGGAGGGACATCGCCGGCGGGTACGCGGTGGCGGCCAGCACCGTCGCCACGACGAGCCACGGCGCCAGGCGTCCCGGCCTGGCCGGCCCGCTCGCGCTCTCCGCCTCGACCCGCGTCCTCGCCATCGACTGCCTCCGCCGGCAACGCACGCCCCTCGCCCATGGATGTGGGATGCAGGCGGCCCCGGGTGACGCAGGAATTTCCGGCCGGGGCCGAGGGCCCTCCTGGCGGCGGCCTGGACCGGACCGGACCCACCGCGGGCCGGCGCCCCTCTCGACCCACCGCCTGCGACTACCCCTGGGGGCAGTCGGTGCTGATCAGTCGCCCGAGCGTCCGAGGATCCGCCGGAAGATCGCCGCGTAGGCGTCGGTGGCGACCGCCGGCGCGAAGTCGAGCGCGCGGCGGCGCGCCCCGGCAGCCAGGGCGGCGCGCCGTCCGCCGTCCCCCAGGAGCCCGCGCAGGTGCGAGACCAGCGCCTCGAGGTCGTCGACGGGGAACAGCAGGCCCGCCCCGGCCTCGGCAGAGAGGATCTCCGCGGGACCGGTCGGGCAATCCGCGGCGATCGCGGGCAAGCCGACCGCGATGGCCTCCAGGAGCGCGTTGGGCAACCCCTCGAAGCGCGAGGGCAGCACGTAGACGTCGCCGTCCTCGATCGCGGCCAGCGGATCCGCCGAGAACCCGGGCAGCTCGACGGCGTCGGTCAGGCCCAGCGCCCCCACCAGCGCCTCGAGGGCGCCTCGCTCGGCGCCCTCGCCGACGATGCGCAGCCGCGCCTGCGGCCACTCGTCGCGCACACGGGCGAAGGCCTGCAGCAGGACGTCGAATCCCTTCTGGGGGTCGAGCCGGCCGTGGGCGACCACCAGCGGCCCCAGGTCCGACTGCCATCGCGTGCGGTCCCGCTCGGCGAAGCGCGACTGCAAGCCTTCGGCGTCGAGCGGGTTGTAGATCGTCTCGACCGGTGGCGACGCACCCCCCACGAACGTGCGGACCAGCTCGGCGTTTGCCCGCGCGTTGCACACCACGCAGTCGGCCTGACGGTACGCGGCTCGAGCCGCCGTGCGGAACACGGCCGCGCGCATGCGATCGGCGGGGCCACCGCCGGGCCGCGCGACCGTCATTTCGGTGATCGCCGCGCGATCGTTCAGCACGACGGGAAGGCGCCGGTCGGCCGCGAGCAAGCGGTTCGCCACAGAGGCGACGACGTTGCTGTTGATCTGGAAGCCGAAGAGGATCGCCGGCCGCGGCGCGCGCTCGATCAATCCGCGCATGCGGCCCAGCATCCCGGGACCGACGCCGGCGCCCGCCGGCCGCAACACCGTCGCCCGATCGCGCACCTCGGGATCGTCCGGAGGCAGATGGGCGGCCAGCTCGACCCGCATGCCCAGGCGGCTCTCGAAGCCGGCCACGATGGTCCGAAAGGCCCGCTCCGCGCCGCCCGTTCGATCGAGCGAGCCCGTCAGTGCGACCACCGTGACGTCGGAGAGATCGGTCACCTATGCGGCTTCGTTCAGGAAGGCGCCGAGCACGAGCAGCGCCCAATAACGGGTCCAGTGGATGCGGCCGGCACGGTAGTCGGCCTCCACACGACGCACCTCGCCTTGGTCGAGGACCGGATGCTCGGGGAGCGAGAGCGGCACCGAGTGCTCGCCCAGCCACTCGTCGATGGGAAAACCGAAGCCCTGCTTCCTGCGATCCCAGACGACCGGCGGCACCTGGGGCCGGGCCGATTCGCGGAGCCGCTGCTTGGCGGGCCGGGCGTGCCGGTGCTCGGGGGGAATGCGAAACAGTTCGGCGATCAGCTCTCGATCGACGAGCGGAGTCCGCACCTCGAGCGAGTGGCGCATGCTCATCGCATCGGTATCGCGGAGCAGCTGGCACTGCAGATACTGCTCGAGCTCGAAGACCGAGACGCGCTCGGCCTCGGGCACATCGGCGGCGCCGAGCCGTTCCTGCATGTGAGCCTCCGGCAGGCAGGCCCCCACGGCCTCGCGCACATCGGGGGCGAGCAGCGACTCGACGTGCTCGACGTTGAAGAGGCCGCGCAGCGCGAAGTACGCGCCGGGCCAGCTCGCTCCGTGGCGCAGCGCCATCGCGGCCTTGCGCACCGTGTGCCGCGGGGCGATCGACGGCAGCAGACGGGAGAGGGGCGCGCGAAGGGCCGCCATGCCCGGCACCCAACCGAGCCTCGATTGTATGCGGTGGATGGGCGCCATGCCGTCGAACGTCGAGTAGCCGGCGAACAGTTCGTCGCCCCCGACCCCGCTGATCGCGACCTTCAGCCCGGCTCGCACCGCCGCCTCGGAGACGAAGTAGACGTTCACGCCGTCGACCGACGGCTGATCGAGAGAGCGGACAGCACCGGCGAGCCGGTCGCGAATCTCGTCGATGCGGATGTCGATGCGGTGATGCCGGGTGCCGTACAGGGCGGCGGCCTGCTCGGCGATCGGCGCTTCGTCGAGGGCCTCGGAGCGAAACGAGAGATTCACCGAGGTGACCGGCTGACCCGAGACCTCGGTCATCAGTCCGGCCAGGGCCACCGAGTCGACCCCGCCCGACAGGAACGTACCCACCTCGACGTCCGCGATGCGATGCCGCTTCACCGAGGCGAGCAGCACATCGCGCGCATGGCGCGAGGCTTCCGTGGCATCCATGGGCTCGGGCCGACCGACGTCGTCCTCGAGGCGGTAGTAACGATGCGGCCCGTCGAGCCGCCCGGCGCGCACCTGCGCCCACGAACCGGCGGGCAGCGCCCGCGCGCGCCGATGGAGGGTGCGCGGCGCTCCGATCGAGCCCCACAGCAGGAACTCGGCGACGGCCTCGGGGTCCGGAGCGCCGAGGTCGGCGACGGCGCGCAGCGCACCGACCTCCGAGGCGAACAGGAGGCAACCGCCCTCCTCGGCGTAGTAGAGCGGCTTGATGCCCAGAGGGTCGCGCGCGAGCAACACCTCACCACGGCGCTCGTCGTGCAGCGCGAAGGCGAACATGCCGACCAGGCGATCGAGCAGGTCGCGTCCCCAGGCCCGGTAGCCGACCAGGATCACCTCGGTGTCGGAGTGACTGCGAAAGCTGTGGCCCTGCGCCTCGAGTTCGGCGCGCAGCGAGAGGTAGTTGTAGATCTCGCCGTTGTAGACGACGTGCAGTACGTCGTCCGAGTCGTGCATCGGCTGGTGGCCGGAAGGCGACAGGTCGATGATGCTGAGCCGGCGGTGCCCCAGCGCGACCCGCCGATCGCTCGACTGCCAGAGGCCGGCGTCGTCGGGACCGCGGTGGCGCTGCGCGTCGCACATGCGCTCGACGCGGGCGAGATCGCTGGGGCGCCCCTCGGCGAGCGACACCATGCCCGCGATCCCACACATGGCGCGCAGTCTACCGGCGCGCCCCGGCAAGTCAATCGAGCGGGGCGAGTGCGAACGCCCCGGGCGCCGTTCAGCTCAGGTCGCTCAACGAAGCGCCGCGCCCGAGCGAACCTTCGACCACCACCCGGGCCCAGAGCTCGAGCCAGAGCACGAGCCACAGACGCGTGGCGTGGTTGCGGGAGCCATCGGTGTGCTCGGCGATCGCGCGCAAGACGGGCTCGGGCCGAATCCACCCGAGCGCCGCACTGCGGCTCTCCCGCATCGACCGCTCGAGCACACGCGCCAGGCCGCGGCGCCACCACACCTGCATGGGCGGAGCGAATCCGAGCTTCGGCCGGTACACGACCTCCGGCGGCACGTGCCGAGCCGCCAGCCGCTTGAGCAACCACTTCCGCTCGCGACCGCGCAACTTGACGTCGTCGGGCAACTTCCACGCCAGCTCGACGAACGCGTGATCGAGGAACGGCGAGCGCACCTCGAGCGAGGCCGCCATGCTGGCCACGTCCACCTTCACCAGGTAGTCGTCGGGCAGCAGCACCTGGAAGTCGTCGAAGAGGATCTGCTGGAGCACCGAGGCGTGCCGACCGGGATGGGGCTTGCCGGTGCGGCAGGCGGCGGGGACGTGCGCGGGGTCGGCGCCGTCGAAGAAGTCGCCGAGCAGCGCGGAGCGGTGATCGAGCCAGCTCTCGCTGTTCGTGTAGCCCGCCCCCGGACGGGCCAACGACAGCGTGTTCAGGGCGGCGAGTCGTCCCGCCAGCCCGCCGCCGCCGAGACGCGACAACGCCCCCACCACGATCGGCACGCCGTGCCGCCGCAGGGGCTCGGGCAGCGCCCGGCGGAACAGGTGGGCGATGTGCCCCGCCTCGGCACGCCAGTAGCCGGCGAACGACTCGTCACCGCCGTCACCCGAGAGCGAGACCTTCACCGTCTCCCGCGCGAGCTGCGAGACGAGGAACGTCGGAACCGACGACGAATCGCCGAAGGGCTGACCGTACTGCCAGACCAGTTCCGGCAGCAGGTCGTCGACGACGTCCGGCGAGAGGACCAGCTCGTGATGGGTGGAGCCGATGCGCTCGGCCACCGCGCGCGCGTGAGGCAGCTCGCTGCTCGGGTCCCCCTCGAAGCCGATCGAGAACGTGTCGATGCAGGGGTGATGGCGCGCGGCCAGCGCCATCACGAGCGACGAGTCGACGCCGCCGCTCAGGAAGCCGCCGACGGGCACGTCGGCCACCAACCGCCTGCGCACACTCTGCTCGATCGACGCCTCGACCTCGTCGATCGCCTCCTCGGGGTCGACGCGGCGCGGTGGCGCATCGGGGAGCTGCCAGTACGACTCGATCCGCAGCGGCGACTCGCCTTCGATGACGCCGAGGTGGCCCGGCGGCAGGCTCTCGACCCCGCGCCAGATGGTGTGCGGGTGCGGGATGAAGCCGTGACAGAGGAAGCACTCGAGCGCGTTCGGATCGACGCCGAGCCGGCAGTCCTCGTGGGCGCGGATCGCGTTCAGGGTCGACGCGAACACCACCCCGTCGGCCCGCTCGAGCCAGTAGAGGGGCTTCTGCCCGAGCCGATCACGCATCAACACGAGCCGGCGGCGGGGCACGTCCCAGATCGCGATCGCGAACATGCCGTGCAAGCGCTCGGCGAGACCGGTGCCCCACTGCGCGTAGCCGTGAACGACCACCTCGCTGTCGCCGCTGGTGCGAAAGCGGTGCCCGTGCGCCTGGAGCTCTTCGCGAAGCTCGGCGAAGTTGTAGATCTCGCCGTTGTGGACGACCTGGATGCTGCCGTCGTGGTTGGTGATCGGGCAGCGGGCCGCGGCAGACAGGTCGAGGATGCTCAGGCGGCGGTGGACCAGGCCGATACCCGGCCCTTCGAACACCCCCTCGTCGTCCGGCCCCCGCTCCCGCATGGCCCGGGACATGCGCCCGAGCGCCTCGGAATCGACGCGCCCCTGCTCGCGCAGCCACACGCCGCCGATCCCACACATGCCCCGCACACCCCCGCACCGCACGCCGGCGCCATTGGCGTGGCAGTCTACCGCGCTCGCCGACGTTCAGGCTAAGCTCCGGCGCCTCGATGTCCGGCGCCCCGCCGGAGGAGCCCGCCGTGATCTACGTGGTGCTCGGCATGCACAAGTCCGGGACGACGCTCGTCTCCCAAACGCTCCACAAGTCGGGGGTCTCGATGGGGCCCGAGTTCGACGAGCGGATCAGCTACGACGAGGGCAATCAGTGGGAGCGCCGATCGTCGTGGCTGATCAACCTCGACATCGTCGGCGCCGACGAGCCGGGGTACTTCAGCCTCGACTGGCACAGGCGCATGGGCGGCGCGCCCGACGAATCCGTGGCCGCCCGCATGCGCGAGCTCTGCGCCACGGCGGCCGGCGAGGCCGATGACTGGGGATTCAAGGACCCGCTCACCTGCCTCACCTACGCGCATTGGCGGCACATCCTGCCGGAGCACCGGGTGATCGCCGTCTACCGCGACCCGGCCGAGGTGATGCGTCACTACCGCTGCCGCGACCGGGACGTCCTGCGGGCCTGGCGGGTGCTCCGCGCCTGGAGCAGCTACAACGCGGGAATCCTGGACGCGCTGGCCCATGCCGGTCCGCGGGGCCTCTGCGTCCGCTACGACGCCCTGATGGATGGAGACGACGAGCTGAACCGCCTTCGCGCCTTTGCGGGTCGCCCTCTCGTCGACGTGCGCCGCGCGTCGAGCTACCGGGCTCGGAGCAGACATCCCCTGTACGCCCCGGTCGGACGCGCGCTGGCGGCCGCGACCGGCGCCGACCCCTTTCGCATCCTGCGAGACCTCGAGCAGACGCGGACGGCCACGGGCCCGGCCGAGGGCCCCTGAACCGGAGCGGGCCCGCTACCACTTGTCCTCGTAGCAGCGCAGGTGGGCATGGACCGCGTCCGGGCCGCCCCTGGCGTCGGTGATCTCGAGCCAGGCGGTCGCGCCCCGCGGCACGTAGGGGCGAGCGAGATCCGCCGAACTGAAGTGGTCCGGGGAGCCGGACCTTCGGGCGACACGCGCCCGACCCAGCAGGTCTACCTCACGCCGCTCGCCCTGCCCGCCGCTCACCGGGCCCACCTTGATCGTCCAGGTGAGACTCGCGCTGCCGTCGCCGCCGACCAGCGACACGCGCCCCCCGGTGCAGGTCGCCCGCCGCGGAAACACCCCCAGCAGATGGCGCGCGACGCCCGGCCGCTCGATGGTCTGTTGGAAGTCGAGGGCGGGCATCGAGACGTAGTAGTCGTATGGCGGAAGGCGATCCACGCGGCGGGTTCCGCTCGCCTCGTCGACGTCCATCAGCACGCTCGCCCCTTCGCTCGCGAAGAAGTAGACGCCGCCCTGCCCGCCGGGCCCGAGGCCCGGATGCCCGTACTCTCCGCCCAGCCCGCCGCCCATCACGCGAACGTTCTGCACCTTCGACTTGCCCCAGTGCAGGTACTCGGCGCGGGTGCCCTTGCCCAGCGCGAAAGAGAACCAGTCCGATGAGCCGCGGTTCGAGACCAGGGCGGCGTTCCACTGGAAGGCGAAGAGGCGCCGCGCATCCGGATCCACGACGCACTCGCCGGGGCAGTCGAGATCGTCCGCGCAGACCTGCCCGCTGCGGTCGCGCCCCTGGCGCTCGGACTCCCCGGAACTCGCATCGCAGACCCCCGCACCGACGATGACCGAGTGGCCCGCGTAGGTCGGGGCGCCAGGATTCGCGGTCTCGACGAAGGTCCGGTCGACCTCTCCTCCGTAGCCGCCGAACATGACGAAGTTGCCGCAACGATTGCCCTCGACCACACCTCCTCGAAAGTTGAAGATGACGCCGTCCGGCTGGAACGGAGCGCAGAACCCCGTGTAGCAGCGTGACGAGCGCGGCGATCCCGCCCCCCAGGACTCGTTCGCCCCGATGACCACGCCGAACTCGTTGCCGGTGATGTACGGGTCGTAGAGGGTGTCGTTCAGGCTTCCGCCAAGCCACAGCCCGGTGCCGATCTGCTTGATCCGCCAGCCGCGAAAATCCTTCGTCCAGGTCTGCGCGGCGGCGACACCGACGTTGTCGCGGTCGCCCTGACCGACGACGTCGAGCCGAACGCTGTCGCTGCCGCGGTGCACACCCTGGCCGTACGCCTGCCAGACGATCGAGTAGGGACGATTCGTGAGATGCCGGTCGTCGAGCCAGGTCGGCGCGCACTCGCGATCGTCGTCCCGGCGGCCGTACTCGTGCACCGTGATCCGACCCGAGCGATGGATGCCGTCCAGGATGGTCGCGGGGCAGCCCGCCCCCTGGTCGCCTGGCATGTAGTCGCCGATGAAGTAGCAGGCCAGACCCATGTCCGCGAAGACGCCGTGCTGCCAGCGACCCTGTCTCTCGTCGTTGCGGTAGTGGACGTCGAGGTCGTACTCGACGTAGAGATCGATCTGGCCGAAGTTCATCACGCGGTGGACGACGATGCTCACGATCGAGCTCGCGTCCGGTGGCTCGTCCCACTCCGGCTCCACGCGAGCCACGGAGTCCGACTCGCACCCCGCCACCCGGCGGATCTGCCCCTTGCCCCGACCCGATCGCACGACCGCCAGCTTCCGGTCGATCGAGAAGTTGTGGCAGAGCTTCTCGCGGAAGGCGACGGTCGAGCGGGTGCTGTCGCCGGTCGCCGCGCCTTCTCTCAGAACACCCCCGAGCAGCGGATCGGGGTAGCCGTCGACGATGCCCTCACCGGGCATGGCGTTGGCGGTGGTCCAGAAGGCGTGACAGACCGAGTAGGGCCAGGGACGCCCTCCGGCGCCCTGCTCGCCCGCATTGTGGAACATCGAGAAGTCCACCGGATCAGTCGGCGTACCGAGCTGGCCGCGGACGAGCACGCGCTTGCTCGAGGTCTTCCCGCCGAGCACGTCGTTCAGCGCGCCCTGGATCGATGCGCAGGCGGCCGCTCCGCTCAGCCCGGTCACGTCGACCACCTCGTCGTACGGCTCGACGGCAGCCGGGTGCGCGGCCGGGGCGAGCCCGATCAGCAGCAGCCAGAATACGAGGAACCGTGCGCTCAATTCGTCTCCCCCTGCCGTCGACCTGCCCGCGGGCAGCGCGCGCTCGTGTCCACATCGGACGCGCCGCATGATACGATGATTCGTTCCGCGGCGTGCGGATCTCGGTGCTTTCGTCCTCCGGGTCGACGCACCCGAAACTTCGAGACGACCAACGGACCGAGCCACCTCACCGATGAGCCGCTGGATGCAGAGCGCCGCACGATTCGCCAGGAAGTGCGTCGGCCAGCTGGCGTTCGCCGGCTTCACGGTCGTCGTAGCCGTGCTGCTGACGGAACTCGGTCGCGGATCCTGATTCCGGCCTGGGCGCCGGCCAGCGGCGATCGCGACTTCTGGGAGTACGACGAACTCCTGAGCTGGCGCCACACCCCCGGTGCGCTGGGGCGATTCAGCTACGCGGACTTCGACGTCGACGTGCGCCTGAACGCCGACGGGCACCGGGACGCCGATCATTCGTTCGAGCGAACGCCCGGAAGGCACCGCGCCCTCCTGCTGGGAGACTCGTTCGGCTGGGGGTACGGGGTCGAACAGGACGAGATCTTCGTGGAGCGGATCGACGCGCGGCGACCCGACTGGGAGATCGTCAACACCTCGGTGAGCGGCTACGGGACCGACCAGCAGTACCTCTACTATCGGGACCGCGGCCATCGCTACGCGCCGGACCTGGTGATCCTGCTCTTCTCCGGCAACGACGTCGAGAACGCCGCCCACTCCGTCCAGTACTGGCACAACAAGCCCCTCTTCCAGCGGGGAAGCGAGGGCCTCGAACTCACCAACGTCCCCGTGCCGCCGCCCACTCCCACCCAGGACGTGGCGAACTGGGTGGGGCGCAACACCTGGTTCCTGCGCACGGCCTCTCGGGGCGCGGCCGCCTGGCTGGCCCCGGCGCGAGCCGGCGCCTCCCCGGCCCCGCCGCCTCCCCGGCCGAACGCCGAGAGCGACACGCCGACGCGGGCCGACTCGCTCTCGGGCAAGGAAATGCGGATCGTGGAGATCCTCGAGGCGCTGGACATCGCAGCGCGGCGCGGCGGCGCCCGGCTCGTCGTCGTCTCGCTCCCGGGCCTGGAGGGGATCTTCGAGCACGGCGACTTCCGCGCGCTGGGAATCACCCATCTGTCACTTTCGGGCGTTTTCCAGGACAGCGACGAGCCGGTGACCTTCGAGCACGACCGGCACTGGACCGCCGCCGGCCACCGCATCGTGGCGGAGGCCGTCGAGTCGTTCCTGCTCGAGCAGGGGCTGTTCGAGCCCCGGGACGCCGACGCCGGAGGCTGATCGGCCGGAACGAATGCAGCCTTCAGCCCACCCAATCGCACTCGGGAGAGCGCGTACCCGTGACGACGTCGCCGTAGGCGCGAGCCATCGTTCGCGCCACGGCGCGGGCCGCGTAGCGCTCCTGCACCAACGCCCGGGCCCGCTCGCCCAGCGCCGGCAGCTCGTCGGGTCGACCCAGGAGGTCGCGCAGCGCGGAGGCGATCGCGTCGGCGTGGACGGGGACGACCCGTCCGGCGCCGTATGCCTCCACGTGCTCGGCGATGCCGCAGGTCTCCGACACGACGACCGGCAGACCGGCCGACATCGCCTCCCCGGCCGCGTTGCCGAAGTTCTCGGCGTGGGAGGTCAGCGCGCAGAGATCGCCCCCTGCAAAGAGACCGGCGCGCTCCTTGGCGTCCACCAACCCGAGGAAGCGCACCTGCGACTCGAGGCCGAGTGCTCGGACCTGAGCGCGCAGCGACTCCTCGACCCCGTAGTCCGGGCCGGCGAGTGCCAGCACGGCGCCCCGGGTGGCCGCGCCGGATCGCGCGAAGGCGTCGACGAGCACGTCGAGCGCCTTCCGCCGGTCGAGGCGGCCGAGAAAGACGACGAGCGGCTGATCCTCGCCGAGCCCCATCGCCGCCCGCTGCCGTGCGCGATCGGGCAGCACCTCGAAGTCCTCCACCGCCAGGGCGTTCGCGACCCTGAACATGGGCGTCGTCAGGCCCAGCTGCAGCGCATCCTGACGCTCGAGTTCGGCGGTGAAGTGCACGGCGCTCGCGCGCTGGAGCGCGCGGTGGTTGTGGAGCCGGTACATCGCCCGGTGTTTGCGGGCCTCGGGCGAGCGGTCGTGAACCATCACGAGGCTGCCCCGGGGCGAGATCACGGTCGGCACGCCCCGGCGCCGGGCCGCATGCAGCGCCGGCCAGCCGAAGAGCTGCCAGAACGCCGCCACGTGCACGACGTCGAAGCGATCGACGCCTCGGGCGGCGCGAAGCATCGGAAGATCGAACAGGAATCCACCGGCGAGGTTGCGGTGGTAGACGACCTCGACCCCGCCGATGTCGATGGGCGTGTGGAGCGGCGCGTCGTGGCTTCCCGTCGGCGACTGCGTGGTCCAGACGGTGGTCTCGTGTCCGAGGGCGACGAGTTCGCGACACAGGATGCTGGTCGACCGGACGATGCCGCCGAGATGGAAGTCAGGCTCGTAGTAGGGCGTCACCTGCAGGATCTTCATGCCTGCTCCGTCGCCTCGCTCTCAGTCCGCCGATCGGCAGGCGACCGTCATGTAGCTCTCGCCGAGCCACCAGGGAAACCAGCCGAAAACCGACTGAACCGCCTGGAGGGGCAGTGAGAGCGGCGGACGCCCCAGCCAGGGCACACCCGCGAACAGGGTGGTGCCCTCCGAGAGCGGCTCGAAGCCCGCCTCCCGCAATGAGCGGGACCACTCGGCCGGGGCCCGCAGCGAGATGTGGTCGTCGCGAACGCCCACCCACGCATCGCCCAACATCCGCGCAGACAGCCCGCGCGTGTTCGGCGTCGAGAGCAGCAGCAGGCCGCCGGGGCCGAGCACCCGTCCGGCCTCCTCGAGGAACCGTTCGGGTCGCTCGAAGTGCTCGATCACCTGCAGGGCCGACACCACGTCGAAGGATCCGTCGGCGAACGGAAGTCCTTCGGAGCTGCTTCGCGCGAAGCCGACGTCCGGATGGCGGGCCGCGCACGGACGCACGACGTCGGGATCGAGGTCGATCGCCACGAGCCGTGCCCCCGGAAACCAGCCCTTGAGGCAGTGCAGGAAGTTGCCGGGACCGCAGCCGACCTCGAGCAGCGACAGCCGATCGCCGGGGTTCCGGCGGTGACGGTCGATCATCCGCCGCCAGACGCGATAGGCCGCTCCGAACTTCCAGTCGGACAGCCCCTGCCGCAGGCCGCCGCGCTCGCGGTGTGCGTACGGCGAAGCCGGGCCAGCCCCCAAATCTCCGGGCTCAGACGCCATAGTACTCGCGATACCAGTCGATGAAGCGCTGCATGCCCACCTCGAGCGGCGTCTCGGGGCGGTAGCCGGTGTCGCTCATCAGATCCTCGACGTCGGCATACGTGGCGAGCACGTCGCCGGGCTGCCGGGGCAGCATGTTCAGCACCGCCTTGCGGCCGATGCACGCCTCCATCACCTCGATGTACCGGAGCAGCTCGACCGGCGCGTTGCTGCCGATGTTGTAGAGGCGATACGGGGCGCTGCTCGTTCCCGGATCCGGCTCCTTGCCCGACCAGTCGGCCGCCGGCTGCGCGGGCTGGTCGAGGGTGCGCACGACGCCCTCGACGATGTCGTCGATGTAGGTGAAGTCGCGCACGTGTTTGCCGTGGTTGAAGACGTCGATCGGCTCACCGGCGATGATGCGTCGCGCGAAGATGAAGGGTGACATGTCGGGCCGGCCCCAGGGACCGTAGACCGTGAAGAAGCGCAGCCCCGTGGTGGGCAGCTCGTAGAGATGGCTGTAGGTGTGGGCCATCAGCTCGTTCGACTTCTTGGTGGCCGCGTAGAGGCTGATGGGATGGTCGACGTTGTCGTGCACCGTGAACGGCATCGTCTCGTTGGCGCCGTACACCGAGCTGCTCGAGGCGTACACCAGGTGCTCGACGCGCAGGTACCGGCAGACCTCGAGCACGTTCAGGAAGGCCACGAGGTTGGCGTGCACGTACGCCCGGGGCTGCTCGATCGAGTACCGCACACCCGCTTGTGCGGCCAGGTGGACGACGCGCTCGGGCGCGAAGGCCCGAACCGCTTCCTCGAATCGCCCGGCGTCGGCGATGTCGAGCCGCGCCTCGGTGAAGCCCCGCCGGCCCCGCAGCCGCTCGAGGCGCGCCTCCTTGAGGCTCGTCTCGTAATAGTCGTTCACGTCGTCGACGCCGAGCACGACGTCGCCGCGCTCGAGCAGCCGCTCTCCCACGGCCGCGCCAACGAAGCCCGCCGTGCCGGTAACCAGGACCTTCATCGATTCAAGGGCTCGTCGGGACGCTCACGTCAATGAACATGCGGCACCACAGCTCGATGCACATCATCGACAGGATGGTATAAGCAGCGTCGATCGAGCCCGCGCGATCCATGGCCAGCAGGCGCTGCACGCCGTCGCGGTCGAAGAGGCCCCGCCGAGCCACCGACGCATCCGAGAGCGTGTCCTCCACCATCGGGCGCAGCTCGGAGCGAAGCCACGAGCGAAGCGGCACGCCGAAGCCGGACTTGGGCCGATAGATCACCTCTCGCGGCAGGACCGACTCCATGGCCAGCTTGAAGATCCACTTGCCCTCGCCGCGGCGTTGCTTGTAGGCGACCGGCAGACTCGCCGCGAGCGAGATCAGGTCGGGGTCGAGCAGCGGCACCCGCACTTCGACGCCGGTCGCCATACTCATCTTGTCGAAGTAGTTCAGGTTGTGATCGGCCAGGAAGTGCTTGCAGTCGACATACAGCATGCGGTTCAGCTCGTGAACGTCCTTCGGCACGTTCGAGAGCGATCGAAGCAGCGGCGCCGAAAAGTCGCGGCCGGCCACCCGCGCGCGCATTTCGTCGCTGTAGAGCGAGTCGAGGATGTGGGGCTCGAGCCAGTGGAAGTAGCTCGCGAGGCGCTCGTCGCCGTCCCGGTCCGCGTACGAGAACGCCTTGGCGATACGCCGGGTGCTCGCGTACTTCGGCGGCAGCCGGGTGGCGAGCTCCTTGAGACGCCGGCGCACGAACACCGGCAGCCAGCCCCAGCGCCACTCGACGTCCATGGCTCGGTGGCGCCGATAGCCCGTGAAGATGTCGTCTCCACCCGCGCCCGAGAGCAGCACCTTGATCCCGTGCTCGCGGGCCAGCCGGCAGATGAAGAACGTATTGATCGCGGCGAAGTCGGCCTGCGGCTCGTCGAGGAAGTAGATCATCCTCTGGAGCTCCTCGGCCATCTCCGGCCCCACGTAGATGGTGTGGAGGTCTACGCCGAGGTGCTCGGCGACGCGCTTCGCGTACGGGAGGTCTTCGGCGCTGCCCTCCTGAACGAACTGCTCGTCCTTGAATCCGATCGTGAAGCAGTCGATGTCGCGGCCCCCGCCACCCCGGGTCGCGCACGCCACGACGCTGCTCGAATCGAGTCCGCCCGAGAGCAGCGCCCCCACCGGCACGTCGGACATCATCTGCCGGTCGACCGCCTGCTGGACGCGATCGCGGACCAGCTCGGCGGCCTCTTCGGCCGGCATCGGAACGATCGCCTGATCGTAGGGCAGCTCGTAGAACGTCCAGCGCCGCGCCACGCGCCCGCCCTCGACCCGCATTGCCGTCCCCGGCTCGAGCTTCTTCACGCTCTCGAGCATCGTGCGCGGCGCGGGGCACCACAGGTAGGTCATGTAGTCGTGGATGGCGCGATGGTCGAGGCGCCGTTCGATGGACCGGCAGTGGAGCAGCGCCTTCAACTCGCTCGCGAAGATCAGCCCTTCCGGGGTCTCCGCGTAATAGAGCGGCTTGACGCCGATGCCGTCACGGGCGAGCAGCAGCGAGTCGTCGCGGGTGTCCCAGAGCGCGAAGGCGAACATGCCGTTCAGCCGGCTCAGCACACCTTCGCCGTACTTCAGGTAGAGGTTGAGGATCACCTCGGTGTCGGCGTCGCTCTTGAACGCGTGGCCGTCCGCCTCGAGCCGGCGTCGCTGCTCGTGATAGTTGAAGATCTCGCCGTTGAAGACGATCACGACGGTGCCGGTCGCGTCCCACATCGGCTGATGGCCGCGCGGCGACAGGTCGATGATGGAGAGCCGGCGGTGGGTGAGGCCGAGGCGGCCGGCGGGATCGAAGTGAGTGCCCGAGTCGTCCGGCCCCCGGTGCGCGAGCGACTTGTTCATCTCGCCGAGGAGCTCGGGCGCGAAGTCCCCTACGAAGCCTGCGATTCCACACATGGCCGACTGGTCCCGATCCCTCGACCGCCGCCCTCAGGCGGCGAGCCGCCCCACCCGCGACTTCACGGCGCGGAACTTGCCGTTTCGCTCGCGCGGTATCGCCTGCACGGTCCGCAGGTCTACGTGGATCTCGTCCCCGAGCCGCACCCTCACTTCGCGAAGCAGGTTGCGCTCGGATCGCTCGTCGTATCGTTCGGCGGGCACCAGGATGATTTCGATGGCCTCCTTCGAGTCCTGCAGGATCTGGGCCTCGAGGATGTTTGACTGCTGCTTGAAGATGTGGTCGAGGCGTCCGACCAGCCGGCCGTCCGGCGTGACCACGTAGTCCTCGTTGCGCCCGTCGACGTCGCTGTAGACGTCGCCCTCCCGCCCGCACGAACACGGCGACTTGAGGCGCGTTCCAACGTCGCCGATCCGGTAGCGGAGGAAAGGCGTCGCGTTGTTGCTCAGACCGGTCACGATCAGCGGCCCGCGAACGTACTCGTCGGTCTCCTCCTCGACCTCGACCTCGGCGATGCAGTACTCCATGTCGACGTGGAGGTTTCCCTGGGAGCACGCGGTCATCGACACCGCGAACTCACTGGTGCCGTAGCGATCCCGGATCGGCACCGAGAAGGCCTGCTCGATCGTTTCGCGCTGGAACGCCAGCAGCGACTCCGACGACGTGAAGATCGCCGCGAGACGCCCCGGCGGCAGGATCCGTCCCGATTCGAGCATCGCGCGCGCCACCAGGTGGAGCGACGACGGGTAGCTCATGATGTACGTGGCGTTCTCGCGATGGATTTCGTCGATGTAGGCGTCGAGGTTGCGGGGCGTCATGTGGTGGACGCTGAACAGGGTCTGTCGGCCGTAGAGGTTGTGGCGCCAGAAGGGGGGCTCGCTCTGGGCGAACGGAACGATGACCTGCCCGCCGAAGGTCAGGTGCGGGTCGCTCAGCTTGATGCCGCACGAGGCCCGCATGCGCCACACCGTGGCGTATTCCTCGGCAATGGCTTCGGGCGTGTAGGCGAGCGGCAGCGCCGTGCCCGTGGTGCCGCTGGTCTGGCTGTGATGGATCCGCGAGGCCGGGACGGCGGTGGACAGGTAGCCCTCGAAGTGATCGCGATACGTGGCCTTGTCGAGCACCGGGATGCCGGCCAGCGTCTCCTGGACCGCGGTGAGCGGGTCGCTCGAGGTGGACGGCGGCGCGAGATCCCGATAGCGCGGCACCGTCCGCCTCGCGTGATCGACCATCGCGTCGAACCGTTGACGCTGGATCTCGAGGAGCTCCTCGCGAGGCAGGTCCACCGTCCGCTGCCACTCGCGCAGCGTGCGGCGGAAGTGCCTCGGAAAGCGCTGTCGAGCGCGCACGAAGCCCGCCCAGCTGCAGGCCAGGTTCTGCGCGAAGATCGGGAGCGCTTCGTAGAGGTGGTTCATCGCGATCGTCTCATCGGCTCTTCGGGGGAATCATACCATCGCTCGGCCCGACCCCCTCGGGCCGCGTCCGTCTCCGACGCGTGGCTGCGCGGGCGTCCGCTGCCGGCGGAGCGGTTTCACCACCACGGCAGGTCGGCGCCACGAAAACCGCCCCCTCGTCACACAGCGCGGCGCACGTCGCGCCCTCGGTTACATTCCGCCGCGGCAAACCCATGGCTCTCGCGGGAAGACGCATCCTCATAGACGCCGCCATGGTGCGCGGCGGTGGCGGCTTCACCCATGTGGTGAACATCGTCCCGCGGCTCGCTTCACTCGAGCCCGAAGCCCGGCTTCGTGTGCTGATTCGGAGCCCGGAGCTGCGAGCGGCGCTGCCCGAAGCCCCCAACCTCGAGATCTCGGAGCTGCCGGGGACGAGCCCCCTCCAGCGCCTGCGCTTCCAGCTCGGCCAGGCGGGGGCTCTCGCCCGCGACTTCGGAGCCGACGTCTACTACTCGGTGGCGGAGTACGCCCCGGCCCGGCTGCCCTGCCCGCTCCTCGTCAGCTTTCGCAACCCCAACGTCTTCACACCCCTCGACCAGGGCTGGGGGCTCTACCAGTCCTTCCGTCTCCCGGCGCTGCGGCGCGCCGCCGTGCGAGCCGCGTCCCGGGCAGCTCGCGTGCTCTTCGTCAGTCACGACTCCGCGCGCTGGATCGGCGACGCGGTGCGCCTGCCCGAATCGAAGCGCGCCGTGGTCCACCACGGCATCGACAGCGATCGCTGGCGGCCCCGCGAAGGCGATGCCGCGGCGGCCCGGAGCGGGATCCTCTCGGTCAGCTCCGTCTACCGCTACAAGAACTTCGTGCGGCTCATCGAGGCGTGGCGGCGACTCTGGGACGAGCGGGCGAACGTCCCCGACCTCACGCTGATCGGAGACGTAGTCGACCGCGATCACGCGCGCGACATGCAGGCCGCCCGTGAGGCCTGCGGGCCGCTCGGCGAGCGCATCCACATCCTCGGCGCCGTGCCGTACGCGGAGATGCCCGGCCACTACCACCGGGCGGCGGTCTTCGCGTTCCCGTCGTATCTCGAGACGTTCGGCCACCCGCTGCTCGAAGCGATGGCGGCCGAGCTGCCGGTGGTGGCGGCCGACATCCCGGTGTTCCGCGAGATCGCTGGGGACGACGCAGCAAGCTGGTGCGATCCGCACGACACCGCGTCGATCGCGGCCGCCCTCGGACGCACCCTCGAGGGGCCCGAGCTGCGCGCGCGGCTCGTGGCCGCGGGGCAGGCGCGGGTCGCCCGCTTCACCTGGGACGCGGCCGCCGAGCGCACGGCCGCGCTGCTCGCCGAGGTGATCGCCGAGCGCTGAGCGCGCGCTCAACCGGACGGCGACGCTTCGGCGCTTCGCTCCAGTTGGTGACAGACGGCCTGCAGGACGTGCTCGGCCGCGAGCTGGTGGCCGGACTCGTTCCAGTGCCCGCCGCAGGGCAACATGTTCTCGAATCCGTGCAGGCACTCCCCGGTCCGTTCGGCGCGGATCTGGAACGGCTCGGAAAGGCTCAGGTACTCGATGCCCTCGCGACCCGCGAGACGACCGAGCCGCTTGTTGAGGTAGAGCAGGTCGGTTCCCCGCTCGACCTCCTCGAGACGATGTCGGCGGTATTCGAGATCGGGATGCACCTGATGGGGAGACGAGACGGCAACGAGCAGGAACTCGCTGCCGTTCTCCCGGACCCGCCGCGCGAAGTCGGCCAGCAGCGCCTCGGTGACCGCCCACGCCTCGATCAGCTCGGGCGCCGTGGGATCGGAGCTGAACCCGACCGGCGACCCCGCCTGCTGCTCGCGCACCGACAGCCTCGCCATCACGCGGCGCAGCTCGAGGACGAGCTGGAGCACCCGCGAGTAGTCGGAGACCGACCGAATGAAGCGCACGGGCGCGGCTGTCCGCCGCTGGAACGTCTCGTTGTCCCTGAACGAGGCGTCGAGGACGAGACGACCCTGGTCGTCCAGGTCGTAGAAGGGCTTGATGTCGACATCGCCGAATCCGCGGTGGTTGTTCTGCACGTCGTTTCCAACGAAGGCGAGGACCACGAGATCGGGGTCGTAGCCGGCGCCGATCTGCCGGTAGATCTCGAGCTGCTGCGCGGTGCCGATACCCGAGATCGCGAAGTTCATGACCTCCGGCTCGAGGGTTCCCAAGGCGCCGCACTCGCCCAGGCGAGACTCGAGGAGTCGCCACCAGGTGGCTTCGATCGGCACCTGGAGGGCCTCGGTGTACGAATCCCCGAAGGCCGCCACACGGAAACGGCCGGCCGGCTTCTGCCGAGCGTGCACGCGATCGCGGTAGCCGAGGTCGTTGGCCTGTACGTAGCCGCGGCCCTCCTCGGTGAACCAGCCCTCGACGAAAGGCCGCAGGTGGGCTCCGGCGACCGGATCCGGCTCGACCAGGACGGGATACGAGACCCCGAGCGCGCGCAGGACCACCTCGGCGGCCACGAACGACACGGCGAGACCGAGCACGACGGCCATGACGCGCAGCCGCCAGCGTCGCCGCGAAGCGGAATCGATCATGTCGGCGGGCACCTCGTCGCCGCAGCCCCAGGCGCGGCGCGGGCTGATTGTTGCATATCGCTCCCCGCGGCGAGCCGCGCGCGAAGCCCTCGCCAGGCACGGCACCTGCGCACCGGCCTTGCGGACCCCGAGGGGCCGCAGGCAGCCGCCACGCAGGGGGCGGACACTCGGCGCCCCGGTTCGATCGATTCGTCACGATCTGGCGCCGCTGGCACATCTCGCTGTCGACCTGGTTCCGCGACTACGTGTACCGGCCGCTCGGGGGAAACCGGGTCTCGCAGCCGCTCTGGATCCGCAACATCCTGGCGGTCTTCGTCCTGAGCGGCATCTGGCACGGCGCGAACTGGACCTTCCTCGCCTGGGGGCTGATCCACGGCCTCACGATGATCGGTAGTCGTTTCACCGAGGCGGGGCGGCGGCGGCTGACCGCCGCGATCGGACTGGAGCGCGTCCCCCGGCTCCACGGGCTGCTCCGCAACCTGATCGTCGTGGTCATCGCGATCGTCGCGTGGGCGTTCTTCCGCGCCCAGTCCATCGAGGAGGCGGTCGACGTCATCGCCGGCTTCGGCCGGCTCGAGGGCGCGAATCTCGGCACCCTCTGGACGCTCGGTCTCTCACGCTTCCAGCTGGCGACCACCTTCGCAGCAATCTTCGCGGTGTTCCTGGTGGAGTGGGTGCAAGAGAGACAGCCGCGGCTCGTCTCTCGGGCCTGGGCGGTTCGGGGGGTCCGGTGGGGCCTCTATGCGACGGCGGTGTACTCGATC
This sequence comes from uncultured Spirochaetaceae bacterium, assembly GCA_964515335.1. Lineage (GTDB taxonomy): Bacteria > Myxococcota_A > UBA9160 > UBA9160 > UBA4427 > TMED88. Next base: position 47,204 of record CAZETS010000001.1, read on the forward strand.
ATCTGCTTCGGCGTGTTCGGCCAGATCGAGTTCATCTACTTCCAGTTCTGATCCCCGCCCCCGGCGCTCGCGTCGCCCGCCGGCCGATCCAGCCGCCTCGACCGCAGCCAGGCCGCGAGGGCGCCGGCATGGACGGCAACCAGGACCACGAACGCGGCCCAGAGCAGCCTCTGCCGACTCCGGAGCTGGCGGGGAAAGTCGGACCGGCCGTCGTCGATCGTGACGTAGCCGGGAACCTCGCCCGCCAACAGCCCCAGCCCCTGGCGAACCGACTTCGGCAGGGGCCCCAGCCGCTCGTTCCACCTTGCCTGCGCGAATACGTCGTTCCCCCACGTCACGGTGAGGTCCGCGAAGTCGCTCGGCTCGTCGTAGAACCGCTGATCCCACGGCGAGCGGTCGTGGAACTCGTGGTAGTCGGAGCCGATGAACTCGAACTCGACGGGCCGGCCGGAGAGCCGCGAGTCCCTCAGCTCGACGAGCGACAGAAGCCGCCCTTCCTCGTCGCGCGCCATCAGGGCGTACTGCGGATCGACCCAGACCCAGCCGTTCGACTCGGGGGCGTAGAACTCCACGAACGTGTGCGATGAATGATGGACCTCACGCCCGTCGATGCCCGCCATCGCCAGCAGCGCCAGCATCACCTCGCTGTGGTCCGAGCAGCAGCCGTAGCCGTTCTCGGCGCCGATCCGAGCGAACTTGTCGGCCAGCCCCCCGAACACGCCGCAAGTGAGTCCACCGTTTCGTGAGAACATCGGCACCATCGCGCGCACCCGCGAGGCCGTGGAGCCCTCGACCGACAGGGCCGGCGCGACCCAATCAGCCTCCGTGCCCAGCCGCCCGCGCCAGGCGGCGATCGCAGCCGGCGAATCGCTCGCGAAACCCGCCTCGCGCATCTCGACGGGTCCCGCGTCAAGCGAAGTCGGATCCTCGACGAACCGGGTGAAGAGAGCGGCGCGTGAGAAGACGAGCCAGTTCGGGTCGCGACGGTGGACGTATCCCAGGGCTGCGATGACGACCAGGTCGAGCAGTACCAATGCGACGACCGGCCACCGCATCGGGCCAACAGCCCCCCCTCGTCGCATGCCTGGTCTCCGCGCTGGCCGATCCCCGTCGCCCCGCGCTCGCCGTTGCAGAACACCACCCGAAGTCAGCGACGAACGAGATTACCATGCCCCCTTGCCGAGCGAAGGCGTACGGCAGTAAGGTGCCGGCCATGCATCTCGCCTACTCTCCGCCGCCCATGAGTTCGCCGACCAGATGACCCGGGACACCGAACCGACCGCGCCCGCGCGCTCCGGCCAGACCTCTCTCCGCGGCATCCTGGTCTGCCCGGACCACGGCCAGCCCCTCGAGCACACGTCACAGCACGACCCGGCGAGCGGAATGCCCTTTCCCGACGGCGACTTGTGCTGCCCCGAAGGCTGCCGTTTCCGTGTGGCGGGAGGAATTCCGCGATTCATCCCGAGCGAGGACTACGCGGCGCCCTTCGGCCTGCAGTGGCGCCGTTACCGGCGGACGCAGCTCGATTCCTACACGGGGGTGCCGCTCTCACGGGTCCGCCTGGAGCGTTGCCTGGGCGCCCCGCTCGAATCACTCGGGGACAAGAGCGTCCTCGAAGTCGGCTCGGGGGCCGGCCGCTTCACGGAGCTGCTGATTCCACATTGCGGCGCGCTCGTCTCGATGGACATGTCGAGTGCGGTCGAAGCCAATCTGCTCAACTGCGGCGAAGTCGGAGCCTACACGTTGCTGCAGGGGGACGTCCGCAGGCCCCCTCTTCGCAAGCGATCGTTCGACGTCGTGGTCTGCCTCGGCGTGGTCCAGCACACACCGGTTCCCGAGAGCACGATCGCCGAGCTCGCATCGTACGTGAAGCCGGGCGGGCGCCTCGTCATCGACCACTACGCCTATCGAAGTCAGCGATTCGGCGCGCTGCTGTCGTTGTTCTCGCTGCACTGGGTGCTCCGGGCCATCGCCAAGCGGCTGCCGGCGGAAGCCGGATTGCGATTCACCAACGCCTTCACCGCCATCAGCGATCCGATCCGTCGCGCCACCAGCCGCTCCCCGCAGCTCGACCGGCTGACGGCCCGGGTGTTCTGCAGCGCCTGCTACTACGCCTCGATCCCAGAGCTGCCTCCCCGGATCTGCCGGGAATGGAACGAGCTCGACACCCACGATGCCATGACCGACTGGTACCAGCACAAGCGCAAGCCCGAAGAGCTCGAAGCCTGCCTCGCCGAACTCGGATTCGAGGACATCCACTGCGAGGTCGGCGCACGCTGGGGCAACGGAATCGAGATCCGCGGAACGCGGCGAGCCGGCTCCGACCACTGAGCCCCGACCGGCGTCGAGCCGGTCAGGCCCCTGGCGGCCGCTCGATGCGCGAGGCGAAGCGGTCGACCGGGCTTGCTAGCGCGCTTCCAGCTCGCACTCGCGGATCTTCTGCAGCAGCGTCTTGTAGCTGACGCTGAGCAGCTTGGCGGCTTGCTTGCGGTTCCAACCGGTCTGCTGCAGCACGGCCTCGATGGCCTCTCGCTCCACCTCGAGGGCGGCCCTGCGCCCCACCTCGCGAAGGGGGACGTCCCCCGCCGTCTCCTCGATCTCCACCAGCAGCTCGCGGAAAGCGCTGCCACGCGACTCGTCGCCGGACTCGCGCCGGGCCAGCTCGGCCAGGATCGAGGCTTCGCCGCCGAGCACGACGATGCGCTTCACCATGTTCTCGAGCTCGCGCACGTTGCCGGGGAACGCGTAGCGCTGGAAGGCGTCCGCGAGCCGGTCGGAGACGATGCGCGCGGGCCGGCCGTACTCGGCGCTGTAGCGCGCCATGAAGCAGTCGACGAGCTGGGGAATCTCCTCGCGGCGCTCGCGCAGCGGCGGAATCTGCACGTTGACCACGTTCAGACGGAAGTAGAGATCCTCGCGGAAGGTCTTGTCGGACACCATCTCGAGCAGCGGCCGATGGGTCGCGCACACCACGCGCACGTCTACGGTGACCTCGCGGTTTCCACCGAGCCGCGAGAACTGACTGTCCTGCAACACCTGGAGCAGCTTCGCCTGCAGGCCTGGGCTCATCTCGCCGATCTCGTCGAGGAAGATCGTGCCGCCGCTCGCCACCTCGAACTTGCCGTACTTGCGCGCGTGGGCCCCGGTGAACGCGCCCTTCTCGTAGCCGAAGAGCTCGCTCTCGAGCAGGTCTTCCGGAAGCGCCGCGCAGTTGACCTTGACGAACGGGCCCTCGCTTCGGGTCGAGTGCTCGTGGATGGCGCGAGCGACGATCTCCTTGCCGACGCCGCTCTCGCCCTGAATCAGCACCGTCACGTTCGTGTCGGCGATCTGCTCGAGCACGTCGCGGATCTTCGACATCGCGCGGCTGTCCCACACCGCCGACTCGTCGGGCATCGCCGAATCGCTCGCCGCGGCCTCGACGCCGTCTTCGCCGAGCAGCCGGCTGAGGGTCTGCTCGAGCTCGTCTTCTTCGAAGGGCTTGTTGATGAAGTCCGACGCGCCGAGCTGCATGGCGGCGACGATCGTCGGCGCACGGCCCACCACCGAGATCATCACGACGGGAACCGTCGGCGCGATCTCGCGAATCCGCTGCAGCGTCTCGAGGCCGTCCATCTCGGGCATCATGATGTCGAGCAGCACCACGTCGGGCAGTGGCCCGCCCTCGATGCGCTCGATGGCCGCCGCACCACCGTCGGCCGTCTCGGCCGCGTAGCCCCGCGCCTGCACGAGGTTCGCGAGGTAGGTGCGGATGCCCTCCGCATCGTCCACGACGAGCACACGCCGGGGCTCGCGATCGCCCTGGCTGCCACGCCCCCCCCGGCCCGGCCTCGGATTCGGCATCGTCAGCGGCCCTCGCCCGGCGCCGGATCGGCGGCCGGCAACGTGAAGGCGAAGCGGCTCCCGCCACCGGGCTCGTCCCGGACGAAGATCGATCCGCCGTGTGCCTCGACGATGCGCCGGCAGATCGCAAGACCGAGCCCGAGGCCCTCGCCCGACTTGGCGCCGCCGCCCTGGACGAAGGGCTCGAAGATCCGCTCGCGGTCACGCGGCGCGACGCCCGGCCCCTGGTCGACGACCGTGACCTCGACCAGCTCGTCTCCCTCGACGGCGACCCGCCGGGTGAGGAATCGCAGGGCCGCGCCCGGCTGACTGAAGCGGATCGCGTTGCCGAGCAGATTCGTAACGACCTGCTCGACACGCGTGGTATCGAAGGAGGCCCAGCGCGCGGCCGGGTCGATCGAGACGCTGACCTCGACGCCCCGCTCGTCGAGGATCGGCTGCATCAACCCGCACACATCGCCTATCGCGCGCTCGACGTCGTTCGGCTTCGGCTCGAGCGACTTCTCGAGGAAGCCGTCGTGCACGGTGTCGAGCAGACTCTCGATGAACGCGTTCAGCCGCTTGCAGCTCTTGCTGCTCTCCGTGACGAAGTGCTGCTGCTGTTCGCTGAGCGGCCCCGCGTCGCCCGACATGAGCAGTCGGTTGAAGCCGCTGATCACCGTGAGCGGCGTGCGCAGCTCGTGGGCCAGCACGGTCAGCCATTCGGCGCGATCCGCCGACAGGGCCGCCACCTCAGAACGCAGCTCGACGATCTCGCGGCGCGCACGCTCCAGCGCCGCCTCGAGGCCTCCGGGATCGGCGCCCTGCGGCACCCCTCGCCCCTGCTCGCCGTCTATCTCGATTCTTTCCAATCCCACACGCAACCGTCCGTTCGAAGTCAGTCTGTGAGGGGCGGCGTGGTATCGTCCAAGCGGCCCCGGTCCATGGACACTTGACCTCTCGTCTCTTCGCCTCGTCGACCGGCAGTCTTTAACGGAGGCCTGCATTCCGGGATGGCGACCAGAGAGGCCCCGAAGCGCGTGCAGGCGCAGCGCCGGGCAACGCAACTTGCCGACGAGTTGCGTCGCCACGACGAGCTCTACTACCAGCACGACCGGCCCGAGATCAGCGACGCCGAGTACGACGCGCTGCGCCGCGAGCTGATCGCGCTCGAGGCCGAGTACCCGGACCTGCTCGGCGACGAGTCGCCGACCCGGCAGGTCGGCGCCGCACCCGCAGCGGGCTTCGAGACCCACCCCCACCTGTCGCCGATGCTGTCGCTCGAAAATGCGATGGACGAAGCCGAGGTGCGGGCCTTCGATCAGCGCATCCGGCGGCTGCTCGGGGACGCGGTGGCCGGCGGCGACGCCATCGCCTACGTGGGCGAGCCGAAGCTCGACGGCTCCGGGGTAGAGCTGATCTACCGCGCCGGCCGCCTCGAGCGCGGCCTGACCCGTGGGGACGGCCAGGCCGGCGAGGACGTGACCGCCAACCTGCGGGTCGTGCCGTCGGTGCCCGACGCGCTCGCCCGCGACGGCGCCCCGATTCCCGAGGTGGCGTCGGTGCGCGGCGAGATCGTGCTGCCGAGCGCGGGCTTCGTCGCGCTGAATGCGGCGCGTCTCGCCCGCGAGGAAGAGCCCTTCGCGAATCCGCGAAACGCCGCCGCCGGCTCGCTGCGCCAGATCCACAACATCGATCTCGAGCGCCTGAAGAGCCTCGAGTTCCGCGCCTACTCGCTGGCGGCGGGGGCGCCCGACCGAACCGACACCCAGTGGTCGATCCTCGAGGTGCTGCGCGGCTGGGGCTTTCTGGTCAGCGACGAGTCGCGCCGCTGCAACGACCTCGACGCCGCGATCGCGTTGCACGAAGAGCTGCTCGAAACGCGCAGCAGCCTGCCGATCGAGATCGACGGCACGGTGATCAAGGTCGACCGGCTCGACTGGCAGCAGCAGCTCGGGGCGGTGTCACGAGCGCCGCGCTGGGCGATCGCCTTCAAGTTCCCACCCGAGCAGGCGACGACCGTGCTCGAGGGGATCGAGGCGCAGGTCGGCCGCACCGGGGCACTCACGCCGGTCGCCAAGCTGACGCCCGTCCAGGTCGGCGGCGTCACGGTCTCCAACACCTCGCTCCACAACCAGGACGAGATCGACCGCAAGGACATACGGATCGGCGACACGGTGGTGATCCAGCGCGCCGGGGACGTGATCCCCCAGCTCGTGCGCGTGGTGCTGTCCGAGCGGCTCCGCGGGGTGCGCGAGAGAGGCGTCTTCGAGCGCTATCGACTGCCCGAACGCTGCCCCGAGTGCGACACCGAAACGCTGCGACTCGAGGGCGAGTCGGTCACTCGTTGTCCCAATCTCGATTGCCCGGCCCAGCTCAAGAACAACCTGCGCCACCTCGCGAGCCGGGGCGCTCTCGACGTGGATGGGCTCGGCGAGAAGCTCGTCGATCAGCTCGTCGACGCCGGGCTGGTGGGCCGGCTCTCGGACCTGTTCGCGCTCGACGCCGAGTCGCTCGAAGGCCTCGAGCGGATGGGCGCCAAATCCGCCGCCAACCTCGTGCAGGCCCTCGAGCGCGCCTGCGACACCACCCTGCCCCGCTTCCTGATCGCCCTCGGCATCCGCCACGTCGGCGAGACGATCGCCGAGATCCTCTCGCAGCACTTCGGCGACCTCGATCCGCTGATGGCGGCCTCCGCCGAGGAGATCGAGGGCGTCGAGGGCGTGGGGCCGACGATCGCCGAGAGCGTGCATCGCTTCCTCGCAGACGCCGGCAACCGGGCCGAGATCGAGCGACTGCGTGAACTCGGTGTTCGCTGGCCGCGGGTCGAGGCGCCGTCGGGCGACACCGCTGGCGGACTCGCCGGGCTGAGCTTCGTGCTCACCGGCACCCTCAGCGCCCCCCGCGACGCCTTCAAGCAGCGCATCGAGGCCGCCGGCGGCAAGGTGGTCGGCTCGGTCTCGAAGAACACCGACTATCTGGTCGCCGGCGAGAAGGCCGGCAGCAAGCTCGACAAGGCCGGGAAGCTCGGCGTCGAAGTCCTCGACGAGGCGGGCCTGGAGGCCCTGCTCCCCCCCGAATCCTGAGGCCGGGCACGTCTGCCGGCGCTACGCCTCGAAGCGAAACGTCCCCGACTCGAAGCGCGCCGCCTCACCGACCAGACACGCCCGCTCCACCTCGTATCCGAAGCGCGGGTAGTAGGGCCTGCGCTCGATCCGCCATTCGGCGGCGACGGGCAGCGCGACGCGCAGGCGCCCGCCTTCCGGAACGCGGAGATGGGCCTCGACGCCGCCGTCGCGATCGTGCGCAAGCCGCGGCTCGAGGCCGGGCGCGAGCGGCAGGGCGAGCCGCACCGGGCGAGGCGCGCCCTCGAACGAGTCCTGGATCTCGATCGCCCCGTCCCGAACCGCGAAGACGCGCCGGTGCAGGGTGTCCGGGGTCGACCAGCTCCTGCAGCTGGCAACGAAACGCACACCCGGATCGACGCGCTCGAGCACGACGTCGGGCCGGCCGCCGACCCGATGCGCTTCCCACACCTCTGCCTGCTCGGCGCCGTCGACTTCGATGGTCGCGTGCGAAGCCGTGGCCCGCGCGATCCGTCTTCGCTCGCCGGGCACGTACTCGTACACGCCGGTGTCGGTGACGATTCGCGAGTCGCCGCACGACAGCTCGAAGGCAAGCGCGTCGCAGTGGGCGTGTCCGGGCTGGTGGGGCGGCGCCGGCCCGGCCAGCGACGCGATCAGCGTGAAGGGACCGGCCGCCAGCCGAGCGTATCCCGCGTCTCTCAGGACGCCCGGGGTGGCGGGCCGCGCAGCCGTCACACCGAGCGCCTCGGCGTACGCGTAGAGGTGATCCGGCTCCTGCGCGATGCCGAACGCCGAGTCTGAGAAGAGCGCGATCTCGCCATCCGGGTGGCACACCACGGACAGCGCGCCGAGCATGCGCGACGTGGTCGTCACCAGCATGTCGACCAGCGATGCGGGCGCCCCCGTCGCCGGCACGCGCGCGAGATCGAGCAGGTCGAGCAGGCTCTCGAGCAGCAGCGCGTGGTACATCGGGCTGCGCTCCTCGTGCAGCCCGTCGGCGCCGATCTGTCGACCGATCTCCTGCTCGAGACGTCCCGCGAAGCTGCGCCAGCGCTCGGCGCGCGATCCCCGCAGCAGGAATCCCCCGAACACGACGCCGATCAGGTTCGAGAGCAGGTGGTTGGCCTGGAGTCGGACCTCGAGGTGGTGCGAGAGCGTCCGGATCTGGCGCGCGAGCGAGCGGCGGATCTCGGCCCGGGCCGGCTCGTCGTCGGGCAGCGCCCCCGGCGTGAGCAGCAGCTTGCCCCACGACAGCACGCGCAGACAGGTCGGGTGCGGGTCCCAACCGACGCCGCGGGGATGTCGACGGATCCAGTCGAGCATCAGCTCGAGGCGGAGCGCAGGCGGGACCACTGCGCCGCGCAGAAAGTCGAACTGGTGCAGGTGGTAGGCGAAGAGCGGGCCACCGGGCGGATGGTCCCAGTCGATCCCGTCGCCCCCGTCGAGTTCGCGCCCGATCAGCTCGACGACCGGGCCCGGGCGCAGCTGCGCGTGGTCGGGCGCCGCCAGGAACGGAACACTCACCGACGTTGCAGCCGTCGCTGGCACCGGTCCGGCCCAGGACGACGGCGACCCGATGCCACGCGCGAGGTGGACGAGCTGGGCGCCGAGCTGCGCCGGCCGAAGGTGGCGCACCGTGCGAACGACGCGGCCGAGGCGGTCGGGTCGACTCAGCGGCACGCGGCCTCCGGATCATCGACCGCCGCCGCCCGTTCGAGGGCGGCGACCGCGCGCGCGTAGAGGTCGCGCCTGGGCAGGCCGGTGCGCTCGGCGAGCGTGCTGGCGATCTCGCGGGCCCGCATGCCGCCGGCCGCGAGCTCGTCGATCGAGCGGGCGAGGGCCTCGTCGTCGACGGGCTCGGTCCGCTCGGCCTCGCCGGCGCCCTCCACCACCAGCGTCACCTCCCCGCGCGCGCCGGCCTCGAAGCGGTCGGCCAGCTCGGCGAGCGTGCCGCGGACGACCTCTTCGTGGAGCTTCGTCAGCTCGCGGGCCACACAGGCACGGCGCTCGGCGCCGAGTGCCGCCGCGAGATCGGCGAGCGTCGCCGCCAGCCGCCCGGGAGACTCGAAGAGCACCAGCGCGGCGCGCCCGCCGGCATGGCCGGCGAAGAGCTTGCGCCGGGCGCCGGCGCGTCGCGGCGGAAAGCCGAGGAACGTGAACGACGAGACACGCAGCCCGCACACCGCCAACGCGGCGAGCACCGCCGAGGCCCCCGGCACGGGCTCGACTCCGTGTCCGGCCTCCACCGCCGCCGCGACCAGTCGGCCGCCCGGATCGGAGACCACCGGCGTGCCGGCGTCGGTCACCAACGCAACGTGCTCGCCCGCCTCGAGTCGCTCGATCGCCTCGCCGAGCCGCGCCGACTCGTTGTGGGCGTGCAGCGAGACGAGACGCGCGCGGATGCCGTGGCGCTCGAGCAGCACGCGGGTCCGGCGCGTGTCCTCGGCGTAGACCACGTCGGCCTCGCCGAGTACGCGCAGGGCGCGCAACGTCACGTCTTCGAGGTTGCCGATCGGCGTCGCCACGACGTGGAGCGTCCCCACCGAAGCGTCTCCATCCGCTTTCTTCCCACCGGCGCGACCCGCGAGAGCTATCTTCCGGCCGATCCCCGATTCCGCGGTCCCGCGGAGAGCCGGCCATGACGTCGCGCTCGTCGGCCCCGCACCTGGTCCTCGGCGCAGCGGGCGAGCATCGCGCCGCCCGCCATCTGGCGCGCCGAGGGTATCGTATCGTCGCGCGCAACGTCCGCGCGGGCGGCGTGGAGCTCGACCTGATCGCCCGGCGCGGGCGGCTGATCGTCTTCGTCGAGGTGAAGACACGGCGCACGACCCGCTTCGGCCCGCCCGAGCTGGCGGTCGATCCGCGCAAGCGCGCGCGGCTGCTTCGCGGCGCCGCGGCCTGGCTTTCGCAGCACGGCTGCGGCCGAGCGAGCGTGCGCTTCGATGTCGTGGCGTGCGAGGTGGGACCCGGCCCCGACGGACGGGAGCACTGGTCGGTGCGGCACATTCCCGGCGCATTCGATGCGGGCGACGGCGCGTGACGCGCGCCGCGGACCGGCACCCCGGACTTTCGACCGAAGCGGACTGCTAAGCTCCCGCGCCCGGCGATTGGCGCCGGAAGGATGGGGGAGACGAGCGTGGCGGGCGATCCGGGACGGCGCGTCGACAAGCCGTGGGGGCATGAGCTGATCTGGGCCCGCACCGACCGTTACGTGGGCAAGATCATCTCGATCGAGCCCGGCAAGCGGCTCTCGCTTCAAAAGCACCTGCAGAAGGACGAGAGCGTGCTGGTCCTGCGCGGCACGCTGCGACTGCACCTCGAGAACGACGCCGGCAAGGTCGAGACCCACGACCTCTCACCGGGCGAGCACAGCCGGGTGCCGGTGGGTCGCATCCACCGCTTCGAGGCACTCGCCGAGACGGTCGAGGTGGTCGAGGTCTCGACGCCCGAGCTCGACGACGTGGTGCGCCTGGAAGACGACTACGACCGCGAGGGCACGAGCGAGCCCTGACCGGGGAGCGGTCAGCTCTCGCTGGTCTCCTCCGCGCTCTCTGCCCCATCGGCCTCGCTGGAGGCGGCATCCTCCTCGGCCGCGGGCGGCGGCTCGGCGGCCTTGCGCTTCGACTCGCCGGCGGCGAGCGTCTTCTTGCGCTTGGCCTTCTCCTGCGCCTTCGCCTTCTTGCGGGCCTTGCCCTTGAGCGCCTTGCCCTTCGCGGGCGTCTCCTCGGCGACCTCTTCCACGGGCGCCTCGGCGGCGACCTCCTCGGCGGCCGGCTCCTCGTCGCGCGCCGCGATGGCGTCGGGCGAGAGCAGATCGGACAGGTCACGCACCTTGCTGTGCAGGCGCGCCTTCTTGCCGCTCAGGTTGCGCAGGTAGTAGAGACGCGAGCGCCGCACGTAGCCACGGCTCTTGATCTCGACCTTCGTGACCAGCGGCGACTGCACGGGAAAGATGCGCTCGACGCCGACGCCGCTCGCGATCTTGCGCACCGTGAAGGTCTCGCTCGCGCCACCGCCGCGGCGCCGGATCACGAGGCCCTCGAAGACCTGGATGCGCTCCTTCTCGCCTTCGCGAACGCGAACGTGCACGCGCACCGCATCGCCCACCCGGAACGGCGGCAGGTCGCTGCGGAGCGTCTCCTTCTCGATGAAGTCCAGGCTCTTCATGGTGCTGTAGCTCCCTGTCGAATCGTTGCCCGCGCTCAGCGCGCGCACCGCTCACTCGTCTCGATCGCGGCTGTCACTCTCCCGGTGCTCGCCCCGGGCGAGCAGATCCGGACGTCGAAGGCGGGTTCGCTCGAGGGCCTGCTCGCGTCGCCAGCGGGCGATCACAGCATGGTCTCCGGACCGGAGCACCTCGGGCACCGCGTGGCCGCGGAATTCGGGCGGCCGAGTATAGTGCGGCCCCTCGAGAAGATCCTCCCCGAACGAGTCGAGAAGTGGGGAGGCCGGGTTGCCGAGCACCCCGGGCAGCAGTCGCACCAGCCCTTCGATCACCACCATGGCCGGCACCTCGCCGCCGGAGAGCACGTAGTCGCCGATCGAGAGCTCGTCGTCCACCGCGAGGTCGAGGACCCGTTGGTCGATGCCCTCGTACCGGCCGCACACCAGCAGCAGCCGGCCGGCGCCAGCCAGATCGGCGAGGCCGCGCTGGTCGAGTCGGCGGCCCTGGGGCGAGAGGGCGACGACGCGGGTCGTCCGGTCGGGGCCTTTTTCGCCGGCCAGCGCCTCGATGGCGGGGACGAGGGGCTCCGGCCGCATCACCATGCCGGGTCCGCCCCCGTAGGGACTGTCGTCGACGGTCCGGTGCCGGTCGGTCGCCCAGTCGCGCAGGTCGTGGACGGCGATCTCCGCCAGCCCGCGCTCACGGGCGAGCCCCACGAAGGACGCGGCGAGGAACGGCTCGAAGAGCCCCGGAAAGATCGTCAGCACGTCGATCCGGATCACGACCCACCCCGCGAGCCCGGTTCGTCCACTGCTTCGATCAGCCCGGGGATCGCGTCCACCACGATGCGCCGCGCCTCGCGGTCCACCCGGGTCATGATCTCGCGCACGGTGGGAATCAGCACCTGCCCACCGGGTCCGCCCTCGACCACCAGCACGTCGTGGCGACCGGTGTCCCAGAGCTCGCGCACGACGCCGACCTCGTCACCGGCCTGGGTCTCCACCGTACAGCCGATCAGCTCGTGCCAGTAGAAGTCGTCTTCGCCGAGCGGCTCGAGGTCGTCCGCCTCGACGAGCACCACCGATCCGCGCAGGGCCTCGGCGGCCTCGCGATCGGCGATGCCTTCGAGGGCGAGCCGCGCCTCGCCGGGACGGCCGCTGCCCACCCGCTCCACCACGTAGACGCGAGCGCTGGCATCGTCGCGCCCCTCGCCGAGCCAGACGCGGTCGACGCTCTCCAGCGTACCCGGCCCGTCGCCGAACCAGCGCACGCGCACTTCGCCCCGCAGCGCGTGCGCGCCCACCACCCGCCCGACCTCGACGCGTCGTCGATCCTTCACGGATGGACCCCGTCGGCGTCGCCGCTACGCGAGATCGGCGCGTACGCGGCCGCCAGGCGGCAGCGGCGCGTGGCACGACTCTCCGACCGCACGCGACCCGACACCTGCAAGAGACAAGCTCGTGTCGATGGCAGCGACGCCCATCGACAGCAGCGACCCTTCAGTCGACGATGTCGAGCCGCAGGTTCGCGCCGCCGGCCGACTTGCCGAGCAGCGCTCGCATCGCCTTGGCGACACGGCCCTGCCGGCCGATCACACGACCGCGGTCGTCGGGAGCGGTCTCGAGCTCGAGGGTGCGACCGTCTTCGCCGACGGTCACCTCCACGGCCTCGACGTCGTCGACGAGCGACTTCGCGATGAACCCGACGAGCTCGACCCCGCGCTCCGCAGCAGCCGCCATCAGCTCACCCCGGCGGCGGCGGCGCCGCGTCGGCGAGCGCGCTTCATCAGCGTGCGCACCGTGTCGGTCAGCTGCGCGCCCTTGCCGACCCAGGACTCGATGCCCTCGAAGTCGAGCTGCAGGACCTCCTCGCCCGGCCGCGGGTCGTAGTAGCCGAGGAACTGCAGGGGCCGACCATCGCGCTGCTTGCGCGAGTCGATCGCGGTGACGCGATAGAAGGGGCGCTTCTTCGAGCCGCCGCGGGTCAGTCTGATCTTCACCATGGGCGGAAAATCCTCGTCGGATACGGGTTTGCGGCCGTTGCCGGCCGGCAGAGGGCGAGCAAGGCTAGGAGATCGCCCCGGCGGGGTCAACCAAGGTGGCGGGCCGGCGTCCGCGGACAGGCTAGAGGCCGAGGCGCGTGCGGTCCTTCTTCTCGAAGCACTCGGGACACGCGTACATCACCGCGTGCGGGGTCTGTAGCCGCTCGTATTCGCCGTCGAGGGCGACGCGCCGCACGCTCGGCACCTCGCGCTGGCAGAAATCGCACGCCATCACGGAAGGCGTCGCGCCCTCCCCCCCTGCTTGGGCTTCCACGTCGCGCTCGGCATCCGTCATGGTTCGGGAGTATATCCGACGCGGAAGCGCAGGTCGTCCGGCGCATCCTCACCCAGGCGGGCGGCGAGCGCGGCCAGGATCTCGCGGCGCCGGATCTGCAGCTGCTGGCACCAGACGCTGGTGTCGACCGACACTTCGAGGACGCGGCCGCGCAGGCCCAGCGGCCGGCTGTGACTGGCCACCTCGGGACCGACCGCCTCCTCCCAGTGCTCGCCCACCCGCCAGGCGGTCGCCGCCACATCGAGACCGAGGTCGTCGAGCACCTGGCCGACCACCGTCCCGACCGCCTTGGGCTGGCTCTTGCGGCGCCCGCGTCGCGCAGGCGTCATCGCGCCTCGCGGTGCACGCGGAAGACCATGCCGGTGGGCACCTTCGGATAGAAGAACGTCGATTTCTGCGGCATCACCTCGCCTGCCCCGGTCACCCTGAAGACGTCGTCCGGCGAGAGCGGATTCAGGTAGAGGGCCACGCTTCCGGCGCCCCCGCGGACATCCTGCGCGGCGCGCGCCGCACTCTTGGGAAAGCTCACCGCGCCGCCGCGGATGTCGTCGGTCGACAGGCCGAACACGCCGCCGATCACGTCGCGCTCGAGCACGCGCACCATCAGCTCGTCGCCGAGCGGAGCGTCGCGCCAGAAGATCCGCAGCCGACCGTCGCCCGGGTCGGCCGCGAAGGCGGGGCGCTCGGCGAGCTTGGCGAGCTCTTCGGTGGCGGTCGCGGCCGCCGCCTCGGCGCCCTCGACCGGGACGTAGCGGCACTCCCAACCCGGCAGCCGCTCGCGCCAGGCGTCGTCGCTCGGCGCCTCGCCGCGAAGGATCACGCGGTGGATCGGCAGCAGCAGGCTGCCCGGCGCGTAGGCGTTCGAGAAGAACGCCAGCGTCGCCTCGAAGGGCGCGTCCGGATCGACGGCCCCGGCCGCCTCCCGGCGCTCGCGGCGGTACTCGAGCGCCGTCTCGTAGCGATGGTGCCCGTCGGCGATCACACAGGGGCGCTCGCCCATGAAGCCCTGCAACGTCGCGATCGCGGCCGGGTCGGTGAGCCTCGCCAGCTCGTACTCGACACCCGCATCGTCACGCGCCGTACCCAGCAGCTCGCCGGCCTCCGCGAAGGCCGACTCGAGGATCGCTGCCGTCTCGCCGTCGCGATCCTGGTAGAGCATGAAGACGCTCGAGAGGTTGGCCTCGGCGGCGCGCAGCAGGCGCAGCCGGTCGGCCTTGGGTCCCGCCAGGGTGCGCTCGTGGGGCAGCACCACGCGCTCGTCGTACTCGGCGAGGCCGAGCTCGGCAAAGAAGCCGACGCGCTCGAGCCGGGAGCCGTCGGGCGCCGAGAAGCGCTGCTTCATCACGTAGTAGCCCGGCTCGGCGTCCTGCAGCAGCACGCCGCTGCGCCGCCAGGCATCGAGGGTGTCGGCGATCTGCGAGTAGTCGGTGCCGGCCTCGTCCGCGACGTCACGCGTCAGCTCGAAGCGGATGGCGTTGTGGGGATCGCGATCGAAGAAGGCGCCGCGCTCGTCGGCGGCGATCACGTCGTAGGGGGGCACCACGACCTTCGAGAGCTCGACGCGAGCCGTGTCGTAGCGCACGCCTTGAAAGGGACGGACTACCGTCATGCGTTCTGTTCTCCAGGTGGATCGGATGGGGTCGAAGCCGCCGGGCCGGCCCCGCCGGCCCGCTGCGCCAGATCGATGCCGAGCGCCGACAGCGCGGCGGCATCGAGGCCGCCCTCACGCAGCAGCGTGGCCGGGCGGGTCGTCATGTCGAGCACGCTCGTCGGCGCACCGCCGCCCGCGTCGTCGCCGGCCGGGTCGAGCACGTGGGGCGCCTGCTCGCCGCGACACAGCGCGCGCGCCGCCGCCAGATCGCCGGCAGGCGGCTCGCCGCTTCGATTGAGGCTGGTGGCCGTGAGCGGACCGATCCCGGCCCGCTCGGCGGCTCGCGCCAGCGCGGCGGCCACCGGGTGCGAGCTGCAGCGTACCCCGATGGCACCGTCCGCCCGGGCGACGCCGCGCGCGTACGCGCGCCGGGCCGGCAGCACGAGCGTCAGCGGACCCGGCCAGACCCGCGCGGCGAGCCGCCGGGCGTCGGGCGGCGCATCGATGCCTAGCGGGTCGAGCGCCTCGACGGACGAGACCAGCACCGAGACGGGCTGATCGGCGTCGCGCCCCTTCCAGGTGCGGAGCGCCTGCATGGCGGCCTCGGAGCCGGCGCACGCCGCGAGCCCCCAGACCGTCTCCGTGGGAAAGGCGACGAGCCGGTCGTCGCCCAGCGCGGAGACGGCGGCGTCTACGGCGTCGGCCAGCCGAGCGCTTTCCGCCGTTGGTCCGCCGACCGGACCGCTGTGCACGCTGCACGCCACCGACCGCACGTCGTCTCAGCGATCGAGCGCCCGCGCCGCGATGTCGCGCCGCAGCTGCACGCCCTCGAAGTCGATCGCATCCGCGGCCGCGTAGGCGCGGTCGCGGGCCTCCTTGACGGTCGCGCCTCGTGCCGTCACGCCGAGCACCCGCCCGCCGTTGGTCTGGAAGCCGCCGCCCTCGCGCGCCCGCGTGCCCGCGTGGAAGACCACCACCCGCTCGTCCGCCTCGGCGTCCTCGATGCCCTCGATCGCCTTGCCCTTCTCGTAGTCGCGCGGATAGCCCGCCGAGGCGAGCACGACGCAGACCGCCGCCTCGCCCCACGTCAGAGCGTCGACGCCGTCGAGCGCACCCCGGGCCGCGCCGTCGAGCAGCGGCACCAGGTCGCCCTGCATGCGCACCATCAGGGGCTGCGTCTCGGGATCGCCGAAGCGCACGTTGAACTCGATCACCGACGGGTCGCCGGCGGCGTCGATCATCAGACCGACGAAGAGCACCCCCGAGTAGGGGTGGCCCTCGGCCGCCATGCCGCGGATGGCCGGGTCGACGATGCGCTCGCGGATGCGCCGCTCGACCGCCTCGCTCACGATCGGCGCCGGCGAGTACGCCCCCATGCCCCCGGTGTTCTCGCCCTGGTCGCCGTCCAGAGCCCGCTTGTGGTCCTGCGCGGCCGCCAGGGTCACGATGTGCTCGCCGTCGCTGATCGCGTAGTAGGACGCCTCCTCGCCGCGCAGCCAGTCCTCGACGACGACCGAGCGCCCGGCGTCGCCGAAGCGCCGATCGGCCATGATCTCGCGCAATGCGTGCTCGGCGTCGGCCACTGTCTCGCACATCGCCACGCCCTTGCCCGCGGCCAGCCCGTCGGCCTTGACGACGCAAGGGCCGTCCTGCTCTCTCACGTGGGCGAGCGCCGCGTCGAGATCGTCGAACACGCGGTGGCCGGCGGTCGGGATGCCGTGGCGCTCCATGAAGGCCTTGGCGAAAGACTTGCTGCCCTCCAGCCGGGCCGCCGCCGCCGAGGGGCCGAAGGTCGCGACGCCCGCCTCGCGCAGGCGGTCCGCCAGCCCGTCGACCAGCGGGTCCTCGGGACCGACGACGACCAGGTCGACCGATTCGTCGCCAGCGAGCTTCAGGATGGCGTCGGCATCGCCCGCGCGAACGTCCGGGAAGCAGCTCGCGACGCCGGCGATGGCGTCGCTGCCCGGCGCGGCCAGGACTGCCTCGACGCACGGGCTCTGCGCGATCTTCCAGGCGAGCGCGTGCTCGCGCCCTCCGGAGCCGACGACGAGGACACGCCGCTTCGATTCGGCCGAGATGGTCGTCATGCGAGTGCCGAGAGCCCTCAGCCCTAGTGGCGGAAGTGCCGGACGCCCGTGAAGAGCATCGGGATGCCGAGGCGATCCGCCGCCTCGATGACCAGCTCGTCACGGTTCGAGCCACCCGGCTGGATGACCGCGCGGGCGCCGGCCTCGACCGCGGCCTCGAGGCCGTCCGGGAAGGGAAAGAAGGCATCGCTGGCCAGCACCGATCCGTCGAGCGAGAGCCCCACGCGCGCGGCCTTGGCGACGGCATTGTGCACGGCATCCACCCGCGACGTCGCGCCGCCGCCCACACCGAGCGTCTTCGTCTCGTCGGCGAACACGATGGCGTTGCTCTTGACGTGCTTCACGACCCGCCAGGCGAAGCCGAGCGCCGTGCGCTGCTCGTCGCTCGGCTGTGCCTTCGTGACCACCTTCGCGCCGTCGAGCTCGTCCACCGAAGCGTCGGGCTGCTGGAGCAGGACGCCACCATAGACCCGCCGCCACTCGAGCTGCCCGGCGTCGAGGCGCCCGGCGTCGAAGGCGAGCAGCCGGCGGTTCTTCTTCTTGCGCAGCAGCTCGAGGGCGTCGGCCTCGAAGCCCGGCGCCACCAGCACCTCGGTGAAGATCTCGTCCACCGCCTCGGCGAGGCCGAGGTCGAAGGGCCGGTTGCAGACGATGATGCCGCCGAAGGGCGAGTCGGGATCGGTCTCGAAAGCGTGCCGGTAGGCCTCGGCGGGGGACGCCCCGGCCCCCACGCCGCAGGGGGTGTTGTGCTTGAGAATGCCAACGGCGACGCGACCTTGGGGACTGAAGTCGAGAATCAGCCCGAGGGCGGCCTGGACGTCCACCAGGTTGTTGTACGACAGCTCCTTGCCGTGCAGCTGCTCGACCGCGTCGAGGAATCCGCCGTAGACCGCCGCCGCCTGATGGGGATTCTCGCCGTAGCGAAGCGTGCCGGCCCGGGAGAGCCCGACCACCAGCTTGTCGGGGAACGGATCCTCGTCGGGCTCCTCGAGACGACGGGCCAGCCAGCCCTGGATCGCGGCGTCGTAGCCCGCCGTGTGCCGGAATGCCTTCAGGGCCAGGCGCTGCCGGGTCGCCTGCGAGAGGCCCTGCTTCTCGCCGAGCTCGGCGAGCACCCCCGCGTAGTCGGCCGGGTCGCAGAGCACGCCCACGTAGGCGTGGTTCTTCGCCGCCGAGCGCAGCATCGACGGCCCGCCGATGTCGATCTTCTCGATCGCGTCCGCGTAGGCGACGCCTTCCTGCGCGACGGTCTGCTCGAAGGGATAGAGGTTCACCACCACGAGGTCGATCGCCCCGATGCCGTGGGCCTCGAGGTCGCTGCGGTCTTCGTCGAGATCGCGGCGTGCCAGGATGCCGCCGTGGACCTTCGGGTGGAGGGTCTTGACGCGACCGCCGAGCATCTCGGGGCTGCCCGTCAGCTCGGCGACGTCGATCACGTCGAGGCCGGCCTCGCGCAGCGCACCCGCGGTGCCGCCGGAGGCGACGAGCTCGACGCCGAACGCGGCGAGCCCCCGTCCGAGCTCGACCAGACCCGCTTTGTCGGAAACGGAAAGCAGCGCGCGCGCCACGCGGCGCGGCGTGTCGGTGGGGGGCATCACGTCCTCCTGGAGGAGTGAGGGGCTAGCGGTGGGGGAACGTGGGGGTTTGTACCGGCGTGTCCCGGCGAAGTCAATCGAACGAATCGTTGCCTTCTTCGAGGCTGAGATGCCTGCGGGGCAGGCGCTCTCCGACGCGCACGAGCAGCTCGTAGGCGAGGGTTCCGGCCGCCCGCGCCTGGTCCTCGACCGCGATGCCGGGGCCCGGCCCGAAGCCCGGCACGGGCGCGGCATCCGGGTCCCGCGCTGCCTGCGGGTCGCCGGGCGCGCCGATCAAGGTGACCTCGTCGCCGAGCGCGACCCTTGCCGCCCCCGCAGCTCTCTCGGCACCCGCAGCCTGCCCCGCACCGACGTCGACCGTCACGTAGTCCATCGAGACCCGGCCCACGATCGGGCGCACCGCTCCGGCCAGCCACACGGCGCCGCAGCTCGACAGCGAGCGCAGCACGCCGTCCGCGTAGCCGATGGGCACCGTCGCGATGCGGGTGGCCCGCGCGGCCCGCCAGGTCGCCGAGTAGCCCACCGCTGCCCCGGCCGGCGCCTCGCGCAGCGCGGCCACGCGAGAGCGCACGCTCAGCACGGGGACGAGTCGACGCTCGGGGTCCTGGTGGTCGGCGCTGCGGGCGCCGTAGAGCATCAGGCCGGGACGCACGGCGTTGGCCTCGGGCAGGGCCTCCATGAGGGCCGGCCCGGCGAGCAGCGCCGCCGAGTTGGCGGCGTGGATCAGCGGCGGCACGACGCCGCGCTCGCGCGCCGCCGCGAGCACCTCGCGAAACGCCGACAGCTGGGCGAGCGCGCTCTCGGGGCTCGGGTCGTCGGCACTCGCGAGGTGGGTATAGGCGCCCTCGAGTTCGAGCAGCGGGTCGGCCTCGATCTCGCCGAGCAGCGCCGGCGCGTGCTCGGGCGGTGCGCCCATGCGCCGCATCCCGGTGTCGACCTCGACCTGGACGCCGAGCGGCCGCCCTGCCCTCCGCGCCGCCTCGCGCAGCCGCGGCAAGCCCTCGGCGTCGTGTACGCAGAGGGTCAGCCCCGAGTCCGCCGCCACCGCGATCTGCCCGGGCTCGCGCGCACCGCCCATCACGAGCACCGGAGCCGAGATGCCGGCCTCGCGCAGTGCGGCGCCCTCGTGGACGTCGACGACGGCGAGCCGCGTACAGCCGGCTTCCACGAGCGCACGCGAGACCTCGGCGGCGCCGTGCCCGTAGCCGTCGGCCTTGACGACCGCGATGACCTCCCGGCCGCCGGCCAGCGACCGGGTCGTGACGAGATTCGCGCGCAGCGCCGCCAGGTCGACGACGGCTCGGCCGGTCCGCTCTGCCACGCGGGGCAGCGTACCAGCGGCAGGTGCACGGCGCCTCCGGTACGCTTGCCGCTTCCGCGAGCGCGCAGAGCGCGCCCCCAGCCAGCGGGAAGGTCGCGAAGCCGGTGTCCACCCAGCCCGCGCAGCAGGAGCACGAGATCGTCGTGAACGGCGCCGCGCAGCGTGTGCCGGTGGGCTGCTCGGTGGCGGGGCTGCTCGAGCGGCTCGAGATGGGCGGGCGGCGCGTGGCCGTCGCCCGCAACCGCCAGGTGGTACCGCGCTCCCGCTACGACGTCGTAGCGCTCGGCGCGGGCGACCACGTCGAAATCCTCGAGGCGGTCGGAGGGGGATGAGGGGGATGGAGAAGATGTCCGAGCCGGGAATCGACGACGGCTTCCAGATCGGCGCGCGCAGCTTCCGCTCGCGGCTGATCATCGGCAGCGGCAAGTACGCCTCGTTCGAGCAGAACCTCGCGTGCGCCGAGGCCTCCGGGGCCGAGATCATCACCGTCGCCCTGCGGCGCGTGAACATGGACCCGAGCAAGGGCCCGAGCCTGCTCGACGTGATCTCGCCCGAGCGCTTCACCATCCTGCCGAACACCGCCGGCTGCTACACGGCCGACGACGCCATCACCACCGCGCGCCTCGGCCGCGAGCTGCTCGAAACCGATCTCGTGAAGCTCGAGGTGATCGGCGACGAGCGCACCCTCTACCCGGACGTCGCCGCCACCCTCGAGGCGGCCGAGGTGCTGCTCGCCGACGGCTTCACGGTGCTGCCCTACATCACCGACGACCCGGTCGCGTGCCAGAAGCTCGCCGCGATGGGCTGCCCCGCCGTGATGCCGCTGGCCGCGCCGATCGGCAGCGGCATGGGGATCCGCAACCCGGCCTCGCTGCGCATCATCCTCGAGACCGTCGAGGTGCCGGTGATCGTCGACGCAGGCGTCGGCACGGCCAGCGACGCCGCCGTCGCGATGGAGCTCGGCGCCACCGCCGTGCTGATGAACACCGCCATCGCCGCCGCCAAGGAGCCGGAGAAGATGGCGCGCGCCATGCGGCTCGCCGTCGAGGCCGGGCGGCTCGCCTACACGGCCGGCCGCATGCCGATGCGCCTCTACGCGTCGGCTTCGAGCCCGCTCGACGGACTCGCCCGCTTCTGAGCCGCCGGCGAGCGAGCCTCGGCCTCGTCGTCGATCGGGCCTCGCTCGGCGGTCGCGTCGACGTGGTGGTCGGGGCCTGCGTGCGCGCCGGCGTCGACCGCATCCAGCTGCGCGACCGCTCGCTCGAGGGGGAGGAGTGGCTGGCGTTCGCCGACGCCGTGAGCGCCGCGGCGCGCCGCGCCGCGCCCGGCGTCGAGATCGTGGTCAACCGGCGCCTCGACGTGGCGCTTGCCAGCGGAGCGCAGGGCGTGCACCTCGGCTTCGACGCCCTCGCCATCGAGGACGCGCGGGCGCTGCTCGGGGCCGGCCGGCTGATCGGCGTGTCGACCCACGGCGTCGCGGAGGCCCGAGCGGCCTCCGCGGCCGGCGCCGACTACGTGCACCTCGCACCGGTCTTCCCGCCGCTCTCGAAGGCCGCGGAGCGGGCCCCGCTCGGGCCGGCAGCCGTGAGCGAAGCCGCGCGAGCGGGCATCGCCGTGATCGCCCAGGGCGGCGTCGAGGCCCGCCACGCAGCGGAGCTGGTCGCTGCCGGAGCGGCGGGCGTGGCCGTGACGGGGGCGATCCTGGGCGCCGAGGACCCCGAGAACGAAACACGCAGGCTACGCGAGGCGCTCGACCGGGCCGCTCAAGGAGGACCGGCGGTCCGTCGATGACGCCTCTGAACTGGCGTAGAGGTTTCGAGATGGACCGCAGGCGAAGCCCCAGATTCCGGACCCGATTCGAATCGATCATCTCCTCGTCGAGCACCGAGGCCGCGGGCCTGCTCGACGAGATCTCCTATGCGGGAGCGCGCATCGAGGAGAGCTCCTTCAAGCCTCCGGTCGGGAGCAAGCTGACGCTTCACATCTTCGTGCAGCCCGTTGCGCCCTTCGAGCTGCAGGGGCAGGTGGCGCGCCACACCGAGACCGGCTTCGCGGTCATCTACGAGCTGTTCGACCCGGAGATCCGCCGGCTCGTCGACGACGTATCGGCGATCGTCAGCGCACCGCGGATCGACTAGGAGCCTGGCCGGTCGGGCTTCGCCCCCGCAGCTGTCGCAGGCGCAACCTCGCGAGATCGGAACCGGAGCTCCATGGGCCTCGAACCCATTCAGCAGGTCGCGATCCTCGTCGGCGCCAGCGCCCTGGCTCTCTTCATGGCCATGCGCTTTCGGCAGCGCGCCCCCGCAAGCGGGGCCGCTCCAGCGCTGCCGATCGTGCTGCGCGAGGCGGGACTCGGCGTACTCACCGGCGCCTTCGTCGCGCTGGCGGCGCTCGCCGCGGCGAGCGCGATGCCGCTCGACGATCCCGCGCAGCCGGCCGGGGCTGCCGAGAGCATCGACCCGGCGGCGCTCGCCTGTGTGCTGATCACGCTGCTTCTGCTCTGCGGCGAGCGTGGGCGCTGGACCGGGCATCGGCTCGCCACGTTGCTGGCCGCGCTCGTCCCCTGGGCGCTGGTGCCCGAGTGGGGCGGGACCGGCGCAGCCCGCTTGCCGGTCGCTCAGCTGGGACTGGCCTCGGCGGCGCTGTATCGCGTGCTGCTGAGCGGTGCCATGTTCGAGCTGATCGCAACGAAGGCGCGCACGGCCGCCATCGAGGCCACCGGCGACGGAATCATCGTGGTCGACCGGGAAGGCCGGCTGCTGGAAGCGAACGCGCGAGGCCTGCAGGCGTACCGCTCGCTGACCGGTTCGGGCGCCGGGCAGCCGGCAGCTGGTGGAGACGAGCCGCATCGCCTTCCCGAGCGCATCCGGGCGCTCCTCGGGCAACCGAAGGCGAGCCACTTCTGCCTGCGAAACGGCACGGAGGGCGTCTTCGAGATCTGGCTGTGCGCCGCCGATCCGCTCGACCGCCTCCGCTCCAGCCGCTCGCTCGTGGTTCGGGACATCAGCGACCGGCGTCGCGAGGAGCGTCACCTGCAACGCCTCGCCCACTACGACAGCCTGACCGGGCTGCCCAATCGCCGCCTCTTCGTCGAGAACCTCGAGGCCGCGCTGCGCAAGGCCCAGACTCGCCGAGCCGAGGTCGCCCTCTTCTACATCGATCTCGACCGCTTCAAGGAGATCAACGACACGCTCGGTCATGGCGCCGGCGACGAGATGCTGCGCGTGGTGGCCGAGAGGTTTCGCGACCACATGGCCACCCACTACCGGGCCGGACTCGACGGCGGCCGGGCGGCGACGGTGGCGCGGCTCGGCGGTGACGAGTTCGCGGTCATCCTGCCCGCCGTCACCGGCCCGCGAGTGATCGAGCAGCTCGCCGAGGAACTCCTCGACCGGCTCAGCGAGCCGATGCCGATCGCCGAGCGCGAGATCACGGCTTCGGGGAGCATCGGAATCGCCGTTCATCCGGCGGACGGCCACGAAGTCGAGACGCTGGTCAAGCACGCCGACTCGGCCCTCTACGCCGCGAAGCGGCTCGGGCGCCGGCGTTTCGAGCGCTACCAGCCGGCGTTCAGCCGAGAGGCCGACCGCACCCGCCTGATCGAGCAGGAGCTGCGCAGGGCGATCGAGCGGGGCGAGCTCGAGCTCCACTACCAGCCGAAGGTCGATGTCGAGACCCAGACGGTCCACGGCTTCGAAGCGCTCCTGCGCTGGAAGAGCGACGAACTCGGGCCGGTCAGCCCGTCCGAATTCATCCCCGTCGCCGAGGAGCGGGGCCTCATCGCCAGCATCGGCGCTTGGTGCGTCGAGCAGGCCTGCGAGCAGCTCCGGGCGTGGCGCGACGACGGGTACGACCTCGTGCCCATCGCCGTAAACGTCTCGAGCGCCCAGTTCATCGGCTCGAACCTGCAGCACATCGTGAGAGAGGCGCTCGAGGCGAGCGACGTCGACCCGGTGTTGCTCGAGCTCGAGCTGACCGAGCGCCTGCTGCTCGAGGACGACGAGCAGACTTCGCGCTGCCTCTCCGACCTGAAGCAGATGGGCGTTCGAATCGCGCTCGACGACTTCGGGACCGGCTACTCGGCCCTCACCTACCTGAGCCGGTTTCCGCTCGACGTCGTCAAGATGGATCGCGACCTGCTGCGCGACATCGAGACGAGCGAGTCGGCGGCGGGAATCGCTGCCGCCGTCATCTCGATGTCCCACTCGCTGGGCCTCGAAGTCGTGGCCGAGGGCGTCGACGCCGAGGGCCAGCTGACGATGCTGCGCGAGATGCGGTGCAACCTGATCCAGGGATTCCTCTACGCACCGGCGCTGCGAGCCTCGGACGTCGCGCGCTTCCTTGGCCGTGGCGGTGCGCCGCGACCCACCGTCGAGCCCAAGTCCGCGCCGCCGCCCGCCCCGTCGAGCGTCGAACCGCGCGAGCGCGAAGTGGAGCCCGAGGCGTGGCAGGAAACCGCGGACCCGCTCGACGTCTTCGAGCCCGCCGCAGCCGTCCCGACGCCCCGGGCGCTGATCCTCGCCCGGTCGGGCGACGACTCGCTCGAGCCGGTCGCCACACGCCTGACCCGCCTCGGCGTCGAGGTCTCGACCCTGCTGACCGACAGCGGTCCGGACGCGCCCAGCGCCGTGCCCGACACCGCCCATCAGCTGGTCGTGACGGCTCCTCACGGCGACCTCGCCGCCGCCGGCGAGATCCTCGACGAGCTGTCGAGCCGGGGCGCCCAGCCGGCACCGTCCCTGCTGGTCGTCGGCGACGAGCCCGGCGCCGAGCAACGCGCGCGGATCCGCGAGGCGGGGGTGCGCTGGGTTCTCTGGGCGCCCTTCGACGACGCCGACCTCGGCTTTCTCGTCGATGCCGCGATGCACCTGGGCCAGGGCCACGACCCGGGCCGCACACGAGCGCGGGTGCCGATGGACTCGATGGCGTGGATCCGCTCGGGGCCGCGGCGCGAGGTCGGCGTGCTCTCGAGCCTCTCGCGAGACGGCGCCTTCATCGAGATGTCCGAGCCGTTCGAACCCGGCGCTTCGATTCGGATCGAGTTCGAGCTCGAGGGCGGTCACGTCTCGACCTTCGCCACGGTGCTCGACCACCGCGCGAGCGGCCAGCTGGTACGGAATCCCGGGATGGGCGTCAGCTTCTACGGCCTCGACCCGGCGAGCCGCTTCGCGATCCGCGAGTACGTCGAGGCGAACGCGGCGAAGTACGTCCCCTGAGCCGGCGGCGAGCCGGACGACGCAGAACCCGCTGTTCCCGGTGAACCTGGCGGATCTGCTGCTGCGCCACAGCAGTGCGAACCACAAACGGGAGACGATCGCTTTCTCGAAGCGTCGGCAAGGGGCGCTCTACCGGATGGCGATCTTCGCGGTGTGGCGCAACTACGTGAAGTCGACCTCGGAGAACCGGAGGGATGAGCCGCCGGGGGTGACGATCGGGGTGATCAAGAGGCGGCTCTCGGTCCGCAAGATCCTCGAGACCCGATTGGTTCCCCGGAAGCGGGAGCTCTCGCCCTGGCTCGAGCGGTGCTACTGGGGACGGATCCCGACGAGGCGGCTACCGCGGATCCGGGTCCACGCGGCACGGTTCGCCGTCTAAGCGCGGAAAACCACCGCGAACCGACGACTTCGAGTCGTCTTGGGCCCAATCTTCGAGCCACCTCTAGAGCGTATACGCCGCCGCCCCGGAGCCGATCGCCACCTCCATCAGCCGCGGACGTCGCCCGAAGCGGGCCTCGAACCCGTCCGCGATCCCCCGCTCGGCCGACTCGACCCGGTCCGGCTCGACGAGATGCAGCGTGCAGCCGCCGAAGCCCGCACCGGTCAACCGCGAGCCCACGACGCCCGGTAGCCCGTCGGCCACCTCACACAGACAGTCGAGCTCGGGCACCGACACCTCGTAGTCGTCGCGCAGGCTCGCCTGCCCCTCGCCGAGCAGGCGCCCCAGCGCGACCCGGTCGCCGCTCCGCATGGCCTCGCAGAACCGCGCGACCCGCGCGTTCTCCGTGACGACGTGGCGCGCACGGCGGAACCAGGCCGGTTCGAGGATCTGCTCGAGCGCGGGTAGCGCTTGCTCGGTGATGTCGCGAAGGCTGCGACCGAACGGCGAGGCGAGGTGCGCGCGCCGGGCCGACTCGAACGCGGCCGCGCACTCGTCGACGCGCGCCCGATACGCGCCGTCCGCCGCCAGCGCGCGCGTCACGCCCGAGTGGGCGAGCACGATGGCCGGCGCCACCCCCGCGAAGGCCACCGACTCGACCTCGCGGCTGCGACAATCGATCCGCAGCGCCCGGCCCCGCTGCCCGAGCGCGCTGGCGAACTGATCGAGGATCCCGCAGCCCACGCCGACGAAGTGGCTCTCTCCGCGATGGGCGATCTCCGCCCAGTCGCGCGGCGTGGCCTCGACCCCGGCGAGCCGTGTCAGCACCGCACACACCGCGACACCGAGCGCGGCCGAGCTCGATAGCCCCGATCCGGTCGGCACACTGCTCGAGATGGCGAGCTCGGCGCCGACCACGGGCAGGCCCCGCTCCTGCATGGCGAACGCGACGCCCTGCACGTAGTCGAGCCAGTCGCCGCGCCGCTCGGGCCGTTCGCACACGAAGTCGGCCGATGCGTCGAGATCGAGGGCGTGGGCCACGATCCGGCCGTCGCCGCGACTGCACGCCGCCACCGTCGTGTAGCGGTCGATCGCGCACGGCAGCACGAGGCCTTCGGTGTAGTCGGTGTGCTCGCCGATCAGGTTGACCCGGCCGGGAGCCACCGCCGCGGCCGACGGCGCGCGCCCGGCGATCGAGCGCAGCCTCGCCGCGACCGTGTCGATTGCCTCCGTGGCCGACTCCACCTGCCTCGCGCCCCCTGATCCGCCAGACCTTCCCGGGCCCCGCCGCTCGTCCCGCGGCGGTCGGCCGCAGTGAATGGCCCGCAGTTGATGGCCACAGTGAATGGCCCGCAGTGAATGGCCACAGTGAACCGCCGACTCCCGCGCGGGGCCATAGCGGATGCACGCCTACCACACGGGGGGCGACGCCAGCCCGCGGGGCGATACCCTCCCGCACGCCCGGGGCACCCCGCGCCCGCGGCAGAGCCAGAACGCACAGCGCAGGAGGCCGAGTGCGGGCCGCGATGGCAGCAGGGACCGGAGAGCGGCGCCGACGGCGGCGGCTGGCGGGCATCGTGCTCACGCTGACGGCCTGGGGGGGCGCCGTTGCCGCCACCGCGCAGGCCGAGGATCCGTTCCTGCGCCGCACCGCCACGGTGCGGGCCGTCGAGTCGGCCGGGCCCGCCGTGGTGAACGTCACCACGGAGCAGATCGCCCGGGCCCAGAGCCCCTTCGGTCCGTCGGTCCAGAACCCCTACTTCGAGCGCTACTTCAGCGAGCTCTTCGAGCCGCGCTCGCCCCGCACCCTGCAGAACCTCGGCTCGGGCGTGATCATCAGCGGCGAGGGGCACGTGCTCACCAACGAGCACGTGGTGGCGCGGGCCACGCACATCTCAGTGACCCTGGCGGACGGCCGCGGCTTCGACGCCCGCATCGTCGGCGCCGACCCGACCAACGACCTCGCGGTGCTGCAGATCGAGACCGACGAAGCCCTGCCCTGGATTCTGCCGGGCTCGTCGGCGGACGTGATGGTCGGCGAGCCGGTGATCGCGATCGGCAACCCCTTCGGCCTCTCGAACACCGTGACGACCGGTGTGGTCTCGGCGACGAACCGTTCGATCCACGCTCACGGTCACACCTTCCACGGCTTCCTGCAGACCGACGCCTCGATCAATCCCGGCAACTCGGGCGGTCCGCTGCTCAACGCCGAGGGCACGCTGATCGGCGTCAACACCGCCATCTACAACGGTGCCGAGGGCATCGGCTTCGCGATCCCGATCGACGTGGCCACGCGCGTAGTCGCCGAGCTGATCGAGCACGGGGAGCTCTTGCCCGTGACGCTCGGCCTCGAGTTCCAGGACCTCGACCCCGCCCTGCGCGAGGTGATGGAGCTGCCCCGCCAGGTGCGCGGCGCGCTGATCAACCGCGTCCAGCCAGGTGGCCCGGCCGCGCGCGCGGGGCTGCTGCGCGGCGACATCGTCTCGCGCATCGACAACCACGACCTGCACTCCGCCCGCCAGCTGTTCGAGATCCTCGAGACCGTCACCGCCGACCAGCCGCTCGAGCTCGAGGTGTGGCGCGACGGCGTCGCTCGCAGCATGCCCGTGGTCGCCCGCAAGATTCCCGACGACGTGCACGACGAGCTCGCCAGCCGGCTGCTCGGGCTCGAGCTCGGCTGGCAGCAGGTCGGCGCGTACGCGGTGACGGGCGTGCGCCGCGGCTCACCGGGCGAGCGCATCGGCCTCCAGCCGGGCGACTACGTGCTGGCCGTGAACGGGCTGCGGCTCGACGGCGAAGCGGCGCTGACCCGGGCGATGCTCGACCTGCGCGGGCGCGAGCGGGCCCTGGTCGTGGTCCAGCGCGGGCCCGGCCGGTACCATCTCACCATTCCGCTGCGCTGAGCGCGCAGCGGGTCTGCAGGCGGCGGCATGGGCGGGCGCGCGGCACCGATGGGGAACCACTGGTCGGGTTCCGACGTCCGATCCCCTCCCGGCGCCTCGGCCCACTCGCGGGCGCGGGCACGCCCTGCCGGGCCAGACGCGCCCCGCACTTCGAGGACGACGACGAACCGATGAAGCGACTCGCATGGAATCTGACGATGAGCGGACTGCTCGTCGCGCTGCTGCTGGCCACGGGAACGCTCGAAGTGAACGCCGAGTCTCCCGGCCTGCTCGATCGTCTGCTCGGTCGCGAGGAGGCGCCCGAGTCCAGCGAGCCGCCCGCGGTGAGCGCCACCGCCGAGGAGTTCTGGGAGACCGACAGCGGCATCGAGCCCATTCAGCCGCCCAGCGTTCCGACGAGCTTCGCGGACCTCGCCGAGCGCGTCTCTCCCGCAGTGGTCAACATCCGCACCTCGCAGACGGTGACCGGCATGCCGGGCATGCCGCCCCAGTTCGAGGAGTTCTTCGGCATGCCGTTCGGCGGCCCCGGCCGCCCGCACAAGCGCGAGGGCGCGGGCAGTGGGTTCGTGATCTCGACCGACGGCTACATCGTCACCAACAACCACGTCATCGAGGGCATGGACGAGATCTTCGTCGCCTTCAAGGACGGCAGCGAGCTGGCCGCCAAGGTGATCGGCCGCGACCCCAAGACCGACGTGGCGCTGATCAAGGTCGAGCCCGACACGACGCTGCCCGCCATCGCGCTCGGCGACTCGGACGCCGTGCGGCCCGGAGACTGGGTGGTGGCGATCGGCAATCCCTTCGGGCTCGAGCACACGGTGACCGCAGGCATCGTCAGCGCCAAGCACCGCCGCGACGTGATCGGCGGCAGCTACGACGACTTCATCCAGACCGACGCCGCCATCAACCCCGGCAACTCGGGCGGGCCGCTCATCAACCTCTCGGGCGAGGTGATCGGCATCAACACGGCCATCAATCCCCGTGCCAACACGATCGGCTTCACGGTGCCGATCAACATGGCGAAGAACATCCTCCCGCAGCTGCGCGCCAAGGGACACGTGACGCGGGGCTGGCTCGGCGTGGTGATCCAGGGCATCACGCCCGAGCTCGCCGAGTCGTTCGACCTGGAGAGCGAGAAAGGCGCGCTCGTCTCCAAGGTGCTGGCCGACGGCCCGGCCGACGAGGCGGGCATCGAGCGGGGCGACGTGATCGTGAGCTTCGACGGCAAGCCGATCGTCGAGTGGCGCGACCTGCCGCGGGTGGTGGCCGAGACGCCGGTCGAGAAGTCGGTCGACGTGTTGGTGATCCGCAACGGCGACGAGCGCACGGTGGCTGTCGAGATCGGCGCCCTCGACGAACCGAAGCTCGCGGGCGACGGAGAAGACAGCGCGAATCCGGCGGTCTTCGGCTTGCGCGCGCAGAACGTGACCCCCGAGATCGCCGAGCAGCTCGGGCTGCCCGAGGCCAGCGGCGTCGTCGTCAGCGAGGTGCAGCCCGGCAGCCCGGCCGACGAAGCCGGCCTGCGCCGTGGCGACGTGATCGTCGAGGTGAACCGACGGGAGATCGCCAACCTGAAGGAGCTGCGCGAGCAGCTCGCCGAAGGCGACAAGAGCGTGCTGCTGCTGATCCGCCGCGACGACTCGACGATCTACGTCCCGATGAAGCGGACGGGGTAGCGATCGGGGGCTCGACGTGCCGCGGACGCGGCCGCCCCGCTAGCCGGCCCCGATCCAGCGGCGGGTGTGCGCGGCGATCACCGCCTCCTCGTTGGTCGGTACGACCCAGGCCGACACGCGGCTCGACGGCGTGGTGATCCGCGGACCGCGCCCGGCGTTGGCGGCGGCGTCGAGCTCGATGCCCAGCCAGGCGAGGCGCCGGCAGACCGCCTCGCGGATCGGCGCGGCGTTCTCGCCGACGCCGCCGGTGAAGACCACCGCGTCGAGCCCCTCGATTGCGGCCGCCATCGCCGCGATCTCCCGGACGAGCCGGTACACGAACAGGTCCACGGCGAGCCGCGCCGACTCCGCTTCACTCGCGAGGAGCGCGCGCATGTCGGACGAGATCTGCGACACGCCGAGCAGCCCGCTCTCGTCGTGGAGCAGCCGGGAGAGCCCGGGCTCGTCGTAGCCGAGCTCGCGCATCAGGTGGAGCAGCACGCCCGGGTCGAGGGAACCGGGCCGGGTGCCCATCATCAGGCCGTCGAGCGGCGTGAGCCCCATCGTGGTCGCCACGCAGCGCCGCTCGCGAAGCGCGGCGAGGCTCGCGCCCCCGCCGAGATGACCCACGACGACCCGCCCGTCGGCGGCGTCGCCGAGCAGCGCCGGCAGCCGCGCCGTCACGCTCTCGTAGGACAGCCCGTGGAACCCGTAGCGGCGCACGCCCGCCTCGTGGAGGCGCGGCGGCAGCGGGAAGCGCTGGGCGAGCGGATGCTGGGTGGCGTGGAAGGCCGTGTCGAAGCAGGCGACCTGCAGCAGACCCTCGCGCGATCTGCGCAGCGCCTCGATGGCCGCGAGCCCGTGCGGCTGGTGTCTCGGAGCGAGGGGCACGAGCTCGCGCAGCGCTTCGAGGACCGCTTCGTCCACGACCACCGGCTCGGTGAAGCGCGTGCCGCCGTGCACGACCCGGTGGCCGGCCGCCACCACGTGCAGGCCCGGCAGGCGCGCGTCGATCTGCGCCAGGATGAACTCGAGCGCCCCCGCGTGGTCGCTGGTGGCCTCGACCCCGCGTGCCGACGAGTCGACCTCGTCGATCCGCCCGTCGCCGTCACCGCAGACGAAGCGGGCGGCACCACCGATGCCCTCGACCTGCCCGCGCAGTCGCGGGGCCTCGTCGGCTGCGGCGGCCGCGCCGCCCTGCCCCGGCTGCGCGGCGTAGACGCCGAACTTGAGGCTCGAAGACCCCGCATTGAGGACGACGATCGCCTCGCTCATTGCTCGACTTCGCTCCGTGTCACTGCGAGATCCCGCCCGAGGACTCGGGACCGGGACCCCGTGTATATCAGAAGCATCGGCTGCTTCCTCGGCTTTACGCTCTCCCGGCGCTATGGGAGAATTGCAGATCGATCTCCGCTCACGAGAGGAACCCACTCCGATGGCCGAACCGACCCGTACGACGCCCGACGGCAGAACGGTGACCCACGGCGCGACCCTGATGACCCCCTCCGAGGCCTTCGTCGAGACGCTGGTCTCGCAGGGCGTCACCGACGTCTTCGGCATCGTGGGCTCGGCCTACATGGACGCGTTCGACCTCTTTCCCGCCGCGGGCATCCGCTTCATCCCGACGGTCCACGAACAAGGCGCGGCCCACATGGCCGACGGCTACTCGCGCGCCTCGGGACGCCACGGCGTGTGCATCGGCCAGAACGGTCCGGGTATCACCAACTTCGTGACGGCGATCGCCGCCGCCTACTGGGCGCACAGCCCGGTGGTCGCGATCACGCCCGAGACCGGCACCACGGCGGTCGGCCTCGGCGGCTTCCAGGAAACCGACCAGCTCCCGATCTTCGCGCCGATCACCAAGTACCAGGCCCACGTCAACAACCCGGTGCGCATGGCGGAGCTGACGGCCCGCGCCTTCGACCGCGCCAAGGTCGACATGGGACCGACACAGCTCAACATCCCGCGCGACTACTTCTACGGCGAGATCGACTGCGCGATCCCCGAGCCGCTGACGATCCGACGCGGCGCCGGCAGCGCCCAGGACCTGGACGCCGCCGCCGATGCCCTCGCCGGAGCGGAGTTCCCGGTGATCCTCGCCGGTGGCGGCGTGGTGGCCGCGAACGGCGTCGAGGCGTGCGTGCGGCTGGCCGAGATCCTCGGCGCGCCGGTGGCCAACAGCTACCTCCACAACGACTCCTTCCCGGCCAGCCACGACCTCTGGTGCGGACCGCTCGGCTATCACGGCTCGAAGGCCGCGATGCGGCTCATCTCGAAGGCCGACGTCGTGCTGGCACTCGGCTCGCGGCTCGGGCCCTTCGGCACCCTGCCCCAGTACGGCTTCGACTACTGGCCGGCGGACGCGAAGCTCGTCCAGGTGGACGCCGACACCAACGTGCTCGGCCTGGTGAAGCGCGCCGACGTGACCGTCTGCGCCGACGCCCGCGAGGCCGCCGAGGCGCTCGCGACACGGCTCGCCGAACGCAAGCTCGCCGGCGACACCAATCGCGCCGCCCGGGCCAAGAGCATCGAGGCCGAGCGTCAGAGCTGGCGCGAGGAGTTGGCCGGCTGGGATCACGAGACCGACGCGTGGAGCCTCGACGTCTCCAAGGACTCGAGCTACATGCACCCGCGGCCGGTGCTGCGCGAGCTGCAGAAGGCGCTGCCGGCGGACGCGATGGTCTCGACCGACATCGGCAACATCTGCCAGATCGCCAACAGCTACCTCACCTTCGATCAGCCGCGCAGCATGTTCGGAGCGATGATGTTCGGCAACTGCGGCTACGCGCTGCCGGCGATGATCGGCTGCAAGGTGGCCTCGCCGGACCGCCCGGCGGTCGCCTACGTGGGCGACGGCGCCTGGGGGATGAGCTTCGGCGAGATCCTCACCTGCGTGCGCGAGCAGATCCCCGTCACCGCGGTCGTCTACAACAACCAGCAGTGGGGAGCCGAGAAGAAGAACCAGGTCGACTTCTACTCGAACCGCTTCCTCGGCGTGAACCTCGAGAATCCCAGCTGGGCCAGCGTGGCGCGCTCGCTCGGCGCCGAGGGCGTCACGATCGAGAAGCTCTCGGACGTGGGCCCGGCCCTGGCGGACGCCTGCGCGGCCCAGCAGGAGGGCAAGACGACCGTCGTCGAGGTGATGGTGACCCGCGAGCTGGGCGACCCCTTCCGCCGCGATGCGCTGAAGCTTCCCAGGCGTCTGCTCTCGAAGTACAAGGCCTACTCGACCGAGTAGCGGGCGCCGAGGTTCCCCGATGACCGACTCCGATCGCCGCGACCACTACTGGCTTCCCTTCACGCCCAACCGCGAGTTCAGGCGCGACCCGAAGAACTTCTCGCGGGCCGAGGGAATCCACTACTGGAGCGAGGACGGCGACCGCATCCTCGATGCCAGCTCGGGCCTGTTCTGCGTGCCCCTCGGCCACGGCCGGCGCGAGATCGCCGACGCCGTGCACGCACAGCTGCTCGAGCTCGACTTCGCGGGCGCCTTCATGCGCGGTCACGAAAAGGCCTACGCGGCGGCGCACCGCGTGGCGGAGCTCACGCCGGCGGGTCTCGACCACGTGTTCTTCGCCAACTCGGGCTCGGAGGCCGTCGAGACGGCCATCAAGGTGGTGCACGCCTACCACCGCGCCCGCGGCGAGGGCCAGCGCACCGTGTTCGTGTCGCGCGAGCTCGCCTACCACGGCGTCAACATGGGCGGCGTCGCGCTCTCGGGCATCCGCGCGAATCGCGCGTCGTTCGGGCCGCCCCAGGCGGGCGTCGTCCACCTGCGACACACCGGCATCGCGGCCAACCGCTTCGCGATCGGCCAGCCCACCGAGGGCGCTGACCTCGCCGACGATCTCGAGCGCTTCTGCAACACCTACGGTGGCGAGAACATCGCGGCGGTCTTCGTCGAGCCGGTGGCCGGGTCGGTCGGCTGCCTCGCCCCGCCGGCCGGCTACCTCGAGCGGCTGCGCGAGCTCTGCACCGAGCACGGCATCCTGCTCGTCTTCGATGAGGTGATCACCGGGCTCGGCCGCCTCGGCTCCCCTTTCGCCGCCCAGGCCTTCGGGGTCACCCCCGATCTCATCACCATGGCCAAGGCCCTGACCAACGGCATGCAGCCGATGAGCGCCGTGGCGGTGGCCGGCGCCGTCCACGAGGCGATCGTCGAACGCGCGAGCGGCCCCCTCGTCGAGTTCTTCCACGGCTACACGTACAGCGGTCACCCGGCGGCGTGCGCGGCGGCCGTGACGACCATCGATCTGTTCCGCAAGGAGAAGAGCTTCGAGCGCGCCGCCGCACTCGCGGAGCCGTTCGCCCAGGGCGTCACGGCCATGCGGGACGTGCCCGGCGTGATCGGCGCCCGGGCGTACGGACTCTTCGGCGCGGTCGACCTCGAGCCGACTCCGGGGCGACCCGGTCAGGCGGGCTACGACGTGCAGAAGCGCCTGTTCGACGCGGGGCTGCACCTCAAGGCCACCGGGGACGCGCTGCTGATCGCTCCGGCGTTCACCTACGAGCGGAGCGATCTCGACGAGATGTTCGGGATCCTGCACGAGGTGGTGGGGCGCGCCTGACAGTGTGACGGGCGCGCGTCGCCCCAATCCCTGCCGGGGCGTGCGCAGCCGCCACCGGGCCCGCTCTCGCCCGCCTCACTTCCGTTTCCGACGGAATCGGCGCCCCCGAGGCGCCCCCGCTTGCATCCCCGGGGATGGTGCACAAGCTCCCGCTCATGCAAGCAGACAAGCTCACGATCAAGAGCCAGGAAGCCCTCTCCCGCGCTCAGGCACTGGCCCGAGAGCACGGGCACAATCTGATCGAGACCACGCACCTCCTCTCGGCGCTGCTCGAGCAGGAGGACGGCAGCACGGTGCCCGTGCTGCAGAAGCTGGGCCTCTCGTTGCCCGCGCTGCGCGAGGCGGTGGCCGAGCAGCTGCAGGCGTTGCCCAGGGTGAGCGGCGCCACCCAGGTGCAGCTCGGGCAAAATGCCGGTGCGGCCCTCGACGCCGCCTTCGGCGAGGCCGAGAAGCTCAAGGACGAGTACGTCTCGACCGAGCACATCCTGCTGGCACTCGTCGCGAGCGACAAGGACCCGGCTGGCCAGCTGCTGCGCCAGCAGGGCGCCACCCACGAGGCCATCCTGCAGGCGCTCGCGTCGGTGCGCGGAGGGGCGCGCGTGACGGATCCCGATCCCGAATCGAAGTACCAGGCCCTCGAGAAGTACGGACGCGACCTCACCGCCGTGGCGCGCAGCGGCAAGCTCGATCCCGTGGTCGGCCGCGACGAGGAGATCCGCCGCGTCGTGCAGGTGCTGTCCCGGCGCAGCAAGAACAACCCGGTGCTGATCGGCGAGCCCGGCGTCGGCAAGACGGCGATCGCCGAGGGGCTCGCCCAGCGCATCATCGCCGGCGACGTGCCCGACACGCTGAAGGAGCGCAGGCTGATCTCCCTCGACATCGGGGCGTTGATCGCCGGCGCGAAGTATCGAGGCGAGTTCGAGGACCGGCTCAAGGCCGTGCTGCGCGAGGTCTCCGAGGCCGAGGGCAGCATCGTGCTCTTCATCGACGAGCTGCACACCATCGTCGGCGCCGGCGCCGGCGAGGGCGCCGCCGACGCGGCCAACATGCTGAAGCCCGCGCTCGCCCGCGGCGAGCTGCACTGCATCGGCGCCACCACGCTCGACGAGTACCGCAAGCACGTCGAGAAGGACTCGGCGCTCGAGAGGCGCTTTCAGCCGGTCTTCGTCGGCGAGCCGAGCGTGGAGGACACGATCTCGATCCTGCGCGGCCTGAAGGAGCGCTACGAGGTTCACCACGGCGTGCGCATCAGCGACAACGCCATCGTGGCGGCGGCGACGCTCTCCAACCGCTACATCACCGACCGCTTCCTGCCCGACAAGGCCATCGACCTCGTCGACGAGGCCGCGAGCCGCGTGCGTGTGCAGATCGACTCGATGCCCGAGGATCTCGATCAGCTCGAGCGCAAGCGCATGCAGCTCGAGATCGAGCGCGAAGCGCTCAAGAAGGAGGACGACGAGGCGAGCGCCACGCGCAGCGAGGCGGTCGAGCTCGAGATCACCGAGCTTCGCTCGAAGTCCGACGCCATGAAGGCCCGCTGGGAGAACGAGAAGGCGGTGATCGCCGACGTGCGCGCCTCGAAGGAGCGCAAGGAGGAGCTCGAGAACGAGCTCGAGCGCGTCACCCGGATGGGAAACCTCGAGCGGGCCGCCGAGATCCGCTACGGCGAGCTCGTGCAGCTCGAGAAGGAGATCGAAGGCGAGCAGCAGAAGCTCGACGCCCTGCAGAGCGAAGGCTCGCTGCTGAGCGAGGAGGTCACCTCCGAGGAGATCGCCGAGATCGTCTCCAAGTGGACGGGTGTGCCCGTCTCGAAGATGCTCGAGAGCGAGCAGCAGAAGCTGATCCACATGGAACAGCAGCTGCACCGGCGGGTCGTCGGGCAGGACGAGGCGCTCGTCGCCGTCTCGAACGCGGTGCGCCGGGCGCGCGCCGGGCTTCAGGACCCCGACCGGCCGATCGGGTCGTTCATCTTCCTGGGGCCGACGGGCGTCGGCAAGACCGAGACCGCCCGCGCACTCGCCGAGTTCCTCTTCGACGACGAGCACGCGATGGTGCGCATCGACATGGGCGAGTACATGGAGAAGCACTCGGTGTCGCGCCTGATCGGCGCGCCTCCCGGCTACGTGGGCTACGACGAGGGCGGCCAGCTCACCGAGGCGGTGCGGCGGCGGCCGTACAGCGTGGTGCTCTTCGACGAGATCGAGAAGGCCCACGGCGACGTCTTCAACATCTTCCTGCAGATCCTCGATGACGGCCGCCTCACCGACGGCCAGGGCCGCACAGTGGACTTCCGCAACACGGTCCTCATCATGACCTCGAACATCGGCAGCCATCACATCGTCGAGCTGTCCGAGGAGAGCGATCGCACGCAGATGGAGAGCCGGGTCATGGAGGCGCTCAAGAGCCACTTCAAGCCCGAGTTCCTGAACCGCGTCGACGACGTGATGATCTTCCACCAGCTCGCGCGCGAGCAGATCGGTCACATCGCCGAGATCCAGCTCGAGCGGGTCCGCAAGCTGCTGACCGATCGCCGCCTCGAGCTCGAGCTGACGCCGCGCGCCATGGAGCTCGTCGCCGATCGCGGCTACGACCCGCAGTACGGGGCGCGCCCCCTCAAGCGGGTGATCCAGCGCATGGTCCAGGACCCGCTGGCCATCCGCATCCTCGAGGGCGAGTTCCCGGAAGGCAGCAAGATCGTGGCGGACGTGGACGAAGCCAGCGACGGGCTGTCGTTCAGGCTGAGCTGAGACGCCCGAGCGAGTCGGCGAGACGACCCTCTGGAGCCCGAACGGAGGTTCGTGGCGGAGGTTCGTGGCGGAGGTTCGTGGCGGAGATTTCGGACGGAGGAGCGGGTTGGGAAGCTTGATCCGCTGCATCCGGTGGGGAGTGATCGCCGTCAGCGCCCTGGTCGCGCTGGCGATCGTGGGCGGGCTTGCCTATCGCAGCCTCTCGCAGTGGCGCATCGCGGCGAGCACCCGGATCGACTCGCCGCACGGCATCGAATCGCTCGAAGCCGTCGAGCTCGGCGGCGTCCGGCAGTGGCTCTACCTGCGCGGCCAGGACCGCGATGCGCCGGTGCTGCTGTTCGTTCACGGGGGCCCCGGGTCGCCCGAGATGCCGCTGGCGCGCTCGTTCGGGCTGCGGCTCGAAGAGCACTTCGTCGTCGTGCACTGGGACCAGCGCGCCTCGGGCAAGTCGGCCCTCGAGACGGTGCCCCCCGAATCGCTCACCATCGAGCGGTACGTGGCCGACGCGGTCGAGCTGATCGAGCTGCTTCGCTCCCGCTTCGACGAGCAGCGCGTCTATCTCGTCGGGCACTCGTGGGGAAGCCTGATCGGCACGCTCGTGGCCCGCGACCGCCCCGAGCTGCTGCACGCCTACGTGGGCCTGGGGCAGGTGGTCGACATGCGGCGCAACGAGGAGATCTCGCATCGCTTCGTGCTCGAGCGCGCCCGCGAGACCGGCAACCACCAGGCCATCGAAGAGCTCGAGCCGCTGCGGCCGCCCTACGACCACGACCTCGCCGAGCTGATGGTGCAACGCCGCTGGCTCGACCGCTTCGGCGGCGGCATCCACGAGGGATCGATGGCGCCCTTCATCGTGCGCGGAACCCTGTCGCCCGAGTATTCGCTCTGGGAGCTGTACTCGACCCTCGAATCGATGAAAGGCCTGCTCGAGCAGCTGTGGGGACAGATGGCCGACGTGGACCTGATCGCCCAGGCGCCGCGCCTCGACGTACCCGTCTATTTCCTGACGGGACGCCACGACTACAACACGCCCTTCGAGCTGGTCGAGGAGTACTTCGAAGTCCTCGAGGCTCCCCACAAGGAGATCGTCTGGTTCGAGCACTCCGCCCACTCGCCCAACCTCGAAGAGCCCGAGCGCTATCAAGCGGTGCTGATCGACGAGATCCTGCCGGCCACCCATCCCCGCCAGGCATCCACACCCTGACCTCTCGACGTGCATTCACGCCGAGGGCGCGTCAGCCTCAGTGAGGCTCCTCCCCACGAGCCACGATCCCGGCCGGCGCTCTGCGGAAGGGAGCCGTGCGTCAGGTCAGGCGACGATGCTGGTACAGCTCGACGTCCTCGAACCCGAGCCGCCGATACCAGGCCCGCGTCCCCACCGCCGAGATCACGGCCAGGTCGCCGAAGCCCGCGTCGCGCGCCCGGCGGGCCGCCTCTTCGACCAGGCGGCTGCCGAGCCCGCGGTGCTGGGCGCGCTCGTCCGGGCGGTCGCCGAGCGCG
This sequence comes from uncultured Spirochaetaceae bacterium, assembly GCA_964515335.1. GTDB lineage: Bacteria > Myxococcota_A > UBA9160 > UBA9160 > UBA4427 > TMED88. Next base: position 86,175 of record CAZETS010000001.1, read on the forward strand.
AGCGACGCGCCGTACACGTGCACCTCACGCACGATCGCAGCGCCGCGAAGCTCGGCGGGCGCTTCGGACGCCGCGCGCCGGTCGGGAAGCGACAGGCGCAGGAAACCGACCAGGCGATCCTCGGGCGTGACCAGCTCGATGAAGCACTCCTCGCCGGTCGAAGTCGCGTAGCGTGTCTCGCTGAGCTCGAGCGCGGCCTCGTCGACCCCGCTCCGGCGGATCTCCCGCGCCCGCACGTCCACGCAGCGCCCGCCCCGGCGCGTCAGCTCCGCCTCGGCGAGCTGGCGAAAGTTCGTGAGCTTGTTGCCGGCCACGATGTCGTCGGACGAGATGTCGCGGATCACCCGGGTGACGCGGCAGTAGCGCGGCACCCGGGCCAGCGCGCCGGCCACCACGTCGAGCAGCTCGTCGTGCGCGTACGGGCGCCAGTCGCCCCGCTCGTAGAAGCCCATCAGCTCGGCCGTCTCGATCAGGCTGCACGGATAGACCTTCAGCTCGTCCGGACGGAACGCCTCGTCGTCGAAGAGGCGCCCGAAGTCGTCGAGATCGCTGGCGGGCGTGGCGCCGAGCAGGTTGGGCATCCAGTGGGCGTGGATCTTGAAGCCCGCGGCCCGCAGCCGATGCATGGCGCGCCGGGTGGTCGCCACGTCGTGGCCGCGTCGGTTCGCCGCGAGGACGTCGTCGGACAGGCTCTGGATGCCGATCTGCACCTTCGTACAACCGAGGCGGCGGATTCGCCGCACCTCGCCAGCGGTCACGTGGTCTGGCCGCGTCTCGACCACGAAGCCGACGCTTCGGCAACGCGCCGTCTCGTTGCGCCGGTGCGCGGCCGCCAGCTCGGCCCAGGTCGCCTGCTCGCGCGAAGTGACGAGCCGCCCGGCGAGCCGCTCGCGCAGGTGCGTCGACACGGTGTCGTTGTAGCCGACGCCGGCTGCGTCCTCGAGTCCGCGAAAGTCGCGGATCTCGATCTCGACCTCGCCGCGCCCGTCGACGTCTTCGCCGAAGTCCGAGAGCGCGTCGAAGCAGCGCTTTGCGAACCAGATCTGATACGGCTCGGGATACGACGACCAGGTGCCGCCGAGAACGATCAGCTCGACCTTGTCGACTGGATGCCCGATCGCGCGATACGTCGCGAGGCGGCCCCAGGTCTGTAGATACGGATCGAAGTGGCTCTGCGCCGCGCGCTGCGCGCCGGGTTCGTCGGCGAGGTAGCTCTTCGGCATGCGGACGTCGCTCGGGCAGAACACGCAGCGCCCGGGACACGGATACGGCTTCGTGAGCACGGTGAGCGGGGTGACGCCGCTCTGCGTGCGCACGGGGCGCAGCTGGACGCGGCGCACGAACGCCTCCTCGTCCAGCGTGAAGGCGGCCTCCGGCGCAAGCGCGCGGTAGCCGGCGATCAGCTGACTGCGCGAGAAGAATCCTCGCCCGTCGCGGGGGTGGGCGCGCAGGATGCGGTCGAGCTGCTCGGGCGCCACCGCGCCGCCTTCGTCGGGCAATGCCTCGATGGCCCGCACGATCGCGACGAGGGCGTCGCGGTGGCGTGCCGAGTCGAAGCCCGCCGCGTGGGCCGGCACCGCCGCGTTGCTCGATCGGGACGCCATCGCCAGGCCTAGAGTAACATCGGAGCGAGAGCATGGATGCCCACACGCGAGCGCAGCTGCGCGCCGTGAACCGCCGCTTCTACGACGGTTCGGCCAGCGCGTTCGCCGCGAGCCGCGACCACGCCTGGCCCGGCTGGTCGCGCATCCCGCTTCCACCGGGCCGCCCGTTGCGCGCGCTCGACGTCGGCTGCGGGAACGCCCGCTTTGCGGCCGCGCTGCGCGAGCGGCTGGGCGTGGGCTTCTCGTACGTGGGCATCGACGAGAGCCGTGCAATGCTCGCGCACGCAGACGAAACCCTCTCGGCGCTGCAAGACGTCGAACGCTCACTCTGCGCCGGGGACGTGCTCGACGCCGGCTCGTTGGAGCGGGCGGCCGGTGGCCGCTTCGATCTGGTGGCCGCCTTCGGCTTGCTCCACCACGTACCCGGCGCCCAGGAGCGGCGCGCGTTCCTGGCCGAACTCGCCGAGTGCGTCGCCGAGGGCGGCGTGCTGGCGGTGACGGCCTGGCAGTTCGCCGACCGCGATCGCTTCGCCGGCCGGATCGTTCCGTGGTCGACCCTCGCGTCACACGGCCTGCCACCCGTCGATCCCGGCCAGCTCGAGCCGGGCGATCACCTGCTGTCCTTCGGCGGCGAGAGCGGTGCGCTCCGCTACTGCCACCACAGTGACGAGGCCGAGCTCGACGCGCTCGTCGCGGCGCTGCCGCTCGAAGAGATCGATCGCTTCTCGGCGGACGGCCGCAGCGGCGACCTGAACCGCTACCTGGTGCTGCGGCGCCCGGCCACGGGCGGCGCCCCCTGAAGCGCGCTCGCCCCTGACACGAGCGCGGCGTCTCGATATCGTGCGGCCCCCGCGCCCACCAACCGGAGCACCACCGTGCCCAGGCCCGCCGCTCCTGCCAGCGACAATCGCTTCGACCGCGACACCGCCGTGACCCTCGTGGAAGGCGGCACGTACTCGGCCTGCATCGACCGCGGCTGGTGGGTGGTTCGCGGTCCGAACGGCGGCTACATCGCCGCGATCGTGCAGCGCGCCGTCTGTGCCGCGATCGGCGAGCCCGGCCGCCTCCCGCGATCGCTGACCGTCCACTACACGTCGCCCCCGAGCGAGGGCGAAGCGCTGATCGAGACACGCGTCGAGCGGCGCGGCCGCTCGCTCAGCACCGTGACGGCGCGGCTCACCCAGGGCGGCAAGCTGCGGGCCCTGGCGCTGGCCGCGTGCTCGACGCCGCGCGAGAGCCACGAGTTCTACCACGCCGAGATGCCCCGGGTGCCGGGCGCCGACGGCCTGCCGCCGGGCTCGACCGAGATCCCCGTCCACCAGCGCTACGAAGTCCGCTTCGTGCCCGACATGCAGCCCAACACCGGCAGGGAGACCGCCGCGGTGGGCGCGTGGATCCGCCCCGCCGAGCCGCGAGCGCTCGACCACGCGCTGATCGCCGCCTACGCGGACGCCCTGCCCCCGGCCATCTTCGCCCGGGCCACCCAGATGGGCGAGTTCGGCGCGCTGCCGACCGTGGACCTCACCGTCCACTACCGCATGGATCCCGCCGACGCGGGGGTCGGCCCCGATGACCACTGCCTCGCGATCTTCAGGTCGCGGCTCGCCCACGGCGGCTACATCGAGGAGGACGGGGAGATCTGGACGCCGAGCGGCCAGCTCCTCGCGCAGTCGCGTCAGCTCGCCGTGATCCTCGGCTGAGCGGCGGGCCGATCGCCGAGGCGCGCGCGGCACCGCCCGGGCAGACGCACCGCCACGCGAAACGCTCCGTCCGCAGCGGAATCCGGCCTCGCGCCGGGGACACTTGCGACGTGCCCACGATAATGGTGCCGACGGTCCAAGAGTCGGCCCCGGGACCTCCCCTCGCCGGAGCGCCCGTTTCGTGACCCCGAGAACCCTACCAGGCCCCCGCCCGCGGGTCAGAACGGGTCCGGACGTTCGCGTTCGTGACTGGCGAAGAAGGTCCCAGGGAGCCGCGGGCCAGAACCAATTTCGTGGGCACCTCCGAAGGCTCCCCCCGACCCGCGCAGCCCCCGATCGAGCGGCCGGCGGCGCCGCGTCTGCGCGCCCGGTGATGCTCAATACACTTTCCTGACGGGCCGATGTAGACGCTGGATCTATGCGTCTATTCATGCCTGCATGGCTCGTGACGGCGGCACTTCTCGCCGCTTGGCTCCCGCCGCCCGCCGAGGCCGCGCCGGGCGCTCGGGCCCCGGGTCCGCGCGCCGATCAAGCGGCCGTCCAGGCAACTGCAGCGACCGGCGAGGAGATCGACGAGGCAATCGCCGGGCGGACGCCCGCTTCCGCCGAGCGCCCCGACGAGGTCGTCGTGCTGCCGCCGGCCGCGCGCAGCCAGCTGCTGCTCGCCCTGGCCACGGTTCGCGAGTCCCTCGCCGACTTCGAGGGCGCACTCGGCGCGATCTTCGCCCATGCGCCCGCCGGCCTGCGCGACCACGTGGGGGACAGCGCCGGCGCGCAGAGCACCGTGCTGCTCGGCGCCCTGCTGGCGCTGCTCTCGACCGTGCTCGTGGCGCTGCGGCTCACCCGCAAGACGGGTGACATCGTCGTGAAGATCAGCTTTCCCCACGAGCTCGAAGGGCTGTTCGCCGTACAGCTCTCGACCCGGCAGGGCCGGCGCCGGCGACTCGCAAGCTTCGAGACCCGGACGGCGGCGCGCCGCAAGTCGACGCGCACGTGCCACTACTCGGTCAGCCGTGAGACCCACTTCCTGAGGCTTCCCGCCCGCCGCTACTGGGTGACCGTGCAGGGCACTCTCGCCGACCCGAACGGGCAGCAGGTGCTCGCCGAGCCGTACGAAGAGCAGTCCATCGACGTCCGCGGCAACGAAACGAACCGCATCGACTTCGACCTGTCACCGCGGGACTGCCCGGTGGACGTGACGGTGCTGTGGGACGAACGCGGAGCAGGCGAGGTGGGCGTGGTGGCGCTCGGCATGCCGCAGTCGCTGCGCTACCAGACCAACGGCCGGGTCCGGCTGCGGCTGCCGATGGGCTCGCACACCATCGCGGTGGGCAGCGGCGACCGCGTCGCCGAGTGCGACGTGGAAGTGCAGTCCCACAAGCCGACGCGTGTCGAGATCAACCTCGCCGGCACCGAGCAGCTGGTCTTCAAGGGCTGCCCGCCCGCCGTCGCGCCCTACCTGCACGGCGACCTCAACGCGGCCGCCCGCGCGCTCGAGCGCGACGAGCACGAGAGCGTCGCCCACCTGCTGCTGGCACGACTCCATCAGTCGCACGGTCAGACCGAGCGCGCCGCCGAGCGGCTCGAGAGCGCGGGCCACACTCTCGAAGCCGCCAGGCTGCGCGAGTCGATCTCGGACTTCGAGCGCGCCGCCGCGCTGTTCGAGAACGCGGGCGAGGCCATGCGGGCCGCCGAGACCTGGTACGCGGCAGGCGAGTTGGTGAAGGCCGGCGATCTCTTCCAATCGCTCGGCGAGCACGCCCGGGCGATGGACTGCTTCCAGGAAGCTGGCGAGACCGGCGCCCTGATCGGCGTGATGGAGCTGCTCGGCCGCCAATTCGACGCGGCGGGTCTGGCGCTCGAGCGCGGCGACCGCGCCCGCGCGATCCGCCTGCTCCAGCAAGTGCCGCGCAGCGACCCCGCCTACGCGGAGGCCTGCATGCGGCTCGTCGAAGCCTTCGAGCAGGAGGGACACACCGACCTCGCGGCCCGCAAGCTCGAGGAGTACGTGTCGACCGTCGGCGCCGCCGCTCCGCCCGACGTCCACAGCCACCTCGCCGAGCTGCTCGTCAAGGCCGACGAGCCCGCTCCCGCCCTCGAGCTGCTCGAGGCGTTGCGCGAGCGCGAGCCCACCTACCCGAGCATCGCCTCACGCATCGAAGCCCTGCGCAAGATACTGAGCGGCCGGAGGCTCGACGACGGCATCACCGCGACCCACACGAAGACCGTTCTCCAGAGCGACGCGCGCTACGAGATCATCGAGGAGATCGGCCGCGGCGGCATGGGGCTGATCTTCAAGGCGCGCGACCGGCGGTTGAATCGCGTGGTGGCCGTCAAGCGGCTCCCCGAAAGCCTGCGCGAGCACCCGAAGGCCTTGCAGCTCTTCCTCAACGAAGCGCAGGCGGCCGCCCGCCTCAACCACCCCAACATCGTGACCATCTTCGACACCGACCAGGAGGACGGCACGTTCTTCATCACGATGGAGCTGCTGCAGGGGATGGCGCTCAACCAGGTGCTGCGCCGGCGCGGCCGTCTCGGGCCGCGAGACACGGCGCGCATCGGCGCCCAGGTGGCCCGCGGCCTGCAGTACGCCCACGACCAGCAGGTGGTCCATCGCGACATCAAGACCGCGAACCTCTTTCTCACCCGGGACAAGGTCGTGAAGATCATGGACTTCGGGCTGGCCAAGATGATGGAGGAGGTGCGCCGGGGCAGCACGGTGATCGGCGGCACGCCCTCCTACATGGCCCCCGAGCAGGCGGCGGGAGGTCGCGTCGACCACCGTGCCGACATCTACGCACTCGGCGTCACGCTCTTCGAGCTGGTCGTCGGCCGCGTGCCCTTCGACAAGGGCGACGTCGCCTACCACCACCGCCACACGGCACCGCCGGATCCGCGCACGCTGGTGCCGGGGCTGCCCGACGCGCTCGCCGAGCTGATCCTCGAGTCGATGGCCAAGAACCCGACCGATCGCTGCCAGCGGGCGAGCGAGATCGAGCAGCGGCTCGCCGCCGTCGTGCGCGGCTGAGGGGCGGCCCGGCCGCCGCACACCCGGCCGCCGCAGCGCGATTCAGCCGCTCTGCGCGGTGGCTCTGGGCGCTCAGCCGGCTTGCGGGGCGGCGGGGACCTCGCGCGGGTCGGTCGTCTCGAGCGCGGCCAGCTCGCGGGCCGCGGCCTGGTGTCCCTGCTCGGCCGCCCGGGCGAGCCAGAGCAGCGCGTCCGTCCGCGTGAGCGTCGCGCTCAGGTTGCGCGTGTACATGCCGCCGAGGTTGTACTGGGCGGGCGCGTAGCCCTGCTCGGCCGCCATGCGCCACCAGTGCTCGGCCTCGTCGTTGTTCTTCTCGACACCGCCCTGCCCCGTCAGGAACAGGGTGCCGAGCATGTTCTGCGCGGCCGCGTGGCTGCCCTCGGCGGCCTTGCGGTACCAACGCACTGCCTCGTCGATGTTCTGCTCGACCCCGAAGCCCTTGAGGTGCAGCACCGCGAGGTTGTTGCAGCCCGACGCGTCTCCCGCCTCGGCGGCGCGCCGCGACCACTCGAGCGCCATGTCGTAGCGCTGGGGCAGCCCGTCGCCGCGGGCGTACATGTAGCCGAGCTGCGCCTGCGCGGGCGCGTAGCCGGCCTCGGCGGCCACGCGGTACCAGGTGGCGGCCTCGGCGGCGTTGCGCGGCACGATCTCGCCCATGTCGTGGATGCGCGCGAGGCGATGGCGCGCCACGTTCGAGCCGCGGTCGGCGGCGTCGCGATAGTGCGAGAGCGCCTCGTCGACGTCGCGCTCGACGCCGAGACCGTTCTCGTAGGCCTCGCCCAACCGGAAGCTGGCACTCGCCACCTGCAGGTTCGCGGCGCGTCGCCACCACAGCACCGCCTTGACGGGATCGGGCTCGTAGCCGCCGGCGCCGCTGTAGAGCTCGCCCAGGTGATGGTGGGCGACCGGGTCCCCCTGCTCGACGGCCTGCAGGAGCCAGCGCCGGGCCTCGACGGCGCGCGCCTTCTCGGCGTGCTCGAGGTGAAGCACCGCCAGCGCCACCTGGGCACGGACGTGCCCCTGCTCGGCGGCGCGCTGGTACCAGTCGGCCGCCTGGGCGAGGTCGGGGCCGGGCTGCGCCTGCCCGGCGTAGAAGCTGCCGAGCTCGAACTGCGCCGCCGCGTCGCCGCTCTCTGCGCCGTCGACCAGCGCCGAAGCCGGTCCGCTGGCAGCGGAAGCGCTCTCGCCCGACGCGAAGTCGACGCGGTTGCAGGCGGTTGCCGCCAGGGCGACCAGCGCCAGCAGAGCGAGCACGCGCCGGGAGCAGCGGGCCCCGGTGGCCTGACGAGACGTAGCGAATCGGGAGCTCATGCGGCGCCCTCCTCTGGTGCAGGGTGAAGCGGTGCAGGGTGAAGCGGCCATCACCTGATCGGAGTGCGGCCGGCCTGTCTTGAGGCAGGGGCGGCGCGAAGTGCCCGTCCTCGCAGCCGAACTGCATGCGGGCGCGGCGTCGCTACGCTTGCGGCATGGCTACAGACCTTCCGCGCACCCGGGTTGCCGACGGCCCCGAGGCCGTCGTCGCCGGCCTCGGGCAGACCGGCGCCGTCATCGTCGAGGACCTGCTCTCACCCGACGTGCTCGAGCGGCTCAACGCCGAGCTCGACCCGTGGCTCGGCAGCGACCCCGCCGAGCGCAAGTTCATCAACGAGGGCGTCGCCTGGTTCTTCGGCAAGCAAACCGACCACGTCACCGGCGTGGCCGGCAAGTCGCGCACCTTCGCGGTCGACGTGATGTGCCACCCGCTGCTGCTCGCGGTGTGCGACGAGCTGCTCCTGCCCTCGTGCGCCCGCTACCAGCTGAATCTGGGCCACGTGCTCGACCGCGGGCCCGGCGCGGCCGCGCAGCTGCTGCACCGCGACGAGGCAGTGTGGTGCGACGTGCCGAAGCCGCACCCGATCCTGCAGGTTGCGAGCATCGTCGCGCTGGTCGACTTCACGGAGGAGAACGGCGCCACGCGGGTGGTCCCGGGCAGCCACGAGTGGCCGGCCGACCGCCAGGCGGATCCGAGCGAGTCGGTGCCGGCCGAGATGCCGGCGGGCGCGGGCGTCGTCTACCTGGGCTCGACGATCCACGGCGGCGGCGAGAACCGCACGAGGGACGATCGCCGCCGCGGCATGCACATGAGCTACGTGCTCGGCTGGCTGCGCACCGAGGAGAACAGCTACCTCGCCGTCCCACTCGACCGCGTCCGCGACCTGCCGAAGCGCTGCCTCGACCTGCTGGGCTACTCGGCCCACGACGCCTTCGCCCGGGGCGGCGGCTACCTCGGCGCCGTCGACGTGCGCGACCCGCTCGAGATGATCGAGAACGGAGAGCTGTAGGCGCCCGGGGCTACGAGCCGGCGCCGAGCCCCGCGGCCTCGCGGCAGGCCTGCAGGACCGGCCGGCCGATCTCGCGCGCCCGCTCGGCGCCGCGGCGCAGGATGTCCTCGACGTCGTCCGGCCGGGCCGCGAAGTGCTCGCGGCGCTCGCGCATCGAGCCGAAGTGGTCGAGGATGCGCTCGAGCAGGTCCTTCTTGACGTCGCCGTAGCCGAGCCCGCCGGCGCGCGCGCGGCCGGCCATCTCCCCGCGCTCGCTCTCGCTGGCGAAGAGGCTCCAGAGCTCGAACAAGGCGCCGGTGGGCTCCTTGGGCTCCTCGACCGGCGTCGAATCGGTGACGATGCCCATCACCGACTTCTTGAGCTGCTTCTTCGGCGCGAACATCTGGATGGTGTTGTCGTACGACTTGCTCATCTTGCGGCCGTCGGTGCCGGGCACCACGGCCGTGTCGTCGAGGATGGAGGGCTCGGGCAGCACGAGCGCCTCGCACTCGTAGGCGTGGTTGAAGCGCTGCGCCATGTCGCGGGTCATCTCGATGTGCTGTTTCTGGTCCTGGCCGACGGGCACGACGTCGGCGTGGAAGAGCAGGATGTCGGCGGCCATCAGCACCGGATACGTGAAGAGGCCGTGATCGACGCTCTCGCCCTTGTCCATGGCGGCCTTGTAGGCGTGGGCGCGCTCGAGCATGCCCATCGGCGTGATCGAGGTGAGGATCCAGGTCAGCTCGGTGATCTCGGGCAGGTCGCTCTGGCGGTAGAGGATGGCGCGCTCGGGGTCGAGGCCCGCGGCGAGGTAGTCCAGCGCCACCGCCCGCGTGTAGTGACGGCGCAGCTCGCCGTCGCGCACCGACGTCATCGAGTGGTAGTCGGCGATGAAGTAGAGCGCGTCGTCGTACTTCTCCTGCAGCGCGACGAACTGCCGCAGCGCCCCGAAGTAGTTGCCGAGGTGGAGCATCTCCCCGGTCGGCTTGGTGCCCGAGAGAACCCGCATCGCTCAGGCGCCCGCTCTGCCGCCGGAATCGCCGACGTAGGTCAGCCAGTGATCGAAGGCCGGGTCGTCGCCGGCCACCACCCGCTGGAAGTGCCTGTAGAGCGCCTTCGCGACCGGGCCCGGACAGGCCTCGCCGATCGGCTCGCCGTCGATCGACTGCACGGGCGCGACACCGGCGGTGGTGCCCGTCAAGAAGACCTCGCTCGACTCGAAGAGCTGCTCGGGGCGGATCGTCTCCTCGCGGACCACGTAGCCGTCGGCCTTGGCGAGTTCGATGATGCTCTGCCGTGTCACGCCCTGGAGCACCTTCTTTTCGAGCGGCGTGAGCAGCGTGCCGTCGGCGTCCACCATGAAGACGTTGGTGGTGGGACCCTCGGCGACGAGACCCTCCTCGTCGACGAGCAGGATCTCGTCGAAACCCTCGCGCTGCGCGCGGCTCTTGGCCGTCATGCTCGACGCGTAGTTGGCGGAGACCTTCGCGTGGGGAGACACGATGTCCTCGCGGCGCTGGTGGGCCTTCTTCTCGAGCCAGAGGCGAATCGGCGAGCGCTTCGCCGGCCTCTGTCCGGGCAGCCGCTCGACGATGTCGCGCTGCGGATCGTAGGCGGCGATCGCCACCGACACGCGGGCGTCGACCGGCACCACGTCGACCTCCACCGACGCAAAATAGGCGCTGGCCTTCACGGCCGTCGCACCCGGGTTGGCGCACACCGCCGCGAGGACCGCTGCGCGGATCTCGTCCTCGCCCATCGAGATGGGCAGCCCCATCAGCTCGCACGACTGCAGCATGCGGCTCACGTGGAGATCCAGGCGGAAGACCGCCGGGCCCCGTGGGGTGTCGTGGACGCTCATGTAGTCGAACACCAGCGAGCCGCGCTGGAGGCTGTGGGACAGGACGTGGACCGTTGCCGTCTCCCAGGGCACCAGCTCGCCGTTCAGCCATATCGGGCGGTCGACCGGGGATTTCTCCTGCACGGACGGGAGAGTATCACGAGCCCCACGCGGGGAAAGCGGGCCGTCTCGCGAATTCCGCGCCACCGGAGCCGCCCTCGCCTCTACTTACAGATGCGCGACCCGAATGGCCGCGACGGAGACCGCATCCATGTCCGAGAGCATCAAGCAGGCCAGGAACGTGATCATCCTGGGCGCCCGCCTCTACCGCGAGCTGGCCGTGTCCGCGCTGACCCTGCTGCCGGGCCGCCGCGAGTCGTAGAGCCCACCCGCCGCCGCGGCGCGAGCGGCCGGCTCCCTGGCGACGGGACTTCAGGTCCCGACGGCCTTTTGCGGCTGCGCGGCCGGCGAATCCGCGCCCTCTTCCGGCGCGATGTGGCCGTTCACGGCGTCGGCGCGCCGCGCCTCGGCCTGAACGGCGCTGTAGGCGTCGAGCGTGGCCGTCGCACGATCCCGAGCCGAGAAGGGCTGCGCCTCGTGCGACTTCACCCAGCTTCGGGCCGCCAACGCCAACGCGAAGAGCAGACAGATGCCCGCGAGGATCGTGAGATCGAGCGGTCCCATCCCGAAGAGCTGGGGCTGATAGGACGTCGTGATCATGATCGCCTTGAGGGCGAACGCGGCGAACATCGACGTCCATCCCATCAGGATCAGCAGGTCGATGATGGGCAGAACCGGCATCGCATCCTCCGCGCAGGCACGCGCCCCCGGCCCGGCACCGAGCCGGGGCAGGCAGATCGCATGCCGAACATCCTAAGCCGCCGGGCGGCAACGGGTCAACGCCGACACGCCGGCAGCAACCATGCGCAGCCGGCCGGCAACTGGGGCGAAGGAGCCGCGCCGCGGAGCGCCTTCTGGCGACCACCTGCCGCCCTGCGCTGCTCGGGTGGAGCCGCCGTGCCGGCCGGCAGCCAGGGGGACCCGGCTCGATGGCAGCCCCCAGAGGCCGAGGCTAACCTCGCGCTCCCGCGGGCCCCCGGGCCCCGCGAGCGGCGCTTCCGGTGGCGAGCCAGCCACACGAAAGCACCCCGAAAGCCGACGTAGCTCAGCTGGTAGAGCAGCTCACTCGTAATGAGCAGGTCGTCCGTTCGAGTCGGATCGTCGGCTCCATATTCTGCTCAACGGAGTCAATGAGTTGAGAGAGGCGGTACCTACCCTGGTAGGTGCCGCCTCTTCTCGTTCGGGGCGGCACTGCCCGAGCAGTGCCAGTGACCCGCGTGTCAGTCGAGGCGGTACTCGGCGCGAAGCTCGGCGAGCGGGCTCTCCCAGTACTCTTCCCAGTGCACGTCGAGCAGCGGCTTCGCGCGGCGGCCGAGCGCCCACCCTTCGGTGATGGCGTCCATCACTGGCGGCAGGAGCTCGGGCTTGTAGAGCACCATCTGCAGGGGCCGGCTGGCAATGATCATCGCGGGATAGGGGGCCGGGGTCTGGGCGACGGTGAAGCTCACGACGCGCACTTCGCCGAGGGGTGTCGTGTCGTAGCCGGTGAGGACGTGGAACATGTCGTGGAGCTGAAAGCCCCGCTCGGCCAGGTAGCCGACATCGTCGCCGCGCTTCTGGTGGGCTCCGATGAAGGCGGACTCGCGTAGCAGCTTGGGGTCGAGCTCGTTCTCGCGGATGTAGCGCTCGAAGGCCTTGCCGAGTGTGCCGTCGGGCAGCCCCTCGAGATGATCGAGGTCCGGCACCGGGCTGAGATAGCGCTCCTTCAGCATCGCATCCGACGACGGATGGGCGAGGGCCATGCGGTCGAAGCCCGCCAGGGCTTCTTCGTCGCCCGCCTCCATGTAACGGAGCGCCAACGGGACAGAGGCTCGTGGATCCCAGCTCGCGAGCGATTCGAGCAGACTCTCGACGAGTTCGGGCCGCAGCTTCGGCGAAACGGGGTGGGTCATGTTGGAGTCTCCGGCTGGTCGTCCGCAGGGTAGGAGGTTCCCGGCCCCCTCTCCTTCTTCTTTATCATTGCTTCCATAGCTGCTTCTATTCGTAGATCTGGATCGGTTGGCCCGTGTGGCAGACCTCCGGATCGATCCCGCGGCCTTTCGGGCGGGCTCGGCGGCAGGAATCCCCTCAGGGATGCAGATTCGGGCGCGCTTCGCGGAGCCCACGGGTCCCGCTTTCGGTGCTCGGGAGGAAAGAGATGAAGCTCGGCATCATGCTCGGCTACTCGGGGCGCGAGATGGACATCCCGGTCGAGCGCGTGCGGCGCTGCGAGGCGCTCGGCTACGACTCGGTGTGGAGCGCCGAGGCCTACGGGTCCGACGCGATCGCTCCGCTCGCCTTTCTCGCCGCGCACACGAAGCGCATTCGCCTGGCCACCGGCGTGATGCAGGTGGGGGCGCGCTCGCCGGCGATGGCAGCGATGCAGCTCGGCACGCTCGACGCACTTGCCGGCGGCGGCCGCGTGATCGGCGGGCTCGGTGTCTCGGGTCCGCAGATCGTCGAGGGCTGGTACGGGACGCCCTGGGGCCGGCCCATCGACCGCCTGCGCGACTACGTGGAGATCATGAAGAAGGTCTTCGCACGCGAGGGGCCGGTCACCCACGACGGACCGGAGATCGCGCTTCCGTATCGTGGCCCCGGGTCCGCGGGCATGGGCAAGCCGCTGAAGTCGATCCTCCACTTCCGGCAGAAGCCGAAGATCTTCCTCGGGACGGGGGCGCGCAAGAGCGTGGCGATGACCGCCGAGATCGCCGACGGCTGGCTCAACTTCGGCATGCGGAAGGGCAACGTCGATACCTTCGTGGCCTGGCTCGAGGAGGGGTTCGCGAAGGCGGGGGGCGGCAGGGGCTTCCACGACTTCGAGATCCAGGGGACGATCGCCGTCCGGGTCACGGACGACATCAAGGGCGCGTTCGCGGCCGCGAAGCCCGACATCGCGCTCTACGTGGGTGGCATGGGACATCCCGACCTCAACTTCCACAAGAAACGCATGACCCGCGAAGGCTGGGGGGAGGCCGCCGAGAGGATCCAGGAGCTCTTCCTCGCAGGACGCCGCGAGGAGGCCGTCGCCGCCGTGCCCGACGAGTACGTCGACGAGGGCGGGCTCTACGGTCCCCCCGATCGCATCACCCGCCAGTGGCGTGCCCACTTCGAAGGGCTTCCCTTCACCGGCGTGACCGTCCAGAGCAATCAGGACGAGGCCTTCGAGCTGATGGCCGAGCTCGTCGGCTCGCGGGATGCCGTCGCTCGGAGCGACTGAGCGGCTCCATGGGGGCTGGTCACGCGGCGCGCCGGCGCTCTACCCTCCCGTCTCCCGTCAGGAGCCCGCGATGACCCTTCCCTGCATCTCCGCAGACAGCCACATCACCGAGCCCGCCAACACCTACGTCGACTTCATCGACGCGAAGTACAAGGACCGCGCGCCGCAGCTCCGCTACCACGAGTCGCTCGGCGACGCGTTCTTCGTCGACGGCCTCGACAACCCGGTGCCGATGGGGCTGGTGGCCGCGGCGGGCAAGCCGCCGGAAGAAATCCGCGTCACGGGCGTTCGCTTCGACGACATGCACCCCGGCGGCTGGGATCCCGACGCGCGGCTCGCCGAGCAAGACCGCGATGGCGTGGCGGCCGAGATCATCTACCCCACCGTCGGCATGGTGCTCTGCAACCACCCCGACTTCGACTACAAGAAGGCCTGCTTCGAGGCCTACAACCGCTGGCTCTCCGCCTACTGCGAGAAGCACCCGAAGCGCCTGATCGGCCTCGGGCAGATCTCGATGCGCTCGCCCGAGGACGGCATCGCGGAGCTCGAGGCGATCGCCGCACTGGGGCTGCGCGGCGTGATGATGCCAGGCGACCCGGCGGTCGAGGACTACGACTCCACCGCCTACGACGCTTTCTGGGAGAAGTCGATCGAGCTCGGGCTGCCGCTCTCCTTCCACATCCTCACCGACCGCAACTACGCGTTTCGCAGCCGGCCGCGCGGGCCGGCGATGAACGGCTTCCTGTCGATCGTACGCGGCTGCCAGGACGTGATGGGCACGCTCGTGCTCGGCGGCGTGTTCGAGCGCCACCCGCACCTCAAGGTCGTGTGCGCGGAGGCCGATGCCGGATGGGTGCCCCACTACATGTACAGGATGGACCACGCCTACAAGCGGCACCGCTACTGGCTGCCGGCGGGGCAGAAGCTCTCGAAGCTGCCCAGCGAGTACTTCGCCGAGAACATCTACGTGACCTTCCAGGACGACTGGGTGGCCTTCAAGGTCGCCAACCTGATGAACTGGAAGCGCCTGCTCTGGGCCAACGACTTCCCGCACAGCGACTCGACCTGGCCCTGGAGCCAGGAGATGCTGGCCGAGCACACCACCAACCTCAGCGACGAGCAGCGTCGCGGGATACTGCACGACAACGTGCGCCAGCTGTACGGTCTGGCCGACGGCTGATCGAATCGGGCCGAGAAGAAGCCGCACGATGAGCAGCTGGAAGAAGCTCGTACTGGGCGTGACCGTCGCGCTCGTGGTCTCGCTGGCGATGCTGGTGATCGCCGAGCTGCTGCTGCGCGCGTTCGCGCCCCTGCGCACGGCCGGCTATCACGGCGCCCCTCAGTACGACGAACGCTACGGGTATCGACTCAAGGCCGGCGAGCACCATCTGGTGCTCAGTGACCACCTCGAAGAGCTCCGGACGAACGATCTGGGCACGGTGAACTTCCAGGAGTCGTTCGCCGACTACGACGACCTCGTCTTCACCATCGGCGACTCGTTCACCCAGGGCATGGGGCTGGCGGCCGACGAGACCTATCCGTTCCAGCTCGACATGCTGCTCAACATGCGCGGCGGCGAGTACTCGAGGCGCTACGGAGTCGTGAACCTCGGCCTGGCGGCCTTCGGAATGGAGCAGGCGATGCTCGCTCTCGAAGAGTACGCGGACAGGCTCGGCGCGCCTCGGTTCATCCTCTTCCTGGGCTGCTCGAACGACCTATCGGACGACACGCTGTTTCTCGCGGGTTACAGGCACCGGCATCTCGTCGAGGGCAACCCCAACTACGGCCAGTTCGGGGATCTCATCCGCTACCTGCTGAACGAAGTCGAGATCGGCAAACGCTTGAAGCTGATGCGGGCCGAGTGGGCCCGGCGTCGAGTCCTCCAGGCGCAACCGGGTGACGCAGCGGCCGACGACGCCGGACCGAGCATCGCCGAGCAGCAGGAGGTGCGATTCGATCGCCTGCTGGCCGAATCCCGACGACTCGACGCGACGCTCATCGTGTCGTGGACGGGGCGCGCCGACTTCACCAGCCCGTCCTACTACTGGCTGCGGTCCTGGGCGGACAAGAATGGCGTCGCCTTCGCGGACTGGCAGCCGATGACGCATTCCGTGCTGCGCAGCATCCCTACGCTACCAACCGACAACCCGCACTCGGGAGCCCACTACCGCACCTGGGTCAATCATCTGATCGCCACGTCGTTCGCAAACGAGATCGAGGCCCACAAGGGCAAGCAGCCGGCCGTCACCCGCCGAGCGAACCACCGGGCGATGGGCTCAGAGTGAATCGAGCGGCAGCGCTCACGAAGCGCTGCCCGATCCCGCCGAGATTGCGCCGAGCAGCATCTCCTCCACCACCCGAGCATGCGCGTCGACGACCGTCGGATCGAAGGGGTCGACGCCCGACAGCCGGCGACACTCTTCGGCCTGATGGAAGATCAGGCCGGCCGCGCCGGCGAAGACGTAGAAGAAGTGCACCGGATCGACGTCGGCTCGAATCGAGCCGCTGGCCCGTCCCCGTTCCAGCAGCCCGTTGATCGCCTCGTACATCGGCTTGACGTGGCGGTCGACGATCCAGCGCATCCGCGGACCGCGGCGTCTCCCCTCGTCATGCATCAGGCGCACGAGCTCGGGGTGCGCAGCAACGAAGCGCACGTGGGCCCCGATCAGGCGCCGGGCCCGCTCCCGCTCGTCGCCGATCTCCGGATCGTCGAGAAGCGCCTGCATGCCCTCGCCGTGCTTCTCGAACGCGCGGTCGACGGCGGCCTGCCAGAGCTTCTCCTTGGCGCCGAAGTAGTACGGGATCAGCCCGTGGTTCACGCCGGCGCGGGTCGCGATCTCGCGCGTGGACGCGCCGTCGAAGCCCTTCTCGGCGAAGGCCTGTAGGGCCGCGCGAAGGATCCGCTCGCGGCGGTCCGCCCCCGCTTCGCCCCGCACCGTCGCAGCCGTCATCGCGCCGCCTCCACTTATACGCCCGCATAATACTACCTGCCGCGGGGCCACCCAGGGCGCCCTCAGCCCACCCCCCCCTCGGCCAGCCCCCCGGGAAGCCGGCAGCGTCGCGGACCAGATTTTTTGCCACAACCGGCCCCCCCCAACCACTTGCACCCGGAAGCCCGGACCAGCTTGGGGACGGGCCCGCAAACCCTGTTGGCCCCTGACTGGAACCGAATATGCGCCCGATCGCCGACTCGTCGCTCACCGAGCCGCAGCCCACCAGCCGCGTGATGCGGCACCTCTGGTGCCTGCTCGCGGCTTTCGCACTCGCGCTCCCGTCCATGGCGGGCGCAACGACCATCACCTTCGACGATCAGGGCTTCACGCACGGCCAGGTGATCACCTCGGTGCCCGGTGTCGAGATCGCGGCGAACAACTTCCAGCGCTCCTTCCATCACGCGGTCACCTTCGACAGCGAAGCGACCGGCACGGCGGCCCCGGGTCTCGAGGCGAACCCGGCGCCGCGCTGGAGCGGTGGCAACCTCGCAGGCGAGCAGCTCGACATGATGCTGATCTTGCAGGGAAACGACACCGGCTGCGGGGACGGCGTCTGCGACTCTCCCGCCCCCGAGAGCGTGATTCCGGCGGGCACGTTCAGCTTCATGTTCGACGTGCCGATCGTCTCGTTCGGCCTCGACCTGATCGACATCGACGGCCTCCCGTCTGATACCGGCTATCTCCGCTTCTACGACACGAGCGGCAACCATGTCATGCTCATCTTCGAGACGCTCCTGGCCGGCTACGAGCTCGGCAACAACACGGCGAACCGGGTCGCGCCAATCGACCTCGAGCAGCTCGGGCTCGGTCCGGTCGATCTCGTCGTCGTCAAGCTCTACGGCTCGAGCGCAATCGACAACCTGACCTACACGGCGGTCCCCGAGCCCAACACCGCGCTGTTCGTCGGCCTGGGCCTCGTCCTGCTCGCCGGCGCCCGACGTCTCGGCTAGAGACCGTCTCCGCGGTCAGTTCAGCGGATCACACGGCGAACTCGGCTGCTCGTTCGCGGTCTGCGCGTCGCAGATGCCGTCGCAGAAGTTGTAGATCAGGCCGTCGGGCTGCAGGAAGGTCTGCAGCTGCTCGATCGAGGCCGGGATCGACAGTCGCGCGGTGCCGTGCGGATCGCACTTGCTGCTCGGGATGATGTTCGCGAGCGGCGGCATCGGCGGCTGGTAGAGGGGATCGAAGATGTCGAAGTACCCCGCCGCGTAGATGTGCATCGCCGATGGGAGGCCCGGATTGGCCGAGCCGGCATCGGCGTTCACGTCGGGCAGCCCCGGCATGCCGGCCTGGATGGAGCCCTCGAGATTGGGCAGGCCCATCGATCGCGCATAGATGTTGGTGGCCTGATTCGACACCTGCTTGTCGAGGAACGCCACGGTCACCAGCATCTGCTTGGGCTCCGAGCCCGAGCCCGGCAACCTCGCATCGACGGTGCCGGTGATGTTGCGGACGTAGCCCGCCGGGTCGGCGCTCACCCAGAGCTCGTGCTGGATGCCGATGATCAGCGCGAGCTCGAGCGGATCCGTCAGCCCGACAGCCGAGAGAAGGTCCAGGAACACGGGAAACTGCGTCGAGCGCTGCTGGAGGATCGAGAAGTTCATGGCCGGCACGTCGACGTTGTGGCGGATGGTGTCGGCGTTCAGCGCGGCGTACATCGTCCCGTAGATGCCGCCGAGGCTCACGCCGAAGTAGAACATCTCCGCCGCGGGCGTGAAGACCCCCGTCGCCGGGTCGCCGGGGGTCCGCTGCAGCTCGGGCAGACGATTGAAGAAGCCGCTCTTCATCATGCGTGACAGCACCAGGGTGTTCACCATGCCCTGCTTGAGACGGTGCGGGAGCGCCTCGAAGGTATTGAACTGATTGCCGCTTTCCGGGGTGCCGATCACGTTGAAGAGGATGTTCAACGCATCCGGTCCGGTGAATCCGAGAGCAAGACCGCGCCAGTCGGTCGCTCCCGCCATGTAGGCGACGGGCGCGTTGCCGCCGAAGAATCCGCCGGCCGTGAACGCGTCGACCATGCCCGCGCCGTCGCCCAGGAAGCCGTGGCCGAGCAGCAGCGGATGGCCGACTTCCTCGCCGCGAAAGACCGAGCAGGGAACCGACACGTCCCAGTTGAAGGGGTGGGTGCCGTTGCGCACCGGCATGTCGTTGGCATCGACGTTGAGCATCGAGACCTGGGTGAAGACGTCGATGTCGTTGTCCATGTAGTAGGGGCCGTCGAAGGTCCCGCTGACCTGCCGCCAGATCTCCTGGCCGGGCGACGAGCAGTCGCCGAGATCCTGCACCTGCACGTTCGCAAAGCCCGACACGTCGTTGGCCGGCAGCGCCGCCAGCCAGGCCAGCGCGTCGCCGCGCATGAAGAGCATGCGCTCCTGCAGCTGCGTCTGGCTGCGCGTGTGGAAGTCGAAGGCGAGCTGCAGGCGGTGGCGGGGCACACCGTTGGCCTCGAGTTTATCGAAGACGTCTTCCATCGCCGGGCGCCTGGCCTCGAGGGCGACGATGGTGCTCGGCCGACCGTCGCGCAGTGTCGCGAAGGTCGCCTCGGGCGAAATCGGCTCGCCGGCACTGTCGACCATGTTCCGGAAGGCGACGATGTAGCGGCGTCCGGCCTCTAGCGCCTGGCCGGACCGCAGGAAGAGCACCTGCCGGCTGGGATCGGCGAGTGCGCGCGGCGTCTGGTCGACCTCGACCCAGTGAAGGATGCGCTCGCCGGTCACGGCATCCATCAGGATCGTCGGGCTGTCTCCGTCGAGAGAGCGGTCGTCGTGGGTGCGCAGGTCGACGTAGGGCGGGGTCCGGGGCGTCGTGCCCTCGGGCAGCAGCCGCGAGGCGTCGGAGAGGGTCGGGTCGACGCCGGGCAAGTGGACGAGCACCTGGACGGTCGGAGCAAATCCATCGAGTCGGGCGAGCGGGGCCGGGTCGAGCGGCGGCCCCGCGACGTCCGTCAGCGTCACGGTCGGGAACTTCATGCGCAGGCCCGTCTCGGTCTGCCCGGGCACCTGCTCGAGAAAGGCCGACGACGGAAACGGCAACGCGCAGTGCGCGCTGTTCAGGATCTCGCACTCGTCGGGGCGCTCGAGGTCGACGGTGTTGAACGTGGTCACCGCGGACGCCGGCACCTGGCCCAGCGCGAGATCCATCGTGGCTCGGGCCTCGAGCCGATGGGCTCCCTCGCTGAGGTTCGGCAGCACCGTGGTGATCCGGGTTCCCGGCGACAGGAATTGGCCGCTCGCTTGCGGGGTGATCACCAGGTCCGCCGGGTCGATCACCACGCCGTCGAGGGCGACCACCAGGGTCGAGGCCTCGACCAGCCCACCCACCCGCAGCTCGACCTCCACTCCGGACACGAGCGACAGCTGACCGGCTTGCGGCGTGCTGAAGAAGAACTCGGACGTGGCGACCGCACTCTCGTCGCAGCCGGTCGCGCCCACCAGGAGCAAGCCGAGCAAGACGACAGCCGGAATCGAGCGAAGGCGGGTGAGCAGGTGCATGTTCGGCGAATCTCCAGGCGGCCGGAGCCGGTGAGCAGCGGGTCGACGGGACGAATTCCGCTGGTAGCGGAATCGGTCCGATCGTATCACGGCCGAGCCGTCGGCCGGCGCGGAATCGGGCGATCCGACACGGGCGGCTGGTATCGGGGTTCGGCTGCGTCGATGCCGAGCGGGTCGATCACGAAGCCGTTGAGCGACGCGGGCGCCTCGTTCGCGTTCGACGCCGCGGCGGCCCCGTCGGCGATCAACGCAGCCACGACCAGCGGAGCCAGGGAGCGGACCGTAGCGAGCGTTCGGCGTGTCACGAGGCCATCTACGCTCCGCGATCGGATCGAGTTGCGCAAGGCCGGACGTCAGCCGATCGTCGCGGTCTCCGGCGGCTCTTCGATGACGGACGCCTCGATCTCGCCGATCCCGTCGATCGCGATGTGCACGACGTCACCGACGACGAGCAGCTTCGGCGGCTTCATCGCGATGCCGACGCCGCTCGGCGTGCCGGTCGAGATGACGTCGCCCGGCTCGAGGGTGAATGCCGTCGAGAGGTGCTCGATCAGCGTGAAGCAGTCGAAGATCAGATGCTTGGTGTTCGACGACTGGCGCAGTTCGCCGTTCACCCAGGTCTTGATGTCGAGGGCGTGGGGATCGGACACTTCTTCGGCGGTGACGATCCACGGCCCCATCGGGCAGTGGGTGTCCCACGACTTGCCCATCATCATGGTCGGCGAGCGCAGCTGCCAGTCGCGCACCGTCACGTCGTTGGCGACCGTGTAGCCGGCGATCACCTCGTTGGCGCGCTCCTTCGGCACGTGACGGCAGCGCTTGCCGATCACCATCGCCAGCTCGCCCTCGTAGTCGAGCGCCGTCGAGGCCCGCGGCATGTGGAACGGATCGTTCGGCGGGTGGGCGGCCGTCGACTGCTTGTTGAAGATCACGGGCACCTTCGGCTTCTCCATCCCGGTCTCTTCGATGTGATCGGCGTAGTTGAGCCCCACCGCGAGGATCTTCGGCGGCCGCAGGACGGGCGACTCGAGGTGGACGTCCGACAAGGCGATGCGCGGAGCATCCGCCCCGCAAGCGGCGCGCGCGGCGTCGAGGGCGGCATCGCCGGCCTCGAGCAGGGCGACCATCTCGCCGGGCAGACCCGGGTCGGCGGCGGTCAGATCGACGACCTGCCCGTCTTCCACCGCGCCGATACGCGTCCGGCCGTCGTGGGTGAAGGTCACGAGCTTCATGGGTGCTCCTGGGCTCTCCGCTCGGATGCTCCGTTCGGGGCGATCCGTTGCGGCGATCAGCGATCGCGGGGCGCTCGAAGATGTTTTTTATACAGGTGGATAAAGACCCGCGCAACCCGGCCCCGCCCCTGCGCGACGGCTCACACCCCGAGCTTCTTCCGCACGGCCTGCAGCGAGCCCGTGTAGATGCCCTCGACCATCTCCCGGGCCTGCTCTTCGGTGACGCCCTTCAGGTCGTAGGTCGCCCCCCAGTCGACGCGACAGGCGTCGCCGTCCTCGTTGACCTCGATGGTGGCCAGGTAGTTCTCGAGGGGCAGCGGACCGCGCGTGATCGCGTACGAGAGACACCGGCGCGCGTCATCGAAGGCCTCGAGGCGCTCGTCGAGCTCGAGACCGCCCGGCATCCGGATGGTGCGCACGGCGCCGACGCCCTCGCCCTCGGTCGAGCAGCCCTCGAGCCCCTCGCTGTACCGCATCACCCCGCCGAAGTCGCCGAGCAGGTCCCACACCGCAGTCGCGCTCGCCTCGATCCGCTCGCTGATCTTCGCACTCGCCATGGCGCTCTCCCGTTTTCGGTGAAGGCGGCCCGAAGCCAGGCGCTCGCGAGGTGGGCCGCCGCCGTGTCAGTGGGCGATAGCCTACCCCACGGCGGCGGGCCGGCGGTGCGCGGCTGTGCTGGCGCCCGGCGCTCAGCGGCGCCGGCGGTCGAAGCGGCGATCGATGCGGCGACCGGCGCGATCGAGCTTGCGGTCGATGCGGTCGCCCCGGCGGTCGAGGCGTCGGTCGATCCGGTCACCGCGCCGGTCGAGCTTGCGCTCGATGCGGTCGCCCTTGCGGTCGAGGCGCCTTGCGAGGGAGTCTCGGCCCGCGGCGGCGGCGCGGTCGGCAGCGCGGTCGAGCTTGCGGTCGATGCGATCGCCCCGGCGATCGAGCTTGCGGTCGATCACGTCGCCGCGGCGGTCGAGATGCCGCTCGATGCGGTCGCCCTTGCGGTCGAAGCGGTTTTCGATGCGGTCGCCGGGATCGGCAGCGGCCGCCGAGGCGCCGAACAAGCATGCGGCGGTGAGTATTGCTGCCTTCGTCATGCGGTGGACCATGTCAGGACTCCTTGGCGCCGTCGGGCGCGTTCGACCCATCCAACCCCCGACCCGGCGATCGGTTTCGCGCCCGGCGCCCCTCGGCGACATGCGCCGGCAGAACGCGTGCAGGGCGACCTTCCCAGGCTGCGACCCGCCGCTAACATCCGCCGGCCATGCACCGCCTCCGACGACGATCGACCATCGGCGCCCTGTTCGCGTGCGGGCTGTCACCGCTGCTGGCAAGCGGATGCGCGCCGGACGAGCCCGACCCGGCGCTCTCGCCCGAGGCCCAGCGCGGCAAGGCCGTGTACCTCAACGTGTGCATCGCCTGCCACAACGCCGACCCGACGGTGGACGGCAGCCTCGGGCCCGCGGTCGCCGGCGCCTCCGTGGCGCTCCTCGAGGCCAAGGTGCTGCGCGCCGAGTACCCGCCTGGCTACACACCGAAGCGTCCCGGCAGCGTCACGATGCCGAGCTTCCCCTACCTCGAAGACCAGATCCCCGCCCTGGGCGCCTACCTGGCGTCGGTCGAGCCAGAGCCCGCCATACCGGCGAGCGAGTAGACGCAAGAGGGGCGGGCCGCCTCGCGACCCGCCCCCCGGAAGATCCGCGCGCCGCAAACGCGGCCCGCGATGCCGATCCGTTGCTACAGGAAGATCGACATCAGGATGTAGAGCACGAGGGTCAGCCCGAGCCCGGTGTGGATCGTGCCCGAAACGGTGCCGAGCGGCTTCTGCCGACCCTGCCCGGTGCCGACCAGGCAGTTGACTTCGACGGCAAAGATCACGATCAGCGCGACGACCCAGTAGAGCGAGAGGTTCGCCTGGCCGGTGCCGAGCCCCGCGACCAGCCTCGGGAAGTTCGCCGCGGCGACCATGAAGAAGAGCATCGGAATCGAGAAGAGCGTGTTGGTTCGCGAGGCGAGGCCCGCCCGGGCGGCGCGGCCCGCGGCCTCTGGATTCGCCTCGCCGCCGCCGGCCACCGTCTCGGCGTTCGCGATCACCACCTGCTGCGCAGGCCAGATCACGAGCCACACGTTCAGGAACATCAGGGTGCCCATCAGCGCGCCGGTGAGGATCAGCGTCATGTAGCCGCTGCCGAGCGGCACGCCCTCGTGCCCCCACTTGGTCAGCAGGATGAGCAGACCCGAGATGAAGGTGAACATCGCGCCCCAGCGAAACCACCACAGGGCGTTCGGGACCAACCCGCGCGTCATTGCGCTCTTCGCCGTACCGCCGAGTTCGGTGCCGAAGTACGGCGTCTGCACGAAGTTGAAGTAGTAGAGCATGCCGATCCAGGTAATGCCGGCGAGCACGTGGAGCCATCGCCAGAGGACGTACCAGCCCTCCATGCTGAAGATTTCCATTGCCTCCCTTTCGGCCCCATCCGGGCCCTGAGCGGCCCCTATCTTAACGGGGAAGCACTTGACGGGGAAGAAGAGCCCCGAATACCACCCCCTCGCTGGCGGTTCACGCGCATTGGGGGCGAACCGCTGTTCGAGCACGGCAGACTTCGACGAACAGGCGGCGAACACCTCGGTGGTTTTTTCGATGCCACGAGTGCAGACGACGGTTCTCGATTGTTCGTGCCGAACGCTGGGGCGATTCCCCCACCTGCAAACGAGGACCGCGGCGCGGGTCAGCGATCGACGCGGTCGGCGCGCAACTCGAAGCGGCGCACCTTGCCCGCTTTGCCGCGAAGCGGCGCGTCCACGTACTCGAAGCTCCGCTGCACCGCGGAGTGGACGACGCGCACTGCGGGACGGTCGCGAAGCGCGCCGCCACGTCCCATCAGGGCGCGGCTGATCTCGTCGCCCTTCGAGTCGTACGACTGCGCGGCACAGACCGACGGCGCCGCGGCGGTGGTGATCGCCCGGCGCGACCTGGCCGGCAGCGGCGACCCGTGCCGCGAGATCGACTTCCGCTTGCTCTTCGAGAACACCCTGCAGCGGCAGGGACGCGCGGGCGAGCGCCGGGCCGGAAGAGCCGAAGCTCGCGCTTTCCGACAACCTCGGCGGCCATCTCACGGCCTCTGGGATCGCGATCCTCGGCCGGGACCGACACCGGGGCGGCCTCCGCTCACGAGCACGCAGCCCCGATCATAAAACCGCCGTTTCGTTCCGTAAAACTCGCAGAGACCATCCCGATGGATTTCGCGCAACCCATCCGCGTGCGGCGGGTTGGGTGAGACGAGGCACGGCGCACCGGCAATCAGGCCCCGCAAACGCTGCGGTATGTGAGAAAATACGGCTGTTGTCCCGGACAGAGCGAGGCGGAGATGCGCCGTCGTCGTGAATGTCCATCTATCGGGCGCCGCCGCGCGCCGTCGAGGTTTTCGCGATGGCTCTTCTACTGCGAACGACCCTGCTGATGCTCGCCCTCGGGCTCGCCGCGGGCCTGCCGGGCCCTGCCCGGGCCGGCGACTACGTGCTCTTCGAGACCGGCCCCGTCCGCCCGATGGCACTGTCGAGCGACGGCGGCGAGCTCTACATCACGAACATCCCCGACAACACGCTCGAGATCTTTGCCGTCTCGGACATCGGCCTCGTCAAGACCGCCTCTGTGCCCGTCGGCCTCGAACCGTGCGCGGTCGCCATCGCGCCCGACGGCAAGGCGTGGGTCGTCAATCACCTCTCCGACAGCATCAGCATCGTGGACGTCGCCGCCTCACCGCCGGTCGTCGAGCGAACGCTGCTCGTCGGCGACGAGCCCCGCGACATCGTCTTCGCCGGCACCGGCGGCACGCGCGCCTTCATCAGCACGGCCCATCGAGGTCAGCACCGCACCGACGCGTCGATCGCGGGGGTGCCGGGCGCCGGAGATCCGCAGTTCACCACCGAGGGGATCGGGCGAGCCGACGTCTGGGTCTTCGACTCGACGACACTCGGCGCCACGCTCGGCGGCACACCGGTCGAGATCCTGTCGTTCTTCGCCGACACGCCCCGCGCCCTGACGGTCAGCAACGACGGCAACACGGTCTACGTGGCCGCCTTCCACTCGGGCAACCAGTCGGCCCCCGTCCCCGAGCTCGCGGTCTGCGACGGCTTCGACGCGTTCACGCCCTGCCTGCTCGGCGGCGGCCTGCCGGTTCCCGGCGGCGTGCCGGGTCCCGACGACAACGTCTTCGGCGCGAACGCGCCCGAGACGGGCATCATCGTGCAGTTCAACAACAGCTCGGGCAACTGGGAGGACACCCTCGGACGCAACTGGAGCCCCGTCATCCAGTTCAACCTGCCCGACCACGACGTATTCGGCGTGAACGCCAACACCCTGAACGTGGCCGGCGCCACCGAGTTCGACCACGTAGGCACGATACTGTTCAACATGGCCGTGAACCCGGTCAACGGGAACGTCTACGTTTCGAACACGGAGCTGCCCAACCTGACCATGTTCGAGGGGCCGGGCAACCACGGCGGCAGCACCGTGCAGGGACACCTCTCCGAGTCGCGCATCTCCATCCTGAGTGGCGCGGGCATCGTGAAGCCCCGCCATCTCAACAAGCACATCGACTACACGAGACTCCACACCGACGTGCCGGACCTCGTGGATCCGACACAGAAGGACCACAGCCTCGCCACGCCCCTCGAAATGGTCGTCTCGGACGACGGCGCCAAGCTGTACGTCGCGGCCTTCGGCTCGTCGAAGATCGGCGTCTTCGACACCGCCACCCTCGAGGACGACACCTTCGATCCGACCGTCGAGTCGGCCAACTACATCTCCACCGGCGGCGGCCCGAGCGGCCTGGTCCTCGATCCGTTCCGGAACTGGCTCTACGTGCATACGCGCTTCGACAACTCGGTGTCGGTCATCAACCCGGCCTCGAAGGAAACGCTGCTGACGGTGCCGCTCCACAACCCCGAGGACGCGACGATCGTCGACGGCCGGCGCTTCCTCTACGACGCCTTCCTGACCTCGGGCAACGGCGAGGCCTCGTGCTCGAGCTGCCACATCTTCGGCGACATGGACGATCTGGCCTGGAACCTCGGCAACCCGGACGATCCGACCACGACCAACACGCAGCCCTCTCCGGTGGGCACGGGCGGCACCAGCTTTCACCCGATGAAGGGCCCGATGACGACGCAGACACTGCGAGGCCTGGCCACCCACGGCGGCCTGCACTGGCGGGGCGACCGCGTCGACGGCCACTTCGGCACCGACCCCTGCAACGACCCGACGGGCTCGGCCTGCGACGAGGAGTTCTCGTTCGACAACTTCATCGTCGCCTTCGAGGGCCTCATCGGACACGACGGACTGATCTCGATGCCGGACATGCGGCGCTTCACCGACTTCGCGCTGCTGCTGCTGCCGCCGCCGAACCCTGTCCGCAATCTCGACAACTCGCTCACCCCGCAGCAGCAGGTCGGCATGACCGCCTACCTGAAGCCCAACACCGACGGCCCCGTCTCGTGCGAGCTGTGCCATCGGCTCGATCCATCGCAGGGCTTCTTCGGCACCGGCGGCGGCAAGAACGACGAGGGCGAGCCCCAGGACTTCAAGATCCCGCACCTGCGCAACATGTATGCGAAGATCGGCATGTTCGGCATGCTGGCCAATCCCGACGGCACGGTGGAGGGCTTCAAGGGCGATCAGATCAGGGGCTACGGCTTCCTGCACGACGGCATCATCGACACGCTCGTCCACTTCGTGGAGGCGCCGGCCTTCAACCTGAACAACGTCGAAGAGAACGCGCTCGAGCAGCTGATGCTGGCCTTCCCGACCGACCTCGCGCCGATCGTCGGGCAGCAGATCACCCTCGACGCGCTCAACGGCACCACCGTCGGGCCGCGCATCGACCTGCTGATCGCGCGGGCCGGCGCCTCCTTCGACTCGCTGACACTCGGCGGCACCGTCACCGAGTGCGACCTGGTCGTGAAGGGGACCTTCGGCGGCGCGCCCCGCGGCTGGGTGTACGACCCCGGCACCCTGCTCTTCCAGGACGACCAGGGCGGCAGCATCACCGACGCGAACCTGCGCGCACTGGCCACCAGCCAGGGGCCGCTCACGTACACCTGCGCGACGCCCGGGGCCGGAACGCGCGTGGGAATCAACCGCGACCGCGACATCCACCTCGACGGCCAGGACAACTGCCCGGACGCCGCCAACGACCTCCAGACCAACACCGACGGCGACTCCCAGGGCGACGCCTGCGACGCGGACGACGACCAGGACGGGCTGCTGGACTTCTACGAGACCGGCACCGGCGCCTTCGTGTCGCAGTGGAATACCGGCAGCAACTCGCTGCTCGCCGACACCGACGGCGACGGCTTCGACGACGGCGTCGAGGTGGCCCAGGGCAGCGACCCGAACGATCCGAACTCGACGCCGGCTCCGCCGGTGCCGCTGCTTCCCGTGGCGGGCCTCCTCGCCCTGTGCGCTTCGCTCGGCGCGGTGGCGATGCGGCGGATCCGCCGGCTCCCGGGAGCACGCGCCTGAGCGCCGGTGGGACCGCACGAGGAGAGCGTCCGTGAGTGACGAAGCGCCCGGCCCGTCCGCGGCGAAGCTCGGCCTGTGGGCCGCGGCCGGCGCGGTGGTGATCGCGGCGGCGTGGCTGCTCGTCGATCGCGACGCGCCACCGCGCGACGACACGGCGGGCAGCTCGCAGGCTGCCACGGAGGTGGCCCGGCTCGAGCCGAGCGCCCCGAGCACACCCGGCGCCCCGGCAACACCCCCGCCCTCCCGCGACCGCCCCCTGCCCGACGGCGTCCTCGGCCCGATCATCGGCGATCCCAGCGGTAATCGCATCGACATCTGCGACGAGCGCAACTGGCGCTTCGTCGGCAAACTCGTCCACGAAGTACGCGAAGGCGAGCTGCTCGTGGAGGAGAGCGCCTGGCAGAACGCGGGCGCGTCGACCCGCGCCGGAGTAGCGAGCTGGGCGTCCAAGTGCCGGCTCGACGACGCACCCCTGGTCGTGGTCGGCGCCGACTCGGGACACGAACTCGGTCGCTACGCGGCCACTTCGGGCTACGAGCGCTTCCAGTAGGCGCGGGCGGGACCCGGCGGCTGGCGCCGGGTCACATGTCGCGGATGCGGGCCGTGACCGTCTCGAGCTCGGCAACGAGCCGTTGAAGGCCCACGTCGCCCGCCTGCTGGGCGTGGCGGCGGAAGACGGCGGCCATGCTCAGGAAGTACCAGACCTGGTTCTCGCGGGTGCGGGCCCGGAAGCGACGCCATAGCCCCTCACCGTGCTCCTCGTAGTCGAGCAGGATCGTGCGCGCATTGTGGAGCTTGTCCGCGCAGGCGACGCGCAGCGTGCCGGCGTCTTCTTCCTGCGCGAGCGAGTCGAGATGATGCGCCTTGCGGGCGCGCCACGACTCCACGTCTCCGAGCGCGTCGGAAGGCGGTTTCTCGAAGTCCTCGTCGTCGGTGCAGGCCTGCACGATCGACCGCACCCGCGCCCCGTAACGAAGCTCGATGTCGCGCTTCAGGGCCTCGCGGCCCCGGCGCGGATCGACGAGGTACTCGCTCTCGTAGTCGTCACCCTGGTCCTCGACCGCGTCGTGGAGCAGCGCGGCGATCGCCTCCGCCTCGTCGCCGCCGTTCTCGATGACGAGCGCGGAGACCGACAGCAGGTGCGACAGATAGGCGATCTCCGTGTCCTTCCGCATGTGACCGTCGTGCAGCCGCGCGGCGAAGAGGATCGCATCCTTGTAGCGGTCAGTGAGCATCCCGTCCTCAACCGGCCCGGCGACCGCGGGCCAGCTCCTGGGCGGCGTCCTGGATGGCGTCGAGCGTGAGGGCGATGTCGTCGTCGCTGTGGACGATCGAGACGAAGAACTTCTCGTGGCCCTTCATGATGCCGCGGTCGAGCAGGGCCTGACCGAAGCGGTACGAGAGCCCCTGGTCGGCGGTGAGCGCCGAGCGGAAATCGACCACCTCGTGCTCGGTGAACCAGGGCTCGAAGGCCGGCGGCTCGCCGATCACCTGCACCGGAATGCCCACCGCTTCGAAGGCCTTGCGGCAGCCTTCCATCAGCCGCCGGCCGCGGGCGAAGAGCCGCTCGTAGACGCCGTCCTCGCGCAGCAGCTCGAGGGCCGCGAGCGCCGCGGTGCACGAGATGGGATTGCCGCTGAACGTGCCGGTCAGCGAAACGTAGTCCCCGGTGATGCGGCGGATGCCTTCGGCGAAGACCATCAGATCGGAGCGGCCGCAGACCACCGAGATCGGGTGCCCGGCCGAGAGGCTCTTGCCCATCGCGCAGAGGTCGGGGGTCACGCCGTAGTAGCCCTGCCCGCTCGCGTAACCGAGCCGGAAGCCGGTCACGACCTCGTCGAAGATCAGCGGCACGTCGAGGCGGGCCGTCACCGCGCGCAGATCCTCGAGGAACCCGGCGCGGGGCGGAATCGTCCGCTGCAGCGGCTCGGCGATCACACAGGCGAGCTCGTCGGCGTGCTTCTCGATCAGAGCCGCGGTCGCCTCGATGTCGTTCCACGGAGCGACCAGCACGTCGTCGGCGGTGCGCGAGGGCAGGCCGATCGAGTTGGGCACGGCGCCGGGCAGCTCGGCGGGCTCACGGGTCCACTGATTGCTCATCAGCACCGCGTCGCTCTGCCCGTGATAGGCGCCCTCGAACTTCAGCACCTTGTCCCGGCCGCCGCGGTACGCGCGCGCCAGACGGATCGCGAACAGCACGCCATCGGTGCCCGTGTTGCCGTAGACGACGCGGTCCGCGCAGGGCGTTGCGCGGACGACCTCCTCGGCGAGCTCCACCGCGGACTCGGCGGGCAGCAGGAAGCTCGACCCGCGCTCGAGCGCCTCGCGCACCGCCGCCACGACCTTCGGATGCGCGTGACCGACCAGCATCGGCCCCGAGCCGAGCAGGTAATCGACGTACTCGTTGCCGCTCAGATCGACGATCTTCGAGCCGCGGCCCTCGCGGACGATCATCGCCGACTCGGGCGACGCGGTCGGCGTGCGCGCGCTCGCCGGCAAGAGCTGCGCGGCCCTGTCGAGCAGCGCCCGCTCTCGCGGGTCGCGCGGCTTCTTCTGGAATCCGGTCATCTGGTGCCCCCAGGCAGAATGGAGCCTGACGGATCTGGGCCCGGCCGCAAACGGGCGGATCGGCCGGCATGGCGAGCGGCCCGCAGAGGCTATCGTGACGGGCATGGACCCCGCCGGGACAGCCAGCGAGCCCCTCGACGTGATGGTCACGGGTGCGACCGGCTTCGTCGGTTTCCACACCACCCGTGCACTCTGCGAAGCCGGCCACCGGGTCAGCGCGTTGGTGCGCAGCACCGAGAAGGCCCGGCGCGTCCTCGAACCGGCGGGCCTCTCCGGCGTGACCGTGATTCGCGGTGACATCACCGACGAGCGGTCGGTCGAGGAGGCGCTCGAAGGCCGCAACGCGGTCGTTCACTCGGCCGCCATGGTGAGCGTACACGCCCGCGACGCCGACGCGGCGATGCGGACGAACGTTCGAGGCGCCGAGCTCGTGCTCGGGGGCGCGGTCGAGCAGGGGATCGAACGCATCGTTCACGTCTCGAGCACCACCGCGCTCTTCCGACCGGACGTGCGCGTCATCGACGAGTCGTCACCACTCGGCAACAACACCCGCGGCTACGGGGCCTCCAAGATCCGCTGCGAGCGCTACGTGCGGGACCTCCAGGACCGCGGGGCGCCGATCCAGATCACCTACCCCGGCAGCGTGATCGGCCCCGACGACCCGGGGCTGTCGGAGGCCGTGGCCGGAGTGAAGGGAATGGTCGAGAACCGTGCGGTCGTCGTCACGACCAGCGGCATCCAGTTCATCGACGTGCGCGACATCGCCGAGGCGCATCGGCTCCTGCTCGAGCGGGGCGGTCGGCCCGACCTGTACCTGATGGGCGGCCACTACCTCACCTGGCCGGACCTCGCCGACACTCTCGAGCGGGTGACGGGCGAGCGCTTTGCGCGCTTCCCGATGCCGGCCATCGTGATGCGCTCGCTGGGACGGGTGCTCGACGGCATCGATCGCATCGTCCGGCTCGAGGCTCCGGTGTCCGAAGAGTCGGCCGGTTACGCGACCGACTGGGCGGTGGCCGACGACCGGCACGTGAAGGACACGCTGGCGCTCGAGTACCGCCCGCTCGAGGACAGCCTGCGGGACACGATCGACTGGCTCCGCGACTCGGGCCAGCTGGCGCCTCGGTGGCTGCCCTGGTGACTCAGAACATGTTGCGCCAGGCCAGCCGCAGCCCGAACTGCAGGTTGTAGCGGAAGCTCGGCGTATCGTAGAAGTAGGTGATGACCTCGGGCGTGTCGGTGACCGGCAAGGCTCTCGGGTCGGCCACCTCCTCCAGCGTCGTTCCGCCGCGCATCTCGATGCGGCCGTCGCCGACGTTGAAGAGGAAATCACCGGCCACGTAGAACACCATGCCGAGGCGCGGGCTCTGGGTCAGGATCAGGTCCGCCTCGAGCCCCGGGCCGAGGTAGTGGAAGTCCTCCTGGGCCGACGTCATCTGGTTGTGGATGAAGAACGTCGGTACGCCCACCGGACTCTCGATGTCCCGAACGCTCACCAGCTGACCCCTCGCGGCCATCTGCTCGCCGAGGTAGATCACGTAGGTGCGAAAGCGCAACAGGTCTTCGAGTCCGGGCGTGTCGAACTCGAGCCCCGCACCGAGGTACCAGCCGAATCCCTCGTAGGTGGCCTCGACCAGGCTGCCCTGTCC
The DNA here is from genome assembly GCA_964515335.1 of uncultured Spirochaetaceae bacterium. Classification (GTDB taxonomy): domain Bacteria; phylum Myxococcota_A; class UBA9160; order UBA9160; family UBA4427; genus TMED88. The sequence goes on from CAZETS010000001.1 coordinate 118,413, forward strand.
GCTGTAAGAGCTGGTCGGGGGATACGGGACCGGCGGCGGCGGCGGATTGGGAGGCGGCGTCGGGTTCGCGCCGGAAATCGCCCGCGCGATGTCCGCGCTCGGCTGGTTGATGATGAACTCGCCGAGCTGTGCCATCGCGACTTCAGCCGACGGCCCGACCTGTGCCCCGCCGAACGCAACGAACCGCGGCTCGACGAAGCCGAGGTCGACCTCCGGGCTCGACAAGTCGAGGCCGAGCTTGAACTCAGCGAGTGTCAGGTGGCCGGTGCCGAAGTTCGACTGCCCGACGCCGCTGATCACCCGACCGTCGCCGTCGAAATTGAAGACGTTGAGCGACATGTCCAGCGCGGGTGACCAGCCGTTCTTCTCCTCGGCGGCCGGCTTCCCGCCGTCCCCAGCGTCGGCGCTCGCTCCCGCCACCGCGAGCACCGGACAGACCAGCACGATCGCGAGCAGCCAAACCCGTGTCATCCGTCGACTCCTTGCAGCGGGCCTCCGGCCCGTGTCCCGCAGTGCTGGCTCTTCCGGCGCCAGCCCATGATATCCCCCACGGACGCGAAGTGGCACCCGCCTCGATCCACCCGCGCATCGGCCAGACGCGCTCGAATCCGGGGGCGTCGGGCGCCCCGCCGCCCCGGACCGAGAGGTCGCCGATCAGATCGGGAGCGCGCCGGTCCGGCCCTCGAGGGTCCAGCGGATCATGGGCAGGTGCTGGCGGCCGATGAAGACCTCCTCGCCCACCACGTAGGCGGGCACCTGGTGGAGGCCGAAAGCCCGCAGTTCGTCCTCGAGCGCGGCCAGCGCGACCGGGCCATCCGAAGCGCACCATGCGGCGAACGAGGCGCCGTCGGCATCCGCCGAATCGACCAGCCGGGCGACCAACTCGACGCTCGAAGCATCGAGGTCGAGCGACCAATACGCGCCGAACAGCGACCGGAGAAACCCGGGCAGCGCGTCCCGGTGACGGTCGCGCACCCACAGCCAACCCATGTGGGCCGCGCCGGCGTCGCCGTCGCGATACCACTCGCGCATCACCAGGCCCTGCGCGGCCGAGTAGGTCTCGACCTCCCGGGCGATCGCCTGTGCGCGGAAGCGGCGGTGCCGGATGCCTCGATCGTCGCCGGGCCCGGGCTCGCTCGGTGGATTGAGGGCGGGCACGGACAGGGGCAGCCAGTTCACGTCGAGGCCCAGCGACCCGGCGAACTCGAGCGTCGGCGAGAGTGCGAGCGCCGCCAGCGGATAGCGCACATCGAGCACGACGCTGAGCGGCGCGGCCTCGAGATGGGCCGAGAGCGTCACGGAGCGAACCCCCGGTTCGCGACCTCGGGCGGCGGCCCCTCTGCGCCGCCCAGCAGCCAGGCGACGCGCGGCAGGTGCTCGCGCCCGAACCACATCTCGTCGCCGACGAGGTAGCTCGGCACGCCGAACACACCGGCAGCGAAGGCCGCCTCGTTGATCTCGTCGTGCTGCGCCCGCCCGGGCCCTTCGAGGAACGCGCGAAAGCCGTCGGCCGGCGCCCCGGCGCGCGCCACCGCGCCCTCGAGCACGGCGGCGTCGTCGATGTCGAGTTCGCGGCGCCAGAAACGCGGGTAGACGTCGTCGATGAAGCGATCGAAGACGTCGTCACCGTGCTGCTTTGCATAGAGCATGGCGATGCCGGCCTGGCTCGAGTCCCAGATCTTCACCGTGCCGCGGACGGTCTTGTCGCGCAGCGACGCGTAGCGCCGCGCGTCGCGGTAGGCGTACTTCACGCCTTTCCACTGCTGCGGACTGCGCTTGCTCTCCGCCACCTTGCCGCCCTTGTCGAGCCGTGCCGAGCCGAGGTAGCTGGGGATGTCGAGGGTGAAGGGCCGCCAGTCGATCCGCACGCCGAGCGAGGCCGCCATGTCGCGCGTCGGGTCGATCGCGACGTAGGCGTACGGGCTCTTCAGATCGATGTAGACGGCGAGCGGCGCCTCGCCGCGGAGCTCGGCGAATCGATTCGCGGGCTGGGCCAAAGAAGGGATCATCACCAACGGGACGAGGGTATAGCCCGCCCAACTCTCCGAATCCGCCCATCCGACGCGCCCGGAGCCAGCGTGCGACCCGGGCGTGTGCCGGCCGGGCCGCGACCCTTCGGGAGAGGCCGCCGCGGGCGGCCGCGATGCCACCCCGGCATCGAAGATCGGCAGCGAACCGCCTATTCTCTCGCCCCCGCCAGCAGCCCGCAGGGGAACGAGAGAGAGTAGAGAGCCATGACGAAGCAACCCGGCAAGATCATCTACACGTTCACCGACGAGGCGCCGGCCCTGGCCACGTGCTCGCTGCTGCCCATCATCCAGACCTTCGCCGGGGCCTGCGGGGTGACCGTCGAAACCCGCGACATCTCGTTGGCGGGCCGCATCATCGCGCGCTTTCCCGAGCGGCTGGGCGACGAGCAGCGCATCGGGGACGCTCTCGGCGAGCTCGGCGAGCTGGCGAAGACGCCGGAGGCCAACATCATCAAGCTGCCGAACATCAGCGCCTCGATCCCGCAGATGAAGGCGGCCATCAAGGAGCTGCAGGCCGGGGGCTACGACCTGCCCGACTACCCCGACGAGCCCGCGAGCGCCGACGAAGAGGAGATCAAGGCCCGCTACGACCGCATCAAGGGCAGCGCCGTGAACCCCGTGCTGCGCGAGGGCAACTCCGACCGGCGCGCGCCGGCCGCCGTCAAGCAGTACGCCCGCACCCATCCGCACCCGATGGGCGCCTGGTCGCCGGACTCGAAGTCGCACGTGTCGCACATGGACGGCGGCGACTTCCGCTCCAACGAGAAGTCCGCGACGATGACCGGCGACGACGAGCTGCGCATCGAGCTGGTCTCGGGCGAAGGCCACCCCACCGTCCTGAAGGAGTCGGTTCCGGTCCTCGCCGGCGAGATCGTCGACGGAACGTTCATGAGCAAGCGCGCCCTCGTCGAGTTCCTCGAGACGCAGATCGAGGACGCGAAGGCGCGGGGCGTGCTCTTCTCGCTGCACCTCAAGGCCACCATGATGAAGGTCTCCGACCCGATCATCTTCGGCCACGCCGTGAAGGTCTTTTTCGCCGACGTCTTCACCAAGCACGGCGCCGCCCTCGAAGAGCTCGGCGTCAACGCGAACGATGGCCTCGGCAGCCTCGTTGCCGCGATGGAGCGGCTGCCCGAGGCGAAACGCGCCGAGATCGAGGCCGACCTGCAGGCCGTGTACGCGGCCCGGCCGTCGCTGGCCATGGTCGACTCGGATCGCGGCATCACGAACCTGCATGTACCGAGCGACGTGATCGTCGACGCCTCGATGCCGGCGATGATCCGCGCCTCCGGGCAGATGTGGAACGCCGCGGGCGAGCAGCAGGACACCAAGGCCGTGATCCCCGACAGCAGCTATGCCGGCGTCTACCAGGCCGCTATCGACTCGTGCCGCGAGCAGGGCGCCTTCGATCCCACCACGATGGGCTCGGTGCCGAACGTCGGCCTGATGGCGCAGAAAGCCGAGGAGTACGGGTCGCACGACAAGACCTTCGAGATCCCGGCCAACGGCACCGTGCGCGTGGTCGATCGCTCGGGCAACGTGGTGCTCGAGCACGACGTCGAGGCCGGCGACATCTGGCGCATGTGCCAGGTGAAGGACGCGCCCATTCGCGACTGGGTGAAGCTGGCCGTGGCGCGCGCGCGGGCGACCGGAGCACCGGCGGTGTTCTGGCTCGACGCCACACGCGCCCACGACGCCGAGCTGATTCGCAAGGTCGAAGCCTACCTCGTCGATCACGACACGAGCGGCCTGGATATCCGCATCCTGGCGCCGGTGGACGCGGCCCGGCTGTCGCTCGAGCGCATCCGCGCCGGCGACGACACCATCTCGGTCACGGGAAACGTGCTGCGCGACTACCTGACCGACCTGTTTCCCATCCTCGAACTCGGCACCAGCGCCAAGATGCTGTCGATCGTGCCGCTCATGAACGGCGGCGGGCTGTTCGAGACCGGCGCCGGCGGATCGGCACCCAAGCACGTGCAGCAATTCGAGAAGGAAAACCACCTGCGCTGGGACTCGCTCGGCGAGTTCCTCGCCCTGGCCGTCTCGCTCGAGCACCTCGCCGACGCCACCGAAAATCCCGGCGCCCGCATCCTGGCGCAAACCCTGGACACCGCGAACGCCCGCTTCCTGGAGAACGGCAAGTCGCCTTCGCGCAAGGTGAACGAGCTGGACAACCGCGGCAGCCACTTCTATCTCGCGCTGTACTGGGCCCAGGCACTGGCCGAGCAGACGGACGACGCGGCACTCGCCGAGCGCTTCGCCCCCCTGGCCCGGCGCCTCGCCGAAGCCGAGGCGAGCATCGTCGAGGAGCTGACCGCCGTGCAGGGACAGGCGATGGACATCGGCGGCTACTACTTCCCCGACCCCTCGCAGGCCTCGCAAGCCATGCGCCCGAGCGCGACCTTCAACGCCGCCCTGGCCGAGGTGGGCTGAGGCGACCGGCGCGCCGTGACGCACTCCACCGGCCTGCCCGCTCGGCCCTCGGCCCGCCGATGAGGCGCGCCGGCTGGGCGACCGCGGCGACTGCGGCGACCGCAAAGGTGGCGCTGCGCGCCGCCGGATACGGAATGCTCGGCGTCTTCGTCACCGCCGTCGCGGTGCTCGTCGCCTACGTCGAAGGTCAGCCGGATCTCTCGGTGTGGCACGTCGCCGATCTCGACGACGAGTTCCGCGCCGAATCGCCGATTCGAGACTTCCAGGGCTACCTGGCCCTCGAAGAGCGCCTGTTCGAGCAGCTCGATCAACGCGTCGTCGACCGCATCGCACCGCGGGAGCGCACCCGCATCAACCGCTTCCACCGGGGCAGTCTCGCGGATCCGGGGCGCTGGCCGCGCAACTGGAATCGCAGCTACGAGTGGCCGGTCGCCTCGGCGCGGGCCGGCGCCCTGCTGATCCACGGCATGTCCGACTCGCCCTACAGCCTGCGCAGCCAGGCCGAGGCGCTGCACGCCGCGGGCGTCCATGTGCTGGGTCTGCGCGTGCCCGGCCACGGCACCGCGCCGGTGGGGCTGACCGACGTCGCCTGGGAGGACATGGCGGCCGCCGTGACGCTCGCCGCGCAACACCTGCGCGAGCAGATCGACGGCGCGCCCCTCTACTTCGTCGGCTACTCGAACGGTGCGGCGCTGGCCGTCCGCCACGCACTGACGGCGGCGGACGGAGCGGCCACCACGCGCCCCGACCGGCTGGTGCTCTTCTCGCCCGAGATCGGCCTCTCGCCGGTCGCCGCCCTCGCCGTCTGGCAGCAGCGCATCGGCCGGGTCCTGGGCCTGGAGAAGCTGGCCTGGAAATCCGTAGGACCCGAGGTCGATCCGTACAAGTACCAGTCGTTCGCCATCAACGCGGGCCACCAGGCCCACCGCTTGACCCGAGAAATCGCACGACTCGTTGCGGCGGGCGGGCGCGAGGGCACCCTCGAGCGCTTCCCGCCGACGCTGGCCTTCCAGTCGGCGATCGACGCCACCGTGTCGACGCGAGCCGTCATCGAGGGCCTCTTCGCCCGGCTACCCGCGCGCGGACACGAACTCGTACTCTTCGACCTGAACCGCGTGGCGGATGTGGAGAACCTGCTCCGTCACGACCCGAGCGCGGAACTCGCCGCCCTGCTCGATCGCGACGACCTGCCCTTCACCGTGCGGGTCCTGACGAACGAGACCGAGCAGAGCCGGCAGGTGGTGGTCTCGTCGATCGAATCCGGCCGGACCGAGATCGAGACCGGCCCGCTCGACCTCGCGTGGCCCGCGCAGGTGTTCTCGCTGTCCCACGTGGCGGTACCCTTTCCGCCGAGCGACGCGCTCTACGGCGACGGTCGCGGCGGCCCGAGCCCGGGCATCCACCTCGGGCAGCTCGCGCTGCGGGGCGAGCGCGGACTGCTGCAGGTGTCGGCAGCGGAGATGCTGCGGGTGCGCTCGAACCCGTTCCATCCCTGGGTCGAGGGCCGCATGCTCGATTTCCTCGGGCTCGCGGACGGCGCAGCGCTCACGCACGCGGCTCGGCAGCACTGAGGACGTGCCCACGAGATTGGTCCTGGCCCACATCTCGCATTACCTCGGGCCATG
>CAZETS010000002.1:0-123188 GCA_964515335.1 uncultured Spirochaetaceae bacterium
TGAAGCACCGGCCGCAATGTTGACACTGGTACCGCTGGACCTTGCGGGGGTGGTGCGTCCGCGAGAAGAAGCCCTTCTTGCGAAAGCGCCAAGTCGCCGGGTCGGCTCGGGAATCACAATCCGGGTTGGGGCAGAAGGGAGGTGTGCGTCCTGATCGATTTCTTGCCATGAACCGAGATCAAGCAGAAATCATGCCAGGCACAATCCTCGATCCACTGTTCAGGGGATGCAGACCTCGGGCAGCGGGTGGCCGTAGAGCTTCGCGGCGTTCTGGTGGGTGATCATGCGGATCTCTTCGACAGGGAGATCGCCGAGCACGTCGTCGATCACACGCTGGGTATCGGGCCAGGTGCCGTCGCCGTGGGGGTAGTCGGACTCGAAGAGGATGTTCTCGACGCCGATCGTGTGGCGGGTCGAGACAGTCGACGGATCGTCGATCATGCAGAACCAGAAGTTCCGCCGCAGGCAATCGCTCGGTGAGATGCTCTCGTCGGGCCAGCCGACCCCATAGCCCGAGCGCGCCATGATGTTGTCGAGGCGGTCGATCAGCATGGCGACCCAGCCGATTCCGCCCTCGGACATCGCCACCTTGAGATCGGGATAGCGCGCCGGCCAGCCGCTCCACAGCCACTCCGCACAGGACCCAATCGCGAGCTGCCCGAAGAGCGTCGCGCCGAGCTCGAGCATCGGCGCTCCCGGCGGCATCTGGGCGAAGCCCGACGACCCGACGTGCAGATTCAGCACGGTGCCGGTCTCCGCGCAGGCGCGGACGATCGGCTCCCAGTGGGCGTCGAAGACGGGCGGCAGGTCCTGCCGGTGGGGCTGCTCGGGCACCGTGACGGCCCGGAAGCCGCGTGCGGCGTTCCGGTAGATCTCACGCGCGCCCTCCTCGGGGTCGCTGAGATAGGTGATACCCAGGGGCACGATGCGCTCGGGATACGGCGAGTACCACTCCTCGAACAGCCAGTCGTTCCAGGCGCGGGTGCACGCGATGCCGAGCTCGCGATCCTCGAGCAGGCTGAAGAGCGTGCCGCCGAAGCCGGTAACGCCGGATGGGAAGTTCACCGAGGCGTAGATCCCGCCGATGTCCATGTCCTTGATGCGGTCCTTGATGGACCAGCACCCGGGGCGCACCTCGTCGAAGCGCGCGGGCTCGACCCGGTGGTCCTCCTGGGGCCGGCCGGCGACGCACATGAAGCCGACCTGGAAGTAGGGCTGGCCGTCGAGCACCCAGACCTCGTGCCCCTCCTCGGTCTCGATCACCCGGGGGCCGCGCTCGACGAACTTCCTCGGCAGCCGCCCCTCGAAGGTGTCCGGCGGCTCCATGAGATGGTCGTCTACCGAGATGAAGGTGTACTTGACATCGCGCGGCTCCGGATCGGGAAGCAGGGGCTTCGTCGCCGGTCGCTTGATGCCGAGCTTGATGACCTGGACCATCGATCGATCCTCCCCGATTCGGGCCGTGCGTGCGCCGACATTGGCGCGACCCACTGGTGACGCGCGAGCATATCACGCAGTCGCCGGGGCGGAGCCGGGCGCGCGCTCGAGCGCCGCCCGCAAGACCTCCGGCTCGACGTTGCCTCCGGAGAGCAGCACGCCACAGCGGCCCCGCCCTTCTCGCAGCCCGAGTGCAAGCGAGGCGGCGCCCGACGGCTCGAGGACGAGCCGCAGCGCGTCCAGCGCAAAGGCCATCGCGTCGAGCATCTCGTCGTCGCTCACGCACTCGATCCGCTCGACGTAGTCACGCACGATCGGCCAGGTGAGCCGTCCCGGCCGCCGCACCCGCAGGCCGTCGGCGATCGTCCGCGGTGGCGGCACGCTCACCCGCTCGCCCGCCGCCAGCGAGCGACGCGTGTCGTCGCCGTCCTCGGGCTCGCAGCCGACGATCGCCGTGTGTGGCGAAGTGCCGCGGATCGCGACCGCACAGCCCGCCATCAAGCCGCCGCCGCTGATGGGAGCGTAGAAGCGGTCGAGCGGGCCGACTTCCTCGAGCAGCTCGAGCGCTGCCGTGCCCTGCCCCGCGGCGACGGCCGGGTCGTCGAAGGGCTCGACGAGCGCAAAGCCGCGGGCCTCGGCGATCGAGCGCGCGCGCTCGGCCCGTTCGTCGCTGTCGGGTCCCACCACGACGATCTCCGCCCCATCCGCCTCGCTGCGCGCGCGCTTGCGGGCCGGGGCGTCGGCGGGCAGCACGACGACCGCCGGAACGCCGAGCAGGCGCGCGGCGCGTGCCACCGCCTGGGCGTGATTGCCCGAAGAGTGCGCGACCACGCCCGGGCAGCCGGCGCCGAGCTCGAGCAGCTTGTTGACGGCTCCGCGAAGCTTGAAGGCGCCGGTCGGCTGGAGGGATTCGGCTTTGCAGAGAAGCTCACCGCGCGAGCCGAGCGAGTGCCGCAGCACGGGCGTCCTCACCACGTAGGGTCCGATGCGCGAGGCCGCGTCGCGAATGCGCTCGATCGTCAGCTCCGAAGACATCGCACCCCGTCGCCCGAGTCAGCCGACCTCAGCGGCGCTCATCTTTCGCCACCCGCCCGTCCACGACGTGCACGATGCGGCGCGCGCGCTCCATCACGCGCGAGTCGTGGGTCGAGAACACGAAGGTCGCCGCCCGCTCGCGGTTGAGCTGCTCCATCAGATCGAGCAACTGATCGGCCGTCTCGGAGTCGACGTTCGCGGTGGGCTCGTCTGCGAGCACCACGGCCGGGTCCGGTGCCAGCGCCCGGGCGATGGCGACGCGCTGCTGCTGGCCGCCGGAGAGCTCGGCCGGCCGCCGGTCCTCGAGCCCCGCCAGACCGACCTCGCCGAGCAGCCCCATCACCCGCTCGCGCCGCTCGGCGTCGGGCACGTTCTGCAGCGACAGCACCAGCTCGGCATTCTCGTAGGCGGTGAGCACCGGAAGCAGGTTGTAGGACTGGAACACGAAGCCGATGCGGTCGCGCCGCCGGCGGGCCCGGGCGCGCCGGTCGAGGCTCGCCAGGTCGACGCCCTCCAGCAGCACGCGACCCCGGGTCGGCGCGTCCAGAGCGCCGGCCAGGTTGAGGACCGTCGTCTTCCCCGACCCCGACGGCCCGCAGAGCGCCGTGAACTCGCCCCGCTCGACGATCAGGTCGAGCCCCCGCAGCGCCCGCACCTCGAGGTTGCCCTGGCGGTACGTCTTGTAGACAGCGTCGAGCTCGACGATCGGCTCCGCCATTTCGTGCCTCTCCTCCCGGCCCGGCGGCCGTCTAGCCTATCCGGATCGCGTCGACCGGCTCGACGCGCCCGGCCCGCCAGGCCGGATAGAGGCCCGCGAGCAGCGTGGCGACGAGCACGGCGACGGCGATCGCCATCAGGTTCGACGGCTCGATGGCGGCGTAGAGCATGGGGGTGATCGCCACTCCGGCCACCTCCATGCCGCCGGTGTCCCCGCCCATCATCCCGGACATGTCCACGCCGCGGGTCGCGAGGTACCAGTAGGGCATTGCCGTGACCGCAGCGGCGGCGAGCAGACCGAAGAGACCGATCCACAGGCTCTCGCCCATCACCAGAGCGAAGAGCCGGCCCGGCGAGAAGCCGACGGCGAGCAGGACTCCGAACTCGCGCAGCCGCTCCATGACCGAAACGAAGAGCGTATTGAAGATGCCCGCCGCGATCAGGATCAACATCACGACTTCCATGAAACGCGCCCCCGCCACCTTCATCGCGATGAACCCGGCGAGCTCGGGCTGCGCCTCGTTCCAGGCCAGCACCCCGAGCTCGCCGTCGATCGCGCCCCCGAGCCGCTCGGCGACACGCGCCGCGTGCCGCTGATCCTCCAGGAAGACGGCCACCTGCAGCGACTCGTCCCGGTCGTAGCGCAGCACGTCGCGCATCCGCCCGATCGGAACCAGTGCCAGCGCCCCGTCGACCGACGGCGCCCCGGTGCGCACGATGCCGGTGACTCGCGCCGCCTCCTGGACGATCTCGCCGTGCTTGTCGGTCAGCGAAAAGACCACCTTGCGGCCGAGTCCCGCGTGCAGGTTCTCGGCGAGCCCGGCCCCGAGCACGATGCCGCGCTCGTGCGAGTGCGAGGGAGCCTCGCCCTCGGCCACGGCCTCCAGGATCGAAAGCGTGCTGACGTCCTCTTCCTCGGGCGCGTAGGCGACGAAACCGGCCCCGTAGCTGCGACCGGCGCTCGACACCATGAAGGCGCCACTGATACGCTGCACCACCGCGGTCACGTCCTCGTCGCGACGCGCCCGTGCCGCCACCTCTCCCGCCCGCACCACGCTGTTGCCGAGGGTCGGGCTGTCCTGGTAGGCGGCATTCTGCACCGTCACGTGCCCCGCCCCCATGCGGGCCGCGAGGTCGATCATGCGGCGCCAGTTGCTGTCGCCGATGGCCGTCATCAAGACGGCCAGCATCGTGCCGAAGGCGATCGACGAGAGCGTGATCAGCGTTCGCCGCCGATTGCGCCAGAGGTTGCGGCGGGCCATCGAGAGCAGGTTCGGATGCATGCTTCGCTCCTCGCGGCGGGCGGATCGCCCCGCCTCAGTGCGTGCGCATCGCGTCCACGGGCCGGATCACCGCGGCCCGGGCCGCAGGATACGCGACCGCCAGGCAGACGATGCCGACGAGCGCAAAGACCGGCGTCACGAACGCCGCCGGTGTCATGATCCCGTACCAGCGATCGTCGAGCGCGAGCCCCATCACCGAAGTGCCCGCGAGCGTCCCCATGTCGATCCCGTAGCGCTCGAGCAGCACCACCCCGGGCCAGCCGAGCAGCAGGCCGATCGCGATCGCGATCCCGGCCTGGATGCCGCTCTCGAGCCACACCATGGCCAGCACCTCCACCGGCCCCGCGCCCAGCGCCTTGAGGATGCCGAACTCGCGCACCCGCTCGAACACCGCCATCAGCATGGCGTTCAGGATCAGGATGCCGATCGCCAAGTAGACGATCACGAACATCACGATCATCGCGCTGCGCGCCGAGTCGAGCATGGAGGCGAGCGTGGGCACGAGCTGACGCCAGGTCTTGACGTCGAGCCCCGGCACCAGGGTCCGCACGTCGCCGGCCACCGGCTCGAGCTCGTCGCCCTCCGACCGGCGCACCACGATCTGGTGTGCGCCGTCCGAGACCGCCATCAGCTCGCGATAGGCCGAGTCGGTCATGAAGATCGCCGTGCGATCCGTGACGTCGCCCACGTTGGCCAGGATGCCGACCACCGTGTAGAGACCGTACGCCATGCCGCCGTCCGCCCCCTGACTCAGCACGAAGAGCTCGTCGCCGAGCGACGCGCCGAGGGTCCGCACCAACCGCCGGCCGAGCACCACCGCAGCGGCGTCGTCGGCACGCAGCCAACGGCCCTCGAGCAGGTGCTCGTGGATGCGCGACACCTCGCGCTCGCGCTCCACGTCGATTCCTCTGAGCGATGCGCCCGCCGACGACTCGTCGACCGCGGCCAGCCCCCAGGCGAGCAGCCGGGGCGCGGCGCGCAGACCCGCCCTACTGAGCGAAACGAGCACGGCGGCCGGGTCCTCGATGCGCGAGTGGACCGAGGGGTCACGCTCGTAGTCGAGGGCGAAGATCTGCATGTCGCCGAGCTCGAGCTCGAGAATCCGCCTCTCCATGCCGACCAGGTAGCCCTCGAGCAGAGACGCGTAGAGGATCATGACGAGCAGACCGAGCGCCATCGCGCCGATCGTCACACCCGAGCGACGCGCGTTGCGCCAGACGTTGCGCCAGGCGATCCGAAGCAGCCGCATCGTCCCCCCACCACTCCCGGCGAAGGCGCGAGCCGCCGCCGAAGACCGAGCGTCGCGCCCTATTCGGGACGACGCGCGCTCACCAGCCAGGCCGCCGCGTCCATCACCACACCGTCGCCGTCGTAGTAGGGCTCGAGCACCTCCGTCATGGAGGCCTTCACGGCGGCCGCGACCGCTTCCGGGTCCTCGGCCTGACGCAGCGCGGCGCCGGCAGGGCCCATCTGCATCAGGAAATCGACGATCCGATCCATGCCGCGACCGGCTCCGATGGTGAGCTTGCGCTCGATGGGCGTCGCCTCGTAGTCCGCGAAGCCCCCGGCCCCGATGAGACCACCGACGCGCTCGGGATCGGCGAAGGCGAACGGCCCGGGCGCCGTCGGGTCCGAGGGCCTCGGGATCTCGACGTGCTTCGCGGCGGCGGCCGCCGGAACCATCATCCACGGATTGCGGCCGATCTCCTGCCAGCACGCGAAGACCAGGCGCCCACCCGGCCGCAGAGCCGACAACAGGTTGGCGAAGGCCGCCGCCGGATCCTCGAAGAACATCACGCCGAAGCGAGAGAAGGCGAGATCGAAGGCGCCGGGCTCGAATGCATGGGTCTGCGCGTCGGCCTGGACGAAGCCGATCGACGCATCCCCGGCTTCAGCGGCGCGACGCTGGGCATCGGCGAGCATCGGACCCGAAACGTCGACGCCCAGCACCCGGCCCGCCGGGCCCACCCGCCGGGCCAGCTCGACCGTCGTCTGGCCGCACCCACAGCCGATGTCGAGCACGCGTTCGCCCCCGCCGGGCTCCGCGGCGTCCATGGCCGCGAGTCCGACCGGCGCGATCTGGGCGTCGATCACATCGCCGAGTTCGGCCCACTTCGGCCCGCTGACCTCGTTCCAGTAGGTGATCTGCTCGGCGTTCGCGGTCCTGGCTTCGGACATCGGGCTGTCTCCTTGCGGGCGGGGAATGCGCGAGCGTGACACCGGCCCCTCAGTAGCCCGGCGCGTGCCGCGGCCAGGGGAACGTCTGTTCCGCGATGCGGGCCAGCCGGAGCGCGACGTCGTCGGCGTGTCGCCGCGTCATGATCTGCAGTCCGATCGGCAGCCCGTCGGCGGAGAGGCCGGCGGGCACCGAGACGGCGGGGTTCCAGCAGAGATTGGCGAGCATCGTGAACGGCACCGCCATGGCGCCCGCTACCGGGCGACCGTCGATCTCGCCAGGCGGCGGCCCCTCGGCGACGTGGGCCGGTGTCGCCGTGGTGGGCATCAGCAGCACGTCGATGCCCTCGAAGATCCCGGCGACGCTCTCCTCGAGCGCGGTGCGGGCGCGCAGGACCTTCACGTACCACGGCAGCGATAGACGATTCGTGACCTCGAGGCTCTTGCGGATGTTGCCGCCGAACTCCCCGGCCCGACTCGGCCAGTCGCCGTCCTGGACGTGCAGCCACAGGTCGATCGCGCTCGAGTTCGACCAGGCGTCGAAGAGATCGTGCAGATCGAGCGCGACCTCGCTGCGCCTGAGCCGCGCCGCGTCGATCAGCTTCTCGGCAGCCGCCGAGCACCGCTCCCTCACGTCCGGGTCGACGGCCGCGAAGCCCAGGTCGGGCGACCACATGGCTCGCAGGCCGGCCACGTCGAGCTGCTCGATGGCGTTCTCGTACGAGAGGCCGGGGTCGGGCAGCGAGGTGCGGTCGCGATCGTCCGGCCCGCTGGCCACGTCGAGGTGCCGCGCGGCATCGCGCACGGTGGTGGTGAGCGCGCCCCAGACGGCGGTCTGCGAGGTCGTCGCGCCCTCGCGTGGAATGCGCCCGAAGCTCGGCTTGTGGCCGACCAGCCCCGAGTAGCCGGCGGGAATGCGCGTCGAGCCGCCGCCGTCGCCCGCGGTCGCGAAGGACACGAGCCCGGCGGCCACGGCCGACGCCGATCCGCCGCTCGACCCGCCCGGCGTGCACTCGAGGTTCCAGGGATTGCGGGCCACCCCCCAGGCCCTCGACCGCGTCCAGCTGAGTGCACCGAACTCGGGAGACGCCGTCACCCCGACCGGCACCGCGCCGGCCGCGCGCAGCCGCCCCACGTGGACGCTGTCTCGCTGCTCGGCCGGGCCGCCCTTGTAGCGCTGCGAGCCCCAGCTGAGCGGCAGTCCCGCGCAGGGATCCGCGTCCTTGACGCCGAAGGGCACGCCGGCGAGCGGGCCCGCCTCCTCGCCCCGCGCGATCGCCTCGTCGACCCGGTCGGCCTCGGCGAGGGCGAGCGCGCGGTCGACGACCACGAACGCGCCAAGGCGGTCGTTGTGCTCGGCGATGCGCGCGAGTGCTTCCTCGACGCACGCGCGGGCGCAGCGTTCACCGCTGCGAATCTGCTCGGCCTGCTCGACGATGGTCTCCACGTCATCTCCTCGTGCGCTGATCGATGGTAGCGTCCTTCCTCCCCGCCCTCGTGTGGGCCTTCGAGGAGACCCCATGTTCGAAACGATCACGACCGAAACGGACCGCGCAATCGGACGCCTCACCCTGAACCGGCCCGACAAGCTCAACCCGCTCTCGACCCAGACGCTCGGCGAGCTGGCGGCGGCCGCGCGCTGGTTCGACGAGCAGCGCGACGTCAAGGTGGTGATCGTGAGCGGCGCCGGTCGCGCCTTCTCGGCGGGCGCCGACCTCGGAACCTTCTCCGGGTCGGGGATGCTCGGCGACCGGGAGATCTCCTCGCGGGAGGCCGCCGACACCGGCCGCGAGATGGCGGACGCCCTCGAATCCATGCGCCCGCTCAGCATCGCGTCGATCCACGGCTGGTGCGTGGGCGGCGGGCTCGTGCTCGCCGCCGCCTGCGACCTGCGCGTCGCCTCCGAGGAGGCCCGCTTCTCGATCCCCGAGGTCGACCTCGGGATACCCCTGGCGTGGGGCGGCATCCCGCGGCTGGTGCGCGAGATCGGACCGGCGCTCACCAAGGAGCTGGTGCTCACGTGCCGGCCCTTCGACGCGACCGAGGCCCACGGCGCCGGCTTCCTCAATCGCGTCGTGCCCGAGAGCCGCCTCGAGGCGACCGTCGAAGAGCTGGCGCGCTCGCTGGCCGCCAAGGCTGGACACACCCTGTTCTCGACCAAGCGACACGTCAACGCGGTCACCGACCAGATGGTGGGCACCATGCGCAGCTGGTCGGACGCCGACGGTCTGGTCACGGCACTCGGCGACGACGAGTGCGCCGAGGCCAGGCGGTCCTACCTGGCAAGCCGAAAGAGCGGCTGACCGCAGCGGGCCGGCGGATATGATCGGAGAGAGCCCCTCGGGTGACAAAAAAGTCCCCCGAGGTGTCCGATTCCGAGGAATATCCGCCTGAGTCGAAAATATCCGGACACAATCCGGGTGAACTCCCCACATACAGCCGTGTGGGGATGCTGACTCGTGGCCTCCCCCGATCGCCCATCCAAACCGGGGACCATCACCATGCACCGCTTGGCTCGCCTGCTCGCCGCCCGTCGGATAGCCGCTCTTGCAGCAACGCTCGCCATCACCCTGCCCGGCCTCGCCGCCGCGAACACTTCGTTCGTCACGATCACGTTCGAGAACGGGTACTTCGACCCGAATCCGCCGCCTGGAATCCAAGGCACGCCAGCCTGGTACCAGGCGGGCGCCTTGTACGAGGGTTTCTGGTTCGACGACGCGGGATCGCCAGCGGCCACCTCCCATCCCGAGGTGCACACCCACCTCCTGTGGGACGATCGCGCGCTCAGCATCGTCGACAACCCCCACTCCTGGCGTGACGGCATGCAGGGGGCGCGCATCAGCCTCTTGGACAGCTCGGAGTTCCGCGTCGTATCCATCGACTACCGGCTCCACCGCCGGCTCCCTCTCGACGGTGAAGACCCGAACTCCCAATTCGCGCGGCTTCCGTGGTCGTACGATTGGGCCGACGCCCAGCTGCTACTCAGCGACGCTGTCGATCCGGCGACACCCGACTTCGCGAGCTTCGAGGCGCAGTGGACCGCGTTCTCCATCGACGACGGCTCCCAGTACGAGATCCCTGGCGGGGGCGGCGCGACCGACCCGTGGCGTCCGAGCGACTCGCTAGCGTGGCAGACGCTGCAGGTCACCGGCTTTGCCCAGGTGACCGAGTTCTACATCGGGTCTACCGCGCACGGAGTGGGGATCGACAACATCGTGATCGAGCCTCTCGGCGGCGGCAGCATCCCCGAGCCCGGCACCGCAACACTGCTGGGCATGGGCCTCGCGCTGCTCTGCGCTCGCCGGCATCCGCGCCAGCCCACCGCCTGAGAGCGGCCGAGGCGCGACTGCGCTCAGACCTGTCCCGCCGAGTCCTCGGCGAGCCGGCGCAGGTTCTCGGCGTGCGTCTCGCGGCTGATCCTGTAACCGGTCAGCAGCAGCAGCGCACAGATGTAGAGCACCATCAGCACCGGCACGTAGACGAGCCCGAGGTCGTACACGACCTCGGGTGACAGCTCGCCCGGCTTCGCGTCCGTGGGGAAGTCGACGATCGTCAGGATGACGGTCGCCATGAAGGTCCCGATGCCGTGGACCGCCTTCTGGGCGAAGCTTCGCGCAGCGAAGAAGACGCCCTCCGAGCGGCGGCCCGTCGCGAGTTCGCTGTCCTCTACGATGTCGGCCACCATCGCCGAGATCAGGATGCTCGCCGTGACGATCAGCGTCACCTCCACCGCGTTGAACGTCAGCATCGTGTAGAAGAGCGCCGCTGTGCCGTTGGCCGGGAAGACCTCCATCAGGCGGAGCCCGATCGGAAGCGGCGCGCCGACGAACGCGGCCGCGGCGACTCCGATGGCCGCGTTCTTCTTGCCGAAGCGAAGCGACAGCCGCGGCGCCAGCGCCAGAGCGAGCGCCGCCGAGGCAAACAACGGAAGCGTCAGCGCGCCGATCTGGCTGGTGTCGAACTCCCAGAAGAACGTGTTGAAGTAGATGTTGAGCGAGGTCGACACCCCCGCCGCCATGGCGGTGAAGAGCGCCGACACGAACAGCACCAGGAAGGAGCGGTTCGAGAGCGTCTCGCGCAGTTCGCCGGCGCTGGTCCGCCAGTCGAAGCCCTCCCGATCCGGAGGCAGCCGCAGGCCCGGAATGCGGTGGTGCGTTCCCGCCGCAGAGGCCACGATCGCAACGACCATCACCAGCGAAGCCAGCGTCGCGTAGTGGCCGTAGCCGGCCTGGTAGCGCACCCCGCCCTCGGACTCCGGCAGGAACACGAAGAAGGCGAGCACGGCCATCCCCAGCCCGCCCCACCAACCGAAGAAGTAACGGAAGCCGAGCATCGAGGTCCGCTCGTCGTAGTCTTCCGTCAACTCGGGGACGAGCGCCGTCGAGGGAATCTCGTAGAAGGTGATGAAAACCCGGACGAGGATCGCGACGACGAGGAAGTAGGCGAAGAGCTGCTCCGGGGTCAGGCCCGACGGCGGGTTCCAGAGCACGAAGTAGCTCGCGGCGACGGGCAACGCCGCCGCGTACATGAAGGGATGGCGGCGCCCCCAGCGCGAGTGGAGGTTGTCGGACGCGTAGCCGACGATGGGGTCGGTGACGGCGTCGACGAGCAGCGCCAGCATGATGCCCGCCCCGACCCACTGGGCCGGCAGGTGCATCACCTGGTTGTAGAAGATGAGCAGCAGGTAGGCGAATCCGTTGTCCTTGACCCCGTAGGCGACGGAGCCGACCCCGTAGGCGAGCTTGGTCCACAACGGGACGCGCGCGTCCTCGGGGCTCTGGGCAGCGGACATCGGAGGCCTCGGCAATCCGGTCCAGGCTAGCATCCCGGCCGCCGCCCATCGCCGTCGACGGGGCACGCCGCAAGGCTCCGCGGTAGCGTCGAAGCGATGCCCCGGAACGGCCCATCCGCAGCCGCCCGGGACGGCGTCCACCGAGACAGCGCCAGAGTGGGTGATCCGATGAAGCCGCCCGACGAGTTCGACCTGCTCGATCCGCGAACGATGGACGACCCCTATCCCTTCTATGCGTCCCTTCGCGAGCACGCGCCCGTCCATCGCGTCCCCGGCACGGACGTGTATCTGGTGTCCAAGCGCCCGCTGATCGAGGAGGTGCTGGACAGACACGACGACTTCTCGGCGAACCTCACGGGCACGTTGATGACCGGCCCTTCGAACGAGCCGGTCGTCTTCGACCTCACCCGCTTCGGCAGCGCGGTCGATGCGATCGCCAACGCCGACGAGCCATCACACGCGGTCCATCGCAAGCTCGTCCTGCCGCACGTCACGCCCAGGCAGGTCTCCGCCATGGAGCCGGCGCTGCGTGGCTGGGCGGCGGAGCGGATCGCGCCGCTGGTCTCCGCAGGCGGCGGCGACTGGATCGCGCAGGTCGCCGACCCGATTCCGACTCGCGCCATGGCGCTGCTCGTGGGGCTGCCGGTCGACGACGCCGAGCGCCTGCTCGAATGGGCGATGACGGGCACCGAGATCCTCGCCGGATCGACGACACCCGAGCGGATGGCGTTCGTGGGGGCGAAGACCGCCGAGATGGTCGCGTATCTCGCCGAACATCTGGGTCGCGCCCTGGAGGCGCCGGCGGGACGCCCGGCGGCGGGAGTGATCGGCGAGTTGGCCCGTGGCGTGCGGGAAGGCCTCATCTCCGAGAGCGACGGCGTCTCGATCCTCGTCGTGCTGGCGGGAGCGGGCGGCGAGTCGACCTCGAGCCTCACGGGAAACGCCGTGCGGATCCTCGCCGAGCAGCCCCAGCTGCAGCGCGAGCTTCGCGACGACCCGAGCTCGATTCCTCCGTTCGTCGAGGAGGCGGTGCGGCTCGAGTCGTCGTTCAAGGGTCACTACCGCGCCGTCAAGCGCGCCACGCGCCTGGGGGGCGTCGACCTCGCCGAAGGCTCACGGGTCTTCCTCCTCTGGGCCGCCGCCAACCGCGACCCCGAGATCTTCGAGCGTCCGGACGAAGTCGATCTCCGCCGCACCAACATGCACGAACACATCGCCTTCGGCCGCGGCATCCACTTCTGCATCGGGGCACGGCTCGCCAGGCTCGAGGTGCGCGTGATCCTCGAGGAGCTGCTGGCCCGCACGCGATCATTCGGGCTCGATCCGGCGAAGCCAGCGCGATACGTGCGCAGCATCTTCGTCCGGCGCCACGCTGCGCTTGAGCTGAGGATGGAGCCTTAGGACGCGATCGCCGCGCGCTCACGTCAGCGCGTCGAGCTTGCTGCCCTCGAAGAAGCGCCGCGGGTTCGCGATCCAGAGACGGTCGATCTCGTCCTCGGCGATGCCGGCATCCTTCAGCCGCGGCACGATGTTGCGCGAGAAGTGCGTCGGATCGAAGATGTCCCCGGCGCCGGCCAGCACCGCCCGTGGAATCGGCTCACCGCGCCAGCACCAGACGGAGTCGTGAGACACGACGACGCGATCGCCCGCTCCCGCGCGGATCAGCTTCACCAGCGACGCCACGCGCTTCTCGTCGGGAAAGATCATCTCTATCCCGAAGCGGTCGAAGCCCAGGTACGACCCGCCCCGGGCGATCTTCATGTGATAGTCATGGTCGTCGGTCCCGCACGAGTGGCCCACGATGATGCGATGGGGCGGCACGCCCAGATCCGTGAGAATCTGCTGCTGGGCATCCCCCATCGTGCCGAGGTCGGTGTGCGTGGTGATCGGAGCTCCCGTCTCGACCGACGCCTTCGCGGCGGCCTCGAGCACGGTCCGCTCGTAGTCGGTGATCTGCCCGGGGCCCGTCGCCACCTTGATGATGCCCGCGCGGATGCCGGTGTCGCCGATGCCCTCGGTGAGCTCGCGGACGAACGACTCGGCCATCGCCTCGACCTGCGGTCCGAAGTTCGCCCGGAACTTCCAGTAGGGCCTTCCGCCCTCGCTCTCTTTGTAGAGCCCGGTCGCACAGATGATCTGGAAGCCGGTCTTCTGAGCGACCCGGGCGGCCAACTCGACGTCGCGGCCGAGGTCGCCGGGGCAGGGATCGAGCATCGAATCGAAGCCAAGCGCCTGCAGGCTCTGGATGCGGTCGACGCAGATCGAGTACCGATCGGCCTCGCTCGGGCCAGCGTGGCTCGAGTGGCTCTCGAAGCCCGGATAGCCGATCACGAGGTGCTCGTGCATCAGCGTCTTGCCGAGCTTCTCGGCAGTGATTTCGTCGGTGACGGTGGCGATGGTGGCCATGTGGGGTCGCGGGCGATGGGCGTTCGGAGAAGGTGGTGACCCGGGCGCGATTCGAACGCGCGACTTCCAGCTTCGGAGGCTGGCGCTCTATCCAGCTGAGCTACCGGGCCACGAGACGGCGAGGCCGTCCAAACAGTCTAGCTCTCCCATTCGCGCCGAAACCGACCGTGCCCACGGCCCCAGCCCGGCTGACCACGCTCGACCGCACCACCCGCCCCGAGCGCTACCGAGCAGGCGGGGCCCCAGCCAGGCCCATGCGTGGCCCGCCGTTCGAGGGGCAGAATGGTGGGGCGTAGTGGACTCGAACCACCGACCTCCGCGGTGTGAACACGGCGCTCTAGCCAGCTGAGCTAACGCCCCACTCGGACGGGAGTTTTTAGCGATCCGACAGGAGGTTGCAAGGCCGTCGGTCCCTCAGGCCCCGTCTCGCTCCTTCTTGCGCAACGCCGACGCCTCCACGAAGGCCTGGAAGAGCGGGTGCGGGTCGAAGGGCTTCGAGGCGAACTCGGGGTGGAACTGCGAGGCCACGAAGAAGCGGTGGTCGGGCAGCTCGACGATCTCGGCGAGACGTCCGTCGGGCGACAGTCCGCTGAAGCGCAGCCCCGCGGCCTCGAGGCGTTCGCGATACTCGGGATTGAACTCGTAGCGGTGGCGGTGGCGCTCGGCGATCTGGTTGCGGCCGTAGATGTCCCGGGCCCGGCTGCCCTCCTCGAGCACGCACGGGTAGTCGCCGAGGCGCATAGTGGCGCCCTTGTCCTCGATCTGCTCCTGGCCCGGCAGCAGGTCGATGACCGGATGCGGCGTGTCGGGGTCGACCTCTCGCGAGTTCGCGCGCCCGAGGCCAGCGACGTGCCGGGCGAACTCGCAGCAGGCGAGCTGCATCCCGAAGCAGATGCCGAGATACGGAATGTCGTTTTCGCGCGCGTACTGGACGGCGCGGATCTTGCCCTCGGCGCCCCGTGCCCCGAAGCCGTGCGGCACCAGGATGCCGTCGGCGCCGGCGAGCACGCTCGCGTCCTCGAGCTTTTCGCTGTCGAAGTACTCGATCTCGACGTTCGCACGCACCGCCATGCCGCCGTGCACGAGCGCCTCGTTGAGGCTCTTGTAGCTCTCGGCGAGATCGACGTACTTGCCCACCATGGCGATCGTCACGTCCGTCTCGGGGTTGCGCTGCGCCTCGATCAGCGCCTCCCACTGACGCAGGTCGGGCTGGCCCGTCCACATGTTCAGCACCTGGGCGATCTTCTCGTCGAGGCCCTCGGCGTGGAAGACCAGCGGCACCTCGTAGATGCTGCCTACGTCCTTGGCGGTGATCACCGCGTCCTCGTCGACGTTGCAGAAGAGCGCGATCTTCGACTTGATACCCTTGTCGAGATAGCGACCGGTCCGACAGAGGATGATGTCCGGCGCGATACCGACGGCCTGAAGCTCCTTGACCGAGTGCTGGACGGGCTTGGTCTTGAGCTCGCCGGCGCTCGCCTGGTAGAGGACAGGCGCGACGTGGATGAAGCAGGTGTTCTCCCGGCCGACGTCGCCGCGGAACTGGCGGATGGCCTCGAGGAACGGCAGCGACTCGATGTCGCCCACCGTGCCGCCGATCTCGACGAGGATGACGTCGACGCCCTGCCCCGCCGTCGTGATGCTCTCCTTGATCTCGTCGGTGACGTGCGGGATGACCTGCACGGTGCCGCCCAGGTAGTCGCCGCGGCGCTCCTTGCCGAGCACCCGGTCGTAGATGCGGCCGGCGGTCACGTTGTTGACCTGGCTCATGCGCGAGCGTGTGAAGCGCTCGTAGTGGCCGAGGTCGAGGTCGGTCTCGGCGCCGTCCTCGGTGACGTAGACCTCGCCGTGCTGCAGCGGATTCATCGTGCCAGGATCGACGTTGAGGTACGGATCGAGCTTGAGGAACGTGACCCGCAGCCCCCGCGCCTCGAGGAGCGAGCCGATCGACGCCGAGGCAAGACCCTTGCCGAGCGACGACATCACGCCGCCCGTCACGAAGATGTACTTGGTGAGTCGCGTCCTCATGAGCGTCTCCTGCGCCGAGCGGCGCCCGCTCCACGCCCTCGCATTCGCGATCGCCCCCCGAACGGCGCCCGCGGGCCTCGGGCGCGGTGAGACGCAACGCCGCATCGGCCACGCGCGAACCGGCGTTCGATCGCGGTAGAGGAGGTGGAGACTGTGGTGTGCTGTCGGTGGGTGGCGGGAACGGTGGCGGCGAAGCCGATCACCGGAGGCACCTCGCCCCAGGCATCTTGAGAGAACACAATCGGGCAATCAGGCGAGTCAACATCTCTCCGCGCACCGACCGGTCCCTGTCCGGGCGGTCGGGGCCAGTATATAGCCCCGCCCCCGAGTCCCAGTCAAACCACCCGACCAGG
Organism: uncultured Spirochaetaceae bacterium; assembly: GCA_964515335.1. Taxonomy (GTDB): domain Bacteria; phylum Myxococcota_A; class UBA9160; order UBA9160; family UBA4427; genus TMED88. Next base: position 16,227 of record CAZETS010000002.1, read on the forward strand.
AACACCTCCACCGCACCAAGCCCAACGGCCGAGCAGCCCTCACCGCACCGCTTACCGCACCACTTACCGCAGCCCCAGCCGCGCCCCTCCCGCCAGGGACCCGGCGCGCCCCACCACGGCCAGCCGTCGGCGCCGAAGGCGCCGACCAATTAGCGCTTGGAGAACTGGAAGCGCGCCCGGGCGCCCTTCTGCCCGTACTTCCTGCGCTCCTTGCGGCGCGGGTCGCGGGTCAGCATGCCTTCCCGCTTGAGGGTGGCGCGCTGGGTGGGGTCGTTCTTCTCCAGCGCGCGGGCGATGCCGTGGCGCAGCGCACCGGCCTGGCCGGCCACGCCTCCGCCGGTGATGGTCGCCTTGATGTCGAAGCGATCGACGGAGTTCGTCAACTCGAGGGGCCGACGCACGTCGATCTGCAGAGCCTCGCGCGGGAAGTACTCCTCGACACGGCGGCCGTTGATCACGATGGCACCGCTGCCGAGCGAAAGTTGGACGCGCGCGATCGCATTCTTCCGCTTGCCCGTAGCGGTGACGGCGCCCCCGGCCAGGGGCCCCCCCGGCTTGGTCAGAGGTGTGGCTTCAGACAAGGGACAGCTCCTCTGGCTGCTGGGCGATATGCGGGTGCTCGGGCCCGGCATAGACCTTCAGCTTGCCGAGCATCTTCCGGCCGAGGTTGTTCTTCGGCAGCATGCCGCGCACGGCGTTGCGCACCACCCGGTCGGCGTGGGGCGAGGCCAGCAGCTTGTCGGCGGTGATGGACTTGATGCCACCCGGGTAGCCGGTGTGGCGGTAGTAGGTCTTCTGCTCGCGCTTGCGACCGGTCAGGCGGACCTTGTCGGCATTGACGACGATCACGTACTCGCCGGTGTCGACGTGCGGCGTGAAGGTCGCGCGGTGCTTGCCGCGAAGCACGCTCGCGATGCGCGTGGCGAGCCGGCCGAGCACGACGTCGGTCGCGTCGACGACGAACCAGCGGCGCTCGACGTCCTCGGCGCGAATGCTGCGCGTGGCGCGGTGGGCCTGCGCTCCCATGGCTGGGCGCTCCTCTTGCGTTCCGCCAATCCGGCGGGGGCCTCTAGGTAGGCGATCGGCCGTCCGCCGTCAAGGCACCGGGGTGCGCGAAGCCTCCGTTTTTCCAGTGGAATGTGCCCGTCAGGCGCCGGCCCCCAGCGTCTCGGGCGGATAGTCGACGCGCTCGAGGGTGAGCCCCTCCGCGGGGGCGGTCGGCCCCGCCCGAGAGCGGTCGCGCGCCTCGAGGAGCGCCGTCATGGAGTCGGCCGTGCGGCGGCCGTGCCCGACCTCGATCAGCGTGCCCGCCAAATTCCGCACCATGTGGCGCAAAAACCCGCTGCCCTCGACGACGATCCGCACCTCCCCGCCGGGCACACCCTCCACGTCGAGCCGGTGCAGGGTTCGCGTGGTGGTCAGGACGTCCGAGCCGGCTCCCTGGAAGGACGCAAAGTCGCGCTCGCCCAGCAGCAGGGCGGCGGCGGCCCGCATGGCTTCGAGGTCGAGGCGGCGCGACACGTGGGCGAAGCGCCGGGCGCGAAGCGGCGAGCGCGCCGGAGCGTTCCAGATCTGGTAGCGGTAGCGCTTGGCGACCGCGTCCCGCAGCGCATCGAAGCCGTCCCGGGCGAGTGCCACGTGGCGAACGCAGGCCGCCCGGGGCAACACCCCGTTGAGGGCGCGCTGCAACCTCTCAGGGCTCCAGGATGCCTCGAGGGCGACGCTCGCCACCTGCCCCTCGGCGTGGACGCCGGCGTCGGTGCGCCCCGAGCCGACCACGCTCACCCACTCGCCCGTCACCTGCGTGAAGGCGGCGGCGAGTGCGCCCTGGACGGTCGGCGCCTCCCCGGCCTGGATCTGCCAGCCCACGAAGGCTTCCCCGGCGTACTCGACGAGCAGGCGATAGGTCGGCACGACGCCTGTGGGACCTCCGGGACGGCGCGCATCGCCGGCGCCGACGGGTGGCGGGTCAGATCTCCGGGAACCGCGCCCGCAGCAGCCGCACGGCGTTGGCGGCGCCGAGCCGCACCGGGTCGGCGGTCAGCCAGGCCAGCAGGCCCCGCCCGGCCGGCGCGGTGGCGTCCGCGCGCAGCCGCCCGACGATCACCGAGTCCGAGCCCACCGCGTCGCGCGTGCCGGGCGCGGACCCGTGGCCGCGCACCTCGAGGCCGGCGCTAGCCCCCAGCACCGAAGCGGCCTGCTCCGGCGCGATCGGCCCCTCGGTCTCGATCGCCAGCATCGCGCCCTGCCCGGCGAACGTAGGGACGTGAACGCTGCTCGCCACGATGCCGACGTCCGGCCCGAGCAGACGGCGCAGCACCGCCGCGACCAGCGACTCCGCCTCCGACGCGCCCTCCTTCTCGGCCTCGTCCTCCCTCGCGTGCGCGTGGCAGTCGAAGGCGCGCGGCCCGTCCACCCCGTGCTCGTGCGGGGGCGGCCGCTGGTTGAGCAGGGCCAGCGTCTGCTCCGAGAGCGCGTCGATGCCCCGGCGCCCGGCCGACGAGGCCGAATGCATGACGGTCCCGATGACCCGGACGAGCCCAGCCTCGCGCTGAATCGCTGCGAGCACGGGCGCCCAGGCCAGCGCAGGACCGGGCGGAGACGAGATCAGCGGCGCCGCCGCCAGGTCGTCGTGCGCGCCGAGCGAAGCGATCGAAAGCGGCACCTCCGACGAGCCCACCAGCGAGCCCGAGCAGTCGATGCAGGCCACCCCGGCCCGCAGCGCCGCGCGCACCAGATCCAGCGCCGCCGTGTCGGGCGTGCAGACGACCAGCACGTCCAGCCCCACCAGCTCGCCGATGCCGCTGGCCACTGGCAGCACGTCGCCCTGGAACTCGACGTCCTCGCCGAGCGACCGATCGCCGGCAAAGAGGCGCAGCTCGGCGACCGGCAGCCGCTCGGCATCGAGCACTTCGATCACGTCGCGACCGAGCAACCCGGTCGCGCCGGCCACGCCGATCCGCAGCCCGCCGCTCACGCGCTCTCCAACCGTGTCAGCACCTCGTCGCCCATCGCCGTACAGCCGATCACGGGCCGGCTCTCGCCCTCGAGCAGCAGGTCACCGGTGCGGTGGCCGGCAGCCAGCGTCGCCGACACGGCGGACCGCACCTCGGCGGCGCCGTTGGGGCAGTCGAGCGAGGTCTCGAGAAGCATCGCGACGCTCAGGATCGCGGCGAGCGGGTTGGCCTTGTCTTCGCCCGCGATGTCGGGCGCCGAGCCGTGCACCGGCTCGTAGAGCCCGAAGCCGCCGGTCGCCAGACTGGCAGACGGCAGCATGCCGAGCGAACCGGTGATCTCGGCAGCCTCGTCCGAGAGGATGTCGCCGAAGAGGTTGCCGGTGACGAGCACGTCGAAGCGGCGGGGATCGCGCACCAGCAGCATCGCGCACGAATCGACGAGCTGGTGGGCGAGCGTCACGTCCGGGTAGTCCTTCGCGACCTCCTCGACCACGTCCATCCAGAGCTGGGAGACGTCGAGCACGTTCGCCTTGTGGACGTGGGTGACGTGGCTCCGGCGCAGCCGCGCCTGCTCGAAGGCCACGCGGGTGATGCGCGCCACCTCGTGCTCGTCGTAGACCATCGTGTTCCAGCCGCGACGCGCACCGTCCTCCTCACCGCGCCCCTTCGGCTCGCCGAAGTAGATGCCACCGGTCAGCTCGCGCACCACGAGCAGGTCGATGCCCTCGACGATCTCCCGGCGCAGCGCCGAGGCGTCTGCGAGCGCGGGGATCACCGCCGCCGGCCGCAGGTTCGCGAACAGTCCCAGCTCCTTGCGGATGCGCAGCAGGCCCTTCTCGGGCCGCACGTCCACCGCCATGGCGTCCCACTTCGGTCCGCCGACGGCTCCGAGCAGCACCGCTCGGCTGCCCCGGCACAGCTCGATCACCTCGTCTCGCAGCGGCGCGCCGTGAGCGTCGATCGAGGCGCCGCCGATCAGCTCCTCAGAGAACTCGACCTCGATGCCGTGCCGGCCGCAGACGGCCTCGAGGACACGGGTGGCCTGGGTGGTCACCTCGGGTCCGATGCCGTCGCCCGGCAGCGTCACGATTCGATTCAACTCGGTCTTCCTCTCGATTCACGTGATTCGCGCAGTTCACGGCGCGCCGGCGCCTGGGCGCGCCGCGCGCCGATCCGCTCGTCAGATACCCTTCGGCTCGTCGACCCCGTGGCGCTTCTTGTGCCACTCGAGCTTGTTGATGGCGTTCACGTAGGCCTTGCCGCTGGCCACCATCACGTCCTCGTGCACGCCGTTGCCGATCACCCGGCGGCCGTTCTCCTCGATGGTCACCGAGACCTCGCCCTGAGCGTCGAGGCCGGCGGTCACCGCGTGCACCTGGTACTTGATGAGGTCGCTCTTGGTGCCGGTGAGCTTCGTGATCGCGGCGAAGATAGCGTCCACCGGGCCGACGCCGGTCGCCACGGTCGTGCGCGCCTCGTCGTCGATCGACATCTCGACGCTCGCCATCGGGGCGGTGGCGTCGCCGCTCGTGATCGTGAGGCGCTTCAGCTCGAAGCGGTCGTCGACGGCGACCATCGAGTCGGCGACGATCGCCTCGAGATCCTCGTTGTAGATCACCTTCTTGGCGTCTGCGAGGTCCTTGAAGCGCCGGAAGGCCCGCTCGAACTCGTCACCCTGCACGTCGAGGCCGAGCTCTTCGAGGCGGTCGCGGAAGGCATGACGCCCCGAGTGCTTGCCGAGCACCAGCTCGTTGGAGGCCCGCCCGATCGACTCGGGCGTCATGATCTCGTAGGTGATCGCCGCCTTGAGGACGCCGTCCTGGTGGATGCCCGCCTCGTGGGCGAAGGCGTTGTCGCCGACGATCGCCTTGTTGGGCTGCACCTGCACGCCGGTGATCGACGAGAGCAGCCGGCTGCTCGGGTAGATCTCGCGGGCGACGATGCCCGTGTCGAGTCCGTGCGCCCGGTCGGGCCGCACGCGCAGCGCCATCACGATCTCCTCGAGCGAGGCGTTGCCCGCACGCTCCCCGATGCCGTTCACCGTGCACTCGACCTGCCGCGCCCCCGCGTACACCGCGGTCAGGCTGTTCGAGACGGCGAGACCGAGGTCGTCGTGGCAGTGCACCGAGAGCACCGCGCGGTCGCTGCCGGGGATGTTCTCGCGCAGGAAGCGGATCAGCTCTCCGTATTCCTCGGGCGTCGTGTAGCCCACGGTATCGGGCACGTTCAGCGTCGAGGCGCCCGCCTCGAGGGCGGCGGAGAAGACCTGCACGAGGAACTCCGGATCCGAGCGCGTCGCGTCTTCGGCCGAGAACTCGACGTCGTCCACGTAGCCCCGCGCCTGGGTGACGGCGCGGACCACCTCCTCCATGACCTCCTCGCGGCTCATCCGCAGCTTGTGCCCCATGTGGATGTCGCTGGTGGCGATGAAGGTGTGGATGCGCGGGTGCGCGGCGGGCTCGACGGCCTGGGCGGCGCGCTCGACGTCGTCGCGCCCGGTGCGCGCGAGGCCGCAGATCGAGGGACCACGCACCTCCTCGGCGACGCGCCGCACGGCCTCGAAGTCGCCCTCGCTCGCGATCGGGAAGCCGGCCTCGATGACGTCGACGCCGAGCCGCTCGAGCTGCCGGGCGAGGGTGAGCTTCTCGGAGAGGTTCATGCTGCAGCCCGGCGACTGCTCGCCGTCGCGCAGCGTCGTATCGAAGATCCGGATGTGATCGCTCATCGCCTGGCCTCGCCGGTGATCGCCGCTACTCGACCGGCCGCAGTGCTTCGGGAGAGGCCTCCCCGGCCTCGCCCGGAGTCGCAGCCTCCACCAGTGCCCCGCCCGTCCGCCGGCGCCACCACCACGAGACGGGACCCGACAGAACATACGTCAATCCGAACAGGAAGAAGTTCAGACCGGGCTCGAGGAAGAGCACGATCATCAGGATCACCATCGCGACGGTGGCCCCGTACGAGCCGCGAACGTCGACGTCCTTGAAGCTGCGGTACGGAATCGGCGACACCATCAGGATGCCGAGGGCGGCGAGCCCGAGCGCCGGCAGCATGGCGGGGACGCTCACCGCGATGTCGTTGCCGACCAGGAAGTGGTGGAACCACACGGTCGAGACGACCATGCCGGCGCCCGCCGGCGTAGGCAGGCCGTCGAAGCGGCCGACGAAGCGGCCGGAGGACACGTTGAACCGCGCCAACCGCAGAGACGCGCAGGCGGTGAAGATGAAGGCCATCACCCAGCCGGCCCAGCCCAGATCGCTCATCCCGCCGGCGTGAAACGCGATCACCGCGGGCGCGACGCCGAAAGAGACGGTGTCGGCGATCGAGTCGTACTCGGCGCCAAAGCGGCTCTCGCTGCCGGTCATGCGCGCCGCACGCCCGTCGAGGATGTCGAACACGCCGGCGACGAAGATCGCGTACGAGGCCGTCAGCGGATCGCCGGTGCCCGACTTGACGATCGCGTAGAAGCCGGCGGCGAGGTTGCCCGTGGTCAGCAGCGACGGCAGCACGCTGCCGAAGGTGCGGACCCGCCCGTCACGCCCTTCGCGGCGGCGGCGACGTCTTCGCCCGCGTCGTCGCCCGCGTCGTCGACTCTCGACGGCCTCGAGTGTCATCGCCACTCCGATCCGGGGCGCCCGCCCGGGGCGCCGCCGTTCAGCTGCGGTCCGGCTCCGCCGGATCTTCCGCGTCGTCGGATGGCTCGGGACTCCGTCCCTCGCAATCCTCCTAGTTCTTGGAGCGATCGACGAGCTGCCGCTCCTTGAGCCAGGGCATCAGGCCGCGCAGCCGCGCGCCGACCTCCTCCATCGGGTGCTCCGCCGCCTTGCGCCGCATGGCGTTGAACGAGACGTTGCCGGCCTTGTTCTCCATGATGAAGCGCTTGGCGAACTCACCGCTCTGTATCTCGCCGAGGATGTCCTTCATGCGGGCCTTGGCGTCCTCGTCGATCACACGCGGACCGCTCACGAAGTCGCCGTACTCGGCCGTGTTCGACACCGAGTACCGCATGTTCGCGATGCCGTCCTGGTAGATCAGGTCGACGATCAGCTTCACTTCGTGGATGCACTCGAAGTACGCCATCTCGGGCGCGTAGCCCGCCTCGACGAGGGTCTCGAAGCCCGCCTTCATGAGCGCCGTCAGGCCGCCGCAGAGCACCGCCTGCTCGCCGAAGAGATCGGTCTCGGTCTCCTCCTCGAAGGTCGTCTCGATGATGCCCGCGCGGCCGCCCCCGATGGCGCTCGCGTACGCGAGGGCGATCTGGAGCGTGTCGCCGCTCGGATCGGCGTCCACAGCCACCAGGCACGGCACGCCGCGCCCCTGCTCGTAGTGGTCGCGGACCGTGTGACCGGGGCCCTTCGGCGCCACCATGAAGACGTTCACGCCCTCGGGCGGCGCCACGGTGCCGAAGTGCACGTTGAAGCCGTGGGCCACCGCGAGGTAGTTGCCCGGCTGGAGCTGGGCCTTGATCTCGTCCCGATAGATGTCGGCGGCCAGTTCGTCCGGGAGCGTCATCATGACGACGTCGGCCTGGGCGGCCGCGTCGCTGACGGTCGCCACCGCGAGGCCGGCCGACTCGGCCTTCGACCAGCTCGGCGAGTCCTTGCGCAGGCCCACGACGACGTCGATCCCCGAGTGATGGAGGTTCTGCGCGTGGGCGTGGCCCTGACTGCCGTAGCCCATCACCGCCACCTTCTTGCCCTCGAGGCGACCGAGGTCGGCGTCCTTGTCGTAGTAGATGTTCAGTGCCATGGGGATCGGATTCTCCGCGTGGGTCTGGGCTGCAGGGGATGGTTAGGGTGACGGCGCCGCGGCGGGACTGCACGGGGTCGCCTCGGCGGCCCGGTGCCGGGCGCCGCCGACGCCTCGATGGCGCCGGACCAGGGCCGTCGGTCGAACTCGGATGGCCGCTCCGCGCGGCGTTCCCCGAGCGGAACTGAGCGCGCCAAGTGCCCGAGACTAATCGAGGTTTCGGGTAGTGTCAAAGCACCGTGGGCGCCGCGGGAGGCCGCCGCCGGCTACTCGAAGCGCTGGGCGGTGCGCTGCACCTCGGCCTCGGCGCGTCTCACGTAGCGGGGAACGAGCCGCGCGGCAGCGACCGCATCGCCCGTCCCGAGGAGTCGGCTCCCGATCCGGCCGAGTGCCACCGCTTCGGGCAGCACGCCCGCTCCGGCCCGCACGTCGAAGCGGCCGGGCGCGCTTCGCTCGAGCCCCTCGCCGACGATCGCCGCGCCCTCTCCGATCAGACATCCGCCCCCGGGCAGAGCGGCCGCGAGACCGTCGGCGTCGAGCACGCAGGGCGGGAGCACGCAGGCCGCCTCGCCCTCGCCCGCCTCGGCGATGCGATGAGCCGCCACGTATACCTCGCCGCGCCGCGCGTCGAGCACGGGCACCGCGACATCGCCCGGCCCCACGGCCCCCGCACGCCGGCCCGCCTCGGCGAGCGCCTCGAGGGTCGGCACCGGCGCCACCGGTCGATCGCTGCCGAAGCACAGCCCCTTCACCGTGGCGACACCGATGCGCAGGCTCGTGAAGGCGCCCGGGCCGATCGACACCGCGCAGGCGGCCACGTCGCCGAGCGCGACGTCGCTCTCGCGCAACACCTCGTCGATCAACGGCAGCAGCGTCTCGGAGTGATGGCGCTCGCCCTCACCGGCCCGCTCGGCGAGCGCGTCGTCGCCCCGGAGCAACGCCACACTCGCTCGCGCGGTCGCCGACTCGATGGCGAGGAGCAGGCCCGGTCCGCTCACAGCCCCGTCGACAGCCAATCGACGAGCTTCTTCCACTGGGCGGAAAGATCGTTCCAGAACGCGAGCCCCATCAGCAACATCAGCACCACGAAGCCGACCTGCTGCACGTACTCGCGGGTGCGCAGCGAGATCGGCGCCCGCTTGATGCCCTCGATCGAGAAGATCACGAGCTGGCCGCCGTCGAGGATCGGAATGGGCAGCAGGTTCAGGATGCCCAGATTCAGGCTGATGAAGATCATCATCGTCAGGTACGCCTGCCAGCCGATGTCGAGCGACTTGCGGGCGAACTGGACGATCGTGATCGGACCCCGCACCTGGTCGAGCCCGACCTGACCGCTCAACATCTTGCCGAGAGCACCGAGCATGGCCGCCAGGTTGTCGATCGTCATGCCGGCGGCGCGCGGTACGGCGACCAGCGGATTTCGCTCGCGATCGACGTCGCGCACGCCGGGCAGCGTGGCGAGTGCGTGGGAGATGCCGACCTGATAGACGGTCTCCTCCATGCCGTCGATGCCGAAGGGGCCGGGCACCGTGCGCTCCACGGGCTGGATCGCCACGGTCCGCACCGCACCATCGCGCGCATAGGTGATCGCCAACGCGCGACCTTCGCTCGCGCGGATCGTGTCGGCGAAATTGTGGAAGCTGCCGACCGGGCGGCCGTCGACCGCCAGGATCAGGTCGTCCGGGGCGATGCCGGCCCTGGCGGCCGGCATGTCGTCGATCACCTGGCCGACCAGGATCGGCGCGGACACCACACCGAGTGCGTCGAGCGAGGCGAGAGCGGGCACGCTCACGGTCACCCGCGGCGCGTCGTCCTCCCTGCCGCGGGCGACCTCGATCGGGACCGGCTCCGCGGTCGCGGCCGCGTACGCGGCGACGAGCTGCTCCCAGTCCTCGGCCTCCGCGCCGCCGACCCGCAGTACGCGATCGCCCGAGCGCAGCCCCGCCCGAGCGGCCGGCGAGCCGGCTTCGGGCACGCCCACCAGAGCGGGCAGTCGGTCGTGGCCGACCCCCGCCCAGCCGACCTCCTGCACCTCGCCGAAGGGATCGAGCGCCGACCGCGAGCCCAGCACCAGCTCGACGTCGACGGTCTCGTGGGCCCGTTCGATCCGCAGCGCCAGCTCGTCGCCCGCGCGGCCCTGGATGGCGCGAACCACCTCGCCCCACCACCGCACCGGTGCCTCGTCGATCGCTACGACACGATCGCCGGGCCGGAGGCCCGCCTCGGCGGCGGGCGAGCTGCGCTCGACCATCCCCACCACGCTGGCCGGCTTCGACATGCCCGACCAGAGCATCAGGGTGAAGATCGGCACCGGCAGCAACAGGTTCATCACCGGCCCCGCCAGCACGATCGAGATCTTCTGCCAGGTCGGCTTCGCGTCCAGGAACTCGTCCGGGCGCGCGTCCTCGGGAATCGGCGCCGGGTGCTGCTCGTCGCCGGGCAGCTGTTCGCCCAGCATGCGGACGAATCCGCCGAGTGGAATCCACGCGATCACGTACTCGGTGCCGCCGCGCTCCCAGCGCAGTCGCCGGTCGCCGAAGCCGATCGGCGGCCCGAAGCCCAGCGAGAACTTGAGGACCCGCACCCCGCAGGCCTTCGCGACCAGGAAGTGGCCGAGCTCGTGGACGAAGATCAGGATCCCGAGCATCGGGATCGCGGCGACGATGTAGTCGAAGAGCACCATGACGAGTCGTTGGGCGGATCGTTGGGCCGGTCGTTACGCGGGCGACGGCAAGTAGAGCTGCGTGAGGTTATCGGACGCACCTTGGCGCGGCCGGGTTCAGTCCCCTTCGACCTTCAGATCGAGGTAGGCGCGCGCGCGCTGCCGCGCCCACGCGTCGGCAGCGATCACCTCGGAGAGGTCGTCGACCTTCTGCCCCCGCCGCTCGGCGAGGTGCGCCTCGAGGACCTGCTCGTTCGTATCGGCGATCCTGCCGAACGAAATGAGCCGCTCCAGAAAGGCCGCCACCGCGACCTCGTTGGCGGCATTCAGGACAGCCGGCGCCGCCTCGCCGCCCCGCAGGGCCCGTATGGCCAGATCGAGGCACGGAAAGCGCCGCCGGTCGGGCGGCTCGAAATCGAGTCGCGCGCACTCGGCGAGATCGAGGCGCGGCACGTCGAGCCCGATCCGCTCGGGGTGCGCGAGCGCCACCGCGATCGGAACGCGCATGTCTGGCAGGCCGAGCTGGGCGATCACCGACGCGTCGCGGTATTCGACCAGGCTGTGAACGATCGACTGCGGATGCACGACCACGTCGATGCGCTCGGGCGGCACGTCGAAGAGCCAGCGCGCCTCGATGACCTCGAGGCCCTTGTTCATCAGCGTCGCCGAGTCGATCGTGATCTTCGCCCCCATATCCCAGTTGGGATGATCGAGGGCCTCGTCGACCGACGCTTCGGCCAGCCTCGAATCCGGCCAGCGCCCGGCGTCGCGAAACGGTCCGCCCGAGCAGGTGAGGATCAGCCGCTCCACGTCTTCGATGCGTTGTCCGGCCAGCGCCTGGAAGATGGCGCTGTGCTCCGAGTCGACCGGCAGCAGCGTGACGCCGTGGGCCTCGACCTCGCGCCGCACCAGGGCGCCGGCCATCACCATCACTTCCTTGTTGGCCAGTGCCACGTCCCGGCCCGCGCGCACCGCCGCCAGCGTGGGCTCGAGCCCCACCGCCCCCACCAGGGCCGCGACCACCAGATCGGCCTCGTGGCTGGCCACCGCCACCAGGCCCGCCGCGCCGTGGCGCACGTCGACGGCCGCGCCGAAGCGGTCGCGCAGGCGCTCGGCGTCGTCCGCCGAGGCCACCGAGACGAGATCGGGCCGGAAGCGCTCGACCTGCTCGGCCAGTTCGTCGGTGCGACGGCCCGCGGCGAGTGCGGTCACGCGAAAGCGGTCGGGGTTGGCGGACGCGACGGCCAGCGTCTGCACACCGACGCTCCCGGTGCTGCCCAGGACGGACAGGCGCTTCATTGCGCCGGCGGCCCGCCCCCGCCGTCCTCCCCGCCGTCAGTCCCGGAGACCTGAGCGCTCGTCAGGCCGAAGCGGCGCTCGCGCGACTGGAAGTCGACGATTGCCGCCTCGAGGTTCTCGCGCCGGAAGTCGGGCCACATGACCCGGGCGACGTGGATCTCCGCATAGGCGATCTGCCAGAGCAGGAAGTTCGACACGCGCGACTCGTTGCCGGTGCGGATCATCAGGTCGGGATCCGGGACGTCGGGCGCGTAGAGGTACGCCGCGAAGGCCTTCTCGTCGAGCGCGTCCGGATCGACCACGCCCAACTCGGCGTCGCGCACCAACCGCCGAGCGGCGTCGACGATCTCGGTGCGGCCACCGTACGACAGGGCGAAGATCAGCTCGCGGCCGCGGTTGCGTGCCGTGGCCTCCACCGCCCGGTCGACCGCAGCGCGGGTGCTCGGAGGCAGGCGGTCGAGCCGCCCGATCGCGCGCAGCCGCACGCCCTGCTCGACGGCCTCGTCGAGATCCTGCTCGAGGTAGTCCTCGAGCAGCGACATCAGCTCGTGCACTTCGCCCTTGGGCCGGTTCCAGTTCTCGCTCGAGAAGGCGTACAGGGTGAGGTACTCGATGCCGAGATCGCCGGCCGCGCGCACGACGTCGCGCACGGCCTCGACGCCCGCGCGGTGGCCGGCGTTGCGCTCTAGGCCACGTGCCTCGGCCCAGCGTCCGTTGCCGTCCATGATGATGGCGACGTGGCGGGGCACGCGATCGGGACGGAGCCCGACGTTCGTCATGCTCAGACCTCGAGGACTTCCTTTTCCTTCTGGGCGCACAGCTCGTCGATCTTCTTCACGTAATCGTCGGTCAGGTCCTGGACGGACTTCTCGGCCCGGTGGCGATCGTCCTGGGGCAGCGTTCCGTCGGACTCCAGGTCCTTCAGCATCGAGACTGCGTCGCGGCGCCCCTCGCGGATGCCGACCCGGTGGTCCTCGGCGGCCTTGCGCACCTGCTTGACGAGATCCTTGCGGCGCTCCTCGGTGAGCGGCGGAATCGCGATGCGGATCACCTTGCCGTCGTTGCTGGGCGTCACGCCGAGGTTCGCGCCCTGGATGGCGCGCTCGATGTCGCCCATCACCGACTTGTCGAAGGGCGACACGACGATCATGCGCGGATCGGGAACCGAGAGGCTCGCGAGCTGCTTGAGCGGCGTCGGCGTGTCGTAGTAGTCGACCGTGATGCCGTCGAGCAGGGTCGTGCTGGCGCGGCCGGTTCGCACCTTCATCAGGTGCTGCTTGAAGCTGTCGAGCGTCTTCTCCATCGCCTCGCGCCCCTCCTCGAGCACGAGACCGACCTCTTCTTCTCCCGCCATCGCCGTCCCCCTGTTGCCTCGATCTGCCCGGGCCGCCCGGCTAGCCGCTCACCACCGTGCCGACCCGTTCGCCTGCCGCCACCTTCTGGATGTTGCCCGCGACGCTCATGTCGAACACCACGATCGGCAGGCCGTTCTCGCGGCAGAGCGCGATCGCAGCCTGATCCATGAACTGCAGATCGCGACGGATCGACTCGTCGAAGCTGAGCTGGTCGTAGCGGACGGCCTGGCTGTCGATTGCCGGATCGGCGCTGTACACACCGTCTACCTGGGTCGCCTTGAGGATCACCTCGGCGCCGATCTCGGCGGCGCGCAGTGCCGCCGCGGTGTCGGTGGTGAAGAACGGATTGCCCGTGCCGCCCCCGAAGATCACGACCCGCTTCTTCTCGAGGTGCCTGATTGCCCGACGCCGGATGTAGGTCTCGGCGACCTGATGGATCTCGAGGGCCGTCAGCACACGGGTGTCGATGCCGGCCTTCTCGAGCGCGTCCTGTAGCGCCATCGCGTTGATGACGCCGCCGAGCATGCCCATGTAGTCGGCCTGGGCACGGTCCATTCCCTGGCTGGCTGCCGACATGCCGCGGATGATGTTGCCACCGCCGACCACGATGCCGATCTCGATGCCGAGTTCGTGGACCGCCTTGATCTGCGACGCTACGCCGCCGATCACCCCGGGGTCGATCCCGTGTCCGTCGAGGCCGGCGAGCCCTTCGCCGGAGAGCTTCAACAGGAGTCTCCGGTAGGCGGCCTTCACTCGGCGGACTCTCCGAGCTTGAAGCGGACGAAGCCGATTACCGCCGCGCCTTCGATCCCGCCGACGACGTCGCCGACCTTGCGATCGGGGTCCTTGACGAAAGCCTGCTCGAGCAGGCAGTGCTCGGCGTAGAACTTGTTGAGCCGGCCCTTCACCATGTTGTCGACGATGTTCTCGGGCTTGCCGCTCTCGAGCGCCTGGGCGCGCAGGATGGTCTGCTCCTTCTCGATCACGGCTGCGTCGATGCCGTCCCGGTCGACGGCCAGCGGCGTCGGATCGGCGGCCGCCACGTGCATGGCCAGGTCTCGGGCCGCCTCGGCCGCCTCGGCTCCGCTCGCACCCGCCAGCCCGACCAGCACGCCGAGCGTGCCGACGCCGTGCACGTAGCCGCCAACCACACCCTCCGCCTCGATGCGTGCCACCCGCTTGAGCTGGATGTTCTCGCCCACGCGTCCGACCGCGGCGGCGATCTGGGCCTCGACGGAGTCGCCGCCCATCGGCGCCGCAAGGGCCGCCTCGATGTCGGAGACGCCGGCCGCGCCGCGAACGGCGTCGGCGACCTCCTGGACGAGCTTCTGGAACTGCTCGTTCTTGGCCACGAAGTCGGTCTCGCAGCCGAGCTCGACGATCGTGCCCTGCCCGCCCTCGATCGAGATCGCGACGGCGCCCTCGCTGGTGTCGCGACCGGCCCGCTTGGCGGCCTTGGCGAGCCCCTTCTCACGAAGGATCTCGATGGCGCGCTCCACCTCGCCCTCGGCCTCGGTGAGCGCCTTCTTGCAGTCCATCATGCCCGCTCCGGTGCGCTCGCGGAGCGACTTCACATCCTTTGCCGAGATCTCAGCCACGCTTCCTCACCTCTCCGATCGACCGAATCGGCCGATCCCGTCGACCGTTGCCGTCGCCCTCCGCCAACCGCGCGGCCCGGGAGCGGGCGCACGATCGCCGCACGGCGACCCCTCGTTCTGGTCCTCGCGACAGGGCACCCGGCTAGCGAGCGCCCGCCGCCTCAGCTCGACTGATCGCCGCCCGCCGCCGGTTCGTCGGCCGGCGGCTTCGCCTCGGCGGCCGGCGCCGCCGGAGCGGCCTCCGCGGCGGGCGCTGCGGGCGCCGCGGGCGCCGACTCGCCGGCCTTCTCCTCGGCCCGCCTCTCGGCCCAGCCGCCGGACGAATGCGTGCGACCGCTGCCGCCGCCGCCACCACCAGCGCCGCCGCCACCACCGCCACCCCGACCACGTCGCGGCGGCTGCTTGATCTCGACCACGCGACGACCGGTCGCGGCCTTCGGCTTGTCGGCCTCGGGCTGCTCGCTCTTCTGCTGCAGCAGCTGCTCCTGATGGAGCGCCTCGCCCTCCATGCAGGCATCGGCCACGCAGCGGCAGTAGAGGTCGATGGCGCGGGTGGCGTCGTCGTTGCCCGGCACCACGTAGTCGATGGCCTGTGGGTTGCAGTTGCTGTCGACCACCGCGACGATCGGAATCCCGAGCCGGCGCGCCTCGCTGATCGCGATGTCCTCGCGCGAGACGTCCACGACGAACATCGCGTCGGGGATGCGCTGCATGTCCTTGATGCCCTCGAGCGACTTCTGATACTTCTCGCTGAGGCGTGTGATGCGCGCGAGCTCCTTCTTCGAGTGCTCGGCGCGCTTCTCTTCGTCGCCGAGGATCTCGAGCTGACTCTTGTAGGTCTCGATCGACTTCTTGACGGTCTTCCAGTTCGTCAGCATGCCGCCCAGCCAGCGGTTGTTGACGTAGTACTGGTCGGCGCGCTCGGCCTCGCGCCGCACGGTCTCGGCGGCCTGTCGCTTGGTGCCGACGAAGAGCACGGAGCCACCGGCCGCCGTGGTCTCGCGAATGAACTCGAGGCCCTCCTGGAACATCGGGAGCGTCTGATCGAGGTCGATGATGTGGGTGCCGTTGCGCGCGCCGAAGATGTAGGGGCGCATCTGGGGATTCCAGCGGCTCGTCAGGTGGCCGAAGTGGGCACCGGCCTCGAGCAGGCTGCGGATGCTGAGGTCGGCCTTGGCCGCCGTCTCCGCCTTCGCGGCATCCGCCGCCTCGGGCGCACTGGCGGGGGCAGCGGCCGGCGCTTCTCCGGCCGCCGACGGCGTCGCCGTCGTCTCGGACATGGTTCTCTCCTTCGCGGTTTTGGTCCGCCGCCTCGCCACCTGGATTCCCCGAACCGGGCAGGCCCGGCACCGCTGGGGTGGCGCGAAGCGTGGGTATTCGAACCGACCTGGGCGGTCGGCCCACGGGGGTTTAGCAGAACGCACCGGGCCGACCAACGTGCCCCGCAGGAAGTCGAACCGGAGCGCCCGGCGCGCTGGCGAACTCGAAGCGCGCCTCGCTAGGTCGTGTACTCGGCGTTGATCTTCACGTAGTCGTAGCTGAGGTCGCAGGTCCAGACGCGGGCCTCGCCGCGCCCCACACCGAGGTCGACGGCGATCTCGATCTCGTCCCGGGCGTGCGCCGCCTCGGCGCGGCGCCGTGCGGCCGGCCCGCAGGCGCGACCGGCGCGGTAGACCGCCACGCCGCCGAGCTTCACCACCGCGCGGGTCGGGTCGATCCCGATGCGGCCGGCTCCGATGGTCTGCAAGATGCGGCCCCAATTCGGATCGCCGCCGAAGATCGCCGTCTTGACCAGCAGCGAGTTGGCGACGCGCCGGGCGGCCCGCTCGGCCTGCCCCGCGTCGCGGGCGCCCGTCACGCGCACGGTGACGAGCTTGGTGGCGCCCTCGCCGTCCCGCGCGAGATCGCGGGCGAGCGACTCGGCGACGGCGTGCACGCCCGCCTCGAAGGTGTCCACGTCCGCGTCGCGCGCGCGCGCGAGGCGACGGTTGCCCGCGGCTCCGTTTGCGAGCAGCAGTGCGGTGTCGCTCGTCGAGGTCTCGCCGTCGACGGTGACGCGGTTGAACGTGTCCGCGGTGACGCGTCGCCACACGCCGCGCAGCACGGCTGGCGACACGGCGGCGTCGGTGATCAGGAAGGCGAGCATCGTCGCCATGTCGGGCTCGATCATGCCCGAGCCCTTGGCGATGCCCGCGATCGTGACGTTGCGGCCGTCGAGCCGGACCCGCCGCACCGCGGACTTCGCGAAGGTGTCGGTCGTGCGGATGGCTTCGGCGGCATCGCGAAGGCCGCCAGGCGAGAGCGCCTCGGCGGCTCGGGGGATGCCGCGGCCGAGCGCAGTCATCGGAAGGGGCTCACCGATCACGCCGGTCGAGGCGACGAGCACCTGCTCGGCCGGACAGCCGACACCGCGAGCCGCAAGCTCCGCCATACGAATCGCATCGCGCTGGCCGCGCGCGCCCATTGCGACGTTCGCGCAGCCGCTGTTCACGACCACGGCCCGGGCGCGACCGGCTCGCACACGCTCGCGATCCAGCTCGACGGGCGCGCCGACCACGGTCGAGCGCGTGAATACGCCGGCGACGCTCGCCGGGACGTCGCTCGCGATCAGCGCCAGGTCGCGGTCGCGAGTCTTGATGCCGCAGTGGATCCCGCTTGCGCGGAAGCCCGGTACGGCGAGCCGGTTCTGGGCAGCCACCCGTCGTCGTCCCCTCGGCGCCGGATCAGCTCGCGCCGTGGCACTTCTTGTACTTCTTGCCGCTGCCGCACGGACACGGGTCGTTGCGCCCGACCTTGCCCGCCGGCGCGGCGACCGCACCCGAAGCAGCGGCGGCGGCCGACGCGCCCCGTCCCGCCGCGCCCGGCCGCCGGCCGAGCGCGCTCTGGTCGGCTGCGGCCTCGGCGCTGCTCTGAAGGCGCGGCCGCGGAAAGCCGAACTTGAAGACCGTCTCGATCGCCTGCAGATCGACGCGCTCCTCCATCTCGCCGAAGAGACCGAAGCCTTCGCGCTGGTACTCGACCTTGGGGTCGCGCTGCGCGTAGCCGCGCAGGCCGATCGCCTCGCGCAGGCCGTCCATCGAGTGCAGGTGGTCCTTCCACTGGGCGTCGAGGATGCGCAGCAGGATGTCGCGCTCGAACCAATCGAAGCTCGGGTACTCGAGCACGTCCTTGTACTCGTCCTGCAGCGTCCGGCAGGTCGAGCGCTTCTCGTCGAGAACCCGCTGCAGCTGCTCGAGGATGTCGCGCCCGAAGGCGTCACGGTCGCTCGGCGGCCGGCCATCCACCTTGAAGGGTGGCTCCTCGGTCGAGAAGGTCACCCCGAACTGGTGCTCGATCAGGCCCGCCAGCCGGTGGAGGTCTTCGTCCTCGGGGTCGCCCTTGGCCGGCCAGACCTCTTCGAGGTAGCCGACCAGAACGCCCTCGGCGATCTCGAGCACCTCCTCGTCGACGTCTTCGCGCTGCAGCGCGGTGAGGCGGCGGCCGTAGAAGGCCTGGCGCTGCTTGTTCATTACGTCGTCGTAGTCGAGCAGGTGCTTGCGGATGTCGAAGTTACGGGACTCGACCTTCTTCTGGGCGCCCTCGATCACCCGGGTGAGCATGCGGTTCTCGATGGCCTCGCCTTCCTGGACGCCAACGCGGTCCCACCACTGCTTGACGCGGTCGGCCTCGAAGATGCGCAGCAGGTCGTCTTCGAGCGACAGGAAGAACTGGCTCGAGCCCGGGTCGCCCTGGCGGCCCGAACGGCCGCGCAGCTGGTTGTCGATGCGGCGGCTCTCGTGGCGCTCGGTGCCGAGAATGTGCAGGCCGCCCGCGGCGAGCACCTCCTTCTGCTCGGCGGCGCACTGCGACTCGAACTGCGCGAGCAGAACCGGGTAGTCGTCGTGGTCCTTGTCGTGGCCGCACTTGGCGAGCGCCATCACCTCGGGATTGCCGCCGAGCACGATGTCGGTGCCGCGACCCGCCATGTTGGTGGAGATGGTGATCGCGCCCTTGCGGCCGGCCTGGGCGACGATGTCCGACTCCTGGGCGTGCTTCTTGGCGTTCAGCACCGAGTGCTTGACGCCCTTCTTCTTGAGCTTGCTCGCGAGCATCTCCGACGTCTCGATCGAGATCGTGCCCACGAGCACCGGCTGGCCGGCCTCGTGGCGTTCCTTGATCTCGTCGACGACGGCGTTGAACTTCTCCTTCTTCGTCTTGAAGACGACGTCCGCCAGGTCGTCGCGGAGCAGCGGCCGGTTCGTCGGAATCAGGCTCACGTCGAGGTCGTAGATGTTCGCGAACTCCGGCGCCTCGGTGTCGGCGGTGCCCGTCATGCCGCCGAGCTTGTCGTACATGCGGAAGAAGTTCTGGAAGGTCACCGAAGCGAGGGTCTGGTTCTCGCTGCGGACCTTGATGCCCTGCTTGGCCTCGACGGCCTGGTGGAGTCCGTCCGACCAGCGCCGCCCGGGCATCAGGCGCCCGGTGTGCTCGTCGACGATCACCACCTCTTTCTTGCCGTCTTCCCCGACGCGCACCACGTAGTCGACGTCGATCTTCTTGAGCGTGTGGGCCACCAGCGCCTGGCTGATCGCGTGATTGACCGGCAGCATCGACGGGTCGTAGAGGTTGTCGATGCGCAGCATCTTCTCGACCTTGTGGACGCCCTGCTCGGTGAGTGTCGCCGCGTGGGCCTTCTCGTCGATCCAGTAGTCGCCGGTCTCCTCGACGCCCTTGGCGGGGTCGCCCTGGGTGCCGGCCCCGAGGGTCGGGATGACGCGGTTGGCCACGTCGTAGAGCTGGGTGTTCTCCTCGGACGGGCCCGAGATGATCAGCGGCGTGCGCGCCTCGTCGACCAGGATCGAGTCGACCTCGTCGACGATCGCGTAGTGGAGCTCGCGCTGCACGAACTGCTCGACCGAGTACTTCATGTTGTCGCGCAGGTAGTCGAAGCCGAGCTCGTTGTTGGTGCAGTAGGTGATGTCGGCGTCGTAGGCGGCGCGCCGCTGCACGTCGTCGAGGCCGTGGACGATCGCGCCGACCGACAGGCCGAGGAACCGATGCACCTCGCCCATCCACTCGGCGTCGCGCTTGGCGAGGAAGTCGTTGACGGTGACGACGTGGACGCCGCGACCGGTCAGGCCGTTCAGGTAGCACGGCAGCGTGGCGACGAGCGTCTTGCCCTCGCCGGTCTTCATCTCCGCGATGTCGCCCCGGTGCAGCACGATGCCGCCGATCATCTGCACGTCGTAGTGCCGCTG
Organism: uncultured Spirochaetaceae bacterium; assembly: GCA_964515335.1. Classification (GTDB taxonomy): domain Bacteria; phylum Myxococcota_A; class UBA9160; order UBA9160; family UBA4427; genus TMED88. The sequence goes on from CAZETS010000002.1 coordinate 36,081, forward strand.
ACCGAGCGTCCTCTTGGCGGCCTCGCGGACCGTCGCGAAGGCCTCGGGCAGGAGGTCGTCGAGGGGCTCGCCGTTCTCGAGTCGCTCGCGGAAGGCCGCCGTGCGGCCGCGCAGGCGGTCGTCGTCGAGGCCGACGAGATCGGGCTCGAACGCGTTGATCCGCTCGACGAGCGGCACGATGCGCTTGATGACCCGGTCGTTACGGGTCCCGAATACCTTGCTCAGTGCGCGCTGCATGGGAAGCTCGAGCGACTCTCGGAGGGGGGAGACGAATCGGCCGCGAGGTTAGGAGACGGCCGACACCGCAGCAAACTCCGGCCGCCCCTGCGCGCGCTCAGTCGAAGATGTAGTCGAGGGGATTGCGGGGCTTGCCGCTCACCTCGACCACGTAGTGGAGGTGTGGGCCGGTACTGCGACCGCTCGACCCGATCGACGCGATCAGCTCGCCGCGCTCGACCTCCTGCCCGGGCTTCACGTGGATCTCGTGCGTGTGCCCGTACAGGGTCTTGACCCCGAACCCGTGGTCGACGATCAGCGTGTTGCCCATCGGCCCCTTGCGACCGACGTAGCTGACCCGCCCCTGTGCGGGGGCGATGATCGGCGTGCCCTCGCGCGAGGCGACGTCGATGCCGGCGTGGTGCTGTCGGCGCCCGGTGAAGGGCGATACGCGCGGGCCGAAGCGCGACGTCAGCCAGCCCCGAGCCGGCCAGATCGACGGCATCGAGGCGAGCTTCACGCGCTTGTCGTCGAGTTGGTCGAGCAGCAGCTCGAGGCTCTCCGAGCGACCGCTCGCCCGACCGCCGAGCCGCTCGGCGAGGCGGCCGAGCGAATCGACGATGCGCGCGCCCTCGGTGGTGAGGGCCCGGGCCTTCGCGTCCTCGGGCGCCAGGGAGGAGAGCGGAAGGTCGAGATCACTCGGACCGGCCTCGATCGCTTGCGGATCGATCGGGACGCCAGCGGGCACGACGGCCTCACCGACGGCCTCACCCGAGGCCCCCGCCGGAACCAGCTCGGTCACCTCTGCGCCGCCGATCGCCGCGGCGCCCGGCAGGTTGGCGATGATGCGCACCTTGCGCTCGAGATCGCGAACGCGAGCCAGCTCTGCCTCGACGCTCGCGAGCTGACGCTCGAAGCTGCCGATCTGCTCGCGCTGCTCGGCGGCCTCGATGCGCAGCCCCGCCAGCTCGGCGGTGTCTGCCCACTTCCGCCAGTAGTCCCAGGTCGCCAACAGGCCGAGCAACGCCACGCCGGCCGCCACCATCGCGGCTCGCTTGACGTAGAACTTCGGCACCTGAAAGCGCCGCACCGGCGAACGATCGTCGCTGACGACGATCAGCGTATAGCGGTCCATCGATTCCCCTCTGCTTCTCGTGCTCCGGTCGAACCTTCGTCCCATCTGCCCGGCGGGCGTCAGGGCAAGGTCACGCCGACCACCAGTCGCCCCATCTGGATCTCGTCCCCGGGTTTCAGCTCCTGCCTCTCGACCTTCGAGCCGTTGAGCGTCGTTCCGTTGGTGCTGCCGAGGTCCTGGACGTAGAAGCCCTCGGCGTCGAATCCGATCGCGGCGTGCGCGCGAGAGATCGTCGACTCGGCGATCACGAGGTCGGCGCTGCGACCGCGGCCGACCACCAGCCAGTCGCGGTCCACCACCACCTCGAGCCCCTCGTAGAAGCCGCTCTTCACGAGGATGCTGGCCCCCTTCGGAACCTCGACCGCCTCGCCTCCGCCACTCGCTTCCAAGACCCGGCTCCCTTCGCCGCCCGCACCTGGCCGCCGCGCGACAGCTCGATCGGCTGCCAGCACGCCCGCTCCCTACATCGGCCTCGCCCCGAGGCCGCTTGAAGGGCATCGCGCCGTCGGCGTTGCCATGCTCCGGCAGCGTTCCACTCGCATGGCAGGCGCCCCGGGGCGCAGCGGCGAAGCCCCCGCCAAAGACCGGCCAGCCATCGGCCCCGCGCCCATCGCCCCCCCGGCCAGACGCCCAACCGAGCCCCCACACACGCCCGACCAAGCACCCCGGTCGGGCGCCCGCAGGGCGCCCAGTCAGGCGCCCGACCGCCCCCCCTCACACGCCCGACCAAGCACCCCAGTCAGGCGCCCGACAGGGCGCCCAATCAGGCGCCCGCAGCGGCGGCGATCAGCGCGCGGGCGTGGCGGCGCGTCGCCTCGGTGACGTCCTCGCCTGCCGCCATGCGGGCGATCTCCTCGACGCGGGCCTGCTCGTCGAGGTGCGTGATGCGCGTACGAGTGCGGCCCCTGCGGGCGCTCTTCTCGACCCGGAAGTGGCGATCCGCGAAGGCCGCGATCTGGGGCAGGTGTGTGATGCAGAGCACCTGGTGGCTCGCGGAAAGCTCGGCCAGCGCGCGCCCGACCCGTTCGGCGACGCGACCGCCCACTCCCGCATCCACCTCGTCGAACACCAGCACCATGCCGGGGCCCGCGCGCCGCAGCGCGTTCTTGATCGCCAGGAACACACGCGACAGCTCGCCACCCGAGGCGACCCGGCGAAGCGAACGCGGCGACTCGCCTGGATTGGCCGTGAAACGGAATTCGGGCACCTCGGAGCCGCCCGGACCCGCTACCGCTCCCTCCGGCCAGCCGCTCGTCTGCGTGGGTGCATCCAGGGCGACGGCAAAGCTCGCCTCGGGCATCGCGAGTTCGTGCAGACCCGACTCGACGGCAGCGGAGAGCTTCTTTGCGGCACGGCGTCGCGCCCGCGTCAGCGTGCTCGCCGCCGAAGCGAGGGCGGCCACGTGCTCGTCGCGAGCGGCCGCCAGCGACTCGATCCGCGCGTCGGCTCCGAGGGTCTCGTCGAGGCTCGCGGCCAGGGTGTCGCGGGTGGCGAAGATCTCGTCCTCGTCGCGCCCGTACTTGCGCCGCAGCTTCTCGATGGCGCCGATGCGCTCGTCGAGCCGCGTCAGCGCCTCGGGGTCGGCCTCGATGCGGTCGACGTACCGCTCGAGCTCGCGCGCGGCGTCGAAGACCTCGTCGGAGACCACGCGCAGCCGCGCCACCCAGTCGCCCTGGGCCGGATCCATGCGCGCCATCTCCTCGCCGGCGCGCACCGCGGCCACCAGGGCATCGGCCGCGCTCGACGCCTCCCCCGCCTCGTCGCCCCGCAAGGCCAGGAGCGCCGCCGTCCCCTCGCGCCTCAACGCGTCGGCGTGGGCGAGCCGGGCGTGCTCGCTCTCGATCCCTGCGAGTTCGCCGCGCTCGAGGCCCACGGCGTCGATCTCCGCGAGTTGATGAGCGACGAAGTCGCGCTGTCGCTCGCGCTCGGCCGCCTCACCACGCAGTCGCGAGAGCTCCTCGTCGAGCGCCCGCAGCGACTCGAAGGCCTCGGCGACGGCCGCGCGCCGCGCCTGCAGGCCCGCCGACTCGTCGAGCAGCCAGCCGTGGGTCTCCGGTCGCAGCAGCGACTGGGAAGAGTGCTGGCTCGACACCTCGACCCGGCCCGTGAACAGCTCGGCGAGCGTCGACACGGGGACGAGCTGTCCACCGACCCGCGCCCGGCTGCGACCGGTGGAGGAGAGCGTGCGCCGCACGACGAGCGCGTGAGCGTCCTCCTCGTTGGGGTCGGCAGCGGCGAGGTCCCGGCCGGCCAGCTCGGCCTCGAGATCGGGCAGCGACTCGGTCCGGAAGAGCGCCTCGACACCGCCCTGGGCCACTCCCTCGCGGAGCGCACCGGGCTCGGCGCGCGCACCGACCAGCAGCGAGAGGGCGCCGAGCACGATCGACTTGCCCGCGCCGGTCTCGCCGGTCAGCACGTTGAGGCCCGGGCCGAACTCGAGCTCGGCCTCCTCGACGATCGCCAGGTTCTCGATCCGCAGGCTCTCGATCAACGCTCGCCCCAACGGAGCTTGGCGTGGAGGATCTCGAAGCGGCTCCGGAACGGCGAGCCCACCAGGTCGATCGGATGAGCCGAGGCGCGCGTCACCACGCGGTCGCCGTCGGCGAGCGTCATGCCCTCCTGACCGTCGACGGTGAGCGCGACCTCCTCGTTGCCGCCGCTCTGGACGACGATCTCGATCTCGCTCCCTCGCGGAATCACCAGCGGCCTCTGGGTGAGCGAGTGCGGGCAGATCGGCGTGAGCACGATCGCGTCGAGGCCCGGCAGCAGCAATGGTCCGCCCGCCGACAGCGAGTAGGCGGTGGAGCCGGTCGGCGTGGCGAGGATCAGGCCATCGGCGTGGTAGGTCGTGACGTGGGCGCCGTCCGCCCAGGCGTCCAGGTCGATCATGCGCGACAGCGCGGTCTTGGTGATCACGGCGTCGTTCAGCGCCTGATAGGCGCCGAGCTCGTCGCGGCCGCGCACCACCCGCACGTCGAGCCGCATGCGCGACTCGATCCGCATGTCACCCGACAGCGCCTTCTCGAGCGCGGCGAACAGCTCGTCGATGTTCACCTCGGTGAGGAAGCCGAGCCGGCCGAGGTTCACACCCAGGATCGGAACCGGCCGGGTCCCGACCGACCGCGCCACCGACAAGAGGGTGCCGTCGCCGCCGAGCACCACCATCAGGTCGACGTTCGCCGCCAGCGCGTCGCGCGGCTCGGCGTCGACCCCGACGAAGCCGGCGCACTCGGGATCGGCGTGGACCGCGATGCCCCGATCGCGCAGCCAGGTCGCCAGGGCGACCAGGGTGGACTCGGCCTGGGGCTGGTCCTCCTTCAGGCAGATGCCGATGCTGCGGATCTCCATTCGCTCCGTTCCGCTCCGTTCCGCTCCGTCGCACGCTGCCCGAGCCCGGCGCCCGGTCCGCAAGGCTACCCTGTCGGGATGGTCCCGGACGAGACGATGGATCTCTTCCCCGCGCGTCCCACGCGCCGCCTCGATCCGCACGCCCCGCTCGCGGACCGCATGCGGCCGCGCTGCTTCGACGACATGATCGGACAGGTCGGCCTGGTCGGCGAGGGAAGCGCCCTGCGCGCCATGGTGGAGGGGGGCGAGATCCCGTCGGTGATCCTCTGGGGCCCGCCCGGCTGCGGCAAGACCACCCTGGCCTGGCTGCTCGCGAGCGCGCCCGACACGCGCATGGAGCCGCTCTCGGCGGTGGCCGCCGGCGTGAAGGAGATCCGCGAGGCGGTGGAGACGGCGCGGCGCACGGCGCTTCGCACGCTGCTCTTCATCGACGAGATCCACAGGCTGAACCGCGCCCAGCAGGACGTACTGCTCCCCCACGTCGAGGCCGGCACCGTCACGCTGGTGGGCGCCACCACCGAGAACCCCTCGTTCAGCGTCAACGCGCCGCTGCTCTCGCGTTGCCGCGTGCTCGCCCTGACGCCGCTCGACGCGGAGGACATCGAGACCCTGCTCGAGCGCGCGGCCGCGGACGCCGAGCGCGGGCTCGGCGCGAGCGGCATCGGGCTCGCGCCCGAGAGCCGCCGGGCGATCGCCGAGTTCGCCGACGGCGATGCCCGCAAGGCGCTCGGCCTGCTCGAGGCGGCGACCGCGCTGCATCGCCAGGGCGGCCGCACCGGCTCGACGCTCTCGCCCGAGACCGTCCGCGAGGCCGCGGGCCGCAAGCTCCTGCTCTACGACCGCGACCGCGAGGAACACTACAACGTGGTGTCCGCGTTCATCAAGAGCCTGCGCGCCAGTGATCCCGATGCGGCCCTCTACTACCTCGCCCGGATGATCGGCGCCGGCGAGGACCCCCTCTTCATCGCGAGGCGGCTCCTGATCTTCGCCTCGGAGGACGTCGGCAACGCCGACCCCCACGCGCTGACCCTCGGCGCCTCGACCCACCAGTCCGTCGAGCGCCTGGGCATGCCCGAAGCGCGCATCGCCCTGGCCCAGGCCACCACCTATCTCGCCTGTGCGCCCAAGAGCAACGCCGCCTACGCGGCGCTCGGCCGCGCCCAGGCGGCCGTCGAGCGCACGGGCTCGGCGCCGGTGCCGATGCATCTGCGCAACGCCCCGACACAGCTGATGAAGGACGTCGGCTACGGGGATGGCTACGTGTACCCGCACGACGAGCCGGACGCCTTCGTGGGCCTGCGCAACCTGCCCGAAGCCGTCGACGACGGGCCCTGGTACCAGCCGACCGACCGCGGCGCCGAGACCGAGATCGGCGCGCGCCTGGCCGCCTGGCGCAAGCGGCGCAGCCAAGGCGACGAAGACTGAGCGCACGGCCTGCCGGGCGCGCCGGGCAGCGACTCGGGCAGCCACCGCTGGGGCGTTCGACTGCGACGTTGACCGCCGGGTCGATCGCCGTGTAGCGTGTGCCGACGAGGAACGCTGCACCGTGCCGTCAGAAGCCCTCCCGGATCTCTCGGACGACGCCGCGCTCGACGAGGCCCTCGTTCGGGACTATCGCGAGCACGGTCACGTGCTCGTGCGCGGGCTCGCCAGCGCGGACGAGGTGGCCGCGTATCGACCCGCCCTGCGCACCGCCGGCGCCAAGGGGCGCTACGACCACCGCCCGCTCGAAGAGCGCGGCACCTACGGCCGGGCGTTCGTGCAGATGTTCAATCTGTGGACCCACGACGCGCGGGCAAAGCGCTTCGTCTACGCGCGTCGATTCGCCGGCGTGGCGGCCCGGCTGATGGGCGTGGACGGCGTACGGCTCTACCACGACCAGGCACTCTTCAAGGAACCGGGCGGGGGCCCCACGCCGTGGCACCAGGACCAGTTCTACTGGCCCCTCGATTCGCCCCACACCATCACCCTCTGGATGCCGCTGGTCCCGATCGACATCGAGATGGGACCGATGGTCTTCGCCTCGGGCAGCCATCGCCTGGGCGGACTCGGCGACCATGCGATCGGCGAGGCCTCCGAGATCGCCTTCCAGCAGATGGTCGACGAGCGGGGTCTGGCGGTGACCTCGCCCCCCGCCTACGCGCCCGGCGACGCCACTTTCCATGCCGGCTGGACGCTGCACCGGGCCGGGGGCAACACCACGGACCGCATGCGGGAGGTGATGACGATCATCTACTTCGCCGATGACACACGTGTCGGCCCGCTCGACCACCCGGCCCGGCGCTTCGACCGCGACACCTGGCTCTCCGGCTGCGCGCCAGGCGAACCGGCGGCAGGCCCGCTGAACCCGGTCCTGTATCGCCACACACGTTGACTTTCAGGGCATGGACGGCGTCCTCGGTGCGTTGGGGGGGCTCGGCCTCTTCCTGCTGGGCATGCTCGTCCTGACGGACGGGCTCCGCGTGCTGGCCGGCGACGCGCCGACACGCGCCCTCGCCCGCTTCACCCACAGCCCGGCCTCCGGCGCGCTGACCGGGGCGACGTCGCCGGACTCGGCCGCATCGACCCGGGACTGCTCGCTCGCGATCCCGAGATCTCGCTGGTCGCCAGCCACTCGCTCTTCAACGGCATCGGCCTGCTCACCGCGCTGCCCTTCACCGCCGCGTTCACCCGCCTGATGGCGACCCCGCTGCCCGATCGGCCGGGGCCGTTCGCGCGCCGCCCCGACACACCCGCCTCGGCGCCGCACCCGCCGCAGAGCCGCGAGGCGCCGAGGTCGAGCCGGACTGACGCGGGTCAGCGCTCGGCGAGCCGCTCGCCCACCGCGTCCGCCACGGCCGCCGCGCCGCCCTGCGACATCACGATCGTGTAGTGATTGACGTCGTCCACCGTGGCCCACGCGAAGTCCGGAATACGCGGCGCCCAGGCCTCGACCTGCTCGACGGGATAGAGCGGATCCGCATCCATCACACCGCGGGGCGCGCGCAGCAGCCGCGCCGGGCACGGCAGCTCGGCCAGCGCTCGCGGGACGGCGTCGCTCACGAGCTGGCTCTCGGTGTCACCGAGCACCGCCTCCCGGAGCGTGCGCGGCCGCAGTTCGGGCGGCTCGCCGACCAGGTCGTAGGCGACGTAGCGCTCGATCTTCTCGCTCCACGCGTCGAAGGCGGGGTGCTTGCGCCAGTAGTCGAAGTACGACTCGACGGACGGGAACGTCATGTCGAGCCGCTCCATGGCGGGGCCGATCACTGCGTGGATCAACTGCTCGGTCGACAGCCCTTCCGGCACCGCGTCCATCAAGGGGAGCCCGCCGTCCACCATCACGAGCGCACCCACCCGGCCGGGGTGGAGGGCAGCGGTCACGGCGCCGACGAACCCTCCCATCGAGTGGCCGAGCAGCACGTCGGCCCTCTCCTCGCCGAGGCGGTCGAGTACGGCCATCAGGTCCGCCGCGTGCACCTCCATCCCCCACGGGCCGGCGACGTCGCGGCTGTGCCCGCGCCCGCGGAGATCGGGCGCCACGAGCCGCACGCCGCCAGCGAGCGCCTCGGCGACCGACTCGAAGGAGACGTGACTGGCCGTGATGCCGTGGGCGGCCAGCACGACGGGGCCGCTCGTTCCCCAGACGCGGACGTGGAGGGAGCCCCCTTCGACCGGGACCTCGAGCGATCGGGTGGGCATGGCCGACTCCTCCTCGGCGGCGAGGGTATCCCCCAGAGGGCGTCACTTCGAGCCGAGGTCGGCCGATCAGTCCAGCCGGGCGCCGAATATTTCATTTTCTGATGCAGGTGACTAGTTGGTGTAATATCGGGATCTCCCGCCGAGCCGGGAGCGAGCGCGCGCGAAGCGACGGATGAGAGACGAGGGAGACCCGCCCCGCATGAAGATCACCGACGTCGCGACCCAGGAAGATCTCGCGCGCTTCACGGCGCGCAACGACTGGACGGCGGTCGGCTACGTGGCCTTCAACTGGGCCGCCGTCGCGGCGATCTTCGCCGGCGTCGCGCTGTGGACCAATCCGCTGACGATCCTCGTCGGCATCGCGCTGCTCGGTGGCCGTCAGCTCGGCTTTGCGGCGCTGATGCACGACTGCGGGCATCGCACGCTGTTCTCGAGCAGGCGGGCAAACGCCTGGGCGGGCCAGTGGCTCTGCGCCTACCCGATCCTCTCGGACGTCCACCGCTACGCGGCCGGTCACCAGCGCCACCACGCGCACGCGGGCACACGCGACGACCCCGACCTGCCCAACTACCACGCCTACCCGATCACGCGCGAGAGCTTCCGCCGCAAGATCGTGCGCGACCTGACCGGCCGCACGGGCTGGAAGGCGCTGAAGGCGACCTGGCGGCGCGGTCGCGCCGAGTTCGGCAAGGCGCCCTGGAACGGCAACGCACTACTCGGTCACCTGATCGTGAACGGAGCCATGTTCGCGGTGCTGACCGCGTTCGGCCGGCCTCTCCTCTACCTGATGTGGCCGGCAGCCTTCATGACGAGCTACATGCTGATCGCGCGGCTACGGCAGGTGGCCGAGCACGGGGGCGTGCCGGACCTCTTCGACCGCGATCCCCGCCTCAACACGCGCACCACGATCGTGCGCTGGTGGGAGCGGCCCTTCGTCGCCCCCTTCAACCTGAACTACCACCTCGAGCACCACTTCCACGCGAACGTCCCCTGCTACAACTTGAAGGCCTTCCACGAGTTCCTGGTCGCCCGTGGGGTGTACGACGAAACCGAGTTCCCACACGGCTACCGGGAGCTGTTCGCGAAGATGGTGCCCGACCCGGCGCCCGAGCCGAACCACGCCTGAGGGCGCGCCGCGGCCGGCGGGAGCCGGGAGCCGGCCTCAGATCACCTCGGCGTCGCGCAGCGCGCTGATCCGAGCCCACTCCCAGCCGAGCGTTTCCATCAGCACCTGCTCGGTGTGCTGCCCGAGTTCGGGCGCGGGCTCGCGAACCGATCCGGGCGTCTCCGAGAGCCCCACCGGCACGCCGACCATCTGCGTCGGGCCGTGGTTCGGGTGGTCGAGCTCGACGATGTAGTCGTTGGCGATCACCTGCGGGTCCTGCGGCAGATCGTCGACGTTGTTGACGATCGTGTAGATCAGATCGCTCTCGTCCTCGCGGAAGAGCTTCAGCCACTCGTCGCGGGTCTTCTTCCCGAAGGCCTCGTCGAGGATCGCCACGCACTCCTCGTTGTTGTCCGCGCGCGCGCTCATCGTCTCGAACTTCGGATCGGTGGCGAGCTCGGGCCGGCCGATCAGCCGCGCCACGTCGGGCCAATAGCGATCGGCCTGCAGCATCGCGAGGGCGATCCACTGGTCGTCCGCGCAGCGATAGTGGTTCCAGAGCACGTTGAAGGCCTGGCTGCGGAAGGTGCGCGGCATCGCGATGCCTGCCATCAGCTTCATCGAGACCGAGAGCCCCTGCAGGTACGCCATCGAGCCGAGGTGCGAGGCATGCACCTCCTGGCCGATACCGTGCCGCTCGCGAGCCAAGAGGGCAGTCATCACTCCGTAGGCCATCATGACCGCGCCCATCTGGTCCGCGATGCCGCCCGCGATCGCGAGGGGCGGCATGCCGGGCTCGCCGGCGGCGTTCATGATGCCCGAGCGCGCGAGGCCGAGGTGATCGAACGAGGGCTCGCTGCTGTCGGGCCCCTCCGGCCCGTAACCGGTCGCGCTGGCATAGACGAGCCCCGGGTTGATGCTGCTGAGGGCCGCGTAGTCGAGGCCGATGCGGCCGGCCACGCCCTTGCGGAAGTTCTGCACGAAGACGTCGGCCTTCTCGACCAGCGCGTGCACGACCTCGACACCCTCGGGCTTCTTCAGGTCGAGGGTGATCGACTTCTTGTTGCGGTTGTTGGCCTCGAAGTACCAGTTGGGCTTGCCGCTGGTGTCCTGGCCGGCCGCGGCCACGATCCAGCGTCCCGGATCGCCCGTGCCGCGCTGCTCGATCTTGATGACGTCGGCCCCCATGTCGCCGAGCATGGCGGTGCAGACGGGGCCCTGCTGCCAGATCGTCCAGTCGAGAACGGTGATTCCTTCGAGGGGCTGGGGCATGGGATCCTTCCTTGAAGAGTTTCGCTACTGCAGGTAGTTGGTTCCGCCGAGCCGCATGGCCTTGGGATTCACCCTGACGTGCACGACGGCGAGCTTGTCGGCCGCCAGCGCGCGATCGAGCGCCGGCCGGATCTGCCCGGGCTCCTCGACGTACTCCGCGTGCCCGTCGACCATCTCGGCGAGCTTCTCGTAGCGGGCGGGCAGCAGTGCGGCGATCTTCGGCGCGGCGGGGGGCAGCATGTTGTCCTGGATCATCGAGCCCGCGATGCCCTCGTTGTTGACGACCACGAAGACGGGCCTCGCGCCCACGCGCGCCGCTGTCTCGACCACCATGGCGGCCGAACCGAACGCGTAGTCGCCGAGCACGCCGATCGAGAGCCGATCCGGACACGCGAGGCTCGCGCCCACCACGTAGGGCGCGCCGACCCCCATCGAGCCGGTCGTGCCCGCATTGAGCCGGGAACGATTCGCGTACGAGGGCAGCATGGCGCGGCAGATGCCCATGATGGTCTCGCCCTCGGCGGTGACGATGGCATCGCGGGGAACCGCGTCCTTCACCTCGGCGACGACCCGGTAGGGGTTGATCGGAATGGCGTCGTCGGCGAGCGCCCGGCGAGCGCCCTCCTCGTTCTGCCGCGCCTTCTCTTGCAGCGAGGCGAGCCAGCTCGCCGCGCGACCGTGGAGGGTCCGAGCATCGAGCGCCTGGTCGATCTGCTCGGCCGCGATGCGGGCATCGGCGTGCAGCCCGAGGTCGACCCGAGCGCCCGAGACGAACTCCTCGGGCTCGACGTCCACCTGAACCAGCTTGACGTCCGGCGCGAAGCGGCGCCCCATGCCGAAGATCCAGTTGAACCGGCCGCCGAACATCACGATCACGTCGGCGTTCGCCAACGCCTGCGAGCGGGACGCATTCGCGAAGTGGGGGTGGTCGTCGGGCAGCGTGCCCCGGCCCATCGGGGAGCACACGTAGGGGATTCCGCGATCGACGAGCTTCTGGATCGCCGGACCCGCGTCGGCCCAGGCGGCCCCCTTGCCCACCAGCACCAGCGGCCGCTCGGCGCTCTCGAGCCAATCGGCGACGCGTTGCACGGCGTCGGGGTCGGGGTGCGGACAGCTGATCTCCGGCGCATCGCGCAGCGCAGCGGCCTCCTCGTCGACCCGACCACCGACCAGCTCGCCCGGGAAGTCGAGATAGACGCCACCGGGCCGCCCCTCGAGCGCCTTGCCGATCGCCAGGTGCACCCACTCGCCGATGCGCTCGGTGGAGTCGACCCGACCCACCCACTTGCACACGCTGCGCGTCGCCGAAACCTGGTCGAGCTCCTGGAAGCCGCCGTGGCCGGTGGTGTTCGAGAACGCGGAGCCGCCCAGCACCACCAGCGGCATCGCGCTTTCGGTGGCGACGTAGAGCGGCGTCACACAATTGGTGACCGCCGGCCCCGAGCCAGCCACGAATACGCCGGGAAGCTTCTTCTGCCAGCCCCACGACGACGCCATGAACGCGCCGTTGAGCTCGTGGCGGCAGCCGACGACCTTCATGCCCTCGAGCTGCGCGCCGCCGAACACCTCGATCATCGGACCGGCGACCACGCCGAAGAGCGTGTCGATGCCCGCCCGCGAGAGCTGCCGCGCCGCAATCCGACCACCCTGGATCTCGGCCACCTGTGTCTCCATTCGTGCTGCGACCCGGCGACCCGGCCCCACGCCCACCGCCGTTGTCGGATTCTCCCACGCCCGGGGGCCGCATGACACCCCCGCTTCGCGGGCCGTGCCGCTCAGGCGCCGCCGCCCGGATCCGCTTCGTCGGGGACCGTGCCGAGGTCGGTCTCGCCCGCGAGCAGCGCGTCGCGGAAGGCCGGGTGGGCGACGCGCGCGAGCGCCTCGGCCCGCTCGCGCACGGAGCGACCGGGCAGCTCGGCGGCGCCGTACTCGGTGACGATCACGTCGGTCTGATGGCGCGGCGTCGTCACGAGGCTGCCGGCCGGATGTCGGGAGACGATGCGCGAGTGGAGCCGGCCGTCGCGGCGCACGGTCGCGGGCAGGCAGACGAGCGAGCGGCCGCCCCGGCCCGCGTGCGCGCCGGCCACGAAGTCCTCGTGGCCGCCGATCCCCGAGAACTGAGCGCCCGACAGACTGTCGGCCACGATCTGGCCGTGCAGGTCGACGGAGAGTGCGCCGTTCACCGAGACGAACTGGCGGTTGCGAGCGATGATGGCGGGATCGTTGACCCGCTCGACCGGCAGGAAGCGGACCGCCTCGTTGCCTTCCAGCCAGTCGTAGAGCTCGCGCGTGCCCGCCGCGAAGGTCGCCGCCGAGAATCCGTCGTAGACGCCCTTCCGGTTGGTCACCTTGCCGGCGCGCGTGAGCTGCATCAGCCCGGTCGTGAACATCTCGCTGTGGATCCCGTAGTCACCGCCCTCCCCTTCGGCGAGCAGCTTGACGACGGCGTTGGGCACGCCGCCGATACCGGTCTGCAGCGTGCATCCGTCGTGGACGAAGGGCCGTACGTGCCGCGCAATCGCGAGGTCGGTCGGGCTCGGGGGCGGCTCGTCGAGGGTGAACACGGGCCGGTCCACTTCGTAGAGCAGGTCGACCTCGTCGACGTGGAGCGAGTGCGGGTGCTCGGGCGGGCAGCCGAGGGTGCGCGGGAGCTGATGGTTGACCTCGGCGATCAGCAGGCGCCCCGGATCGGCACCGGCGCGATGCAGCTCGGCGACGGTCGCGCCGGCGTGGAGCGAGAGGCTGAGCCGGCCGTCGGCATCCGGCGGCGCCACGGCCGTGGCCACCACGCGGGCGTCGAGCTGCTCGGCGATGCGGATGAAGCCGCGGAAGTCGGCTGGCACGAACTCGATGTCGTGCCCCTGCTGGCCGAGCAACCGCTCGACCGGCCCGAAGAAGCCCGACTGAAGCTTGACGCCCGGCCGCGTGAACAGCGTGTACCAGTCGGCGAGCAGAGCCGCGAACACCCGCAGATCGTCGAATCGATCACGCTCACCGAGGGCGTGCAGCAGGGCCCCCGGCTGCCCGGGACCGAGGCCGATCACCAGACGGTCGGTGTCGCGGATCTCCCGAGCGACGGCGGCGGCGTCCATCTGGCGGCAATTCTATGCGACACGACGCCGGCGACCACTGCGGCGGCGAGTCTCAGCCGCGCCCCCCACCACGCCCCGACCGCCAGAGGCTCCCGGCGGCTCGTCTACGACGCTTCCCGGTCGCCGCTCTCGATCTGCGTGAACGCGGCCTCCGCCGCGGCGGCCGCGTCGGCCGCGAGTTCGCGCAGGGCGGGCAACGCGTCGGGGGCGAGGGCCAGCGCCTCCAGCACCTCGGGCAGCGGCTCCAGGGCCGGCACCCCGAAGCCGTGCTCGAAGCCCACGCCGAGCCGCTCGGCGACGTACACCAGCGCAGACAGCTCGCCGTCCGGTGTCCCCGCGGCGAGCGGATCGTGATGGAACGCGACGGCGAGTGACAGCCGGGCCGGCAGCCCCCAGGACTCGCAGAGACTCGCCCCGAAGTCCGGATGCGCGGCGCCGAGCCACTCGCGCTCGACCTCGAGCAGCTCTCCGAGCGGGCGAGCTTCGTCGTCGAAGCCGAGCGCGTCGAGCATCCCGGCGAAGCGGGGCCGGTCGTCCTGCAGCTCGACGAGCAGGCCCACGTCGTGGATGAGCCCGGCCACGAAGGCCTCCTCCGGATCGGTCGTCCCGGTTTCTCCGGCGAGAACGCGACACGTCGCCGCCGTGCCCAGGCTGTGTCGCCACAGGTTCGACGGCAAGAAGCGGTCGTGGATGCTCTCGGCTCGAGTGATCTGCGCGAGGCTCGCCGCGAGCGCCACGCTGCGTACCGCGCGACGTCCCAGGACGACGGCCGCGTGCTCGACGGTGATCACCTCCGACCGCATGCCGTAGAAGGCCGAGTTCGCCACCTTGAGCAGCTGGGCGCAGAGAGCCGGGTCGCCCTCGAAAGCCTCCGAAAGTGCCTGCGGGGTGCTCTCGGGATCCTCGGCGATCCGGGCGACGCGCAAAGCCGCCTCGGGCAGCGTCGCCACCTGACGCACCCGCGCCACCGCGGCCCTGGCGACCGCCGACGGGTCGGGACTGACATCGCCCGGCTGACTCACTCGCTCCTCACCTCCCCCTCGATTCATCGCACGTAGTCGGCTCGAGCTGGACGGAGAAAATCACGGACGCCGCCGAACCCGGGTTCCGGTAGCCCGATCTACAGCAGTTTTGCGCCGCGCGTCGGGCGTTCACCCGAAAAAGCCGGGCCGCGCTACGCCCGAATAGGCTGACGTGCAAGCTCGGAAACCGAGAGATCCCGGGGGATGGCGCCGGCTTGGCGCGGTGGCGCTCGTCTGTGTCTGCGCCCCGCTCGCAGTCTCCGTCTGCCCCGGCCCAACCGCCTCGCTGGCCGGCGCCTTCCCGGTCGGCACGGCCTGGGCATCCGCGATGCTCACCGCCGCCGGATTCGGCATCGCCGGCTGGCTGCTGCGCGAGCGCGACCGGGCGACCGAGAGCGAGCGCCGGGCGGCCGAAGCCGAGCTGCGCCGCAGCGAAGAGCGCTTCTCGCTCGCGGTGGCCGGGTCGCGGGATGCCATCTGGGACTGGGACCTCGACAGCGGGTGCATCCACTACTCGGACCACTGGAAGGAGATGCTCGGCTGCGCGGACCAGGAGGTGCGCGCGGATCCCGAGGAGTGGTTCCGGCGCATCCTGCCCCGCGACCTTCCGCAGTTCCGGCGCGCGCTCGACGCCCACATCGCAGGGGCCACCGAGCACCTCGAGATCGAGATGGAGATGCGGCGCGACGACGGCGAAACCCGTTGGGTGCTGTGTCGCGCAGCGGCGGTCAGGGATGGGCAGCGACATGCCACGCGGCTGGCCGGCTCGCTCGCCGACATCACCGAGCTGAAGAACGCCGAGACCGACCTGCGACGGGCGGCGCTGCACGACCGGCTCACCGGGCTGGCCAATCGCACCCTGCTCGCCGACCGCATCCGCCAGGCCCTCGCCCGCGCACAGCGTGATCCGAACTACCACTTCGCGTTGCTCTTCTTCGACTTCGATCGATTCAAGCTCGTCAACGACAGCCTCGGCCACCCCGTCGGCGACGCCCTGCTGATCGGCATCGCGCGCCGGCTGCAGAACGAAATTCGCCCGGTCGACACCGCCGCCCGCTTCGGCGGCGACGAATTCATCGTGATGCTCGACGGCACCGCGGACCTCGCCGAGGCCGAGCGCTCGGCCCAGCAACTGCTCGACGCATGCGCCAGGCCGCACAGGGTGCACGGTCACGAGGTCGTGTCGACCGCCAGCATCGGCGTCGTCTCCAGCGAAATGGGCTACACGGACCCGGACGCCATGCTGCGCGACGCCGACTCGGCCCTCTATCAGGCGAAGGCCGGAGGACGCGCCCGGTATTGCGTCTTCGACAGCCACATGCACAACGTCGCGATGGAGCGCCTTCGTATCGAGTCCGAGCTGCGTGTGGCCCACGAGAACGACGAGCTATGCCTCGTCTACCAGCCGCTGGTGAATCTGAGAACCGGCGAGGTCGACGGCTTCGAGGCCTTGCTGCGCTGGGACCACCCCGACCGCGGCCGCCTCACGCCCGATCGTTTCTTCGAGGTGGCCGAGGAGACCGGCCTCGTCCTTCCGATCGGCAGCTGGGCACTCCGGGAGGCGTGCCGGCAGCTCCAGGCCTGGCGAGCCGATCTTCGCGGATTCGATTCCCTCTTCGTGAGCGTCAATCTCGCGCGGCGCCAGCTCATGCGTCCCGAACTCCTGACGGACCTGCAACAGCTGTTGCACGAGTTCGCGATCGCCCCCGGGGCCCTGAAGCTCGAGATCACCGAGACCACGGTCATGGACGAGCGATTCGACGCCCTGGCGGTGCTCGAGAAGATCCAGGCCCTCGGCATTCCGATCGCCATGGACGACTTCGGGACCGGGCAATCGTCCCTGGCGTTCCTGCACCGTTTTCCGATCGAGCTCCTCAAGATCGACAAGAGCTTCATCTGGAACATGGAAGAGAACCGCCAGCTCGCCGCGCTGGTGCAGGCCATCGTGACCCTTGCGAGACATCTCGACATTCACGTCGTCGCCGAAGGCATCCAGACGCCGGGACAGCTCGCCCAGCTGCAGGCGCTGGATTGCGACTACGCCCAGGGGCACCTCTTCACCGAGCCGCTCGAGCCCGGGGACGTCGGCCCCTTCTTGACCGGATCCCTCAGCTGGAACCCGACCGGGAGAGCCAACGAGAAAACCTGACTTCGACTCCCCTGCGCGCCCCACTGACAACCAGTAATGCTGCCCATCAAGTGGCCGGTCGCGCCGACCGATCCAGCGCGATGGAAGAGACCCGCAAGAACAGAGGGGAGAACACATGTCCGCGGTCGAGCTTACCACCGTCGGGGCCTTCGCCCAGCAGGCCCTCGGTGAATTCCTCGTCACCATGCTCGAGATCGAGGACGGCGAGGCCACCGAGCCCTCTCTGACCGACGATCCGATGCCCAACTCGGAGCTGACGGCGTTCGTCGGCTTCGCCGGTGATCTGAAGGGAGGCGTCACCATCCAGGGAACGCTGCTCGCCGGCCGCCTGGTGGCGGCGGGCCTGCTCTGCGTCGACGATCCCGAGGAACTCGAGCACGACGAGATTCAGGACGCCTTCGGCGAGGTCGCCAACATCATCGCGGGCGGCATCAAGACACGCCTCGAAGACGACGGCTTCGCGACCGACATCTCGGTGCCCGTCACGGTCTTGTCGCCCGAGAAGATCTCGCTGCACTACAAGCCGGTGAGCCCCGTCGTGTGGCTCGAGGCGAAATGCCAGGGCGAGCTCATTCGGGTCGCCGTGTCGATGGCGTCTGCCAAATGACCGGCGGCGGGCCGGCAGACGGGGCCGCCTACCCGCATCGCCGGGAGTTCGTGCGAACGGACATCCGGATGCAGCTCGAGCTGCGCTTCGAGGATGGGAGCGAAATCCACGCAGCCAGCCACGACATCAGCATGAACGGCGTCTTCGCGCTCTTCGAGACGCGCCCGCCCATCGGCTCGCGCTGCCGGGTGCGGATCGCCCTGGCCCCTCCTCCGGGACCGTCGATCGAGGCGCAGGGCGAGGTGGCGCGCCACGCCGAGGGCGGCTTCGCGATCCAGTTCTCGGCCGTGGACCTCGACGGGTACGAGCACCTGCGCAACCTCGTACGCTTCAACGCCGAGAACCTGGGACAGGTGGACGAGGAGCTGGAGATGCACCTCGGTTTGCGACGGCGGTAGGCGGGAGGCGGGAGGCCGGAGACAGCCCGGACGGGAGGCTCGCGGGTCAGGCGGTCGGTCCATCGTGACGCGCGAGGCGCCGCAGCAACCACGCGAGGGGCAGCACGCCGAGCGCCAGCATGACGGTCGGCACCAGAACGTGGCCAAAGAGCAGGTGCC
This sequence comes from uncultured Spirochaetaceae bacterium, assembly GCA_964515335.1. GTDB lineage: Bacteria > Myxococcota_A > UBA9160 > UBA9160 > UBA4427 > TMED88. The sequence continues at coordinate 54,262 of CAZETS010000002.1, forward strand.
GGGCACCGGGCTCGTGGCAGACGAGCTGCACCGCGAGCCCGCCGAGACCGAAGCCGGCCAACAGCGTGAGCCTGGCGCCCCGCTCGACACGTGCGACCAGCCCGCGGCGCTCGAGGGCGACCAGCGCGGCCAGCGGCCCCAGCCCGACCGTCACCGCCAGCGCGAAGCACGCGGCGTCGTGTGACGGCGCAGTCAGCCCGCGCCCCACGCCGAGCAGGGTCGCCACCGCGCCGACCGAGGTCGCGAGTGCGACGCCCGCCCAGGCGAGCGTGGCCGCGCGCCGCTCGACGGGCTCGCGCCCCGGGACGACGCCCGCGAGGGCGGCGACCGTCGCCGCGAGTGCCCCCAACGCGAGGCCGACCACGACGAGACCGACCCACGGCTCGGCGGCGATCTGCCCCGCGACATCGAGCAGCGGCCGATGCACCCAGGCGGCCAGCAGGCCGAACACCAACCAGGCGCCCAGCACGATCGCCAGAGCGACGCCGAGCGCGGGCACCCGCTTCACGGGCGCGAGGTCGGCGACCAGCCGATCCACCAGGCGCCGGGTCTCGTCGTTTCGCTCGCTCACTCGCCGATCCCCCCGAGCGATCGGCGCAACGCCTTGTAGCCGCGGTGCGCCCGCACCTTCAGTGCCCCGGGCGTCACGCCCGCGCGCTCGGCAGCCTCGGCGACCGAGAGCCCTTCGATCTGCACGAGCCGCACCGCCTCTCGCTGCTTGTCGGGCAACGCCTCCACGGCGGCGGCGACCTCAGGGGACAGCTCCACCTCGTCGGGGTGCCCCTCCTCGACCGGCGACGCGAACGCGTCGATCAGCTCGACCTCCACCTCGCGATCGCGTCGCCGACCGCCCTCGCGAAACGAGTCGATGATGGCGTTGCGGGTCACCGCCGAAAGCCACGGCTTGAAGGGCCGCTCGGGTCGATAGCTATGTCGCGCCCTGTGGATCGAGAGCAGCACGTTCTGCACCACATCCTCCGCGGCCGTCCGATCGAAGACCCGGCGGAGCACCATGCCCCGGACCAGCGGGATGACCTCGTCGAGCAGCTCGCGATACGCCTCGGCGTCCCCCCCCTGGGCGGCGGCCATCAGCTCGGACCAGCGGTTCGTCGCTGGATTGCCGGATCCGGCCGCCATCCTGCGGAGACTACCCCCTGATACGGAGCGAACAGCGAGCCGGTTACGGGGCCTCGTAGACCTCGGAATCGAGCTGGCCTTCGCCGCGGGCGACGATGCAGGTGACGGCGGCGTCGCCCGTGATGTTGACCGCCGTGCGGACCATGTCGAGCAGGCGGTCGACGCCGATGATCAGCGCGATGCCCTCGACGGGCAGGCCCACCTGGCGCAGCACCATGGCGAGCATGATGAGCCCGACCCCCGGCACCCCCGCGGTGCCGATCGAGGCGAGGGTCGCCGTCAGGACGACGGTGAGGTACTGGGCCATGCTCAGGTCGAACCCGTAGGCCTGGGCGATGAAGGCCGTGGCGACGCCCTGCATGATGGCCGTGCCGTCCATGTTGATGGTGGCGCCGAGCGGGACGGTGAACGACGCGATGCTGTTGTGGACGCCGAGCCGGCCCTCGGCGGTCTCCAGGGTGACCGGCAGGGTGGCATTGCTGCTCGCCGTGCTGAACGCGAAGGAGACCGGCGCGCGCATCTTGCGTAGAAAAGTCCGCGGATCGAGCCCCGACAGGCCCCGCAAGAGCAGCGGATAGACGACCAGGCCGTGGAAGAGCAACACGCCGAGGACCACGAAGAAGTAGTTGGCCAGCTGCACGATCGCGCCCAGACCCTGCTCGGCGAAGATCCGGGCGAGCAGACAGAAGACCCCGTAGGGCGCGAGTTCCATCAGCAGCGTGACGAGCCGCAGCACCACCTTGTTGAGGTCGCCGAACACCGCGAGCAGCCGGCGGCCGGGCTCGCCCGAGAGGGTCATCGCAAAGCCGAACAGCAGCGCGAAGACGATGATCTGCAGCATGCTGCCTTCCGCCATCGAGCGGATCGGATTGCTCGGGAAGATGTTGATCAGCGTCTCCGCCAGGCCCGGCGGCTCGCTGCCGACGAACTCGAGATCGGTCGGCAGCTCGAGCCCCTCCCCCGGGCGCACCATGCCGGCCACCGAGACCGCCACCGTGATCGCGATCGCGGTGGTCGTGAGGTAGAGGCCAAGCGTCTTGCCGCCGATCCGGCCCAGGCGCGAGAGATCTTCGAGCGACGCCGAGCCGCACACCAGCGAGACGAACACCAGGGGCACGACCAGCAGCTTCAGGCTGTTGATGAAGATCTCACCGACGACGTAGAAGAGTCCGTCGACGAGCGCCGCGCGGACGCCGCGCTCGATCGGCCCGCCCGGCTCCATCCCGAAGGCGAAGAGCATGTTCAGGACGACGCCCAGCACGAGGCCCGCCGACATCCCGATCACGATGCGCTGGGTGAGACTCAGCCGATCGCTCGACTGACCTTGCGGCTCGAGGCCGATGCTGGGCTCACTCACGCGTAGCGCCTCCCCCTGCCTGGACGCGGCGGAGCATAACGGGCCACCCGGGCCCGATCATGCTCGTCCGGCGGCCGCGAAACGCTCGGCCGGCAGCGGCGGGACCGGCCCATCGGCGAGCCCGCTACGCGCCTCCGCCCGGCCCGAGAGCCGCGCGGATCGCCGGGGCGAGGCGCTCCAGGGCGCGCCCGCGATGCGAGATCCGGTCCTTCTCGTCCGCGGACAGCTCGGCCATCGAGCACGCGTAGCCTTCGGGCACGAAGACGGGGTCGTAGCCGAAGCCGCCCTCGCCGCGAGGCGCCGCCAGGATCCGCCCGGAGCAGACGCCGACGGCGGTCTCGACGCGTCCGTCCGGCGTGGCCAGGGAGGCGTGGCAGACGAAGCGCGCCCCCCGCTCGGCCTCCGGGCGGTCGCCGATCTCCTCGAGCAGGCGCGCCACCCGGCCGGCATCGTCGAGGTCCGGCCCGCCGTAGCGGGCCGAGCGCGGTCCGGGGCGCCCGCCGAGCGCGTCGACCTCGAGCCCCGAGTCGTCCGCGACTGCCAGCGACCCGGTCTGCGCGGCCACGGCCCGCGCCTTGGCGGCGGCGTTGGCCGCGTAGTCGTCGCCCTCCTCGGGCAGCTCGACCGGCCCGCACTCGGAGAGCGCACACACGCGCACCGGCAACCCGGCGAGCAGGGCCGAGATCTCGCGCACCTTGCCGGGATTCGAGCTGCCGACCACCAGCCGCGGCCCTGCCTCGGCGGCGGCGCCCTCCCCGCTGCCCGGCGGACTCATCCGCCCGGGGTCGGTGCCACGGCATCGACTGCCTTGCGCTGGATGCGCGTGATCTCCTCGATGCCGTGCAGCGCCAGGTCGGTCAGCTCAGCGAGCTGCTCGCGCGAGAAGGTGCCGCCCTCGCCCGTGCCCTGCACCTCGACGAAGCGACCGCTGCCGGTCGCCACGACGTTCATGTCGACCTCCGCCCTGGCGTCCTCCTCGTAGGGCAGGTCGAGACGCGGCTGGCCGTCCACGATGCCCACGGAGATCGCCGCCACGCTATCGGCGAGGGGGTCGCGGGCGAGCACGCCGCGCGCCCGCAGCCGCTCACACGCCACGGCGAGCGCCACCCAGGCGCCGGTGATGGAGGCCGTGCGCGTGCCGCCGTCGGCCTGCAGGACGTCGCAGTCGATCCACAGCGTGCGCTCGCCGAGGGCCAGCATGTCGACGACCGCCCGCAGACTGCGGCCGATCAGCCGCTGGATCTCCATAGTGCGCCCGGAGAGCCGGCCGCGGGCGGCCTCGCGGTCGTTGCGCGTGTCGGTGGACGCGGGAAGCATCGAATACTCGGCGGTCACCCAGCCCTCGCCGCGCCCCTTCAGCCAGCGCGGCACGCCGAGCTCCTCGGAGACCGTGCAGAGCACGCGGGTGCGGCCCATCGAGCACAACACCGAGGCCAGAGGGTTGTCGATGAAGTCGACCTCGAGCACGAGGTCGCGCAACTGGTCGCCTGCCCTGCCGTCACTTCTCATCCGCTCACTCCACGCGCCGTGGCGAGTCGGCGCGGTCGAGGCCGCCCAGCCGCGACACCTCGCCGTTGCCGCGCCGCGCATCGTATCGCTTCCCGAACGCAAGGACTGCCCGGGCCACGGCGCCGGCGATTGCGTCGCGGTGGTCGTCGACGCGCAGGGCGCGCTCGTCGTCCGGATTGCTGAGGAAGCCGATCTCGATCAGCGCCGCCGGCATCTGCACGCCCATCAGCACGACGAACGGGGCCTGCTTGACGCCCCGCGTACCGGCGCCGCGCACGACCGACAGCTCGTGCTGCACGAGCTTCGAGAACTCGCTCGAGCCGGCCATGTGCTCGCTCACCATCATGTCCCCGAGCAGCGCCACCAGCGGGTCGGCGCTCGGCCGTGTGGGAGACGCCTCGCGGAAGGCCTCGTTCTCACGATCGGCCACACGCCGGGCCGCCTCGTCGCTGGCGTCGAGGGACACGAAGAAGGTCTCGATTCCACTCGGGCCCGGGGTCGGCGCCGAGTTCGCGTGGATCGACACGAACAGGTCTCCGCGGGCGTCGTTGGCGAGCGACGTCCGCACCTCGAGCGGCACGAAGCGGTCGTCCGTGCGGGTCAGCACGACCTTCAGCCCATCCGCGCGCAGGCGCTTGGCGACCCGCTCGGAGATGTCGAGCACGAGTTCCTTCTCGGCGAGCCCGCGCGCGCCGAGGGCGCCCTCGTCGTCACCGCCGTGCCCCGGATCGACCACCACGGTGTCGAAGCGGTCGCGCTCCAGCTCGTCGGCCAGAGCAGCGGCCGAAGCCCCTGACAGCCACGCGCACGCCATGCAGATCGCCGCACCGAGCTGGCGCCCGGAGCGGACGAAGCGGACACCGCCCACCGCTACCCCCTCTCACCCACACCACGGTACCACGGCGCCCGCACCGCTTCAGCGCGACTCGCGCGCGTAGGGCTTGCCGAGGTCGCCCGGCGCCAGGCTGCGGCCGGCGGCGACGGCCAGCACCAGCAGCGTGAGCAGGTAGGGAAGCATCAGGGTCAGCTGGTAGGGAAGCGCCGTCCCCCGCGCCTGCAGGCGATGCTGCAGCGCCGTCGCCGCGCCGAAGAAGAGCGCTGCGCCGAGCACGCCGACCGGTCGCCAGCGCCCGAAGATCACGATCGTCAGCGCGATGAATCCGCGCCCGGCCGTCATGCCCTCGGTGAACGTGTTCGACTGCAGGAGCGAAAGCGACGACCCCGCCACGCCGGCGAGGGCTGCTCCGCAAACAACCGCCAGCCAACGCGTTCGCGCCACCGACACGCCCTGTGCGTCCGCGGCGCGGGCCGACTCGCCGACCGCGCGCAGACGCAGCCCCGGACGCGTGCGCCGCAGCCACAGGGCCAGCAGGGGCGTGAGCAGCAGAGCGAGATAGACCAGCCCGCTCTGTCGGAAGAGCACCGGGCCGATCACCGGCAGGTCCGACAGGAGCGGCACCACGAGCGGCTCGAGGATCTGCCCCGTCGGCACCGCGCCGCCGTAGAGGGCACGGGCGAGCAGCCCCGTGGCCCCGAGGGCGAGCAGGTTCACGGCGGTGCCGACGACGATCTGATCGGCCCGCCGCCCGACCGTGAACCAGGCGAACAGCACGCCGACGCCGGCGGCGACGAGCGCCGCACCCACCACGCCGAGGGCTGCCGATCCGGTCGCCACGCCCACCGCGAACCCCGCGAAGGCTCCGCAGAGCATCATGCCCTCGGTGCCGATGTTGATGACGCCTGCGCGTTCGACGATCAGCTCGCCGAGCGCGGCGAGCAGGAGCGGCAGCGCGAGCCGCAGCGACGCCTCGAGGAGCGCCTCCATCTATGCCGCCTCCCTGGCGCCCGCCGGCGTCGCTGCGCCCGGCACGCGGGGTGCGCGCCGGCCGAGCGCGAGTCCGATCGACAGCAGGATCACCACGCCCTTCACCACGTCCGTGGCGACCGCCGGCACACCGGCGATGCGCTGCATCGCCCCGCCGCCGGCTTCGAGCACGCCGAAGAAGAGCGCCGACGGAATCACCGCCAGCGGATGCAGACGCGCCAGCAGGGCCACCGCGATCGCCGTGTACCCGTAGCCGGGCGAGAGCGTCTCGAAGAGACGCCCGGTGACGCCCGCGACCTCGATGCCCCCGGCGACGCCGGCCAGGGCGCCCGCCCCCGCCAGTGTGAGCACGAGCTGCCGGTCGGGGGCGATGCCCGCGAAGCGGGCTGCGGCCGGAGAGAGCCCGACCGCCCTCATGCGGAAGCCGATCGCCGTGCGGAAGAGCAGATAGCCACTGGCCAGCGCCAGCCCGAACGCCAGCGGTATGCCGAGGTGCAGGCGCCCGAGCGCCGGCAGCCGAAAGCCCGCCGCGAACGCGTCCGACTGGGGATACGCGCCGGTCGATTCCTGGAGCGACCCGTGCACGGCGAGCGAGACGAGCTGCAGGGCGACGAAGTTCAGCAGGATGGTCGAGATCACCTCGCTGACCCCGCGGCCCGCTCGGAGCGCCCCCGCGATGCCCGCCCACAGCGCGCCTCCGAGAGCGCTCGCAAGGAGGAGCGCGGGCACACCGATGGCGCCCGGCGCTTCGGGCCAGAGCCGGGTCGCCACGACCGTGGCGAGCAGAGCGCCGACGTAGAGCTGTCCTTCGGCGCCGATGTTCCACACCCCGCAGCGAAAGCAGAGCGCGACGGCGAGGCCCGTGAGCAGGAGCGGCGTGGCCTTCAGCAGCGTCGCGGTCAGGGCCGCCCCGCTTCCGAGGGCGCCCGCCAGCAACGCCCGCAGCGCCTCGACGGGCGAGTAGCCGAGCAGCGCCACGCTGCCACCCGCCACGACCACACCGATCGCCACGGGCACGACCGCCCAGGCGAGGTCCGCCAGCGCCGTCTCGACACGCGCCCGCTCGCCTCCCGGCATCAAGCGGCGTCCCCCTCGAGCATGACCGCCCCGATATGAGCGCGATCCGCGCCGGGCGGCAGCTCGCGCAGACGGCCGCGGACGAGCACCGCCAGGCGGTCCGCCAGCGCCATCACCTCGTCGAGCTCGGTGGAGATCAGCAACACGCCGCCGCCGCGCGCCCGCACGGCCAGCAGTTGCTCGTGGACGAAGCGGGCCGAGCCGACGTCGAGTCCGCGGGTCGGATTGACGGCGATCAGCAGCCGCGGCGTCTCGGCGAGCTCGCGCGCCACCGCGAGCTTCTGCGCGTTGCCGCCCGAGAGGGTCGCGATGTCGGCCTCCGGATCGTGGGGGGTGATGTCGAACGCGTCGATCGCCTCGCGGGTGGCGGCGCGGGCGGCGGCGGCGTCCAGACGCCCGGCCGGGAAGTACGGCGCCCCGTCCCGGCTGCTCTTCAGCACCCAGTTCTCCCAGAGCCGGAAGCCGGCCACCAACCCAGCGCGCTCGCGGTCGCCGGACACGTGCGCGGCCCCCGCGCCGCGAAGCGCCGCCACCCCCGGCTCTACCGGCACGCCAGCGACCTCCACCTCACCGGATTCGAGTGGGCGCACGCCCGCCAGCACCTCCTCGAGCTCGCGCTGACCGTTGCCGTCGATGCCCGCGATGCCGACGATCTCGCCGCCCCGCACGGCCAGGTCGAGCTCGCGCAGCGCGCTGCCATCGCGCAGTCCGCGCGAGCTGACACCTTTCAGAGCCAGAAGCGCTGCGGCTCGGGCCGACCCGACCGACTGCGGGCGTTCGACGGCGGGCACCTCGCGACCGAGCATCAGCCGGCCGAGCTCCCGCGCATCGAGATCCCGCGCCGGCAGCGTCGCCACCCGCTCGCCGCGGCGGAGCACACTCACACGATCCGCCAGCGCCTCCACCTCGTCGAGCTTGTGCGAGATGAAGATCACGCCGCAGCCCTCGTCGCGCAGCCGTCGCAGGGCCGGAAAGAGCTCCTCGGTCTCGCCCGGCGTCAGCGCGGCGGTCGGCTCGTCGAGGATCAGCAGCCCGGCGCCGCGATCGAGGGCGCGTACGATTTCGGCGCGCTGCCGCTGGCCCACCGACAGCTCGTCGACCCGTGCGCGCGTGGGCACCTCGAGCCCGTAGCGCTCGCAGAGTGCACGCAGCCGCGCCGACGCGGCCCGCGGATCGAAGCCCGCGCCGCCCCGCGGATCGCCGAAGCGGAGATTCTCCTCGACCGTCATCGCACCGACCAGCGTCGAGTGCTGGTGGACCATCGCGATGCCCGCCGCCGCCGCGGCCGCCGGACCGAAGCGCGAGAGGTCGACCGCTTCGCCGCCGAGCCGCAGGCGCCCGGCGTCGGGCCGCACCAGACCGATCAGCACGTTCATCAGCGTCGACTTGCCCGCACCGTTCTCGCCGAGCAGCGCGTGGATCTCGCGCGGCGCCACCGACAGATCGACGCCGCGCAGCACTGGCCGCCCGGGCACGAAGGCCTTGTCGATCGCCTCGAGGACGACCGGCGCGGAGTCCTGCTCGCCCTGCCCGGTCAAGAACCCCGCCGCCTTCGCGTCCGCATGGTCGCTCCCACTCCCTCCGGGCGAACGAGCCGCCCCGAGCGCCGAGGCTAGAAGTCGCCTCGCGGCACGACGAGGGAGCCGTCGCGGATCTCGGCTTCGCGGGCCTTCAGCTCGGCATCCACCGCCTCGGGAATCCGCGAGGCGAGCGCCTCGTTGGGCTCGAGACGCACGATGTCCTGGGCCATGCCCAACCGCAGCGGCTCGGCGACGAAGCGCCCGTCGTGCACGCGACGCGCCACCTCGACGAGAGCGCCGGGGATGTCGAGCGTGGCCGACGCAATCACCACCTCGGGCGCCATGCCGTTCTGGTTGCTGTTGGTCCCGAACGCGTAGGCGGGCGTGCCCGCGGCCGCGCGTTCGCCGACCGCCTGGAAGACGCCGCGTCCCGCCTCGTTGGCCTGGTGGATCAGGAAGTCGGCCCGCTCCTCGAGCAGCGCCAGGGCGGCCTCGCGAGCGGCGGCGGTGTCGTCGAAGTTGCCGATGAAGACTTCGCGCACCTCGACCCCGGGTCTCGCCGCCTCGGCGCCGGCCCGGAAGGCCCGGAAGGTGCTGCGGATCGAGGGCAGCTCGATGCCGCCGATCATGCCGAGCTTGCCGCTCGTGCTCATTCGACCCGCCAGGTAGCCACACAGATAGGTGGCCTGCTCGAGCTCGAAGACCATCGGGGCGACGTTCTCGCGAACCGTGCTGCCGGAGGTCGTGATGAAGACGGTCTCCGGATACTCGGCGCCCACCGTCGCGGCGGCGTCCTGGTACTCGAAGCCATGTCCGAAGACCAGGTCGTAGCCGCGACTCGCGTAGTCGCGAAAGCTCTCCTCGAACTCGGCCGGGGTGCGCGTCTCGACGTGGGAGATCTCCGCGCCGAGCTCGTCACGGATGCGCTCGAGACCCGCCCAGGCGCCCGCGTTCCAGCCGCCGTCGGCGATCGAGCCGGGCGTCAGCAGCGCGACCCGAAAGCGATCGCCCGCCGGCTCCTCGGCCGAGCAGGCCACGAGGGCAAGCCCGGCGAGCACGCACGCGAAGACGGCCCGAAGACCCGGGCGGCCCGATCCGGGCCTCTCTGCGTAGCGGGTCGCGCGCATCGGGCCGCGAGTATCGGAGGCGTCGCGCTCTGCGTCAACGCGGCGAGCGCGCTCCCGCTACTCGTTGGCGGCCAGCGAGGTCGTCGAGCGCGGATCGTAGGGAAGCACCGTGTATTCGACGGTGTCGCTGAAGACCTTGATGGGAACCCAGCTCGGCAGCGCAGACATGCGCGGCATGCCGTGGGTCATGGCGCCGGTGGGGTCGATCACCCAGGGATCGTCCGGCTGCTCGAACCAGAGAGTCACCATGTGGTGCTGTCCGTCCGACGGGCGGTACACGATGGCCCGGTAGACCTCCTTGGCATCGAAGCCGAGGTCGCGCAGCGCGTGGAAGGTGAGCAGCTCGAGTCCGTCGCAGTCGTCGCCGTCGCCCGACAGGGTCTCTTCGAGGGTCGCCCAATGATCGATCGTGCCGTCGGCCACGTAGTGCTCGCGGGCCTGGGACTGGATCCAGTCGGCCACCTCACGGGCGAGTGCACGCTTTCGCTCGGCGCGGAAGCTGAAGTACTTGTCGCGCAGCTCCCCACCGGGGGAGGCCGATGCTGCGGGCACCGCATCACTCGGCGCTTCGGAGACCGCCGGAACCGCGACCGGCACCAGTACGCCCTGGTCTCGCACCTCACGTCGCTGCCAGCCGGCGATCTTTGGCGACCAGGCGTCGTCGAGCGCCGGCGCAGAGAAGTACGCGTAGCGCTCCGGGACGCCGCCGAACGCCGCGCAGCCGAGGCCGAGCACGAAGACGACGAAGGCCGCGGCAAGAGCCGAGAGGCGGGAGGCGTGACGGGTCCGCATACCCCCGCTGCATCGGACGCGCGTCGCGGCGGATTGAGCCCGAGAGCCGAGTAGAGACGGACGCCTCCGGCCCTGGACGCACGAGCGGGGAGCAACTACCCGGGCGATGTCCCCGGCCCGGGGGCCGAAAAGCCGGCCGGCGGCGTGCGATCAGCCGTGCAGCAGGATGTTCTGGGCGTCGCAGCTGCCGATCAGCCCGAACATCACCACGAAGAAGAGCGCCATCATCGGGATGCCGCCCAGCACGTAGAGCCAGGATGCGAGATCCCCGTTGATGCCGGGGCCCTCCTCGAGGTCGTCGTGGCCGTGCTCGTCCGACGGGTCGGGCGGTGTCATGCGGGCGCTCTCCTGCCTGGGGCGCGCGCAGTGTAGCGGCGGGCCCGGGGGGCGCAAACGCATCGATTCGCTGCCCCGGGGCCCCCAGGCGCCCCTGGCCGGCCTCAGTCGGTCCGGCGCCACTCCTCGGGGACGTCGGCCAGATCGGCCTGGATGACCAGGTCGCGGTGCCTCTGACGGGCCTCCTCGAGCTGCTCGCGCTGCTCACGCAGCTGCTCGCGCAGCTTGAAGCTCAGCGGGGTGACCTCGGTGTTCGAGGAGCCCGGAGGGGCCATCTGCCACTGCGACCCTCCGCCCGTCCCGGCCATCTCGTCGAGCTCCTGCTTGGTGGCCTCGATGGCCTGCTCGATCTCCAGGATCTCGTCGAACGAGTCCCGGAAGCGGGCGTGCCAGACATCCGAGCTGACGCCGTTGCGCTTCTGCCGCTGGAACTCCAGGGACGACGGCAGCTGCAGCAGGCGGTCGAGCTCGACGGTCCGGCTGGGCTCGTCGGGCGGCACCGGGACCGGCGCCGACTCGTCGGCCTCACCGGTCACGCCGAGACCGCTGCCGGCCGCCTCCTCGGCGTGGGCGGCGGTGTGAGCCGACGCGAAGGCCACGGCCAGCGCGAGCCCGAGCCGTGCCAGCGGGCGGGAGCCCGCTGCAAGCAGCCGTTCAGCCGACACGAGTGCGCGACCCAAGTGCTCTCCCAGTCCCCCGCCGTCGTCTTCCCGCCAGGGGCAGCGCGACCTGCAGACGCGGAGCAAGCGCCGAGGCGCAAGCATAGCGGAGCGATTGCGCTCGACCGGCAATTGCCGGCCACCGGCAACGGGAGCCCCCGACCGCCGAAGCGACGGAATACGCTTCAAGGGCGCTGGCGGCCCGCCGATACGTCTGGCGTTCGCCTCGGCCGGGATCGGCCCGGTTGTCGGGGAGGGATGTCCGGCGATGGAACGCGACAAGCTGTACCGCCTTCTCAGGTTGGGCCTCGAGAAGGGTGCTTCGGACATCCACTTCCAGGTCGACTACCTGCCGCTCTACCGCTTCCACGGCGAACTCGTCGAGCTTCGCTACAAGGTCCTGACCCCCGAGGACACCGAGCAGATCGTCCAGCTGCTCTGCGAACAGGACCCGGGCAGCCAGGCCTTCGACTGGAACGAGCGCGACCTGGCCTTCGAGCTGCCGGGCGAGGGCCGCTTCCGCGTCAACATCTCGCGCCAGCGACGCAACTACAACGTCGTCCTGCGCATCATCCCGCCCCAGATCGACAGCATGGCCGAGCTGAACCTGCCGGGCGTGCTGCAGGACATCGCCGGGCTCCGGCGCGGCTACGTGCTCGTGACGGGCGCCACCGGCATGGGGAAGTCCACCACGCTGGCGACCATGCTCAACGAGATCAACACGAGCCGGAAGTGCAAGATCGTCACCGTCGAGGACCCGATCGAGTTCGTATTCTCCCCCGCCAGGGCGATCATCACCCAGCGTGAGATCGGCACCGACACCCACTCGTTTCCCGACGCCCTGCGCGCAGCGCTGCGCCAGGATCCGGACGTCATCATGGTCGGCGAGATGCGCGACCTCGAGACCGTCGACACCTCGCTCAAGGCGGCGGAAACCGGCCACCTCGTCTTCTCGACGATCCACACTTCGGACGTGGCCTCGACGATCGGGCGGCTCGTCTCGTTCTTCCCGACCGAGGAGCAGCTGACCGTCCGGACGCGGCTGGCGGAGAACCTCCACGCCATCGTCTCACTGCGGCTGCTGGTCAACAAGAAGGAGAACGGCCGCGTGCCGGCCGTCGAGGTGATGCGCTCGACCCGGTCCATCCAGGAGTGCATCAAGGACCCGGCGCGCACCCACGAGATCACCGACCTGATCGCCCGCGGGCGCGCCGAGAAGATGCAGACCTTCGACCAGCACCTGCTCGACCTGCTGCGCGCCAACAAGATCTCGGTGCGGACCGCGCTGAACGCGGCGTCGAATCCCACCGACTTCCAGATCAAGCTCGAGATGGAGGGAGACTTCTCCGAGGTCGCCGACGTCGACCAGAAGCCCGAGGTGCCCTTCGAGATCGAGCCCGACGGCCGGTTCTAGAGGATGCCCGACACTCCGATGGCCGCGGCCGCTCCGATCCACGTCCTGAGCCGGTCCCTGCGCGAAGCCGCGTCCCGGGCTGCCGAGATCGCGGGCGGCGGGGCCGCCCTGCTCTTCGCCGCACTGCCGGCCGACGGCGAGGACGCCGTACCGCGGCTGCGTTCTGCGGCTGGCTTCACGTCGCTCGAGGACGCCCGCCGCGCCGCCAGCGATCTACGATCCGCCGTCACGGACTGCATCGAGGGGGCGCGTCGGCAGACCGCCCCCGGCCCCACCGGGATGGGGCCGCGGGCCGCCGCCGGCGTCACCCTTCACCCGCTCGAGGTCGCGGGCCGCTGCCACGGCGCCCTCGTCGTGGGCACGCCCGGGCCGACCTCTTCGGACGCCGACGAGGGCCTCGTCGCCCTCGCCGTGTCGACCGCCATGCAGATCGACCACGCCCGGCTCGTCCGCGAGACCGCCGCGCTCGAGAAGCGGTTGATGGACAGCGATGCACCCGCGAGCGAAGCCGGTGACGAACTGCTGAAGCTCTCCGAGAAGCTCTTCGAGCAGGACATCGAGCTGATGCGAAGCAGCGAGAAGCTCGGCCAGATCGAGAAGATCAAGAGCGACTTCATCGAGAAGATGTCGCGCGAGCTGCGGACGCCGCTCAACGGCATCATCGAAGCGATCGTCTCTGTGCTCGCCGGCGAGAACGAGAACCTCTCCGACGGCGCCCGGCAGAGCCTGCGCCGGGCCCTCGACGAGGGCACCGTCTACCAACGCACCCTGCAGAACATCCTCGACCTCTGGCGCATCAAGCAGGGCGAGCTGCCCGTACAGATCCAGGAGCTGAACATCGGCGAAGTGATCGACGAGGCAATCTTCAGCGTCCAGGACACCCTGGCCGACAAGCCCGTCGAGATCGAGAAGCAGCTCCCCGAGCCCTGCCCGCGGATCAAGAGCGACCTCACGAAGCTCAATCAGGCGCTCTTCCTGCTGCTCGACAACGCCGCGAAGTTCACCACCCAGGGCCGCATCACGATCTCAGTCGCGGTCGCGGACGGCTGGCTCCGCTGCTCGATCGAAGACACCGGCATCGGGATCTGCCCCGACGACCAGGAGTACATCTTCGACGAGTTCTTCCAGGTCGACCACCAGGCCTCGGCCCGCTACCGCGGCGCCGGCCTCGGCCTCTCGCTGGCCCGCGACCTGGTGGGCCTGCTCGAGGGCAGCTGCACGATCCGCAGCGAAGCCGGGCACGGCACCCGGGCCACGATCGAGATCCCGATCCACCGCTGAACGCCCGGGTCCTACCGGCGTCGAGCGGCCTGCCCTACGGCGCTGCTACGCGTCGCTGCTGGGCTCTTTCGCGCCCGTCGCCGGTTCGCCGGCCTCGCCAGCTTCGGTGGAATCCGCCTCGACCGGCGGCGCCTCGACGACGGCCTCGTCGGCGAGAGCCTCCACGACCTCCTCGGATTCGAGCACGGCGCCCGCGTTCTCGTCCGCATCGACCTTGCCCGCCGCGATCTCTCGCAGAGCCACCACCACCTCCTTGTTCTCGTCGTTCTGGACGAGAGCGGTAGCGCCCTTCTTGAGCTGCTTCGCGCGAATCGCGGTCATCTGGACGAGCTGGAAGCGGTTGGGCACCTCCTCGATGCAGTCCTCGATCGTAATGCGGGCCATGGGCGGATCCTCTCGCAGTCGATGACGCCGACCTGGTGGGCTCGACCCGACTGGTCCAGCACCCCCGGGGGCTGGCGCAGTGTCGGTCCGGCGTCGGGCACTCCCCTGTCCGGAGTGCCGGGGCGCCGCACGATAATTCAGCGCCCGAAAGAAGGAAACCCCGGCCGACATATGCCGGCCGGGGTCCTATCGGCCTTCCAACCTCGGAAGGCTCCCATCGGCGAAATGGAACTACTTGCGCCGGCGGGTGGCCTTCTTGCGGCGTGCAGCCTTCTTCTTCCGGGTCGCCTTCTTGCGGGCGGCCTTCTTGCGACGGGTCGCCTTCTTCTTTCGGGTCGCCTTCTTCTTTCGGGTCGCCTTCTTACGGGCGGCCTTCTTGCGGCGGGTCGCCTTCTTCTTGCTGGCCTTCTTCTTGCCAGCCTTCTTGCGGCGCGTGGCCTTCTTCTTGCCAGCCTTCTTGCGCGCGGCCTTCTTGCGGCGCGTGGCCTTGCGCTTTGCCGCCTTCTTGCGTGTTGCCTTCTTACGAGCTGCCATTTGTGGGTCACCCCCCTTGGTTGAACAACGCTCGAGCGACACGATCACGCTCACATTCGCTCAGGTTCACGATGAGTTGCGTAACCGTGTACCGGGGCACCTATCGGTGCCTGCGCTCCGCGACTTGAAGGCGATCACACCCTTCGTCGACCACCTTCTCATCACAAACCACACCCCTACAGCGTTTGTTGCGGGTGACCCTAACACCGAAATTTCGGCGGCGTCAAGGAATTCAGCAAAAAAAACAATACGATGGGTGACAAAATTGCGATCTGCGAGACGAATCGGCGGTGAATTACGGGTCCGGACACGCTGCAAGGAGCGAAGAAGGCCGCACGAGCGACCTGTGCGAGACCACGCGGCGATCAACCTCTCGGCCGAACCGGCACCGTGCGATCCCGGCGTCAGCGCACCTCGACCGCTCGCGTGGGCCGCTCTCAGGGGCCGTGGATCAACACGGGACCACGCCGGACACACGCCGGCACACGCCGCCGGTGCGCCCGTCCAGCCCTTCCAAAGAGGCGAAATCAGCGCGACGGGGACCGAACGCTGGTCGCGCTGGCCGCTCGCAGTCGCGCACCTGGCCGCGTAGCCGGGCGCGTGGAGGTAGGAGCCGGGGCCCTACTTCTTGTGACGCTGGCGCTTCAGAAGCTTGCGCTGCTTGTGCTTGCGCATCTTCTTGCGGCGCTTCTTGATGACGCTGCCCACGTGATCGACCCCTGAGGCTGCGATTCGCGATGTGGCTCGCGATCGGAGCCGTGCAGGCCCCGAATCGGACCTGCACTCGATGGGCGGCGAGTGCGCGCCCGATTCGGTGCTACCCGGGGCAGACAGCCCGCGAGCGGGCAGTAGGAATAGTGACTCGCCACGTCGGCGTCAAGGCGCCCGGCTGCATCGCGCCAGCCGGATCCCCCGCCGAAAGCGCTACTCCCGCGGGGTCAGCTCACCCAGGGAAGCGGGCGGAACGTGACGACGCTGTGCCGTACCGCTCCCAGCCACCGGTTGACGGGATGGCGTCGCGGCAGGAATCCGAGAACCGGCGTTGCGCGATCACCCACCTCGCGCAGGCTACGAAGGATCCCTTCGTGTGAGGGATCGATCATCAGGCCACGTCTCAGGAAGCGCACACCCTCCGACTTGAAGCCGAAGCCGAAGTGCAGCCGCGCCAGGTTGAAGTACAGGTCGGGGTTGAAGAACTCCTGCTTGACGGCCGACTGACACAGTTCGACCGCCTCCTCGAAGCGCCGATCGACGAGCCCCAGGCAGAGGCCGTAGTAGGAGCGCACCCGCGAGTCGTTGCCCTCAGCCGCGTACGCGATCTGCAGAACCGGCAGCGCAGCCTCCGGATCACCGCCTTCGAAGAGCGCCCGACCGCGCTCGAACGTCTCGCGCGCCGAACCCTCGTCGCTCGCTCCATCGCCCCATGTCGCACTCATCCAGCCTTCCCCTGCTCGTCTACCGCGTCGCCGCTCGCGACGGCCGCCGCCGTCCGGTCGCCTGGCCCATCAGGCGTCGACTCGCCCGAGGCGATCGTCCGCCGTGCCGATTCCACTGCCATCGGTCGAACATCCGAGCAACTCGACCCGAATACCGGGTTCGCAAGCTCCGTGCCCACCCACGGACGTGCAACTCCGACCGAAAAGCCCTGCCAAGACGGGGCCGGGTCGGACCCGCAGCGGGTGTCCCGGCCCGCCGGGTCACGAAATCGAAAACGGGACTTTCGACTTCGTGATTCGAATCCGGGCCGGCGCCGCGTCGGCAAACGGGGCGCCAAGGGCTAGCTCAGCCCCGGTTCGGGGCCCGGGTGTCGCGCTCGCACCGCTGTCGGCGCCGACTCGCCGGAGCGAGCCGCCCAGGGTGCTGGATCAGTACTCGATGATCTCGAGGATGTAGCGCTTCTTCTCCTTGCCGCTGGCCGCTGCCATCAGCGTTCTGATCGCCGATGCGTGCGCCCCCCCCTTGCCGATCACCTTGCCGAGGTCTTCCTTCGCAACCCTGAGCTCGAGCACGTGCGCGTGCTCGCCGACCACTTCCTTGATCTGCACTTCGCCGGGTTGGTCGACCAGAGCCTTCACGATGTCTTCGATGAGCTGCTTCATCATGACCCAGAATCCCCACTCCAACTTCCACGTGCCGCCATGAGTCGACGATGGACTCGACTTGCCGCGCCCATCCGGGCCTCCGGCACCGCCTCTCAGTTTACGCCTTTCCCTAGAGATGGCGGTGTTTCGCAGAAGAATACTTCGACTAACGAACACGATGGGGGCAGTACCCCGCGGGCCTGCCCCGAACTACGGGGGGCGGCAGTGCCCGGAATGGGGTAGCGCCCCATCGGTACACATACGGGGCGCGTGTCTACAGAAGACGAACCGCACGACGCGCGCCGGCGTGCAGGACCTGGCACAATGGCTGTGCTTCGGCGCGCCCGACACTCATGTACGTCGAGCGCTTCGACTCAGGCGGGGTGCGGCCGCGCAAAGCCGAGCGACGCCTCGCGCTGGCCCCAGTCGAAAGGCACGACACGCTGCTCGACGGGCACACCGAGCCGCAGCACCGGGACCGCGCCGCCGATCGACTCCGCGGCGTCGAGCAGCTGCTCTGCCATCTCTGGCGCGTGGACCGGCGCGCAGGCATGCTCGACGAGGGCGTGGATCGCTTCGCTCGCGCTCAACGGATCGACCTCGACGCGCTCCGTGCGCGACAGCAGATGAACGGCGTCGAGCCTCCCCGACACCGCCGCTTCCGGATGCCCGAAGCTGCCGGGCAGTCCGTAAACACGGGCGACGCCGTCGTGCATGCGCACCACGAAGCGCGTCCCCGGTGTCTGTACGACGCCGTCGGCGTCCTTTCGCAGCCAGGCACGCAGGCTGGGCCGGCTCGCATCGATGCGCTGGTCTTCCGGTGACAGGATGGCGAGCGCGCGACCCCGATCGACGATCGCCGTACCCGAGAGTACGAGCCCCCCGGCCCCGATCGTGCGATGGATGAGCAGAAGGTCGAGCAGCGGCCCGTCGAGTGGATGGCGACAGCTTTCCACGGCGCCGGGCGAGATGGTGACGACGCCTTCCGAGAACGACCGGTCGAAGCATGCCACGCGCTCGAAGCGGTGGTCGATCCGGTGGATCGCCATCCACCACTCGTCGCCCACCAAGCCCACGTCGAAGGTGCCGCCCTCGAACGAGTAGGTGATCGGGTCCCAGTCGGGCGGAGCCACGCGGCCGATCGTTACGCCGACATGAACGTCGGGATCGAGCGGCGCACAGGCGTGCCGGGCGAGCCCGGACTCGGGCCAGTCCCAGTCGAAACCGGGCGGCGCCTCCACGGCCAACCGCGTTCCTGCCAGCTCGATCCCTCGAAGCCTCGTCCGTGCCATACCCCTCCCCCTTCCTCTCGCCTCGCCGTTCTCTCCGCACTCCTTTCATCGGCACGGGGCGGCAGTTCTTTACAGTCACGACCGAAAAATCCGCGGGCGCTTCGCCGAGGGGCTTGGCCCCCGGAAGCGGGCGCTAGCGCCATCCGACCGCCGGGAGTAGAGAATCCCCCCGATCTGGGTTACCGAATGGTCGCCCGTGAAGGCCGGCCGCTGGACCCGATCCGGGCACCCGGCGCCCCCCTCACCCCCGTACTCGCAGAGCCCTCGGGTCGGCGCTCGTCGCGCCTCCTGTCCGGGCACATTGCGCACGAAGAGTGGCTGTATGGCGACGCCGGTCGTAACCAGCCGAATCATCCGACGCCTGCTTGCCAGCGGTGTCCACGGCCGCGCCGAGCGGCTGCTGGCCCGGGTCCATCCGGCGGACCTCGGCCCCCTGCTCGCCGACCTGACGCCCGACGAGATCCGCACCGTCATCGACCTGCTCTTCAACCAGCACCGCGCCGCCACCCTGCTGCGCGAGCTGCCCCACGAGCTGCTGCCGCAGATCTTCGACGCGATCACCGACCAGCGCCTGGCCGAGGTGCTCGCGCGTCTCGAGATCGACGACCTCTCGCAGCTCGTCGAGTACGTGCCCGAGGATCGGCGCGAGACCGTGCAGGATCTGCTGCCGCGCCACCGGCGCGACGAGCTGCGGCACGCCGGCCTGTATCCGCCGGACAGCGCCGGCCGCGTGATGACGACGAGGTTCCTGGCGCTCGACGAGAAGATGTCGGCCCAGGAGGCGATCGACTCGATCCGTGCCACCGGCGGCGGTGGCCGCGAGGACGCGATCCTCTACCTCTACGTGGTGGACGACGAGCGCCACCTGCTCGGGGTCGTGCCGATCCGACGCCTCGTTGCCGCGCCGCCCGACACCCCCGTCGCGGAGTTGATCGCCGGCGAGTCCATCAGCGTGCCACCCGAGGCCGATCAGGAAGAGGTCGCGCAGCTCGTCGCGCGCTACGACCTGCTAGCAGTGCCGGTCACCGACGCCGACGGCCGGCTGCTCGGCATCATCACCGTGGACGACGTGATCGACGTGATCACCGAGGAGGCCACCGAGGACATCTACCACCTCGCGGGCCTCTCCGAGGAGGACCGGGTCTTCACGTCGGCGCGCGTGTCGATCCGCAAGCGTCTGCCGTGGATGCTCCTCAACCTGGGCACCGCGTTCACCGCGGCGGCGGTCGTTGGACTGTTCGAGCGCACCCTCGACCAGCTGGTGAGCCTGGCGGTCTTCCTGCCGGTGGTCGCCGGCGTCGGCGGCAACGGCGGCGTCCAGACGCTGACGGTCATCACGCGCGCGATCGCGCTCGGCGAGATCGAGTTCTCGAGCGGCCTGCGCGCGGTCGGCAAGGAGATGGCGGTCGGCATGGTGATCGGGATCGCGGCCGGCCTGCTGGCGGGCGGCATGGCGACGCTCTGGCAGGGCAACCCGTACATGGGCGTGGTGCTGCTGTTCGCCATGATGATCACGCTCACCGTCGCCAGCGTGCTGGGGGCCGCGGTGCCCCTGCTCCTGAAGGCGATGGGGCAGGATCCGGCCGTCGGAGCCGGCGTGTTCGTGCTGTTCTTCACCGACGCACTCGGCTTCGCCTCGTTCCTCGGCATCGCGACACTGCTCCTCGACCGGCTCGTCTAGGAGCCTGTGCCGTCAGAGCCGCTCGCGCACCCAGCCGTCTTCGCCGCGGATCAGCTCGTAGGTGGGCCAGTAGCCGAGGTCGAGCTCGAGGGTCACCACCGAGACGCGCCCCTCGAGATCCGCGACCTCGAGACGCACCGAACCGCGATCGGGCTTTCCCTGCACGGCGGCGAGGAAGGCACCGAGGTCCGGCGTGGGCGTGCCGTCGACCTCCAGGATGCGCAGGGTGGCCTCCAGCCCGTAGCGATCGGCCGGCGAGCCGAACCAGTAGCGCGCCACGTAGACGCCCTCTCGCGGCAGCTGCTGTTGTCTCGCCACCGCGCGCGGCGGCCGCTGCAGCAGCGTGCCGGCCCAGATCAGCGCCCGGTCGGTGCCGACGCCGTCGAGCGGCGCGGTGGGCACCACCACGTCGGCTTCCTTTCCGTCGCGCAGGATGCGCAGCGCGACCCGCTCGCCGACGCTGGCCTCCTCGATCTCGTGGAAGCGGGAGACCGGCCGGCCGTCGATCGATATCAGCAGATCGCCGGGCCTCAGCAGGCCGTCGGACGGCCCTCCCGCCGTGACGCTGTACACCGCCAGCACCCGCCGCCCCTTCGGATCGTGCCGTTCGAGGCGAGTCGCCTGCTCGGGAGGGAGTCCGCGCGCCCGCGCGCCCGCCAGCGTCAGCGGCTGGAGCTCCACGTCGAGCGAGCGCCAGCCGACCGGCCGGCCCGCACGCAGCGGCTCGACGATGCGAAGGATCTGCCGCACCGGCACGCCCGCGAAGAAGCCATCCACCGAGTTGCCCGAACCCGTCGAGAACGACGCCCAGAACGCGCGCACCCGGCCGCGATCGTCGGTCAACACGCCTCCCACCGTAGGGGTCGCGTCGTCGAGGATGATCAGCTCGAGGTTGCTCTCCTGGAAGCGCGGGGGATGGGTGGGGGGAAGCACGATCGGCTCGCGCCGGGCCACCTTCGTCTCGCGCGACACGACGCGCTCGGCGGAGGACAGTCCCACCAGGAAGACGGAATCCCCCTCCTCGAGTTCTCCTTCGCGCAGCTGCGCCGAGCGCACGCGGGTATCGCCGAGCAGCGCCGGGTCGTAGCGGATGACGGCCAGGTTGTGCTCGGGATGCAGATACACGACCTCGCCGGGTATCCGCACCGAACCGCCCACCACGACCGAGAGGTCACCGAGCGCAATCGGAACCGTCTCGCGATCGACCACCACGAGACCGCGCTCGGCGTCGACGACCAGACCCGTGCCGTGGAAGCGATCGCCGTGGACGCCATCCAGCCGGTACGGGATGTCGTACTCCACCATCACGAGGGAAGGCGAAATCGCCCGCACCGCCTTCTCACCGTGGGCGCCCAGCGACGTGGTGACCGGCTGCAGCGGCTCGGCGGCCGGTGGCGCCGGCGACGCCGTGCAGGGCCAGAGCCCGCTGGCGTCGTCGCGCGTGCAGCGCTGCATCGAGAACCAGAGGCGGTCGACGCGTACGACCACGATGCCCGGCGCCCGGGGATTGTCGAGCAGCCAGTAGCGCAGCGGCAGCATCGCGCCGTCGGGATACGCGGCGACCTCCTTCTCGAAGGTCTCCAGGGTGGGCGTCGCGACACCCTTCACGTGGGTGATCACGGCACCGGGCGGGAGGCCCGAGCGGGAGAGCGCGTAGCCCGGGTTCGCGACGAAGACGCCCGCCACCGGCACGCCGTGGTTGCGCGCCTGGTGGTACGAGAGCGGGTTCAGCACGCCCCCCCCGAATTCGAGATAGGCCGACGGCGTGATGGCGTGCAGGTCCTCGACCTGCGCCTCGAGGGCGAGCGGCTCACCGCCGCGCTCGACCTCGATGGTGACCGACCCGCCCACGCTCTCGTCGAGGCGCGACTCGAGTGGCAGGAAGGCGTCGATGGGCTCGCCGTCGACGCGCACGATCACGTCACCCGGCTCGAGGACGCCGTCGGCCGGCCCCCCCGGCACGATTTCGCGCACCACGATCATCCCCGTGCCGTCGGGAAAGTCCCGCCGCACCCGGGCCTCGGTCTCCCGGCGCAGACCGAGGCGACGCAGCTCGTCGTAGGGCTCGTGGACGAACACCGCCTGCAAGGTGCCGCGCGTCGGGGTCTCCCCCTCGCGCAGGGCCTGCAGCGCGCGATTCACCCGGTCGAGCGGCAGGAAGAAGCTGGACGCCGCCAGGCGCTTGCCGCCGGCGTTGAGAGCCACGACGCGGCCCTCGATGTCGATCACCGGCGAGCCCGACGAGCCCCCCGACGTGCCCGACGCGGCCTGGATGTAGAACGTGTTGAAGTCGTTGAAGCCCGAGCTGCCGTAGTCGGGGGCGGCGCGGTCGAGCCGGGCAATCGTGCCCGCCAGGATCGAGAGCTTCTCGCCGGCGTCGTTGCCGATCACGCGCACCTCGAGGCCCACGCCGACCCGCTCGGGCGCGAGCTCGAGCTCGGGCACCTCCATGAACCGGACGTCCTCCGGATCGAAGCGGTACAGCCCGAAGTCGTGAACGGGGTCGCGATAGACCGCGCGGATATCGACCTCCTCGTTGTTCAGGAAGACGGCCTGGGCGGTCACCGGTCCGGCCGTGACCACGTGACGGTTCGTGAGGATCAGGCCACGCTCGGCATCCACCACGAAGCCGGTCGCCACCGCGTCGCCGGCCTGCACGCCGTCGAAGGCGCGCGGCGCGCTGACCTTGATGACCACCACCGCCGGAGCGACCTGGTCGATGGTGGCCTGCCAGCCGTTTCCGGCCTGCGCGACGGCCAGACTCGCCAGCCCGGTCGCGATGAGCGACGCGATCAATCGGTTCTCCTCTATTTCGGCGCGACGCAGCGGTGTGCCCCGCCCGGTCACGACACACTCCCCGACCCCGCCCGGGCGCCGCCGGTTCACCAGCCAGCCGATCCCGAGCGCCGACCCTCGTTCTCAGCCGGAGAACCGCAGGTCGATCTCGCGCAGCATCCGGTCGCGCACGTCCTCGTAGCGGGCCGGCAGCTCGATCGGCGGATTCGGATCGGCGGACACCATGCCGTCGAGTTCCATGCGGTGGTAGTCGAGCTTCACGTCGGTGAACTTCAGTCCGTGGGCGGTCGAGATCACCACGACCCGCTCGCTCGGGCGGATCAGGCCGCGTGCGGCGAGCTTGCGCATGGCGACGAGGGCCACTCCGGTGTGCGGGCAGTTGAAGAGCCCCGTCCGGTCCGCCGCCGCGCAGGCCTCGACGATCTCGCTCTCGCTGGCCTGCTCGACCACGCCGTCGTAGCGCCGCAGTGCGTCGACGGCCTTCTCCCAGGAGACCGGGCTGCCGATCTGGATCGCCGAGGCGACCGTGGGCCGGGCCGCGACCGGCTCGAAGACCTCGAAGTCCTTCTGGTACGAGAGGTAGAGCGGATTGGCCGATTCCGCCTGACCGACGCAGATCCGCGGCCGCTTGTGGATCAGCCCCAGCTCGATCAGCATGTCGAGTCCCGCCGCCAGCGCCGACACGTTTCCGAGGTTGCCGCCCGGGATCACGATCCACTCGGGCACCTCCCAGTCGAACTGCTGCACGATCTCGATGCCGACCGTCTTCTGGCCCTCGATGCGCAGACTGTTCATCGAGTTCGCGAGATAGACCCCGTCCTTCGCGGCGACCTGCTTGACGATCTCCATGCAGCCGTCGAAGTCCGTGTCGAGCGCGAATACGATCGCGCCGTTCGCGACGGGCTGGATCAGCTGGGCGAGCGAGATCTTGCCCCGAGGCAGGAATACCACGGCCGGAACGCCCGCGGCCGCCGCGTAGGCGGAGAGCGCCGCGGAGGTGTCGCCGGTCGACGCACAGGCCACGGCAGGAATCGGAGCGCCGCCCGCGATCATCTGTTTCACCTGCGACAGCAGCACCGTCATGCCCAGGTCCTTGAAGCTGCCGGTGTGCGAGTTGCCGCAGAGCTTGATCCACAGGTCCTCGAGGCCGACCTCACGCCCGTAGCGCTCGGCCCAGAAGAGGTTGCTGTGCCCCTCGTACATCGAGACGATGTTCTCGTTGTCGATCTCGGGCAGCACCCACTCCTTCTTGCCCCAGACACCCGATCCATAGGGCCACTCGTTACGGCGGGCGCGGCGGCCGAACAGCTCCTTCCATTCGTCGGCCGAAGTCTTTGCGAGCTCGTCCATGTCGTGGGCGACGCGCAGGAGACCGCCGTCCCGGGCCGTGTAGACGATCTCGTCGAGCGGATGCCGCTCGGCCGGGTCGTGGAGGCTCTCGAACCAGGCCCGGTAGTGGGGCTTGTCGGCGCCCATCAGATGTCCTCCTCGATCCGGATCGCCACAGTCGGCGCCGTCACGTCGTCCAGCCGGTCGATCGCAGCCAGCGACCGCCGCAGGGAAGCGTCGTCGGTGGGATGCGTGACGACGATGACCGGCACCGACCCGGCCGGCCCGCCGGTGGCCTTCTGCACCACCGACTCGATGCCGACCCCCTCGTCGGCGAGCGCTCCGGCGATCTGGGCCAGCACGCCGGGCCGGTCCACGGCCGTGAAACGCAGGTACGAGCGGCCGCAGACCTCTCCGAGCGCGACGAGGGGCTTCGGGACGAGCGCATCCGGCCGGTAGGAGAGCGGCGCGACCGGGCCCGCGCCGCCCCGCTGCTTCTCCCGGGCGATCTCCATCAGGTCCGCGACCACGGCGCTGGCGGTCGGCATCTCGCCGGCGCCGGCCCCGTAGTAGAGGGTCGGCCCGACCGCGTCGCCGATCACCTCGACGGCGTTCATCGCCGCGTCGACGTTCGCCAACATGCTGCCGTTCGGCACCATGGCGGGGTGGATGCGCGCCTCGATGCGCTCGTCGCCGCCCGCGTCCCGATGACAGCGCGCGATGCCGAGCAGCTTGATGCGGAAGCCGAGCTCGGCGGCCATCTCCATGTCGACCGGCGACATCTGACGGATGCCTTCGGTGGGGATCTCCTTGTAGGTGAGCTCCGCCCCGAAGGCCATGCCGGTGAGGAGCGCCAGCTTGTGGGCGGCGTCGATGCCGTCCACGTCGAAGGTCGGGTCGGCCTCCGCGTAGCCCAGCTCCTGGGCGCGCTTCAAGACCGCCTCGAAGGGCTCGCCGGTGCGCTCCATCTCGGTCAGCACGTAGTTGGTGGTCCCGTTCAGGATGCCCACCACCCGCTCGATGTGGTTGGCGGCGAGGCCCTCGCGCAGCGAGCGCAGGATGGGGATTCCGCCACCGACCGCGGCCTCGAAGAGCACGTCGACGCCGGCCGCCTCCGCTGCGGCGAAGATCTCCTTGCCGTGCAGCGCGAGCAGCGCCTTGTTGGCCGTGACCACGTGCTTGCCCGCCGCGATCGCCTCGAGGATGAAACGCTTCGCGACCTCGTAGCCGCCGACGAGCTCGATCACGATGTCGACCTCGGGATCGGCGATCAGCGCCGCGGCGTCGTCGTCGAAGCGGATAGCCTCCAGGTCGACGCCCCGGTCGGTCCGGGTGTCGATGTCCGCGATCCGCACCATGCGCAGCGCAAAGCCCAGCCGCTCACGAATCACGCCTGCGTTCTCGCCGAGCACCTTCACCACGCCGGTGCCGATCGTCCCGAAACCGATCAGCCCGACACCCACCGACGCGCCTTCACCTGCCCCCATGTCGCCTCTCCCGTCCTCCCGAAACCCGTCGGGGCTTCTCACGTCCCGCGCCGTGGCCAGCCGGCCGGTCGGCGCCGCGGCCGCCGACCCGTCAGACCCGCGCTTCCTTGAGGAAACGCCGGATGCCGCGCACCGCCTGGCGGATGCGGTGTTTGTTCTCGACCAGTGCGAACCGCACGAACCCCTCGCCCGTCTCGCCGAAGCCGATCCCCGGCGAGACCGCCACCTTCGCCTCGCGCAGTAGCCGCTTCGAGAACTCGAGCGAGCCGAGCGACTCGAACGGCTCGGGGAGCGGGGCCCACACGAACATCGTCGCCAGTGGCGGATCGATCTTCCACTGGCCGTCCCCCGCCTGCCCCAGCCCTTCGATCAGCGTGTCGCGGCGCTCTTCGTAGACGGAGACGTTGTGGTCCACGCAGTCCTGAGGGCCGCGAAGGGCCGTGATGGCCGCGATCTGGATCGCCTGGGGCATTCCGTAGTCGAGGTAGCTCTTGATGCGTCGCAGGGCGTGCACCATGTCGGGGTTGCCGCACGCGAAGCCGACCCGCCAGCCCGCCATCGAGTGGCTCTTCGAGAGCGAGACGAACTCGATCGCGACGTCCTTGGCGCCGGGCACCTCGAGGATGCTCGGCGGCCGGTAGCCGTCGAAGGCGATCTCGGCGTACGCGAAGTCGTGCAGCACCATCAGGTCGTGGGCGCGGGCGAACTCGACCACGCTCTCGAAGAACGCGAGGTCGACGACGTGGGTCGTCGGGTTCGCGGGGAAGGAGAGGATCAGCATCTTCGGCCGGGGCCAGGTGCGCTGCATCGCCTGCTCGAGGTTCGCGAAGAAGTCGCCGTCGAGGGTGAGCGGAACGGTGCGGAGGTCGCCGCCCGCGATGATCACCGAGTACTGGTGGATCGGATAAGCGGGGTCCTGCACGAGCACGGTGTCGCCGGGCCCGATCGTCATCAGGACGAAGTGCGACAGGCCCTCCTTCGCACCGATCACGGCGATCGCCTCGCGGTCCGGGTCGAGGTCGACGCCGTGGCGGCGTGCGTACCACTCGGTGATGCCGGCGCGCAGGTTCGGAATGCCCTGCGACGACGAGTAGCGGTGGTTGCGCGGGTCCCGGGCCGCCTCGGCGATCTTGTCGACGACGTGGTCGGGCGTGGGCAGGTCGGGGTTGCCCATGCCCAGGTCGATGATGTCCTCGCCGGCCCGCCTCGCCGCGCGAGCGAGGTCGGTGACCTCCGCCAGCACGTAGGGGGGCAGCCGGTTCAGCTTGTGGAAGTCGTGTCGGGGCCGATTCGTCGAATCGCTCATGGCCGGGTCCTCGGTTCGGGTTCGCGGCGCGTCGCGCGCCAGCTCTCGGGCTCGCGCTGCCGCTTCCGGTCGGGACGCCTGGGTCGGACAGCAGGACCGGGCGCCTTGGACCTCGCCCACCGCCGCCTTGCTTCGCGCAACGGTGGGCTAGCGAGCGCGCGTCGCCGCGCGTGCAGCGGTCGTGATCGCCGTCAGCCGAACGTCGCGCCCCCGAGCACGGATCGGCCCACGGGGCGTTCGCACCCCGAGGTCCCGCGTCTCCGCTCCAGCCGCTCTCTGGGATCTGTCTTGGCTCGCGTCGAACATGGCCCCTACCGACGCCGGGAGTCTACTCGACGTCCGGGCCCCTAGCAGCCCGATCGGGACCGGGATCACGGCGCCGTGAGCGCGCGAAGGCGCGGTAGAACGGCAGCCCGGCGGCAAGCAGCGCCGTGCTGACCGCGCACTCGAAGGGGCTTCCGATCAGCATCGCGACTCCGATCGCCCCGTTGGCCAGCAGATAGAGGCCGGGGACCCAGGGGTGGCCCCAGGCGCGGTAGGGCCGCGGCCGCTCCGGCTGCACCGACCGCAGGCGGTACAGCGCGAGCACGTCGGCCGAGGTGGCGATCAGGATCGCAAAGACAGTGAAGTCGAGGGCACTCGGAAAGCTCCGCAGCACGAGCAGCAGCCCGACCGACACGCCCGCCTGCAGGACGATCGCGGTGGTGGGCGTCCGGAAGCCCGCGTGAACGCGATCGACGCCGCGGAAGAAGAGCCCGTCCAGCGCCATCGCGTAGGCGATGCGAGGCCCCACGAGCACCGTCGCGTTCAGCGTTCCGAGCACCGAGACGAGCACGAAGACGCCGACCAATCTGCCCCCCACCGGACCGAAGAGCGCCAGCCCCGCGGCCTCGCCCGCATCGGGCGCGCCGGCCAGGCGCTCCATCGGCAGCGCGTAGAGATACACGGCGTTGACGAGCAGGTACGTGCCCGCGCAGATCCCGAGGCCGAGAAACAACGAGCGCGGCACGTTGCGTCCGGGCGAGCGGATCTCGCTCGCGACGTACACCGAGGCGTTCCAGCCCAGGTAGCTGAAGAGGATGGGCGAGAGGGCCCGGCCGAAGTCGACCCAGCCGATCGCGCCGTCGCTCGCGGGCGCCGGCTCGACGAGCCGCGCCGGGTCGCCCATGCCGGTGAAGGGACCGATCAGCACGAAGGCCAGCAGGGCGCCGATCTTCACGACGGAGACGAGATTGTTGGCCCGCGCCCCCCACTCGACACCGACGTAGTTGAGCCCGGACACGACGAGGGTGATCGCTACCGCGATCGACAGCACCGCGGCGTCCCCCAGCCCGAAGCGCGCCGCCAGCCCCTCGGCGAAAGCCAGCGCGAGGGCCGCGATCGTGCCCGTGTAGATGGCGAAGAACGTCATCCAGCCGACCAGGAAGCCGGCGACCGGATGGAAGGCCTCCCGGAGGTACACGTAATCGCCGCCGGCGCGGGGGTACATGGCCCCGAGTTCGGCGTTCGCCAGAGCGCCGGCCAGCGAGAGCAGCCCGCCCACCGCCCAGGCGGCGAGGATCCAGCCCGGCGCGGGCAGCAGCGCCGCCACCTGGCCGGGCGTGAAGAAGATGCCGGCGCCGATCACCGAGGCGACCACCAGCATCGCCGCGTCGAACGGCCCCAGCCTTCGGCCGAGCCGGTCGCGCGGGTGCCCGCTGGCCTCGCTGGCGTCCACGGGCCGGAGCATAGCCGTGGCCCCCCAGCCGCTGCTGGCGGCGGCGAAAAAGAATCGGGCCGACCTCCCCACCCGGGAAGCCGGCCCGATTCGCAGTGCGGCGCGTCGCGCGGCGCGTCAGCTCATGAACGGAATGAGCAGCAGCGCGACGATGTTCACCAGCTTCAGCATGGGGTTGATGGCAGGGCCGGCGGTGTCCTTGTAGGGGTCGCCGACGGTGTCGCCGGTGACCGCGGCCTTGTGGGCCTCGGACCCCTTGCCCCCGTGCGAACCGGACTCGATGAACTTCTTGGCGTTGTCCCAGGCCGCGCCGCCGGTCGTCATCGACAGGGCGACACACAGGCCCGAGATGATCGAACCGATCAGCAGGCCGCCCACGGCCTGCGCGGCCGAGATGCCCGGAGCGAAGACCAGCAGGACCGGCACCGCGACCGGAATCAGCGCGGGCGCGACCATCTCGCGCAGCGCTGCGCGGGTCACGATGTCGACGCACTGGGTGTAGTCCGGCTTGCCCGTGCCCTCCATGATGCCCGGGATCTCCTTGAACTGACGCCTCACCTCGGTGACGACCTCCTTGGCGGCGTCGCCGACGGCGGTCATCGCGAACGAGGCGAACACGTAGGGCAGCATGGCGCCGATGAAGAGTCCGACCAGCACGCTCACGTCCGAGAGGTCGAAGCTCACCTCGATGCCACCGAGCACCTTCAGATCCTCGATGTAGGTGGCGAAGAGCACCACTGCCGCCAGGCCCGCCGAGGCGATCGCGTAGCCCTTGGTGACGGCCTTCGTGGTGTTGCCGAAGGCGTCGAGCGGGTCGGTGACGTTGCGGACCTGGTCGCCGAGCTCGGCCATCTCGGCGATGCCGCCGGCGTTGTCGGTGATCGGCCCGTAGGCGTCGATGCTGACGATCAGCCCGGCGAGCGAGAGCATCGCCATGGCGGCGATGCCGATGCCGTACAGGCCGGCCAGCCAGTAGCAGATGCCGATCGACAGGACGATCGAGATCACCGGGATGACCGTGGCCTGCATGCCCACCGCGAGTCCGCGGATCACGTTCGTGCCGTGGCCGCCCTCGCTCGCATCGGCGATCGCCGCGACGTGCTTGGAGCCGTCGCCGGTGTACATGTCCGTGACGTAGAGCATGACCGCGGTGAGCCCGCAGCCGATCGCGGTGCAGAGCCAGACGGAGATCCGGCCGAGCTCGTGGCCGGTGCTGTCGACTCCCGGCACGTTCACGAAGAGGGTGAGGACGAAGAGGAGTCCGATCATCACGGTGGCCGCGATGCCGAGGCCGCGGTACATCGCCTGCATGACGGCGGGCTGCTGGCCGGCCGACGGCTCGGGAATCGTCACGAACGGCAGCGCGACGAGCGACCCGAGGATGCCCGCGGTTCCGACGAGCAGCGGGTAGAAGAACAGGGAGTCGCTCGCCGGGAAGATGATGTGGGCGAGCAGCATCACTGCCGCAGCCGTCACCCCGTAGGTCTCGAAGAGGTCGGCCGCCATACCCGCGCAGTCGCCGACGTTGTCACCGACGTTGTCCGCGATCACGGCGGGGTTGCGCGGATCGTCCTCGGGGATGTTCGCCTCGACCTTGCCGACGAGGTCGGCCCCGACGTCCGCCGCCTTGGTGAAGATGCCGCCACCGAGACGCGCGAACACCGAGATCAGCGAGCCGCCGAACGCCAGACCGATCAGCGAGTTCGAGGTGAGCGTCATCGCCATGGCGTGATCCTCGGGTCCGAACATCCCGACACCGATCACCAGGATCGCCACGCTGAGGAGCCCGAGCCCGACCACCATCAGGCCGGTCACCGCCCCGCCCTTGAAGGCGAGATCGAAGGCCCGCGAGAAGCCGCTGTGCGCGGCCTCGGCGACGCGCACGTTCGCGCGCACCGAGACGTTCATGCCGATGAAACCGGCCGCCGCGCTGGCGACGGCGCCGAGCAGGAAGCCGACCGCGTACCACCAGTTGAGCGCCACGCCGATCACGAAGAAGATCGGCGCGCCCACGATGGCGACGGTGCGGTACTGCCGGTTCAGGAACGCACTGGCGCCCTGGGCGATCGCCCGGGCGATCTCGTTGGCCCGGTCGTTGCCCGCCGCCGCGGACTGGACCTGTCGGTAGAGCTTCCCACCCCACGCGAGAGCGACGAGCGCGGCGAGGAGGGCGAGAACGGTCACGAACATTGGGGTCTCCCTGGATTGAGGCGATGGATTTCGGACGATTCGGGCGGCCGGTACACGGGACGCCCCTCACTTCGGGTCGGCTTCGGGTCGGACTTCGCGACGGATCTCGTGCGAGTCGGCCCTCGGCGCCGCGACCACACCGGGTCCCGGGGCCCGGTCGGGCGGCCTGGAGCCGCCGGCGGCCTGACCTTGCGCGGGATAGAGCCAGGAACCGCGACGCGGCCCGACGACGCCGGCGCAGGCCCCCCTCGGCGGCCGGTAGGCTAGAGGGCAGTGCTCGGAAAATCCAGCCCCGCGGACGACTTCGGCGCGCTGCGGGGCGGATCGGACCCGGGCCGGGCTGGCGCTTCGCCGTCGCTATGCTGCGAGCGCGGCCCGACCACCCCAGGCCCCGGCTCGCCCCGGAGGAATGCATGAACGCTGCAGCCAGGATGATGCGAACCGCGGTCGACGCGGGCGTCGATCTCTGCCTCGCGAACCCGGGCACGACCGAAATGGGGCTGGTCGGCGCCCTCGACGCGACGCCCGGCATGCGCGCCGTGCTGTGTCTCTTCGAGGGCGTGTGCACCGGCGCCGCCGACGGCTACGGCCGGATGAAGGGAGCTCCGGCGCTCACCCTGCTGCACCTCGGCCCAGGGTTCGCCAACGGCGTCGCGAACCTCCACAACGCCCGCCGCGCGCGTACACCGGTCGTGAACCTGATCGGCGACCACGCGAGCTGGCATCTGGCGGCCGACGCCCCGCTCACCTCGGACATCGAGTCACTGGCGCGGCCCGTCTCGGGATGGCTCCGCAACACGACCAGTGCGAAGGAAGCCGCGCAGGACATGGCGGACGCGATCGTGGCCGCGGGCGGGCGCCCGGGGCAGGTGAGCACCCTGATCGTGCCCGCCGACCACGCGATCGGGGCGGCGAGCTCACGGGTCGACGTGCCTCCCGTCACGAATGCGCCCGCTCCGAACACCGAGCGCATCGAGTCGGCGGCCCGCGCCCTCAGGGCCGGCAATGGGCCCGTGACGATCCTGCTGGGCGGCAACGCCCTCGGCGAGTGCGGACTCGCCGCCGCCGGTCGCCTGGCGGCCTCTTTCGATGCACGACTCGTGACCGAGACCTTTCCGGCCCGCTGGGAGCGCGGCGCGACGACGCCGGCCGCGAGCCGGCTCCCGTACCTGCCCGAGCAGGCCAGCGCCTTCCTCGAAAACGACGCCCTGCTGCTGCTCGCCGGCGCGTCGAGCCCCGTGGCCTTCTTCGGCTACCCGGGCCTGCCGAGCGAGATCGCACCGGACGTGCCGCGCTGCGCGCTCGCGTCACCCGACGAGGACGCGGCCGCCGCACTCGAACAGCTCGCCGATGCGCTCGATGCGCGCGGCGCGCCCGCCCCGCCGGCCGCCCGGGCGACGCCCGCGCCCACCGGCGCACTCGACCCGGGCAAGCTCGGCGCCCTGCTCGCCGCCCACCTGCCCGAGGGCGCCATCGTGGTCGACGAGGCCGCCACCAGCGGCCTGCCCTTCTACCTGATGAGCGACGGCGCGCCGCCCCACAGCCTGCTGACGCTGACCGGCGGCGCGATCGGACAGGGACCGCCCTGCGCGACGGGCGCCGCCCTCGCCTGCCCCGATCGCACCGTGATCGACTTCCAGGCCGACGGCAGCGCGCTGTACACCTTCCAGGCCCTCTGGACCCAGGCCCGTGAGGGACTGCGCGTGGTGACGCTGCTCTGCTCCAACCGCGCCTACCGGATCCTGCAGGTCGAGCTCGGTCGCGCGGGCATCGCCGAGCCGGGCCCGAAGGCGATGTCGCTCACCTCCCTCGAGCAGCCGGTGATCGACTGGGTGAAGCTCGCCGGGAGCCTCGGTGTCCCGGGCGAGCGCGTCGAGACCGCCGAGGCTCTCGACCAGGCCCTCGGCCGAGCGCTGGCGGCCTCCGGCCCCGTGCTGATCGAGGTGGCGCTCTGACCCTCACCCGCGGCGGCGGCGGCGGGCGCGTGCCAGCACGACCAGCGTCGCGAGGGCAACCGCCTGTCCGAGCCCCGCGCGCGGCTCGGGCACGTTCGTCATCTCTGAGGCCAGGGTGAAGTTCGGCGGAAAGACGGTCGTCGCGGAGTCGTAGGTGGTCGTCTCGTCGACCACGATGCAGCCTTCGTAGAAGTTCAGCGCCAACCCGAAGTCGGCGCCGACCAGCGAGGCGCCGATCAGATCGACCGGGATCTCGCCGGCCGCGGGCGTGCACCCCGTACCACCGAGGATGGGTTGCGTGGTGCCGTTTCGCGCAAAAGTCGCGCCGTCGAAGCTCGTATCGTCGAGCCGGGCCCGGAGCAGCGTCGCCGACGTCAGATCGGCGTCGTTGAGATCGGCGTTGGTGAAATCCACGTCGTCGAGCACGGCGTTGGTGAAATCCACGTCGTCGAGCACGGCGTTGGTGAAATCCACGTCGTCGAGCACGGCGTCGGCGAGATCGACGCCCGTCAGGTCGGCGCCGGAGAAGATCGCCTCGGCGAGCTGCGCGCCGCTCATGTCGACGACGCGCAGATCCTGCCCCGAGAACGAGACCCTGCCGAGCTCGGCCCGCACGAAGCTCGCCGCGACCAGGCCATCGCTCAAGGTGGCGCCCGAGAAGTCCGCACAGTCCCCGGCCGCCGAGCAGACCGCGGAGAGGAAGTCGAAGCGCGCCCCGATCGCATCGACGTTCGAGAAGGTGGCGTTGGTGAGGTCGGCCGACGAGAAGTCGGCGCCGGCCAGGTCGATGGTCCCCGAGAGGCCGTCGAAGGTGGCGTTCGTCAGGTCCGCACCGCCAAAGCTCGGCTCGGCCGCGAGCGAGGCAGCGCTGGCGAAAGGCTCGCAGCCGACGGGATCCGCGCAGCCCAGGGAGGTGCCGTCGAAGATCGCCGCGTCGAGGGTCTCATCGGTGAAGTCCACGCCCGTCAGTGTCGCGTTCGAGAAGTCGGCTCCGGTCGCATCCGCCCCGGTGAGCGCGGCGTTCGTCAGGTTGGCCTGCGCGAAGTCGGCGCCGGTCACGTCGCGTCCCGCGAACGACACCTCGTTCAGCGTGGCGCCGGCAAAGCTCGCGCCCGACAGGTCGACGGCCGGCGGGAACGGATCGCACGGCGTGGCGGGCGAGCAGGTCAGGTTGGCCTGGTCGAACCTCGCCCCTGCCAGAGCCGACACGCCGGTGAGATCGACGTTGGTCAGGACCTGGGCCGTGAAGTTGGCGTGGGCGAGGGTCGCGCCGGTGAGGACGACGTCGGTCAGAACGGCCTGCGCAAAGTCGGCGCCCGTCAGGTCGATCGACGAGAGATCCTGGCCCGTCAGGTCGGTCACGACGAAGCTCGCTCCCGTCAGCCCCCCCAGGCCCTGGAAGGCCGTGCAGGGCGGTGTCCCACAGCCGAGGACCACGCGGTCGAAGCTCGCGTCCGTGGCGTTGGCGCCGGCGAGCACCGCGCTGGTGAGGAGGGCGCCGGCGAGATTGGCGCGGGTCAGGTCCGCGCCGGTCAGATCGACCTGCTCGAGATCGGCCGAGCCGAGGACCGCGTCGACGAGAATCGCGCCGGCAAAGCTCGCCGCGTAATCGGCCGTGATCGGCTGCTCCTCGGCGTCGGCGCCGGTGCGCACCACGAAGGCGTCGACGCTCGTCAGGTTCGCGCCGGTCAGGTCGAGACCGGCGAAGTCGATGCCTCCAATGTCGGCATCGGTGAGATCGAGACCGGTCACCAGGGCCAGCTGCGGGGACATGACGGTTGGATCGAAGAGCTCCAGGCAGGGGCCGGGCGTGTCCGCGACGCTCGGCAGCCGGCACGGCTCCTCGATGCCCGACAGCACCGCGTTGCGAAGGTCCGCCCCGTGAAGCTTCGCCTCGGTGGCCAGCGGCGTGAGGATCCGGACCTGGCGCATGTCGGCGCCGGAGAGATCCACCTCGACCAGACTCGGGCAGCGCTGGCTCTGGTCGGGGTCGCCGGGGCGGGCGGGCACGCACCCACCGCGCGCAAACGAGAGATCGACGCCGGTCATCACGGCGCGATCGAAGCGCGCACCGTCGACGAGCGCATTCGAGAGATTCGCGGGCTGGGCCTGAGGGGTCGGATCGCAAGCCCCGGCCATGTCGAGCGTGGTGAAGCAGGCGTCGGAGAAGTCGACCCGGAGCAGGTCGGTCGCGCGCAGGTCGACGGGTGTGCCGCCCGAGTCGACGAGCCGCCCGTACTGGAAGAGCCCGTCGGAGAGGATCGCGAACTGGAGCTGCACGGCCTCGAGACTGGGACAGGTCGCGACATCGGGCGGATCGACGACCGGGTCGGCGACCGAATCGCCGCAGCGCGCATCGAGGCGGGTGAGATCGGCGAGCGTGAGATTCACCCCGGCGAGATCCGCCCCGACGACCCGGCCGTCGCGCAGCGACGCCGAGCCGAGCATCGCGCCGGGCAGCGTGGCGTCCGTCAGGTCGATGCCCACGAGCTGAGCGTTGGCGCCGAGCAGGCCGGTCAGATCGGCGCCCACGAAGGAGGCCGACAGCAGGTTGATCGAGCCGAAGCCCGCCCCCACCAGCGAAGCACCGTCGAAGACGGGCGCGGTGCCCGTCGCGAACCTCAGGTCGGCCGCATCCAGGGTCGAGTCGCTCCAGTCCCCGCCCGACAGCTCGGCCCCGTCGAGCACGAGATTCAGCCCGCTGAGATTCGTGGCGCTCACGCGGGTCAGGTCGGCGAAGCTCAGATCGGCATCGTCGAAGATCGCCATGTCGAGGAGCGAAGGGCTCCCGGTCGCCGGGTCCGGCGAAAGATCGACCCCGTCGAGCGTCTGCCCCGAGTGATCGTGCGCCGTGTGGTCCGTGCCGCGCGCGTCCATGCCCGGCATCAAGTCCGTGCTCTGAGCCCAGACGCCACCCGCGAGCAAGACCAGGGCGCCGGCCGGCAGCGCCACACACCAACGAAATGCCCGCACGAGTGACCTCGGAGACCTCTGGACGTCGGGGCGCACACGGGGCAGAGCGGACCGGGCACACCCCCTGCGCGGTCGGCTCTCGCGTCTCTGACACCACCCGCGGTGCCGGCGTTGCAGGGTCGCACACCCCGACAACGCCGGCACCCGGACCCCTGCGTCACGCCTCGCGATCGCGGAGCGCGCGATTGACGCCCGAGAGCACCGCCCGCAGCGCCGCCACTACCGTGCTCTCGTCGCGCCCGGCCCCGTGCCACGCCCGCCCCCGCGCATCCACGACCTCCACGTAGGCCATCGCGCTGGCGTCGGCCCCCTGGCCGAGCGCGTGCTCGCGGAAGTCCGACAGCCGCAAACCCGGCTCGAAGGCCTCGGCGAGCGCGCCGAAGAACGCATCGATGGGGCCGTTACCCGTCCCCTCCACCACGACCTCCTCGGCTCCGCGAGTCACGCCCGCCCTCACCTGCCAGCGCCCGTTGCCACACGACTCGATCCGGCAACGTTCCGTCACGATTCCCAGCGGCCCGCATTCGGCGAGGTACTCGCGCTCGAACAGCGCGCCGATCGCCTCCGAACCCACTTCACTGCCGCTCGCCTCCGCGGCCCGCTGCACGACGCGCTGGAACTCGATCTGCATCCGCCGCGGCAGCTGGACGCCGTGGTCCTGCTCGAGCACCCACGCCACGCCGCCCTTGCCCGACTGGCTGTTCACGCGGATCAGCTCGTCGTAGCTCCGGCCGACGTGGGTCGGATCGAGCGGCAGGTAGGGGACCTCCCACACGTCCGAATCGGACGACTCGAGGGCCGCCATGCCCTTGCGGATCGCGTCCTGATGGGAGCCCGAGAACGCCGTGAAGACGAGATCACCCGCATAGGGGTGCCGCGGATGCACGGGCAGCCCGGTGCATTCCTCGGCCACGCGCACCAGCTCGTTGATGTCGCGCAGGTCGAGCTGCGGATCGACGCCCTGGGTGAACATGTTGAGCGCCAACGTGATCAGGTCGACGTTGCCGGTCCGCTCACCGTTTCCGAAGAGCGTGCCCTCGACGCGGTCGGCGCCGGCCAGCAACGCCAGCTCGGCGGCCGCCACCGCGGTGCCGCGGTCGTTGTGGGGATGCACCGAGAGCACCATGCGGTCGCGCCCGCTGACGTGCCGCGCGAAGTACTCGATGCGATCCGCGTACACGTTGGGCGTGGACATCTCCACCGTCGCCGGCAGGTTCACGATCATCTTCGTCTCGGCGGTCGGCTCCCAGATGGCCATCACCGCTTCGACGATCTCGATCGAGAAGTCGAGTTCCGTGCCCGTGAAGCTCTCCGGCGAGTACTCGTAGACCACCTCCGTGCCGTCGGCCCGCTCGGCGAGCTCCCGGACCAGCTCGGCGCCACGCCGCGCGATGTCGACGATGCCTGCACGCCCCTGTTGGAAGACCACGCGCCGCTGCAGCTCGGAGGTCGAGTTGTAGAGGTGCACGATCGCCCGCGGAACGCCACGGAGAGCCTCGAAGGTCGGGCGGATCAGCTCGTCGCGCGCCTGGGTGAGCACCTGCACGGTGACGTCGGCGGGAATCGCCCGCTCCTCGACGAGCGCGCGCAGGAACGCCCGCTCGGTCTCGGACGCGCTCGGAAAGCCCACCTCGATTTCGCGCACGCCGATGTCGACGAGGCGATCGAAGAGCCTCCGCTTGCGCTCGGGCCCCATCGGCTCGATGAGCGCCTGGTTGCCGTCGCGCAGGTCGACGCTGCACCACGCCGGCGCGCGCTCGATGGTTCGATCGGGCCAGCGGCGGTCGGCCAGCGCGACGGTCTCGTAGGGGCGATAGCGCCCGGCGCTCGGCGCGGCGCCGCTCGCCGCCGCCTCGGCCTCTCGTGCTCGAATGGACATCTCGTCTCCTTCCTGGGTGGGGCCCGCCCAACGGACCGCCGGAGGAGAACGAGCGAGGGCACCTCCCTCGCGTCGAGTCGGCTCGCGCTGGGGGCCGCCGGAGCGCTCTGCTCGTCCCGGCGGCCCCCGGAAGCACGAAGCCCCCTCCGGCCGGCGCGGCGGGAGAGGGCTTCGTGCTGCTTGCAGCTGGGCCGATCCTGAGATCGGCGCCGTCGAATCCGGGCTTTCGCCTAGGCCTCCCCCGCCCCGCTAAGTGCGAGTCCTAGCGGTAGAGCGAGTCGGACGAGGGCCTGAGCCGGAATCGACATGATTTTTCCTTGGTACCCGACCACCGCGGGTGCGTCAAGCGCAGCGCCGGTTCCGGGGGGGATCGGCAGACCCGCACCCGGACTTGACGCAACACACGAGTGCAGCGCGGCGCCGGGCCGGAGCCATCAGCCGACGTCGACGAGCGCCAGCCTGTCGCCCCAACGCGCGGCCACCGCCCGCGCGAGCTCGGGGAGTTCCGCGAGCAGTGGATCGGCCCGCAGCGTCTCGAGTGCGGCCTCGCGGGCCAACGCGACCAGCCGCGCATCCCGCACCAGGTCGGCGATGCGCAGGTCGGGCAGGTGCCCGCTCTGTCTCGTTCCGAGGAACTCGCCGGGGCCCCGGATCGCGAGGTCGGCATCGGCGATCGCGAACCCGTCGGTCGTCTCGAGCATCGCGCGCAGCCGTGATTCGGCGTTCTCCCCGCCGCCCCGTGCCACCAGCACGCAGCGTCCGGGCCGCTCGCCCCGCCCCACCCGCCCGCGCAGCTGGTGGAGCTGGGCCAGACCGAAGCGCTCGGCGTGCTCGACCACCATCAGCGTGGCGTTCGGAACGTCGACGCCGACCTCGATGACCGTCGTGGAGACCAGGATCTGCACCCCGCCCGCTGCGAACCGGTCCATCACGTCGGCCCGCTCGGCGGCGTCCAGGCGACCGTGGACGACGCCGGTCACGGCCTGGGGAAAGGCGGCCCGGATGCGCTCCGCGGACTCGAGGGCCGAGCGAAGGTCGACATGCTCGCTCTCCTCGACGAGCGGGTAGACGACGTACACCTGCTCGCCGCGGCGCAGCGTCGAGCGCACGAGCGAAACGATCCGCTCTCCCTCGCCCTCCCGCACCACCGCGGTCCGCACCGGCTGCCGGCCGGGCGGCAGCTCGTCGATGACCGACACGTCGAGATCGCCGTAGAGCGTCATCGCCAGGGTCCGCGGAATCGGCGTGGCGGTCATCACGAGGGTGTGGGGATGGCGACCGCCCGCCCCGCAGCGCGCGAGCGTGGCGCGCTGCTCGACCCCGAAGCGATGCTGCTCGTCGACGATCGCGAGGGCGAGGTTCGCGAAGGCGACCTCGCCCTGGAGCAGCGCGTGGGTGCCCACCACGAGGTCGAGTGCGCCGCTCGCCAGCCCATCACGCACCGCCGCGTTCTCGGCGGCCGGCCGCGACGCCGTGAGCAGACCGATGCGCAGCGCCAGCGCTTCGTCGCCGCCGGCGCAGAGCCGCTCGAGGGTGCGCGCGTGCTGCTCGGCGAGCAGCTCGGTGGGCGCCATCAGGGCGGCCTGCCGCCCGCTGGCGGCCGCCGCGACCGCGCCGAGCAGAGCCACGACCGTCTTGCCACTGCCGACGTCGCCCTGCAGCAGGCGGTGCATCGGCGAGGAGCCCCCGAGGTCGGCGCGAAGCTGCGCCCAGGCGCGCTGCTGGGCGGCGGTGAGCGTGAAGGGCAGCGCCCGCTCGGCCGCATCGAGGCGCGGCGCCGATACGTCGAGCGGGATCCCCGGCAGCGCCGCCTGGGTGCTGCGCCGCCGGCCGAGCCCCACCTCGAGCAAGTACAGCTCCTCGAGGACGAGCCGCTCGTGGGCCTTCGAGCGGCGGGCGGTGTACTGCTCGGCGTCGGCGTCGGGCTCGGGATCGTGGAGCAGCCGCAAGGCGGACGACGCGCGAGGCAGCCCTCGCTCGCTCACCCGGACCGCCGGCAGGTGGCCCACGGCGAGGTCCGCATAGGCGCGCATCGCCCGGCCGATCAACCCGCGCAGCGTGCGGGGGTTGACGCCCTCGGGCGCGCTGTATCTCGGCACCACGCGGCGAAGCTTCGAAGCATCTGCCGATGGATCGCCGGCCTCGTCGATCCGTTCGATCTCGGGATGCACGATCTCCTTCGAGAATCGGTAGCGGCGCACGTCCCCCGTGACGAGCAGCCTCTGCCCCTTGTCGAGTCCCCGCGCCACGGAGTCGGCGCCGTGAAACCACTTGAGGTTGATGGTGGCGCGCTCGTCCCCCACCACGGCCTGCAGAATGCGGCGCGTGCGGCCGCCGGAGCGACTCGTCACGAAGTCCACCAGCAGCACCTCGGCGATGAAGGTGGCCCGGTGTCCGACCTCCAGCCCGTCCACGCCGGTGAGTGTTCGCCGATCCTCGTAGCTCGTGGGGAGGTAGAAGAGCAGGTCGCCGACGGTCCGCAGGCCGCGGCGCGCGAGCGACTCGGCGCGCTTTGGCCCGACGCCGGACAGCACCGAGGTGGGCCGCGCGAGCAAGCCGTCGGCGAACCCCGGCTCACGCAGCGGCGCCAGCCGGTCGAGCGCCGTCGTGACGGCCCGGAGCGGGCCTTCGGCGGCGAGCTGCTCGGCGAAGTCGGCGGCGAGGCGCTCGAAGAACGCCTTCAGGTCGTCGGGCAGGCACAGCGCACGCAGCGCCGCGCACGCCCGCTCGACGCTGCGATCCAGGTCTCGCAGGCGCTCGACGTGGGCAAAGTCGTCCCGGGCCGCGAAGTCCAGCGGCCGAAGCAGCGCCTCCAACCCGGACGCGAAGTCCAGGCCGCGCTCGTCGCCGTCGAGTCGATCCACCGTCTACCCTGGCCGCCCCGAAACCGTATTGCGCGGGGAACTCGGGCCAGTCTACATCCTGGCGTGGATCTCCTGCAGGGAGCGCACGCCGATCGACTTCTCGGAGAGCGCCCGGATCGCAGCCGCCGAGGCCCGGGCGGCCGCGAGCGTCGTGCAGTACGGGATGCCGCGCTGGAGCGCAGCGCGACGCATCGAGAAGGAGTCCTCGATCGCGCGGGCGTCGGCGTCTACGGTGGTGATCACCAGGTCGACCTGCCCGCCCTCGATCTGCTGCACGGTGTTGGCCGCCCCCTGATGGGCCTTGTTGACGACGGTGACCTCGACGCCCGCCTGGCGCAGCACCTCGGCAGTGCCGTCCGTGGCCATCACCGAGAAGCCCAGCTCGGCGAGCTTGCGGATCGGCTCGACGATCTGCTGCTGGTCGGAGCGGCGCACCGACACGAGCACGGCGCCCGAGTCGGGCAGGCTGTTGCCCGCCTGGATCTGGGCCTTCGCGAAGGCCCGGCCGAACTCGGAGTCGATGCCCATCACCTCGCCCGTGCTCTTCATCTCGGGGCCGAGCAGCGTGTCGACGCCGGGGAACTTCACGAAGGGGAAGACCGCCTCCTTGACGGAGAAGTGCGGCGGCACGATCTCCTCGGTGAATCCGAGCTCCTCGAGGGTCTTGCCCGACATCACCAGCGCGGCGAGCTTGGCAAGCGGCCGGCCGATCGCCTTCGAGACGAACGGCACCGTGCGCGAGGCCCGCGGGTTCACCTCGATGACGTAGATCCGCCCGTCCTTGACGGCGAACTGCACGTTCATCAGACCGCGCACGCCGAGCTCGAGGGCCAGCTTGTGGGTCGCGGCGACGATCTCTTCGATCACGGGAGCGGGCAGCGAGTACGGGGGCAACGAGCAGGCGCTGTCTCCCGAGTGGACGCCGGCCTCCTCGATGTGCTCCATGATGCCGGCCACCACGACGCGCTCGCCGTCGCAGATGGCGTCTACGTCCACCTCGATCGCGTCGGCGAGGAAGCGGTCGACGAGCACCGGGTGCTCGGGCGACGCCTGCACGGCGAAGCGCATGTAGTCGCGCAGAGCGTTGACGTCGCGCACGATCTGCATCGCGCGCCCGCCGAGCACGTACGAAGGCCGCACCAGGACCGGGTAGCCGATGCGCTCGGCCACCTCCTCGGCCTCGGCGGCGCTTCGGGCCACGGCGCCGGCGGGGCGCTCGAGTCCGAGCAGCTCGAGCAGGGCGTCGAAGCGCTCGCGGTCCTCGGCGCGGTCGATGGCATCGGGCGGCGTGCCGATGATCGGGGCGCCGGCCTCGGCGAGGGGCAGCGCGAGCTTGAGCGGAGTCTGACCGCCGAACTGCACGATGATGCCCTCTGGCTTCTCCTTCTCGACGATCTCGAGCACGTCCTCGAGGGTCAGCGGCTCGAAGTAGAGGCGGTCGCTCGTGTCGTAGTCGGTCGAGACCGTCTCGGGGTTGCAGTTGACCATGATGGTCTCGAAGCCCGCGTCGCGCAGGGCGAAGACCGCGTGCACGCAGCAGTAGTCGAACTCGATGCCCTGTCCGATGCGGTTCGGGCCGCCGCCGAGGATCATGATCTTGCGGCGATCGCTGGGAGCAGCCTCGCAATCGTCCTCGTAGGTCGAGTAGAGGTACGGGGTGTGGGCCTCGAACTCGGCCCCGCAAGTGTCGACGCGCTTGTAGACGGGCCGCACACCGAGGCGCGCGCGCAACGCGCGCACGGCGCCCTCGTCGGTCTGCCAGAGCGCGGCGAGTCGCCGGTCCGAGAAGCCGAGCGCCTTGGCGTCACGCAGCCAGGCCTCGCGGCTCGCCTGATCGGCGCGCCGCAGGTCGGCCTCGGCGTGCACGATCTCCTCGACACGCCGCAGGAACCACGGATCGATGAACGAGCGCCGATGCAGGTCTTCGACGCTGACGCCGCGCCGCAGC
This sequence comes from uncultured Spirochaetaceae bacterium, assembly GCA_964515335.1. Lineage (GTDB taxonomy): Bacteria > Myxococcota_A > UBA9160 > UBA9160 > UBA4427 > TMED88. Next base: position 96,712 of record CAZETS010000002.1, read on the forward strand.
GCCTCGGCGATCGCCCAGGGGCGGCCGGGGCGCGGGATGTCGATGGACTCGAAGAGCCGCTCCTCGCCCTCCTCGCCCCCCGGCAGCGCGGGCGGCTCGAGTCCCGCGTGGCCGATCTCGAGGGAGCGGATCGCCTTCTGCAGGCTCTCCTTCATGGTGCGCCCGATCGCCATCACCTCGCCGACGCTCTTCATCTGCGTGGTCAGCACGCTGTCGGCGCTGGGGAACTTCTCGAAGGTGAAGCGCGGGATCTTCGTCACCACGTAGTCGATCGTCGGCTCGAAGCTCGCCGGCGTCTCGCGCGTGATGTCGTTCGGCACCTCGTCGAGGGTGTATCCGACGGCGAGTTTGGCCGCGATCTTCGCGATCGGGAAACCCGTCGCCTTCGAGGCCAGCGCCGACGAGCGCGACACGCGCGGGTTCATCTCGATCACGACGAGCGCCCCGTCCTTCGGGTCGACTCCGAACTGCACGTTCGACCCGCCGGTGTCGACACCGATCTCGCGCATGATGGCGACCGCCGCGTCGCGCATCTCCTGGTACTCGCGGTCGGTCAGGGTCTGCGCGGGGGCGACGGTGATCGAGTCGCCGGTGTGCACCCCCATCGCGTCGAAGTTCTCGATCGAGCAGATCACGACGACGTTGTCCGCCTTGTCGCGCATCACCTCGAGCTCGTACTCCTTCCAGCCGAGCACGCTCTGCTCGATCAGGCACTCGGTGGTGGGCGACTGATCGAGCGCCCAGGAGACGAGATCGTCGAAGTCTTCCTCGCGGTAGCAGATGCTTCCGCCGGTGCCGCCGAGGGTGAAGCTCGGCCGGATGATGGCGGGGATCCCCGTCTCGGCGACGATCGCCCTGGCCTCCTCGAGGTCGTGGGCGACCCCCGACGCCGGCACGCCGAGGCCGATCCGCTCCATGGCGGCGCGAAACTCCTCGCGATTCTCGGCCTTCTGGATCGCCTTCACGTCGGCACCGATCAGCTCGACGCCGTGGCGCTCGAGCACGCCGACCTCGGCGAGCGACATCGCGAGGTTGAGCGCCGTCTGCCCGCCGATCGTCGGCAGTACGGCGTCCGGCTTCTCGGCCAGGATGATCTTCTCGACCGCGTCGATGGTCATCGGCTCGATATAGGTGCGGTCGGCGGTCTCGGGGTCCGTCATGATGGTGGCCGGGTTCGAATTGACCAGGACCACCCGGTAGCCCTCCTCGCGAAGAGCCTTGCAGGCCTGGGTGCCCGAGTAGTCGAACTCGCAGGCCTGACCGATCACGATCGGCCCTGAACCGATCACGAGAATGGTGTGGATGTCGTCTCTGCGGGGCACGGGGCGGTATCCTCTACGCGCGGGCGCTCAGGCGCCGCGGCCTCTCGCCACGGCGGCACCCGTCACGGGCTCGCCGGCAACGTGGCGCTCGACCATCTCGCGGAAGCGCCGGAAGAAGTAGGCGGCGTCGTGCGGTCCTGGCGACGCCTCGGGGTGGTACTGCACGCTGAACAGCGGCTTCTCGCGGTGGGCGAGACCCTCGACGGTGCCGTCGTTCAGGTTGACGTGGGTGACATCGACGGGCTCGCCGGCCCGGTCGAGCGAGTCCTTGTCGACCGCGTAACCGTGGTTCTCGGCGCAGATGGCCACCTTGCCGGTGGCCAGGTCCTGACCGGGCTGGTTGCCTCCGTGGTGGCCGAACTTGAGCTTCTTCGTTTCGCCGCCGAGGGACAGCCCGAGGATCTGGTGACCCAGGCAGATGCCGAACAGCGGCTTCTGCCCGGCGAGCTCGCGCACGTTGTCGCGCACGCCCTCCACCGCGGCGGGGTCCCCCGGGCCGTTCGAGAGGAAGATCGCATCGGGCGCGAGAGCCAGGGCTTCGGCCGCCGGGGTCGTGGCCGGCACGACCGTCACGCGGAAGCCCTGCTCGACCAGCAGCCGCAGGATGTTGCGCTTCACCCCGAAGTCGTAGGCGACGACGTGAAGCCTCTCGGCGGGCCGCTCGGCGCGCGGCACCTGGCCGGCGATGCCGCCCCAGCGCCCCTCGCTCCACTCGTAGGCGGCGTCGCAGGTGACCTCGGCGACGAGATCGCGTCCGTCGAGGCCCGGCGCGCTGCGCGCGCGGGCCACCAGATCGGCCTCGTCCTGTTGCGCAGGGTCGGTGCTGAGCACGCCCACCTGCGCGCCGTGGTCGCGAATGCGGCGCACCAGCGCCCGGCTGTCGATGCCCGCGATGCCCGGCACGCGGTGCTCGCGCAGGTAGCCGTCGAGCCGCCCCTGTGCGCGGAAGTTGCTCGGCTCGTCGAGCAGCTCCTTGACGACGAAGCCCGAGAGAAAGGGACGCCGCGACTCCTCGTCCTCGGCGTTCACACCCACGTTGCCGATCTGTGTGTAGGTCATCGTCACGATCTGCCCCGCGTAGGAGGGATCCGTCACGATCTCCTGGTAACCGGTCATGCTCGTGTTGAAGATGACCTCGCCGCTCGTCACGCCCTCGGCGCCGAACGCGTGGCCCCGGTACACCGTGCCGTCGGCGAGCGCCAGCCGCGCCGGCCGCCCTCCCAGCCCGGCAGCCGCGCCGAGGCGGCCGCTTCCATTCCCGCTCATTGCATCACCACTCCCCGGCCCGCGCGATACACGAGCCGGCCATCCACGAAGGTCGCCATCACGCGACCGGTGAGCTTCTGTCCTGCCCACGGCGAGTTGCGGCTCTTCGAGAAGCCGTCCGCCGGATCGTAGGTCCACTGCTCGTCGGGATCGACGACCACCACGTCGGCGAGCGCCCCAGCCGCCAGGGTGCCGCTCTTCAGATCGAAGATTCGCGCCGGCGAGGTGGAAAGTCGACGCACCAGCTCCAGCGGCGACATCTCGCCACTGCGCACGAGATCGCTCACCACCGCAAACGCCGTTTCGAGCCCGATTACGCCACAGGGCGCCGCCGTGTACTCGACGTCCTTCTCGTAGTCGGCATGGGGCGCGTGGTCGGTCGCGATGCAGTCGATCACCCCCTCGGCGAGCGCCTCCCGCAGCACCGCCGCATCGCGCCCGCTGCGCAGGGGCGGCGCCATCTTGGTGCTGGTGTCGAAGCTCGCCACCAGATCGTCGCAGAGGGCGAGGTGGTGGGGCGTGACCTCGGCGGTGACCGACAGCCCCTCCTCCTTGGCCTGCCGGATCAGCTCGACGCTGCCGCCCGCCGAGACGTGGGCGACGTGCAGGCGCGCACCGGTGAGCCGCGCCAGCCGGATGTCGCGGGCCACCTGGATCTCCTCGGCCTCGACCGGGTTGCCGGGCAGCCCGAGCCGAGTCGACACGACGCCCTCGTTCATCACGCCGTCGCCCCGCAGTCCCACGTCCTCGGAGTGCACCACGACGGGCGCCCCCACGAGCTTCGAATACTCGAGGACGCGACGCATCACCGCCGCGTCCATCACGACCCGGCCGTCGTCGCTGAACGCCACGGCGCCGGCGTCGCGAAGAGCCGCCATCTCGGTCATCACCTCGCCCTGGAGCCCGCGGGTGGCGGCTGCGATGGGATGGATGCGGGCCGGCGACTCCTCGGAGGCACGCTCGAGGACGTACTTGGTGACCGACGGGTCGTCGTTGACGGGGTCGGTGTTGGCCATGCAGGCCACCGAGGTGAAGCCCCCCGCCACGGCGGCGCGGCCGCCCGAGGCGAGGTCCTCCTTGTACTCCTGACCGGGCTCGCGCAGGTGCACGTGCAGATCGACGAAGCCCGGCGCCACCCACTTGCCGCCGGCTTCGAAGACCTCGCACTCGTCGGCCGGCAGGTCCGGGCCGACCGCCGAGATCACCCCGTCCTCGACGAGCAGGTCGCCGACGGCGTCGTGGTCGACGGACGGATCGAGGATGCGTCCGCCGCGGATCAGCAACCGCGCCATGGCCTACAGGTCTCCCGCGGTGTTCGCCGCGCGCCCCGGGGCCACAGCGCTGCGGCCGGCGATCAGGTAGAGCAGCGCCATGCGCAGGGCGACGCCGTTGCGCACCTGGTCGAGGATCACGCTGGGCCGGTCGTCGGTCAGCTCGTTCGACAGCTCGACGCCGCGGTTGACCGGACCCGGGTGCATCACGATCGCGTCGGACTTGGCGAAGCGCAGCTTGGCCCGGTCGATCCCGAAGGTCGCCGAGTACTCGCGCACACTCGGGAAGTAGGCCCCGGTGAGACGCTCGAGCTGGATGCGCAGCGCCATCACGACGTCGGCGCCGTCGAGGACCTCGCGCAGCGACGTGTACGCCTTCACGCCGAGTGACTCGACGCCCACCGGCAGCATGGTGGGCGGGCCGGCCACCCGCACCTCGGCGCCGAGCTTCGTGAATCCGTAGATGTTCGAACGGGCCACCCGGCTGTGGGCGATGTCGCCGATGATCGCGACGGTCAGCCCCTCGAAACGCCCCTTCTCCTGGTAGACGGTCAGCATGTCGAGCAGCGCCTGGGTGGGGTGCTCGTGGGCGCCGTCACCCGCGTTGATGACCGGCGCCTGCAGGGCGTCGGCGATGCGCTGAGGCACCCCGGCGACGCGGTGGCGCACGATCACGGCGTCCGGGTCCATGGCGTCGAGGGTCTTCGCGGTGTCGAGCAGGCTCTCGGCCTTGCTCAGGCTCGAGGATCCCGACGAGAAGTTGACGACGTCGGCGGCGAGCCGCTTGCCCGCGATTTCGAAGCTCGTCTGGGTGCGCGTCGAGGGCTCGAAGAAGAGGTTCACGACGGTGCGGCCGCGCAGTGTCGGCACCTTCTTGACGTCGCGCTCCCCGATCTCCTGCATACGCTCGGCGGTCTCGAGGATCAGCTCGATGTTCTCGCGCTCGAGCGAGTCGATGCCCAGCAGGTCCTGTCCGATCATGCGCGCCCCCCCGACTCGAAGCCCGGCTCGCCCCCGCCTTCCGGCAGGACCGACTCGACCACGACCTCGAGCATGCTCTCGTCACCGTCATCGCTCACGACGGACACGTCACCCTGGGCGTCGAGCCCCTCCCCGCCTGCGATCCGCAACTGCACGGTCTCGCCGGGCCGGGTCGGGATGTTCTTGCCGACGAAGTCGATCTTGATCGGCAGCTCGCGGTGCCCGCGGTCCACCAGCGCCACCACCTTGACACCCCGCGGCCTGCCGAAATCCATCAGCGCATCCATCGCCGCCCGGATGGTGCGGCCGGTATTCACGACGTCCTCGACGAGCACCACCACGCGATCGTCCACCGAAGACGGCATCTCGGTGCGCCGCAGCCGCGGCCGGGTGCCCCGGTGCGCCAGGTCGTCGCGGTAGAGGGTCGTGTCGAGGATGCCCATCGGCGTGGCGGCCCCAGCGAGCTCCGCCAGGTTGCTCACCAGGATCCGGGCGAGGGGCACGCCGCCGTTGGGAATCGCGACGAGATAGAGCTGCTCCGGGTCGATGCTCGACTCGACGATCTCGTGCGCGATGCGCATCAGCGCGCGGCGGATGCGGACGTCGTCGAGCACCACCCGATCGCCGCCGCCCTGCACGTCCGTGCCGTTCGAAGCACCGGAGTCGCGCAGCGGACCGGCGGAAGCACCTCCGCGCCGGCCTCGATCCCGCTGATCGGGAGAGGCTCGCTCCGGGGAGGCCACGGATTCGCCCGGCTCGCCGGCCGGGCTCGGGGGGACGTCGTTCGCCACGTTCGCACCTTTGCTCGCCTCTCAGGACGAGCTTAAAAGGGCTTTGATCGGCCGGGAGTCTATCGCCTGCGGGTCCGCCGTCAATCTAGCCGGGGCGATCCGGCCGGACGGGCCCGCTCAGGACTCGGGCGCGGGACCGGGGGCGTCGCAGCGCACCCGCCGGAAGACGCGGTCCCAGCGCTTGTCGGCGGTGAACCAGTTGACCGGGTTGAAGAACTGCAAGGCGTTGCCGTTCACGCTCCACGACCAGTAGAGGATGAAGGCCGGCCCCTTCATCTCCTCCAGGCGCACAGTGCCCCACTTGCGGCTGTCGTTCGAGTAGTCGCGGTTGTCGCCCATCATGAAGTAGCGCCCTTCGGGCACCACGAAATCCGCCACCTGGAGGCCGGAGAAGGCCGGGTCGTCGAGCACCTCGTGGGTGCAGCCTTCGAGGGCCTCGCTCCGCACCTCCAGCACCCTGCCGAGCTCGTCCCGGTGCTGAGAACCCGTGGCGAGCTGCTCGGCGGGCACCCCGTTCACCGTCACACGGCCCTGCTCGACCGTGATGCGGTCGCCGGGCAGCCCCACGATGCGCTTGACGAAGTCGTCCTTCGGCAGCCCCGGCTCGAGGTCGGCGGGCACGATCCGCTCGCTGCGCGGATCGACGACGCGGGCCACCTCGAAGACCACGACGTCGCCGCGCTGGGGCTCCCTCAGGCCGGGCAGCCGCCACCCGGTAAAGGGTATGCGCGCGCCGTAGACGAACTTGTTGACGAACAGGTGGTCCCCGATCAGCAGGGTCGGCAGCATGGATCCCGAAGGGATCCGGAACGGCTCGATCACGAAGGCCCGGATCGTGAGTGCGATCGCGACCGCGAGCACGAGCGTGCCCACCTGGTCCCAGATCCGCCGCAACGCCGAGCGCTCGTCGGCCCCCTCGGCGCCGTCCCCCGACGCCACCGGACCGGACCCGCCGCGCCCGCCGCCGCCCCGCTCGGGCTTGCGACCCGACACGCTCACTCGTCCCCGAGCTTCAGGGCTGCCAGGAAGGCCTCCTGCGGGATCTCCACGGAACCGACCATCTTCATGCGCTTCTTTCCCGCCTTCTGCTTCTCGAGGAGCTTGCGCTTGCGCGTGATGTCTCCACCGTAGCACTTGGCCAGCACGTTCTTGCGCAACGCCCTCACGGTGGTGCGCGCGATGATGCGGCTGCCGACTGCCGCCTGGATGGCCACCGGGAACTGCTGGCGTGGAATGAACTCCTTGAGCTTCCTCGCGAGCTCGGCGCCGCGGGACTGGGCGCGATCGCGGTGCACGATCAAGGAGAGGGCGTCGACCGGATCGCCGTTGACGAGCACGTCGAGCTTGACGAGCTGCGCGGGCGAGAACCCCGTCAGCTCGTAGTCGAACGAGCCGTAGCCGCGCGTCGCACTCTTGAGCCTGTCGTGGAAGTCGGTCACCACCTCGCCGAGCGGCAGCTCGTAGCGCACCTGAACGCGATCGCCGTGCACCTGCATGTCGCGCTGTACGCCGCGGCGTTCCTGGCAGAGCTTCATCACGGCGCCGAGGTGGTCGGAAGGCACATGGATGGTCGCCAGGATCACCGGCTCTTCGATGGCCTCGAGGTCGCTCTGCTCGGGAAGCGCCGCCGGACTCTCGATCTCGAAGGGGTCGCCCTCCTTGGGCACGACGCGGTAGCGCACCGTCGGCGCGGTGGTGATGAGGTCGAGCCCGTACTCGCGCTCGAGGCGCTCCTGGATGATCTCGGCGTGCAGGAAGCCGAGGAAGCCGCACCGGAACCCGAACCCCAGGGCGGCGCTCGTCTCGGGCTCGTACTCGAAAGAGGCGTCGTTGAGCCTCAACTTCTCGAGGGCGGTCTTGAGGTCCTCGTAGTCCTCGGCGTCGACGGGATAGAGCCCGGCGAAGACCATCGGCTTGACGTCCTGGAAGCCCGGCAGGGGCTCCTCGGCGGGCTCGCGGACCCGGGTGATGGTGTCGCCGATCCGTACGTTGGACAGCGTCTTGATGCCCGCGACGACCAGCCCGACCTCGCCCACGTCGAGCGTCGTCACCTTGCGCGGCAGCGGCTCGATGACCGAGAGCTGGGTGACCTCGTGCTCACCGCCCGACATCATCAGCCGGATGCGGTCGCGGTCACGCAGCTGGCCATCCATCACGCGCACCAGCATGACGACGCCCACGTAGGGGTCGAACCAGGAGTCGAAGACCAGCGCCCGGGTGTGCGCCGCGGGATCGCCCTCGGGCGGCGGGATGCAGTCGACGACCGCCTGCAGGAGCGCGTCTACGCCCTGCCCCGTCTTGGCGGAGACCGGCAGCACGTCGGCCGCGTCGAGCCCGACCACGTCCTCGATCTCCTGTGCGACGCGGTCGGGATCGGCCGAGGGCAGGTCGATCTTGTTCACCACCGGCACGATCTCGAGGTTCGCGTCGATTGCCAGATAGGCGTTCGCGAGGGTCTGCGCCTCGATGCCCTGGGCGGCGTCGACCACGAGCAGCGCCCCCTCGCAGGCCGCCAATGCTCGCGAGACCTCGTACGAGAAGTCGACGTGGCCCGGCGTGTCGATCAGATTGAGCACGTACTCCTCGCCGTCGGCGGCGCGGAAGCACAGGCGTGCCGTCTGCGCCTTGATGGTGATGCCGCGCTCGCGCTCGAGATCCATGTTGTCGAGGAACTGGTCCTGGCGATCGCGCTCGGACAGCGCGCCCGTGGACTCGAGGAGCCGGTCGGCGATGGTGCTCTTGCCGTGGTCGATGTGCGCCACGATGCAGAAGTTGCGCAGGCGCTCGCGGGCGATCTCGGTCACGACGCGACTCCCGCGAGCGACCGGGGCGAGAGCGTCGTCAGGTAGGCGCCGAGGGCCTCGCGCCAGGAGCGCAGCGTGACGCCGAGGCGCGCGGCGCGCGAGCAGTCCAGCACCGAGTAGGCGGGCCGCGGCGCCGGCAGGCCGAGCTCGGCCGTCGAGATCGGTTCGACGGCAAGCTCGCCGTGCCCGGCGTCGTCGAGGATCGCCCGGGCGAACTCGAACCAGGTGGTCTCGCCCGCGTTCGCGAGGTGGACGACGCCCCGGGCGGCTTGGCCCTCCCCGGCCTGCGCGCCCGCCTCGGACCCGAGCCGCATCCTGCGCCCGAGGGCCAGCAATCCCTCGGCGAGATCCGCCGCGTAGGTGGGCGTGCCGCGCTGATCGTCCACCACCCGCAGCGGCCCGGCCGTCTCGCCGCTGTGCCGCTTCGCGGCCTGCTCGAGGATCGCCACGACGAAGTTCCGCCCCGGCCCGAACAACCAGCCGGTCCGCACGACCAGCGCCTCGGGCAACGCGGACAGCACGCGCCGCTCGCCCTCGGCCTTGCCGCGGCCGTACTCACTCTGCGGCGCGATGCCGTCCTCCTCGCCGTAGGGCGAGCTGCCGAGGCCGTCGAACACGTAGTCGGTCGAGACGTGGACGAGCCCCGCCCCGGCCGCGCGACACGCCTCGGCGAGCCGGCCCGGGGCGAGCGCGTTCACCGCGAAGGCGCGCCCGGCGTCGGTCTCGCAGCGATCCACCGCCGTGAAGCCCGCCGCGTTCACGAGCACGTCCGCCCCTCCCGGCACGCGCTCGAAGAGCGAATCAACGGCCGCAGGATCGGACACGTCGAGCGCTTCGTGCGGGAACGCCGCCACGAGGTCCTCGCCAGGCGCCGCCTCGACGGCCGCCACCAGGCACTGCCCGAGCTGACCGCCGCTGCCGGTCACGACCCAGCGCATGCCGGCCCTCCGCCCCGCCCCGGCCGGGACGCAACGACCGCTCGACGGCAGCTCGCGCTCACGACCCGGACTCGCGGAGCACCCAGGTCGGGAGGTCCTGCTCGACCTTGAGGCGGCGCGCCGTCTGCTCGGCCTCGGCCTTGCCGCCGATCGGCCCCACCCGCACCCTCCAGCGGTCGTCACTCGAGGGAGCGAGCACGGCCACCGGATAGCCGGCCGCGCGCAGGCGACCCGCGACTTCGTCGGCCGCGGCCGAAGCAGCGAAGGCTCCCACCTGGATCGCGTACGAGGCGGAGCGGCCCTTCGGACGAGAGGCACGCTCGGGCGCCGCTGCCGCGACCGGCGGCAGGCCTCGCGCTTCCGCGCGCGGGGACCCGGCGGCTCCCGGCGCGGAACGCTCGCCCGCCTCCGCGACACGCGGCGGCTGTTCTTTGGCCGCAGGCAGGTCACGGTCCGCAGGCAACTCACCGGCCGCAGGCGCTTGGCTCGCCCCGGGCGCCGTCCAGTCCACCTCCGTGCTGCGCCCGGCCACGTGACCGACCACCAGCTCGGGTTCCTCGGATATGACGCCCACTATCAGGCCCAGCCCGAATCCCCCGGCCACCAGCACGAAGATGCCGAGCAGCGTCGTCAGCCAGCCCTGCCCGGCAGCCCGCTTGCGCGAGGTACGCGACACATCCATCACATCGTCTCCGGCGCCGCGATACCCAGCAGGTCGAGCCCGGCGGCCAGCACGTGACGCACGGCCAGCACCAGTGCGAGTCGCGCCGCGGTGAGGTCCGCGTCCTCTGAGACCACCCGGTGGTTCCGGCCGTCCTGCAGGTACGGATTCCAGAGTCCGGCGAGCTCGCGGAGATAGTACGCGACGTGGTGCGGCTCGCGGGCCTCTGCTGCGCGCGCCACCAGCTCGGGGAACTCGCCGAGCTTGCGCACCAGCTCGATCTCCTCCGGCAGCTCGAGGCGCGCCGGGTCGAAATCCGCGGCCCCCGGAATCGCCACGCCGTCCTCGCGCGCCTTTCGCTCGATGCCGCACGAGCGCGCGTGGCCGTACTGGACGTAGTAGGCGGGGTTCTTCCGCCAGTTGCGGTCGCGGGCCAGATCGAGGTCGAAGTCGAGGTGGCCCTCGGGCTTGCGCTCGATCATGAAGAAGCGGAAGACGTCGCGGCCGACCTGCTCGACGAGCTCGTCCACCGTGATGAAGGTGGCCTTGCGGGTCGACTGCTTGACCTTCTCGCCGCCGCTCGTGATCGTCACGAACTGGTGCATCACCAGCTCGACCCGCGTGTCGTCGAGATCGAGCGCCTTCATGGCTGCGCGCACGAATGGAAACTGCTCGATGTGGTCGGCGCCCTGCACGTCGATGACCAGCGCGAAGCCCCGGGCGAACTTCTCGCGGTGGTAGGCGATGTCGGGCAGCAGGTAGGTGGGCTCGCCGCTGCTCTTGACGACGACGCGGTCGCGGTCGAGGCCGAGGCGCGTCGCGGCGAGCCAGACGGCGCCCTCGTGGTCATAGATGAGGCCTCGTTCACGCAAGTCGCCGACGACGCGCTCGATCTGCCCGTCCTCGTAGAGCGACTTCTCGTTCCAGTAGACGTCGAAATGGATGCCGATCGCCGCGAGGGTGGCGTCGATCTCGGCGAAGATCGCCTTCTGGGCGGCCTCTCGAAAGAAGCCGTCACCGGGCTCGCCGACGAGCGCCTCGCCGCGCTCGGCCACGATCGATTCGGCGATCTCGCGGATGTACTCGCCCTGGTAGCCGTCGCGCGGGAACGCCACCGGCAGCCCGCCGATCTCCTCGGGCCAGGGCGCATCGGCGTCGGCCAGAGCCCCCGGGTCGGGGGGCGCGGCGCGGCCCAGCGCCTCGAGATAGCGGGCCTTGACGGAGTCGCCGAGCACCCGCATCTGGCGCCCGCCGTCGTTGAAGTAGTACTCCCGCGTCACCTCGAAACCGACGCGCTCGAGCAGCCGGGCGATGCAGTCGCCGAGCACGCCCTGGCGGCCGTGGCCGGTGCTGAGCGGTCCCGTCGGATTGGCGGAGACGAACTCGACCTGCACCTTCGCGCCCTGCCCCAGGTCGCTGCGCCCGTAGTCGGCGCCAGCCTGCAGGATCGATGACACCAGGCCCTGCCAGCTGGCCTGACGCAGGCGGAAGTTCAAGAAGCCGGGTCCGGCCACCTCGACGGCGTCGAGCAGGCCTCCGGCATCGCCGAGGCGCTCGCGCAGCTCTTCGGCGATCTCGCGCGGGGGCCGGCGCAGGCGCTTGGCGAGCACCATGGCGGCATTGCACGAGAAGTCGCCGTGCTCGGCCTGCCGAGGCACCTCGAGCGACACCTCGGGCGCCTCGCCGGCGTCGTCCGCCGCGTCGAGCACGGCGCGAAGCGCCGCCGTCACGTGCCGGGTGAGATCTTCCTTCATGCTCCGTCTCGAGTATCGCGTCCGCCGCCCGCGTGCCCCGATCAGCCGTCCTGGGCTCGGCCGGGGAAGCGCACCACACGCTCGCCGGGGCGCGCCAGTCCCAGCTCTTCGCGGATGGCCCGCTCCAACGCGAACGGGTCCTTCTCGAGGGCTGCGATCTCGCTGCGGAGGGTTTCGGCGCGGGCCGACAGCGCTGCGATCCGGGCCTGGGAGGCCGCCAACTCGTCCTGAAGCCGAAGCCAGGCCGGCAGGCCGGACTTCTGATCGAGCACGACGATTCCCAGCCCAGCCGCCAGCACGGCCGGTACGAGCCAGTACGCCTTCACCCACCCCCCCTGTGGACGACGCAACCTGCGCAGGATCTTACCGAAATGCGTGGCCGACGCCCCACGTGTGCGTCCCAGGCCCCATCGGCGACCCCTCCCTCACTCCATCAGCCGCCGGACCCGGGCCTGGTAGTCGGGGTGATCCCACTCCCGCGGGCCCACGTAGCGCTCGACGATCCGGCCCTCGCGATCCACCAGGATCGACTCCGGGAAGCCGGTGGTCTGATAGCGCCGCGCCGCCTCCTGGTCCGGGTCGAGGAGCACCGGAAAGGAGAGCGCGAGCCGCTCGTTGAAGGCCCGCACGTCGTCGACCGACTCGTCGACCGAGATCGCCAACAGCTCGAAGCCGTCCCCGGCGAGCCCGTCGTAGAGCCGTTGCATGGCAGGCATCTCGTCTTCGCAGGGCTTGCACCAGGTCGCCCAGAAATTGATCAGCGCGACCTGCCCCTCGAGGCCTGCGAGCGAGGTGCGACCGCCGGCGAGCCGGGGCAGATCGAAGGCCGGCGCCACGTCGCCCCGGCCGAGCGGCGGCTGGATGGGCTCGCCCATCCAGATCAGCGCAGCCGCGACCCCGACGAGCGCCGCGGCGATCGCGTAGCCGGTGACCGGGATGCCCGCCCGCTCGCTCAGTCTTCGGCCCCCGCCTCCGGCCGATCGACCAGTTCGATGATCGACACCGGCGCCGCGTCACCGGCCCGCCGCCCGGCCTTGATGACACGGGTGTAGCCGCCGGGCCGCTCGCGATAGCGCTCGGCCAGCTCGCCGAAGACCTTGGCGGCGACGTCCTTGTCGCGGATCACCGTGAGGGCCTGCCGGCGCGCATGCAGATCGCCCCGCTTGCCCAGGGTGATCATGCGCTCGGCGACGCCGCGCAGCTCCTTGGCCTTGGCGTCGGTCGTCTGGATGCGCTCGTGCTGCAGCAGCGACGTGACCATGTTGCGGAACATCGCCTGCCGGTGCGACGGATCCCGACCCAATATTCTTCCGCTCTTGCGGTGACGCATCGTCTCAGGCCTCGCGCTGCTCTCGCAGCTTTTCGAGATCCTTGCGCGCGGGCAGGTTCTCGATCGTCATGCCGAGGTTCAGACCCATCGAGGTCAGCATGTCCTTGATCTCGTTGAGCGACTTCCGGCCGAAGTTCTTGGTCTTGAGCATCTCGGCCTCTGTCCGCTGCACGAGCTCGCCGATGAAGCGGATGTTGGCGTTCTGCAGGCAGTTCGCCGAGCGCACCGACAGCTCGAGCTCCTCGACCGACTTGAAGAGGTTCGGATTGAGGGGCTCCGGCTCCTCGGCGTGGCGGATCGGCCCTTCTTCCTGCTCCTCGAAGTTGATGAAGATGGTGGCCTGCTCCTTGAGGATCTTGGCCCCGTAGGCGAGCGCATCGACGGGCTCGACGGCGCCATCGGTCCAGATCTCCATCGTGAGCTTGTCGAAGTCGGTCTCGCGCCCGACGCGGGCCGGCGTGACGGTGTAGTTCACCCGGCGGATCGGCGAGAACACCGAGTCGATCGGAATCGTCCCGATCGGCGCCTCCTCGCCCTTGTTCCGGTCGGCCAGCACGTAGCCCTTGCCGGTATTCACCGTCGCCTCGAGCTCGAAGTCCGAGTCGGACGCCAGCGTGCAGAGCTTGTGGTCCGGGTTCATCACATCGACCGTCTGGTCGCTCGAGACGAAGTCGCCGGCGGTCACGATGCCCGGCCCCGACTTGCGGATGCGAATCGTCTTGGGCCCCTCGGAGTGCATGCGAACCCGCACGTCCTTCAGGTTCAGGACGATGTGCGTGACGTCCTCCATCACGCCCGGGATCGTCGAGAACTCGTGAAGCACGCCCTCGATTCGCACGTTCGTGATGGCGGCGCCCTGCAGCGACGACAGCAGCACCCGCCTCAGCGCGTTGCCGAGCGTCGTCCCGAAGCCGCGCTCGAGCGGTTCGCAGGAAAAGCGGCCGTAGGTATTGGAGGCGCTGCCCTCCTCGACGTCGAGACGCCGGGGGCGGATGAGCGAACGCCAGTTGGCAGAGACCAGTTCCTGTTGCATCGGAAGCCCCCTCTAATCGATGGATTCGGGCGATGGGATTGGACGTTGTTCTCGACGATGCAGCTCGTCGATTGCTCGGCGTATACGTGACGCCTCGATTTTCGCACCGGCGAGCGCGCGGCGGATTCTCCGCCGTCGCCCGGTCAGGTTTTGGCGTCAGCGCGAGTAGAGCTCGACGATCAGCTGCTCGTCGATCGGCAGCGTGATGTCCTCACGTGTCGGCAGCTGCTTGACGACGGCCTCGCGGTTCTCCGCGTCGACCTCGATCCACTGCGGGACGCTCTTGCCCTCGAGCGCGTCGAGGGCAGCCCCGATGCGTTCGACCTTCTGCGACCGCTCGCGCAGCCCGAGCTTCATGCCCGGCTTCACGAGCATCGACGGCGTCTTGACCCGCCTGCCGTCGATCCGGAAGTGGCCGTGCTTGACGAGCTGCCGCGCCTCGGCGCGCGACGTCGCGTAGCCCGATCGGTAGATGACGTTGTCGAGGCGGCGCTCGAGCAGCACGAGCAGATTCTCGCCCGTGCGGCCCTTCATGCCCGCGGCCTGGTGGAAGGTGGAGCGGAACTGCTTCTCGAGCAGCCCGTACATGCGCTTCACCTTCTGCTTCTCGCGCAGCTGGACCCCGTAGTCCGAGAAGCGCACCCTCCCCTGCCCGTGCACACCCGGCGGATAGGCGCGCTTCTCGATCGCACACTTCTCACTGAAGCAGCGGTCGCCCTTGAGGAAGAGCTTCGTCCCCTCGCGCCGGCACAGCCGACACACGGATCCTCGATATCGTGCCATCGAATCCTCTGACTACACGCGCCGCCGCTTGGGCGGTCGACAGCCGTTGTGCGGGACGGGCGTCACGTCCCGGATCATCGTGATCTTCATGCCTGCGGCCTGCAGGGCCCGCAGCGCCGACTCGCGTCCGCCGCCTGGCCCCTTCACCTCTACGCTGAGCGTTCGCACGCCGTGCTCCTGGGCCTTGCGGGCGCACTCCTCGGCGGCCATCTGGGCCGCGAAGGGGGTGGACTTCTTCGAGCCCTTGAAGCCCTGCTGCCCGGCGCTCGCCCAAGCAACTGCGTTGCCGCCGACGTCGGTGATGGTGATGAGCGTGTTGTTGAACGTCGACTGGATGTGGGCCACTCCGGTCTGGATGTTCTTCTTGACCTTCTTCTTGCGAATCGTCTTCTTCGCTGCCATGGCTCGCTACTTCCTCGGCGCCAGCTTCTTGCCCGCAACCGTCTTGGCCGGTCCCTTCCGGGTGCGTGCGTTGGTGTGGGTTCTCTGACCCCGGACGGGCAGTCCGCGCCGGTGCCGCAGGCCGCGATAGCAGCCGATGTCCATCAGCATCTTGATGTTCTGGTTGACCTCGCGCCGCAGGTCGCCCTCGACCTGGTACTCGCGCTCGATCACCTCGCGGAGCTGGATGAGCTCGCTCTCGCTCAACTGATCGGTGCGGGTGCCGAGTTCGACGCCCGCCTTGTCGCAGATCTGGTGGGCCCGCGTACGGCCTACGCCGTAGATGTAGGTCAGCGAGATCTCGATCCGCTTGTTGCGCGGAAGGTCGATGCCGGCGATTCGCGCCATTCCCTCTCCTCGTGCCCCGGTTGCGGGCCCCTCAGCCCTGCCGCTGCTTGTGCTTCGGGTTCTCGCAGATCACGCGGACGACACCTCGCCGCCGGATGATCCGGCACTTGTCACACATCTTTCGAACCGATGCTCGAACCTTCATGGGCTACGGCCTCTCAGTGCGATCCCTCGATCGCAGTCAGTACCTCGGGGCCTTCTTCCGTCACGGCCACCGTGTGCTCGAAGTGGGCCGACAACTCACCGTCCGCCGTCACCGCCGTCCACTCGTCGTCGAGCATCCGAACCTTCTCGGTGCCGGCGTTCACCATGGGCTCGATCGCGAACACCATTCCTGCAGCCAGCCTGGGCCCCCGCCCCGGTCGCCCGTAATTGGGCACCTGCGGCGGCTCGTGCATCTCACGACCGATTCCATGCCCCACGAACTGCCGGACGACCGCGTACCCTCCCCCTTCGGCCGTCGTCTGCACGGCATAGCCGATGTCGGAGAGGCGCTTGCCAGGCAGCATCTGCGAGATCCCCGAGTAGAGGGACTCGCGCGTGGTGTCGACGAGCTTCCGCGTCTCTTCCGGGATCGGACCGATCGGGATCGTGATCGCCGAGTCTCCGTGGAAGCCCTCGAGGTCGACCCCGAAATCGAGGCTGAGTATGTCACCCTCGCGCAACTCTCGCGACCCCGGGATGCCGTGGACGATCTCGTCGTTGATCGAGACGCACAGAACCGCCGGATAAGGGGCAACCCCCCCGGGTGCGTAGCCGAGGAACGGCGAGACGAGCCCCCGCTTCTCGAGCTCGCCGGCGGCGATCTCGTCCAGCTCCGCGGTCGTCACGCCCGGCCTGGCGGCCTCGCGGAGCACCAGCAGGATCTCCCCGGTGTGCCGCCCGGCGTCGCGCATCCGCTCGAGCTCGTGGCGACTCTTGATCGCGATCCGCTCCCCGTACGTCACGCCCGCTCCAGCGCCCCCAGCACCGAAGCGCTGACGGACTCGATGCTGCCCATGCCGGAGACCTCGAGCAGCAGCCCCTGCTCGCGGTAGTAGGCGAGCAAGGGAGCCGTCTGCTCCTCGTAGACGCGCATCCGCTCGCGGATCGTCTCCTCGTTGTCGTCGGCCCGGCCCTCGATCTCGGCCCGCTTGAGGAGCCGCTGCACGACAGCCTCGGTGTCGGCAGTCAGCGCCAGGCAGCACTCGAGCCCCGAGTCGAGCCGGGCGAGCAACTCGTCGAGCGCCTCGGCCTGGGCGAGGGTCCGCGGGAAGCCGTCCAGGATGAAGCCGCTCCGGGCGTCCGCCTCGCCGAGCCGCTCCTCCGCGATGGCGATCACGATGTCGTCGCCCACGAGCTTCCCGGCGTCCATCACGGCCTTGGCCTTGAGGCCCACCGGCGTGCCGGCCGACACCGCGGCCCGCAACATGTCGCCGGTCGAGATGTGCGGCACGTCGAGCTTCTCGACGAGCAACGCCGCCTGCGTGCCCTTGCCAGCGCCGGGCGCACCGAGGAGAACGATCCTCCGAGCGCTCATCGACCCAGCCTTCCGCGAACGCGCCCGCCCTTCACGAAGCCCTCGTAGTGGCGCGACACCATGTGGGCGTCGATCTGGCCAACGGTGTCGAGCGAGACGCCCACGACGATCAGCAGAGCCGTCCCGCCGAAGTAGAACGGCACGTTCATACGCGTCGACAGGATCACGGGCAGCACGCAGATGATCGAGACGTAGAGCGCACCGACGAAGGTGAGCCGGCTCAGCACCCGGTCGATGTAGTCGGCGGTGTTCTTGCCGGGCCGGACACCCGGGATGTAGCCGCCCGAGCGCTTGATGTTCTCCGACACGTCCACCGGGTTGATGATGATCGCCGTGTAGAAGAAGCAGAAGAAGATGATCAGGCCCACGTAGACGACGTTGTACGTCCAATCGCCCGGATTCAGGAAGCGGTCGATGAAGCTCTGGACGGCCGGATTGTCGCTGAACTGCCTCACGGTCAGCGGGAACATCAAGAGCGACGACGCGAAGATCGGCGGGATCACGCCGGCCGAGTTCACCCGCAGCGGGAAGTAGCTCATGCCGCCCTGGGCGACGCGCCGGCCCACCGCGCGCCGGGCGTGCTGGATCGGAATCCGGCGCTGGCCACGCTCGACGAAGACCACGGCGCCCACTACGCCCACGATCAGCCCGAAGAGCAGGATCACCTCGAGGGGCGTGAACTCGTCGGTTCGGACCATGTCGACGAGCTGCGAGAGCCCCGACGGGATGCTGACCACGATGCCCGAGAAGATGATCAGCGAGATGCCGTTGCCGATGCCGCGCTCGGTGACCTGCTCGCCGAGCCACATGATGAAGGCCGTGCCGGCGGTGAGCGTGACCATCGTCGTCAGCCGGAACCCCCATCCGGGGTTCATGACGGCGCCTTCGCCGAACTGGCCGCTCTCGAGGGCGAGCGCCATCAGAAAGCTCTGGAAGAGCGCGAGCACGATGGTCGCGTAGCGCGACCACTGCTGAATCTTCTTCTGCCCCTGCTCACCCTCCTTCTTGAGGGCCTCGAGGGCGGGGATCACGACGGTGAGCAGCTGAAAGATGATGGTGGCGCTGATGTAGGGCATGATGCCGAGCGCGAAGATGGAGAGCTGCTCCATTGCCCCGCCCGAGAACAGGTTGAAGAGGCCGAAGACGGTCCCCTGCATCTGGGAGAAGAAGTCCCGGATGACCGCCGGGTTGATGCCGGGCGTCACCACCACGCAGCCAATCCGGTAGACGGCCAGCATTCCGAACGTGAAGAGGATCCGGGCCCGAAGCTCCGGGATCCTCATGATGTTCTGGATGCCCCCAGTCACCCAACGAGCTCCACCGTGCCACCCGCCGACTCGACCTTGCTGCGAGCGCTGGCACTGATGCGGTTCAGCTTGATGGTGAGGTTCTTCGGCGCCTCACCGTCGCCGAGCAGCTTGACGAGCGCCCCCGTCCCCCGGATGAGCCCCGAGTGCACGAGCGCCTCGGCGTCGACCGTGGCGCCGTCACCGAGCTTCGCCAGCTCGCCGACGTTCACCACCTCGACGTCCTTGCGGAAGGGGTTCTTGAAGCCCTTCTTCGGAACGCGCTGCGTGATCGGCATCTGGCCGCCCTCGAACCAGGGCTTGATCTTCTTCCCCGAGCGGGTGCCCTGCCCCTTCACGCCGGTGCCGGCGGTCTTGCCGACCCCCGACCCGGGGCCACGGCCCACACGGCGGCGGGGCCGCCGCGCGCCCGGGCGCGGACTCAGTCGGTCGAGCATCGCACTAGTCCTCCACCAACACGACGAGGTGCGTCACCTTGCCGATCATTCCACGTGTCGACGGCGTGTCCTCGACCTCGACCACCTGGTGCAGGCGGCGGATGCCGAGCCCGCGCAGGGTCGCTCGCTGTCGCCGGTCGTAGCCGATCGCGCTCTTCACCTGCTTGACCTTGATCGTGGGCTTGTCGGCCATCACCGGGTCCGCCCCAGCTCGGCGAGGCGCTCGTCCGGATCACGGAGCTGGCCGAGGCCTTCCATCACCGCATTCACGACATTGCGCGGATTGTTGGTGCCCAGCGTCTTCGTCAGGATGTCGTGCACACCCGCCGACTCCACCACTGCGCGAACCGGGCCGCCGGCGATCACGCCGGTACCGGGCGAGGCCGGCTTGAGCAGCACGCGACCGGCCCCGAAGCAGCCCAGCACCTCGTGGGGCAGCGTGCCCTCGACCAGCGGAACGCGGATCAGCGCCTTGCGGGCCTTCTCGACGCCCTTGCGAATCGCCTCGGGCACCTCGCCCGCCTTGCCGAGACCCACGCCGACCACGCCCGCGCCGTCACCCACGACGACGAGCGCACTGAAGCTGAACCGTCGACCACCCTTCACGACCTTGGCGACGCGGTTGATGTGGATCACGCGGTCGTTCAGGTCGAAGTCGTTCGGATTCAGCTGGGAAGACCTGGTGAGAACTGCCATGTCAGAAACGAAGCCCCGCTTCCCGGGCGGCCTCGGCCAGGGCGCGGACCCGCCCGTGGTAGAGGAACCCGTTCCGATTGAAGACTACTTCCTCGATGTTCTTGCTCTTGGCGATCTCGGCCAGAGCCGTGCCGACCTTCTTCGCCGCCTCGACGTTGCCCGGATATCCGTCGACTACGCCCTTGGTCCGACTCGAAACGGCGCCGACGGTCGCGCCGGTTTCCGGATCGACGAGTTGGGCGTAGATGTGCTTCGCGCTGCGGTAGACGGTGAGCATCACGCGATCCGTGCGGCCGAGCGACCGTACGGTGCGGGTGCGCCGGGCACGCCACTTGCGCGACTTCTCCTCGATGACCTTGTTCCTCATTGCTGGAGACCTCTCAAGCTCCCGTCTTGCCGACCTTGCGGCGGATGCGCTCGCCCGAGTAGCGGATGCCCTTGCCCTTGTAGGGCTCCGGGGGCCGCAGGCGGCGGATGTCGGCCGCGAACTGCCCGACCGCCTCCTTGTCGATGCCCTCGATGCTCAGGCTCGTCGTACCGTCGACCTTGACGGAGAGGCCCTCGGGCACCTCCATCTCGACCGGATGCGAGAAGCCCAGCGTGAGCACGAGCTTCTTGCCCTTCACCTCGGCGCGGTAGCCGACGCCCTCGATCTCGAGGCCCTTCTTGAAGCCCTCGGTCACGCCGACCACCATGTTGCTGGCCAGCGCCCGGGTGAGACCGTGGAGCGATCGCACCTCCTTGGTCTCGGTCTCGCGCGAGAACGAGAGCACGGCTTCGTCGACCTTCGCCCCGATCGCGTCGGGGAGCGGACCGGTGAGTTCGCCCTTCGGCCCCTTCACGCCGATGCGCCCCTCGCCAACGGTCACCGTGACGCCGTCGGGAATCGCGATCGCCTTTCGACCGATGCGCGACATCGCTACCAGACCTCGCAGAGCACTTCGCCGCCCACCTTCTGAGCGCGAGCATCTCGGTCGCAGAGGACGCCCTTAGACGTCGAGATGATCGACATACCCAGGCCGTTGCGCACCCTCGCGACCTCCTTCGCGCCGACGTACACGCGGCGGCCGGGCTTGCTGACGCGCTTCAGCCCATCGATGATGGTGTCGCCCGAATCCGCGTAGCGCAGCTCGAGCACCAACTCGGGCTTCTCGCTGTCGTCGGCGACGCGCACCGATTGAATGAAGCCCTCGCTCGCCAGCACCTCGGCGACGGCGAGCTTGAGCTTCGACGCCGGGCAGCGCGTC
This sequence comes from uncultured Spirochaetaceae bacterium, assembly GCA_964515335.1. Taxonomy (GTDB): domain Bacteria; phylum Myxococcota_A; class UBA9160; order UBA9160; family UBA4427; genus TMED88. Next base: position 117,641 of record CAZETS010000002.1, read on the forward strand.
TCGGCATGCCGCACGCGCGCTGCGTTTCTGATCCGGGTGAGCATGTCCCCGACCGGGTCGGTCATCATGATCGTGATTCCTCAGCTCTTCTCGGTCACTGCCGGAAGGGCATGCCGAGATGGGTCAGCAGCGACTTGCCCTCGGCGTCGGTCGCCGCCGTGGTGACCAGCGTGACGTTCATGCCAGTCACCCGCTCGACGGCGTCGTAGTCGACTTCGGGAAATATGGTCTGGTCCTTCACGCCGAGCGTGTAGTTGCCGCGGCCATCGAATGCCTTCGGCGACACGCCGCTGAAGTCGCGCACACGCGGCAGGGCCACGTTCATCAGGCGATCGACGAACTCCCACATGCGGATGCCGCGAAGCGTCACCGAGCAGCCGATCGACTGCCCCTCGCGCAGCCTGAAGTTCGAGACGCTCTTCCTGGCCTTGCGGACCACCGGCTTCTGGCCCGTGATGAGGCTCAGCTCCTCGGCGGCCTGCTCGACGATCTTGGGATTCTGCGTCGCCTCGCCGAGCCCCATGTTCACGACGACCTTCGCGAGCGTCGGAACCTCGTGCGGATTGCCGTAGCCGAACTCCTCGCGCAGCTGCGGGACGATCTCGGACTGGAAGCGGTCCTTCATTCGCACGGCCATCTAGAGGACCTCCGGCGCCAGGGAGACGATGCGCATGAAGCCCCGGCCGCGCAGCTCACGGGCCACCGGGCCGAAGATGCGCGTCCCGACGACTTCCTTGTCGTTGCTGATGAGCACCGCGGCGTTCTCGTCGAAGAGGATGTGCGAGCCGTCCTGGCGGCCGATCGCCCGCTTCGTCCGCACGATCACGGCGCGGCGCACCTCACCCTTCTTCACGCGGCCGTTCGGGATCGCCTCCTTGACGGTCACGATCACGATATCCCCCACCGAGGCGAAGCGACGCCGCGAGCCACCGAGGACACGGATGCACTTGAGCTTCCGCGCACCCGAGTTGTCGGCCACCTGCAGTGTCGACTCGGCTTGAATCATCTCCCTCGTCTCCCGGACCGATCGCCGCCCCCGCGGCGCGATCCTTCCAGCGCCAAAGCGGCGCCGCTAGACCCCAGTCGCCTTCGCGACCGTCTCCTGCACCTTCCACTTCTTCCTCTTCGAAAGCGGGCGGTGCTCGATGATCTTCACTCGATCGCCGTTATGACAGTCGTTGTTCTCGTCGTGCGCCATGAAGCGCGAGTACCGGCGGATGTACTTCTTGTACCGCGCGTCCTGGACGAGCCGCTCGACACGAACGACGACGGTCTTGTCCATCTTGTCGCTGACGACTGTCCCGATGAGGGTTCTTTTCTGTCCTCGTTCGCTCACTGCATCGCCTCACGCTTCTGGAGCAGCACCGTGCTCAGCCGAGCCACGTCACCGCGAAGCCTGCGCAGCTTCGCGGTGTCCTCGAGCTGGCCGGTCGCGTGCTTGACCTTCGCGTTGAAGAGCTCGTTCCGGGTTTCGAGCTCCTTCTGCTCGAGTTCCTCGATCGACAACTCACGCATTTCGCTCGCCTTCATCACTGCTCCTCCCGCATGACCATCCGCGTTCGGATCGGCAGCTTGTGGGCGGCGAGCCGCAGCGCCTCGCGGGCGATCTCGGGGCTGACGCCCTCGAGCTCGTAGAGCATCCGGCCGCGCTTGACCGGGGCCACCCACGACTCGGGGTTGCCCTTGCCCTTACCCATACGTGTCTCGGCCGGCTTCTTGCTGATCGGCTTGTCGGGAAAGATCCGAATCCAGACCTTCCCGCCGCGCTTGATGTGGCGCGTCATCGCGATCCGGGCGGCCTCGATCTGCCGCGCCGTGATGAAGCCGGTACCCAGCGCCTGCAGCCCGTAGTCGCCGAACGACACGACGTTTCCCCGTCGTGCCGCACCGCGCAAGCGGCCCTTCTGGACCTTCCGATGCTTGACCTTCTTCGGCTGAAGCATGCTTCCTCGTCCTCGGATGTTTCCGCGCTAGCGCGCCGGGATCTCGGCCGGCGCGTCGTGAGAGAGCGGCCCCTGGCGAAGCGCCTTGTCGCCGATCTCTCCCTTGAAGATCCAGCACTTCACGCCGATCGCGCCGTATGTCGTCCGCGCCTCGGCCATGCCGTACTCGATCTCGGCCCGCAGCGTGTGCAACGGGACACGGCCGTCGCGGTACCACTCGCGGCGTCCCATCTCGGCGCCCCCGAGCCGGCCCGAGCACTGGATGCGGATGCCCTCGGCGCCGAACTTCATCGTCGAGATCATCGCCTTCTTCATGGCGCGGCGGAATGCAACGCGCCGCTCCAGCTGGGTGGCGATGTTTTCGGCGACCAGCTGCGCGTCGAGCTCGGCCTTGCGGATTTCCCTGATGTTGATGAAGACGTCGCGGTCCGTGTACGCCTTCAGGTCATTGCGCAGGACTTCGACCTCGGCGCCGCGCTTGCCGATCAGAATGCCGGGCCGCGCGGTATGGATGTTGATGACCATCTTGTCGCCCGTGCGCTCGATCACCACCTTGGAGATTCCGGCGTGGTAGAGCTTCTTCTTGATGAACTTCCGGACGGCGATGTCCTCGTGAAGCTGCTCGGCATAGTGCTTGTCGGCGAACCAATTCGACTGCCAGCCGTAGAGCGTTCCGACGCGAAACCCGTAGGGATGAACCTTCTGACCCACGTTCTCTCCTATTGCCCGCTCGGGCGCTCGCTGAGGACGAGGTTGATGTGGCTCGAGCGCTTCTGGACCCAGGTGGCGCGACCCTGGGCCCTGGGCCGGATCCGCCACATGCTCGGCCCCTCGTCCACGGTGATCGTGCTGACGACCAGGTCGTCGATTTCGATGCCCGCACCGTCGTTCTCGTTCTTCTGCTCGGCGTTCGCGACGGCCGATCGCACCAACTTCTCGAGCGCGCCCGAGGCCTTCTTGGGGGACAGGCTCAGCAGGTTGAGCGCGTCCTCGACGCCCTTCCCGCGGATCTGGTTCGCCACCAGCCGCGCTTTGCTGGCACTGATCCGGTAGCCCTTCAGCGACGCGCGCACGTCCATCTCAGCGCCTCACCTTCTTGTCCGACGCGTGACCCGTGAACTTTCGCGTCGGAGCGAACTCGCCGAGCCGGTGCCCCACCATGTTCTCGGTGACGAACACCGGCATGAACAGCTTGCCGTTGTGAACGTGAAAGGTCACGCCGACGAAGTCCGGCGTGATCATCGATCGCCGCGACCAGGTGCGGATGACCTGCTTCGCTCCGGACGATTGCAGACGGTCGACCTTCTTCTGCAGGCTCGGATCGACGAAGGGACCCTTCTTGAGTGAGCGTGCCATCTACTTCTTCCCTCGCCGATTCACGATGTACTTGTTCGAGCGGCTCTTCTTGCGCGTCTTCCGACCCTTGGTGGGCTTGCCCCAGGGTGTGCACGGGTGGCGCCCGCCCGAAGACCTGCCCTCGCCGCCGCCCATCGGATGGTCGACGGGGTTCATCGCGACGCCGCGCACGTTGGGCCGCTTGCCGAGCCAGCGCGAGCGCCCCGCCTTGCCGATGCGCTGATTCTCGTGCTCCCAATTGCCGACCTGGCCGATCGTGGCCATGCAGTCGAGGTGCACCATGCGCATTTCGCCGCTGGGCAGGCGCAGGGTCGCCATCTTGCCTTCCTTGGCCATCAGCTGCGCGCTCGTTCCCGCCGAGCGCACCATCTGCGCCCCCTTGCCGGGCTTGAGCTCGACGGCGTGCAGCTGCGTACCGAGGGGAATGTCGGTGATCGGCAGCGCATTGCCGACGCGGATCTCGGCACCGGCACCCGACTCGACCGTATCGCCGACGCTCAACCCGTTCGGGCAGAGGATGTAGCGCTTCTCGCCGTCGACGTAGTGGAGCAGCGCAATGTTGGCCGAGCGATTCGGGTCGTACTCGACGGCTGCCACCCGGGCGGGGATGCCCGTCTTGTTGCGGCGGAAGTCGATCTTCCGCAGGCGCCGCTTGTGACCGCCGCCACGCTGGAACGAGGTTGTGCGGCCGTAGACGTTGCGACCGCCCGACTTCTTGACGCCGCCCTCGACGAGCGAACGCTCGGGCCGGCCCCGGGTGACCTCCCGGAAGTCGGACACGCTCATGTTGCGGCGTCCGGCACTCGTGGGCTTGTAGACCTTCACGGGCATCGGGTCAGACTCCCTCGAAGAATTCGATCGACTGCCCCTCTTCGAGCTGTACGATCGCCTTCTTCCACTCGGCGCGGCGGCCGATCTTCGTTCCTACGCGGCGCTTCTTTCGCGGCTGCCGCATGGTTCGCACGTCGACCACCCGCACCTCGAAGAGCTGCTCGACCGCGCGCCGGATGTCGTGCTTGTTGGCACGCGGATCGACGGCGAAGGTCGCGAGATTGTGCTCGTCGCGCCCGATGCTGCTCTTCTCGGTCACGAGGGGGCGGCGGATCACGTCGTGGACGTTCACGTCGTGGCCTCCTGCTTCGAACCGCTCAGCCTCGATTGAACGACATCGAGTCCGGCGCGGGTGATCAACACCTTCGAATGGCGCAGTACGTCGTAGACGTTGAGCCCTTCTGCACGAACGAGGCCGACACCCGGGATGTTGCGGGCAGACGCCTCGAGCTCGGGGCGAGCATCGTCGGTGACGATCAGCACCTTCTCGCCCGCGAGCCCCAGCGCACCGAGGATCTCGACGACGCGGCGCGTCTTGTACTCGTCGACTGCGAGATCGTCGACCACCGTGATCGCGCCGTTGCCGCACCACTGGGTCAGGGCGCTCGTCAGGGCAGCCCGGCGCATCTTCTTGGTCAGCTTGTGTTCGTAGCTCCGCGGGACGGGCCCGAACACCACGCCACCGCCGGCGAACTGGGGCGCGCGGATCGTACCCTGCCGGGCTCGGCCCGTGCCCTTCTGCCGGTAGGGCTTCGAGCCGCCACCCGAGACCGCCGCGCGGTTCTTGGTGGCGTGCGTGCCCTGCCGCCGCGCCGCGAGCTGGCGCCGCACCTCAGCGTGATAGAGATGCGGCCGCACCCGCGCCTCGAAGACGGCCGGGTCGAGATCGACCGTGTCGACCTTCTTGTTCTCGACCGATACGACGTCTTGGGTCGCCATGGCTACAGCTTGATCTCCACGTCCACACCCGCCGCCAGCTCGAGCTTCATCAGCGCGTCGACCGTCTGGGGCGTCGGGTCGACGATGTCGATGAGCCGCTTGTGGGTGCGCATCTCGAACTGCTCACGCGACTTCTTGTCGATGTGGGGGCCGCGCAGCACGGTGTACTTGTTGATGTTCGTCGGAAGCGGGATCGGGCCAGCGACCCGCGCACCGGTCCGAAGCGCCGTATCGACGATCTCACCCGCGCTCTGGTCGAGCAGCTTGTAGTCGTACGCCTTCATCCGGATCCGGATCTTCTGCGCCGATTCGTCGGCCATGTCCCTCTACCTCTTCTCCGCCCACTCGCATCGCGTGTCCGCACAACGAAAGCAGTGGACCGAACTACCCTGTTTGCGAACGGCCCGAAGGGCCGTTCGCCAGTTACTCGACGACTTCCGCCACCACACCGGAGCCCACCGTCCGGCCGCCTTCGCGAA
>CAZETS010000003.1:0-32833 GCA_964515335.1 uncultured Spirochaetaceae bacterium
ACTGAAGCACCGGCCGCAATGTTGACACTGGTACCGCTGGACCTTGTGGGGGTGGTGGGTCCTCGAGAAGAAGCCCTTCTTGCGAAAGCGCCAGGTGGCCGGATCGGCTCTGGAATCACAGTCCGGGTTGGGGCAGAAGAAGCGTGTGCGTCTCGATCGATTTCTTGCCATGAACCGAGATCAAGCAGAAATCATGCCAGGCACAATCCTCGATCCACCGTTCAAGGGGCACCCGTCGCCGGCAGCTCCGCGATCCAACCACGCAGGGCCGCAAGCAGCTCGTCCGGCCGATCGAGCAGTACGTGATGCCCGGCCCTGCCGATCTCGGCGAGCTTCGCGTCCGGCAGCTCGGCGACGAGCTCTTCTGCGCCACTGGCCGTGAGTATCTCGCTCTCCTGGCCGCGCACCACCAGCGTCGGGCAGCTCACCGCCGTGGTGTCGGGCGGCGGCCGGGACGGCACCCCGAACCAACGCGGATCGAATTTGAAGCCGAAGCGGCCGTCGGCCTCCTCGCGCACCGACTGCTCGGCGATCGATCGACGCAGAGTCTCCTCGCAGTGCTCTGCGCCGGGCACGAAGCGGAAACGGTCGATCGCCTCGTCTCGGCTCGCATAGGAGCGCCGCAGCGCGAGCGCCAGGCGGGCCGCGCGCCGCGACCTTCGCGCGCCGCCGCGCGACGGGTCGATGAGCGCGAGCGCGCGCACGTCGTCGAAGCGAGCCGCATGGTCGAGGGCGACGTGGGCGCCCATCGAGTGGCCCACGAGAACGAGGGGCACGTGTCCCATGTGGTCGCAGAGCGCCTCGAGGTCGATGTTGAAGGCGCCCGTGAGCAGCTCGTCGGGATGATCGCTGTCGCCGTGTCCGCGAAAGTCGAGGGCGATCACGTGGTGGCGGTCGGCGAGCGCGGGGGCGAGGTGGTCCCACCAGTGCGCGTTGGCGCCCCCGCCGTGCAGCAGCACGAGCGCCGGCGCGTCGCGATTCCCCCACTGCAGGGTGTGCAGGACGACGTCCGGTGCGAGGTCGGACGAGAACTTCTCGGTGGTCGGTTCCACGGGGCGGGAACCTAGCCCGCCGCAAGCCGCGCGCAGGCGGGGCATCCGGCCGAGAACCGGCGCGAGGGGCCGCCTGACGCCCGATCTCGGGGTGCTCCGGAATCCGGGAAAACGGCGTTCCGGAGGTGCTGGGGATTCTCCTTTGGCTGCAGCTGGTTGCGCGAACTGGTTGAGAAACCGGAGAAGCAATCACGGTCGCAAGCGGGCCGCATCGGAATCGGGCCCGAGAGCATCTCTGGCGGCCGAATCCGGAGCCGGTCCCCGACGCGTGGTCGAACGACTCGTTGGTCCGGGTTACGCGGGAGGCGCGAACACGAATCGGGCCGAAAGAGCGGAAGCATCGATATCGCGTCTCTCCCGCCGTCTCGATGCGTTTTTCGATTGACTCCAAGAAGGAAACCCTTATGCTCGGCGCCAATCAGCGTGCTTGGTGCACGTTTGGGGGTGCCGGTACTTCACGTCCGCGAGTTCCGTGGAGCGTGAGCGGGCCGGAAAGCAGAGAGGCAAAGGGAGAACAGATGGCCGCCAGAAGGAAGAAGAAGGCGTCGCGCCGCGCCGCGAAGCCCGCGGAGTTGATCATCTCGAAGGCCCGCGTGAAGAACGCGGTGAAGAAGTGCAACGTCGGTGGCGAGTTCTACGGAGCCCTCGACGGCGCTGTTCGGCAGCTCATCAAGGAGGCCGAGGCCCGTGCGACGGGCAACAAGCGCAAGACGCTGAAGGCAGTCGATCTGTAGAGCCGTTCTTTGCGGCGCCTGCGTGCGCCGCCCAAGCGGTTTCTTGGTGGGGCCCGCCCGGGAGGTTTTCCTCCTCGGCGGGCCCCCTGCTCTTCGGGGGTGCGGTCAGCCGCCTGCGCGGCCCGAATCGAGCACCCGGACGTCGATCCACGACCGATGTCCGGCGTCGTGGTGGAGCACCTGCTCGGTCTTGCGAAACGCGTCGGGCGCCGCTGTTCCCGGCGGCGCCTGGCAGCCCGGGTTGCGGTCGAAGCGGGGAAAGCTCGATCCCGATACGACGAGCCGTATGCGATGGCCCGCGCGGAACCTCCGCGCCGCGTGTCCGAGGTCGACCTCGATGCGCGTCGTCTCGCCGGGCGCGAGGAAGAGTGGGGTCGCATCGTGGTGGGCCACGTCGCGCCAGCGCGCGCGTTGGATGCCGTCGCAGACGTTCTCGGCGCGACCATTCGGCAGCACGTCGATCAATCGAGCGGCGACGTCCACGTCTTCGGCGTTGGTCTCGAGGTGGATCGACGCGCGCACGGGTCCGGTGAGGGTGACGTCGCGGTCGAGCACCGGCGACTCGTAGGTGACCACGTCGCTGCGCAGTTCGAGCGGGCGCTGATCCTTCACGCCCGCCTTCCAGCCGAAGAGCGCACCTCCGATGGACGGCGTCGGGTCTTCGGGGTCGTGCCGGAAGCGCAGCGTCGGCGCAGCGGCTTCCGGCTCGTCGAATGCGATCGTGCCGCGACCGTCGCGAGCGCCGAGGAAGAGCCGGCGCGGAGCAGCCTCTTCGGGCGGCCACTGTCCGGCCGTCCGCCAGGCGTCCGGGCCGGGCAGGAAGTAGCGGACGGCGCTCCGAGCGGCGGGCGCTCGCTCGCCGAGCAGGTGCTCGTCGAAGTGCGCGATGCTCTCGCGGAGCACGTGACCGCCGATGCCCTCGCGCCACCAGCCGAGCTGCGCCGGAACGCCGTGCGCCCAGGGACCGATCACGAGCCGCGGCGGCTCCCCGCCGCGCTCGGTCACCGCCCGGGCCACCGCAGCATGGCCCCGCAGCTGGTCGTCGAGGAAGAAGTCGTAGAGGCCCGCGATCGAGAGCACCGGCGGCACGCGCTGCGGCAGCTCGGCGGCGACTTCCTTCCAGTAGGCGTCGTGTCGCGGATGGTCGACCCAGTCGCGCACCCAGTCGACGGTGCGAAGCGCGACGCGATCGGCTTCGCGCACCGGCCGGTGGGCGAGGCCGCGCGGGATGTCGATGCGTCGCGCGGGCACGCTCTCGTGTTCGCCGACGCCAACCCCCCACTCGAGGGCGTTCTGCAGCGCCAGCGCGCCGCCGCCGTGGAAGACGCGGTAGAGGTCGGCGGCGCCGATCGCCGAGACGAGCGCGCCGACGTGCTCGGGCGCTTCCGCCAGCGCACACCACGCCGTGTAGGCGAGGTAGCTCCCGCCGAAGAGCCCCACCGGCCCGTTCGACCACGGCTGCTCGGCGACCCAGCGAAGCGTGTCGCCGCCGTCGCTCTTCTCCGCCATGAACGGCACGAAGCGACCCTCGGACGCGTAGCGGCCGCGCACGTCCTGCACGATCACGTGGTGGCCGCTCTCGGCGAGCAGCCGCGCCGTCAGGCCGATCAGGCTGTTGGGGCCGCCCACACCGTACGGCGTACGGATCACGATCGTGCCGGGCGTATGGTCCGCATCGATTGGCCAGACGTGCCAGGTGGCGAGCCGCACCCCGTCCCGCATGGAGACGAAGCAACGTTCCACCGCGGATCCACAGCGGGGGCGCGGCAGTCGCAGGAGGCGCCTCGCAGTGCGCAGGATCAAGAGGCCGCCCCGGGCGTCGGCTCCGGGTCGTCGACGTCGACGTACTCGCGGCCGTCGAACTCGTCGTCGAGGGCCCCGGGTCGCACGCCGTCGGGCGCCAGGTTGACGCCCACCCGGAAGACGTGTTCGAGCGGCACGCGCCGGACCGCCTCGACGAGCGCGATGCCGTTCTCGGTGGCGAGGTGCTCGAGCCCGAGGCTGGCGACCCGGGCAGCCTTCTCGATCGTCGCCGGCAGCGTCTCGGCGTCGCCGAGATCTCGCCGGTCGGCGACGGCGACCTCGTTGGCGAGCGACACGAAGGCGTAGAAGAAGCGGGCGCGCTCGTCGGATTCGAGCTCGGCGACGGCGCGGAACAGGGCGTGTCGGCTGTCGGCCGCGGCGGGCAGGCCGGTGATCCAGACCGGCAGCACCCACTCGTTCGTCTCGATCTCGTGGCTGCCGGTGGGCAGCTCGCCCAGGCGATCGGGGCGCAGGTGTCCGTAGATCCGCATCGAGCGGTCCCAGGAAGGAAAGCCCAGGTCTTCCAGCCGGCCGGTCCGCCAGCGCAGCGCCCACTCCTCGACCTCGCTGCGCAGCTCTTCCTGGACGGACTGCAGCATGCGGAAGTACAGCCAGTAGTCCTGCTCGAAGAGCACGCGCAGCAGGCGGGTCAGGACCGCGACGTCGTCTTTCGGGTCGCGGGCCACGTAGTAGAACTGCCCGTCGAGCGTCTGGCCGCCTTCGGGCGGCTGCCAGTCCTCGTCGCCGGACGGCTTGAGGTCGACGGCGACGTGTTGGCGCACATAGAGGGCGAGCATCTCGGCGTCCATCGCCCGGGCGGCGCGGCGCAGCGTGGCGTCGCCTGCCTCGGCGAGTGAGTCCAGCCACGTGTCGAGCTTGACGGGATCGGGCGCCAGTCCGTGCCAGGCATCGAGGTCCACGCAGGCGACGATCTGCTCGCTGGTGGCGTGGGCGAGCAGCCAGCTGGCGTCGTCGACGCCGACCTGCTTGCAGGTGAAGCAGAGCTCCGCTTCGGGCAGCAGCGGGACGACCGCCTCGGGTTCGGGGCACAGGTCGAGGAGGCGACTGCGCATCGCGATCGGCGACTCGCAGACCGCTGCGACCTGCTCGTCGAGCGACAGGTCGGCCAGCATCGCGCGGGCGGCGCGCCGGTCTTCGCGGGCGAGCTTCAGGAGCTGCCGCGCCGGCACCGCCGAGGCTATCCGGTCCACCATGCCGCGAGCCTACCACCCGGAGCTGCGCGCGCCGTGCCGGCGGTCCACAGCGGCCCCGCCGCGCCCCGCGCTATCCTGGCCGGGTGACCGACCTCGTCACCATCCGAGACCGCCTCGAGCGCTTCGATTCCGAGCAGATCGACCCGAGCGGCCACCACCGCGCAGCGGTCGCCGTGGTGCTGCGCGACCAGCCCCACGGCAGCGAGCTGCTCTTCATCGAGCGATCCACCCGTGCCGACGACCCGTGGTCGGGCCACATGGCGTTTCCCGGCGGGCGCGTCGAGGCCGGCGACTCCGGGACCCGCGCCGCTGCCGAGCGCGAGACCTTCGAGGAGGTCGGCGTCTCGCTCGACGGCGCCGAGTACCTGGGCCATCTCGCCGACCTGCAGGGCAGCCCGCGCTTTCGGCAGAACCGGCTGGTCGTCACCGCCCACGTCTACCACATCGAGGCCCCCTCACCGTTCGTGCTCGACGAGCTCGAGGTGGCGAGCGCGCTGTGGTTTCCGGTGGCCGGCATCCTCGAACCCGAGCGCCACGTCGCGTACAAGAGTCCGCAGGTCGCCGAGGTGGACTTCCCGGGGATCCTGGTGGGCGTGCCCGACCGCCACGTCGTGTGGGGTCTGACCTACCGGTTCCTCGACATCTTCATGGGGGCGATCGAGCACCCGCTGCCCGACCGCTGGGACCCCGCCCACGAGGCGCGCTGGCGCCACCACCACCAGCAGCGGGGCGAGTAGCGGGCTGTGGCGGGTGGGCGAGGACTGCTGGCGCGGCTCGGCCGCGTGCTCGCGCTCGGCGAGCGGGTGCTGGCCGACATCGCCCCGCCGCGTCCCGATGCGTCGATGTTCGCGACCCACCTGGCGTTTCGCTGGCGGACCGGGCGCGCTCGCAGCCGTCTCGAGCCGATCGGCGACCCGGCCCACTTCGAGCTGGACGACCTGATCGGCGTCGACCGCTCGCTCGCCGCACTCGATCGCAACACCCGGCAGCTGCTCGCGGGCCTGCCCTGCAACGACGTCCTGCTCCACGGCGAGCGCGGCACCGGCAAGTCGTCGGCGGTGCGGGGGCTGCTCGGGCGATACGGGTCCAAGGGGCTGAGGGTCGTGGAGGTCGACCGGGCCGACCTCGTCGAGCTGCCGGACGTGCTCGACGCCCTGCGGGTCGCCGCCGGGCAGTCGTTCCTGGTGTTCTGTGACGACCTGTCCTTCGGGCCGGGTGAGCCCGGCTTTCGCGAGCTCAAGGCGGCGCTGCAGGGCGGGCTCACCCAGCGGCCACCGGGCACCTGCATCGTGGCCACCAGCAACCGGCGCCATCTCGTCCCGGAGTCGATGGCCGAGAACCGCCAGGCCCGCGTCGACGAGCACGGCGAGCTGCACCTCGGCGAGGCCCTGGAGGAGAAGCTCGCCCTCGCCGACCGCTTCGGGCTGGTGCTGGGCTTCTACGCCTTCGATCAGCCCACCTACCTGGCCGCCGTCGAGCGCTACCTCGCCAAGGCGGGCATCGCTCCGCTCGACGACAGGCTCCGCGAGGAGGCCCTGCGCTTCGCCCTACAGCGCGGAACCCGCTCGGGCCGAACGGCACGCCAGTTCGCCGACGACGCGATCGGCCGACTGGGGCTCGACGCCGGCGCCTGATCGCCGGCCCCGTTCAGATGACATCCAGCTCCCGCCCCACCTTGGCGAGCGCGCTCAGCGCCGCGTCGAGGTGCTCGCGCTTGTGGGTCGCCATGTAGGAGGTGCGGATCATCGCCTGACCCGAGGGAACGGCCGGATTCACGACCGGGTTCACGAACACCCCCTCCTCCTCGAGGCGTCGGGCCATCGTGAAGGTCGTGAGGTCGTCACCGATCGCCAGCGGGATGACGGGGGACTCGGAGGTGCCGGTGTCGAATCCGAGGCCCTCGAGCTCCTTCTTCATATAAGCCGTGGTCTCCCACAGCTGCTTTCGGCGGTCGGGCTCGGCCTCGATGATCTCGATGGCCTTCAGCGCCGAGGCGGCGGCCGCCGGCGGCATGGCGGCCGAGAAGATCCCCGCTCGGGCGTGGTGGCGCACGTAGTCGACCACGTCGCCGGGTGCGGCGATGAACCCACCCACCGTGGCGAGCGACTTCGAGAACGTGCCCATCACGAGGTCCACCTCGTGCTCGAGCCCGAAGTGCTCGCCGACGCCTCGCCCGCTCGCGCCGAACACCCCGATGCCGTGGGCATCGTCGACGAACAGCCGGCTCCCGTAGCGGTTCTTCAGCCCGACGATGGCGGGCAGGTCGGCGAGATCGCCCTCCATCGAGAAGACGCCGTCCACGGCGATCAGCTTGCCCTTCTCGTCGGGAACGCGGGACAGCTTGGCCTCGAGGTCCGCCATGTCGTTGTGTCGGAACTTCAAGGACTTGGCGAACCCCAACCGGACGGCGTCGATGATCGAGGCGTGGTCCATGGCGTCGAGCAGGGCCACGTCCTGGCGGCCGAGCAGGCAGGAGAGCACCCCCAGGTTCACCTGGAAGCCGGTCGAGAACGTGAGGACCGCCTCGGCCTGCATGAACGAGGCGAGCTTCTCCTCGAGCTGGACGTGGATGTCGAGGGTGCCGTTGAGCAACCGCGAGCCCGCGCAGCCGGTCCCGTAGCGGCGGATGGCCGCCACCGCGGCCTCCTTGACGGCCGGGTGGTTGGTGAGGCCGAGGTAGTTGTTCGACCCCAGCATGATCACCTTCTGGCCCTGGTAGGTGACGACGGGGTCCTGGGGCGAGGAGATGCTGCGGTAGAAGGGGTACAGGTCTGCGGCCCGGACTTCCTTGTGGAGCTGGTAGTCGGAGCACTTCTGCAGAACGTCCACGGATCTCCTCCTCTGCTTCCTTCGGCGGGCCTGCTGGGCCGACGGGCTGTCGCGGGTCTCTATTCAACGCGTGACGGCGGGACCCGAGTGACCGGGCGGCAGGGCTTGTCCGCACATTGCGAAGCGACGACCGACCTTCATCGCGGCTCGGACCGGTGTCCGGGCGTGGTTGAACGCGTTGCACTTCAGGGAGGGGCCGGAAGGGTACCCCACCCGGTTTTCGGCCGTCACGAGGCGATTCGTAGGGACCGACCCGCGGGGAAGCGTTTGCCGGTGCAATTACGAGTTTTTTTCACCACAAACCGTGAGGCGCCCGCTGCCTGATCGAGGGGCGCTCGGGTAAGTTCCCGCCTCGATGGCATTGGATTCGCCCCACCGGCTCTTCGGCTCGCGAGCGCGCTCGATGGTGATCGCGATCACCATCGCGCATTCGCTCGTCCTCGGCGGGGGGGCCGCGCTCGCGGCCGAGACGAGGGGTCGCGCCGCTGAAGAGGATCTCTACGACGTCGGCGACGATCCGCTCTTCGACGACGAGCCGCTCGACGACCCCTACGCGTTCGACATCGACGACGATCCGCTCTTCGACGACGAGTTCGGCTTCGATGACGACGTGCCGAGCGGCTTCCCCGATCCGTTCGAGAAGCTCAATCGCGGCACCCTCGTCTTCAACAACGCGGTCGACCGCTTCGTCCTCGACCCGATCACGCTCGGCTACCGCTTCCTCTTCCCAGAGGCCGTCCGGCGCTCGATCAACCGCTTCTTCGACAACGTCAACTCCACCCAGACCCTGGTCAACGATCTCTTCCAGCTCGAGTGGAAGGACGCCGGCATCACGACCGGCCGGTTGCTGGTGAACAGCACCGTCGGCCTCGGTGGCCTGTTCGATCCGGCCACCCGCTTCGGCATCGAGGGGCACATCTCCGACTTCGGCCAGACCCTGGCGATCGCCGGTGCGCCGAGCGGTCCCTACCTCATGCTGCCGCTGCTCGGACCCTCGAACATCCGCGACGGGATCGGGGTCGGCGTAGACGCGCTCTTCCACCCGACCTTCTTCGTGCTCGGCGGCACCGACGTGCTCTTCTTCAGCGGCAGCTCCGGGCTGACCGAGCGCGCCCGCCACTACGAGGAGCTGAAGGCCCTCGAGGAGAGCTCGATCGACTACTACGCGGCGTTGCGCAGCGGCTACTACCAGAACCGCCAGGCCGAGATCTGGGACCGCCGCAAGGACCGCAAGGTCCCGGGTCCGATCGCTACTGCGCGAGCCGAGTAGCTTCGGGTTACGCGCGGGGGCGGTCGGTCGGCGGCGGGGTCGCGTCCCGCTCAGGCCCTGGTGGAGGGCTTGCGGGGTCGTCGCGAGGCCCTCCGAGCCAGCTCGGACTTCGCCGCACGCGCCCCCGGCCCTCAGCCCCCGCCCTTGGCCCGCAGCTCCGCGATCTTCTTGTCCATGGCGACGGTGAGCTGGTCGAAGCCCTTGTCCTTGAGGGTGCTCGAGAAGTCCGAGCGGCGAAGGGCGAGCTCGCTGACGGTGCCGCGCAGGTAGATGTCGATGATGCGCCAGCGGCCCGCGTCGTCGGCGCGCAGGCGGTAGTTGAAGGTGATGTCCTCACCGCCGGGTACGACGAGTCTGGTGAGCACGACGCGGGTGTCGCGGGCGGCGGGCTGCTCGCCGAGCACCTCGAAGGATTCGCCGTCCCAACCGCTGAAGTTGCCCGCGTAGTTGGAGGTGAGGTAGTCGGTGAACTGGGCGAGCCAGGCCGCCTGCTCGTCGGTGCTCAGCTTCTTCCAGTGCCGGCCGACGGACTTCGAGCCCATGAAGGGCACGTCGAAGGTCTCGGCGACGACGGGCTGGAGGTAGTCGTAGCGGCCCCGGAAGCCGAGTTGGTCGGCGTTCTTCATGATCTCGAGCAGGGCACTCTGGAGGGTCGAGACCACCGTGATGGGGTTCGTCGCGGCGCTGGCATCGGCGCTGGCATCGGCGCTGGCATCGGCGTTGGCACCGGCGGCGGCAACCTGGGCGGGCGGCCGGCTGTCGACCGCCGGGAGGCGCTCGGCGTGGACGGGAGCGGCGAGCGCGCAGAGCGCCAGGATCGCGATCGTCCCGAGGATGATGCGGCTCGGCCTGTGGGTCGGCGACATCGTCGTGGACCTCCCTCGTCCGGGCATCGGGCCCGCAGCGTCTTCGTCGGGGTGCGGGTGCAGAGGAGTGCGGTTCGGGGCGAAGGCTCGCGCGCGCCCGGGCCGCTCGGGCGCCGGAATGTAGCGAAGCGCTGTGGCACGAAACCCCGCCTGGCCCCGGAGGGGAGCGCGGCGCGGCGCCCGCGTCCGCTACTCGCCGAGCACGAATCCGCCCACCGCCTCCGCGAAACCCTCGGGGTTGTCGGTCATCACCGAGTGGCCCGCCTGGCCCACCACCGCGAGCCGTCCGTTCTGCAGCACCTCGTCGACCATGCGATCGGCCACCTCGGCGCTCATGATGTCCGAGGCCGCCCCGCGCACCACCAGCGTCGGGCACGGGATCCGGGCGAGCGCCTGCCACATCTCCTCGCGGTAGCGCTCGTGGTGCTCGGCGATCGCCGCCGCCAGGTCCCCCTGCTCGTGGCCGGCCACGAGGCCTCGCATGGCGGGATCCATCTTGAGGATCAGCCGGCCGTCGTCGCGCTCCTTCAGGCCGTGCTGCGCCATGCGGCGGATCGCGCCGGAGGTGGCCGCCGGGTAGGCGTGCACGAGCATCTGCTCGTACTCGGCGACCGAAGCGAAGCTCGGATCGCGGTTCTGCGCGGTGTCGAGCGAGATGCGGGTGCTGCCCCGGACGTCGTGCTCGGGCGCGGAGTCGACGATCACCAGGCCCGCGAGCTTCTCGGGGTGCCGTCCGGCGAACAGCATCGAGACGCGCCCGCCGAGCGAGTGCGCGACGAGCACGACCCGATCGATTCCGAGGTGCTCGAGCACCCGCTCGAGATCGCCGACGTGGTCGTCGTACTCGTAGGCGGCGTCCGGGTGCCAGTCCGACTCGCCGTGACCGCGCAGGTCGAGGGCGAGCACGCGGTAGAAGGGCGCAACCGTGGGAACGAAGTCGTCCCAGATGTGCGCCTCGTTGCTGAATCCATGGACGAGCAGCAGCGGCGTGCCCTCGCTGCTCCACTCCAGCAGATTGAGCTCGAGGCCGTCCGATCCGGGTACGCGATGGGTCGTTGCCTGCATGCGGTCGATGCTACCGCAGTGATCGCGCTGCTATCGTGCCGCCATGCCGGCTCCGGAGCGCGTCATCGAGGCCGCCTTGCGTGGTCTCCCGACGACACTGGACGAGCTGTCCGAGCTCTCGCGGATTCCGAGCGTGTCGGCTCCGGGCTTTCCGCCGGAGGAGGTCGCGCGCTGCGCGGAGGCCGTCGCCGAGCTGCTCGCGCGCGTCGGGCTCGATCACGTGGAGGTGATCCGGCCCGACGGCGCGCACCCCTACGTGGTAGCCGACTGGCTGCACGCCGGCGCCGATCGGCCGACGGTCCTGCTCTACGCCCACTACGACGTCCAGCCGCCGGGCCGCGCGGATCGCTGGCAGAGCCCCCCCTTCGAGCCGACCGAGCGCGACGGGCGCCTCTACGGCCGGGGCGTCGTCGACGACAAGGCGGGGCTGATGGCGCTCGTCGGCGCGATCCGCGCCTGGCTCGACACCGAGTCGCGCTTGCCCGTCAACGTGAAGCTCGTCGTCGAGGGCGAGGAGGAGGCGGGCTCCGTGCATCTCGCCGAGTTCCTCGAGGCCTGGCGCGAGCGGCTCGCCGCCGACGTCATCGTGCTGACCGACACCGCCAACCTCGAGGCCGGCCTGCCCTCGCTCACCACCAGCCTGCGCGGACTCGTCAACATCGACGTGCGCGTGCGCGCCCTCGATCATCCGCTGCACAGCGGCATCTGGGGCGGGCCGGTGCGCGATGCGGCGAGTGCGCTCACGGTGCTGCTCGGCCGGCTCTTCACGGCGGACGGCGAAGTGGCGGTGCCGGGCTTCGAGGACGACGTGCCGGTGCCGAGTGACGCCGAGCGCGCGGCGCTTCGCGCGTTGCCCTTCGACGAGTCCGCGTTTCGTTCGGATGCTGGCATGGTGGCCGGTGCGAGGCTCTTCGATGACGCAGACGCCAGCGCGTACGAGCGGCTCTGGCTGCGGCCCTCGCTCGCCATCACCGCCCTCGAAGCGGTGCCGCTCGCCGAATCGGCCAACCAGCTGATCGACGTGGCGGCGGCGCGCGTGGGTGTGCGGCTCGCACCGGGGCAGGACGCGACGCGCATGCGCGACCTCATGGTCGATTTCATTCGGCGCGATCCACCGTACGGTGTCGCCGTCGAGGTCGAGTGCGAGATGGCGGCGCCGGGCTGGCGCCGCGATGCGAGCGGGCCCGACATCGACGCCGCGCGGCGCGCCCTCGCGCTCGGGTACGAGCGCGACGCGGTCTGCATCGGGTGCGGCGGCTCGATTCCCTTCGTGGGTCCCTTCAGCCGCGTGCTGGACGGAGCCCCCGCCTTGCTGCTCGGTCTCGAAGATCCGATCTGCAACGCCCACTCGGAGAACGAGAGCCTGCACCTCGGCGACTTCCGGTCGGCGGTCCGGGCGGCCGCCCACCTGCTCGACGAGCTGGCCACCTGCCCGCTGGGTGGTGGCTGAGCGGAGCGTTCCACCGGCGCGCGACGCGCCGAGCGCTCGAGGGCGTTCAGGGACGTTGAGCGCGTTTTCAATCAGGATCGCGCCGGACCCCTCTGCTAGCCTCGCCGCCCCCCAGGTTGGCGACGAGCGCAAAGACAGAGAGAGGAGACCCGATGCCCGCGATCGAGACCACTCCCCAGCTCGTGGCTGCGGCCTACGAGAAGACCGCCGCCGCCGTCGAAGTCGTGCGCGGTCGCCTCGATCGGCCGCTCACCTACGCGGAGAAGGTGCTGTTCGGTCACCTCGACGATCCCGCCGGCCAGGAGCTCGAGCCCGGCGAGGCCTACCTGTTGCTGCGTCCCGATCGCGTCGCCATGCAGGACGCCACCGCGCAGATGGCGCTGCTGCAGTTCATGCAGGCCGGCAAGGAGGAGACCGCCGTGCCGACCACCGTGCACTGCGACCATCTCATCCAGGCGCACCGCGGCTCGGCGTCCGACCTCGACACCGCGCGCACCACCAACAGCGAGGTCTACGAGTTCCTGCGCAGCTGCTCGGGCCGCTACGGGATCGGCTTCTGGGGGCCGGGGGCCGGCATCATCCACCAGGTCGTGCTCGAGAAGTACGCGTTTCCCGGCGGCATGATGATCGGCACCGACTCGCACACGCCGAATGCCGGCGGGCTCGGCATGTTCGCGTGCGGGGTGGGCGGCGCCGACGCGGTCGACGTGATGGCGGGCTTTCCGTGGGAGGTGCTGCATCCGAACAAGGTCGGCGTGCTGCTGACCGGCGAGCTCAACGGCTGGGCGTCGCCCAAGGACGTGATCCTGCGCGTCCTCGACGAGCTGACCGTGAAGGGCGGCACCAACCGCGTCGTCGAGTACTTCGGTCCGGGCGCCGAGTCGATCAGCTGCACGGGCAAGGGCACCATCACCAACATGGGGGCCGAGCTCGGCGCGACGACTTCGATCTTCCCCTACGACGCGAGCATGGCGACGTATCTGAAGGCGACCGAGCGCGGCGAGCTCGCCGATCTGGCCGACCGCCACCAGGCGCTGCTCTCGCACGACTCCGAGGTGCTCGCCGACCCGGGCCGGCACTTCGACGTGCTGGTCGAGATCGACCTCTCGAAGCTCGAGCCCTACGTGGTGGGCCCGCACACACCCGACCTCGCGCGCCCGGTCTCGAAGCTGGCGGCCGACGCCCGCGCCAACGACTACCCGACCAATCTCACCTCCGCGCTGATCGGCAGCTGCACGAACTCGTCCTACGAGGACATGTCGCGCGCAGCCGACGTCGCCCGCCAGGCCGCCGCGAAGGGCACCAAGGCGCAGACGACCGTCTGGGTGACGCCGGGCTCCGAGCAGGTGCACCGGACCATCCAGCGCGACGGGCAGATGGCCGACATCGAGGCGATCGGCGGCGTCGTGCTGGCGAACGCCTGCGGGCCGTGCATCGGCCAGTGGAAGCGCGACGACATCGAGACGGGCGAGCGCAACTCGATCATGAGCTCGTACAACCGCAACTTCCCCAAGCGCAACGACGGCAACCCCGAGACGCTCTCGTTCATCGCGAGCCCCGAGATCGTCATCGCCTACGGGCTGGCGGGCACGCTCGACTGGAGCCCGCTCGACGGCGAGCTGAAGGGCGGCGACGGGCAGCCCTTCACCCTCGAGCCGCCGGCGCCGGCGCCCGACATCCCCGAGCGCGGCTTCGTGATCTCGTACGAGGGCTATCAGGGTCCGCAGGCGGATGGAAGCGGCGCCGAGGTCGAGGTGGCGCCCGACAGCGAGCGATTGCAGCTGCTCACGCCCTTCTCGAAGTGGGACGGAAACGACTACGAGAAGCTGCCGCTGCTGCTGAAGGCCAGGGGCAAGTGCACGACCGACCACATCTCGATGGCAGGGCCGTGGCTGCGCTTTCGCGGACACCTCGACAACATCAGCGACAACATGTTCCTCGGCGCCATCAACGCTTTCACGGGCGACGCGGGACAGGGCCGCGACCTCCTCTCCGATCGAGCAGGCAGTTCGTTTCCCGAGATCGCGCGCCACTACAAGGCCGAGGGCCTGCGCTGGGTGGTGGTCGGCGACGAGAACTACGGCGAGGGCAGCAGCCGCGAGCACGCTGCCATGAGCCCGCGCCACCTGGGGGCCGCGGCCGTCATCGTGCGGAGCTTCGCGCGCATCCACGAGTCGAACCTGAAGAAGCAGGGCGTCCTGCCGCTGACCTTCGTCGACCCGGCCGACTACGAGAAGGTGCAGGAGACCGACCGGGTGAGCGTGACCGGCCTCGCGCAGCTGGCCCCCGACCGGCCGCTGGCCGTGGTGCTCCACCACGCGGACGGCAGCGAGGACAGCTTCTCGGTCGAGCACTCGCTGAACGACGAGCAGATCGCGTGGTTCAGGGCGGGGTCGGCGCTGAACCTGCTGAGGGAGCAGGCGGGGGCCTGAGGCCACGACGTGGCGTGGACGATCCGCTGCGGGTGCATGACCGGCCACTGTGTCTAGACTCCGCCCGTGCCGGTCGACACGCTCGTCATCCTGAATCCCACCGCGCGTCGCGGCGCCGACCGCTTCGGGCGCCTCGAGGCGATGCTGCGCGAGGCGCTCGGCGACGTGGAGGTGACGCGCACCCGCGCGCCGCGCGACGCGACGCGGATCGCGCGCGAGGCGGCGCGAGCCGGTGTCGAGCGGATCGTCGCCGGAGGCGGGGACGGCACGCTCTCCGAGGTGGTGACCGGCGTGCTCGACGCCGACCTCGGCCAGCAGGTCGAGATCGGTCTGCTGCCGCTCGGCTCGGGGTGCGACTTCGCGCGCAGCGTCGGCGTGTCGCGTCGCATTCCCGAAGTGGTGGAAGCGCTTCGCGACGGGGCGCGGGCCGTCGTCGACGCTGGCCGCATCACCCACTGCGCCCACGACGGCACGACGCGCACCACCTACTTCCTCAACGAGGCCGGCTTCGGGCTGAGCGGACTGACGGTGCATCTCGTGAACGGCCTCGGTAAGCGCTTCGGTCCCACGCTCGCCTTCGCGCTCGGCGCCGTCGGGGCGATCGTGCGCGGCTGCGGGCCCGAGATCGAGCTGCGGATCGACGGCGAGATCGTGTTCCGCGGCGCGGTGTCGATGGTGGTGTGCGGAAACGGCAGTCACTTCGGCAGCGGGATGCGGATCGCCCCCAACGCCTCGCTGACCGACGGATTCCTCGACGTGATCGCAGTGGAGAAGCTCGGGCGCCTGCGGCTCCTCTCGCGCTTTCCTTCGCTCTACCGCGGCACGCACCTCCGCTACGCGGAGTGCACCGAGCACCGCGGCCGCCGCATCGAGGCCAAGCTGCTCGGCCATGGCCCGGGGCTGCTCGACGTCGACGGCGAGCCGCTCGGCGAGTTGCCGGTCGAGATCGACGTGTTGCCCGGGGCGATCCGGCTGTTCGGCTTGCCGTCACCGCTCGAGCCCGCAGGCGAAGCCGGCACGTCCCGAGAAGCCTGAGTGCCGATCTTCGACGAGATCCGCGCGGCCTGCGCTGAGGTGGCCGGCCGCGCCCGCTTCGTCCGCATCGTCGACGATCGCCTCGCCGACTTCGCGCGCGAGCTGGCCACGAACGCCGCCGAGCCCGCGCAGCTCGATCCCGCCCACCACCATCTCGGCAGCCCCGAGGCGACGCTGGCCTTCGTGGTCACCCTCGACGCGGTGAACTTCGGCTCGGGGTGGTTCCCGCACCTCGTCAAGCGCCCGGGCTGCTCGGGTTATTTCACGATCGCGACCGCCCTGAAGGAGCATTTCGACGCCCACGGTCCGCTGACGGCGACCGAGCTGCGCACGACGTCGCCCGAGCAGTGCGCGGAGCTGTTCGGGCAGTCGCTCACGCCGCCGCTCGACGAGCTGATGACACACTTCGCGGAGGCCTGGTGCGATCTCGGCGCGCTGCTCGAGACCCGCTACGCGGGCGACTTCTCGAGGCTGATCGACGCCGCCGACGGGCGCGCCGAGCGGCTCGTCGCCCTGCTCGCCGAGATGCCGCTCTACCGCGACGTCTGCCGCTACGACGACATCGAGGTGCCGCTCTACAAGCGTGCGCAGCTCACCTGCGCGGACCTTTCGACCGCCTTCGAGGGCCGCGGGCCCGGCGCCTTCGCGGACCTCGACGAGCTGACGATCTTTGCCGACAACCTCGTGCCGCACGTGCTGCGCGTGGCTGGCGTGCTCGACTATGCGCCCGAGCTGCTCGCGCGCATCGAGGCCGGCGAGCCGCTCGACGCGGGCTCGGCCGAGGAGGTCGAGATCCGCGCGGTCGCCCTGCACGCGGTCGAGCGCATGGTGGAGCTGCTGCGGGCCGAGGCCGGCGCGAACGCCGAGCCCGTCACCGCGCAGCGCCTCGACTACCTGCTGTGGAACCGCGGGCAGGCGCCGGCCGTGAAGGCGCACCCGAGGCACCGCACCCGCAGCGTCTACTACTGAGCGGACGTGCGCGAAACGGCGACGATCGCGTCGGCGATCGCCGTGAGGTGCGCGTCGTCGAGGTCTCGCCCCGCCAGCTCGCGTTGCGCGGCGGATCGCGTGTCGACCGGGTCGAGATCCGCGGGCAACGCCACGACGAGTCGTGCGATGCGATCGCCGATGCGGATCAGGGCCGGGCGGATCTCGGTGTCGAGATCCTGGGGAGGCGCTGCGTCGGGGCCGGGGCCGGGGAGGGGAGGCCGCTCGAGGGCGCGGCGCTGGATCGCCTTGGCGGCCTCGATCTGCGCGCGGAACAGAGAGCGCACGGCGCGTTCGCGTGACGGGTCGGCGGGGTGCGCCCTCGTCGCGCCCGCTTCTGCTCCTGTGGTGCGCGCGGTTGCCCCCCGCACGCTCGCCACCGCGGCATCGAGCACGCGCTGTTCGCGCTCGGGCACGTCGACCGGGCCGCCGCTCGCGCGCTTCGCCTCGGCGACGAGCGGCATCAGGGCGAGGCGCTCGTCGATGGCGGCGAGCAGGGCACCGAGCGGAGCGGCGCTGGCCGGTCGCGCCTGCGCGTCGCCGAGATGACGCGCGCGCAGGCGTGCGAGCGTCCCGTCGGCCTCGCGCTCGATCAGCCAGGCGTCGAGGTCGGCGGCGAGCTCGTCGCGATCCGCGGCCACCAGGAAAGCCTTGCGGTCGCGGGTGAACGGACCGAGCACGCGCAGGCCCGGCTCGAGGGCGCGCCAGTGCGGCGCCTCGAGGGTGTCCGTGACGACTGCGTCGACGCGCCCGCCCTGCAGGGCGGGCAAGACGGCCGCGTTGTCGGGGATCGCCTCGATGCGTGCGTGACGCAAGTGCGCGCGGGTGACGCGTTCGAGGTGCCCGCCGCGGTTGACGCCAATGGTTGCGTCCGGCCGGTCGAGATCGTCGATCCGCCCGGCCGGCGCCGCGGCCGGCACCAGCACGACCGCCCCGCTCGTCGCCACCGGCACCGTGAAGCGGCCGACGAGTCCGCGCTCGGGGCGCACCGTGATGCCGCCCGCCGCCAGGTCGAACCGCCCCTCGCGAAGGTCGCTGGTGAGATCGGGCCAGCTGAAAGCAACGAATCGAAGGGCAAGCCCGCGCTCCGCCGCGAACGCCGCCACCAGCTCGGGCCCGAATCCGCTCGGCTCGAAGCCCGGCCCGGCGACCGCCACGCTGAAGGGCGCGTAGTCGCCGGAGGTCCCGACCACCAGTTCGGCGGGCTCGCCGGCCCGCACGGGTCCGGCGGCGAGCGCGACGAGGCCCGCGACCAGCCAGGCGAGGGTGCGGGATGGCTTACACCCCGCAGGGTCACCCAACCGGGCGCATGGCATCCATCGGCCCCGCAAATCCCCGGTCTCGAAAGGAAATCGCTTCATGGCACCAGATTTGACCGGGCCCATCACATCTCCTAATCTCGGCGCCGCACTTACCGCGCGCCCCCCTCGAAGTGCTCCTGCCCGCCTCTGTGGCGCCCTCCGGGCTGCCCGCCGCCGGGCCTGTTCCGCCCCCCCGCCAACTTACGAGGTGATGACCCATGCTGCCGATGGACGAGATCGAACCTGGCTTGATGGTCACCCACAAGGCTACGGGCTTTCGCTACAGCGTCGTCGACCACGAGGACGACGAGGTGCTGCTCTCCCCCGAACAGTCGGGTCTTCAGGATCTGACGGTTCCGCTTGCTCTCTTCCAGGCGGAGTTCATCGCGAGCGATCGCTTCCGCGGCGTCGGCAATCGGCGCGGCGGCAAGGGTCGCGGCCGCCGCCGCAGCGCCGCCACCCCCCAGGCGCCCTCCGGGCCGAAGTGCCGGGGCAAGATCAAGAAGATGGTGCGCGATCGCGGGTTCGGATTCATCCGGGGCGACGACGGCAAGGAAGTCTTCTTCCACCGCTCCGGTCTGAACGCCGCCGAGTACGACGGCCTGAACGAGGGCGATACCGTCGAGTACGTGGTCCAGGAAGGGCCGCGCGGCGCACGGGCGGAGAACGTTCGCGCGGCTGCCGCCGAGTAGCTTCGGGTTACGGGCGGGGGCGGCCGGTCGGCGGCGGGGTCGCGTCCGACTCAGGCCTCGGTGGAGGGCTTGCGGGGTCGTCGCGAGGCCCTTCGAGCCACCTCAGACTTCGCCGGACGCGACCCCGCCGCCGGCCGCCCTCCCCCCGCCTACGTGTAGCGATGGACGATCGGCAGCCGACGCCCGCTTCCGAAGGCCTTCGGTGAGGTGCGCAGGACGAGCGGCGTCTGCCTGCGCTTGTACTCGTTGCGGTCGAGGCGGTTGGCGATCTGTACGGCGACTTCGGGCGGGCAGTCTTCCGGGGGGGCGAGGGTTTCCCGGTTGCGGCCGCCCTCGATGAGCTGGGCGAGGACGGCGTCGAGGACCGCGTAGTCGGGCAGGTCGTCGCTGTCGAGCTGGTCGGGGGCGAGCTCGGCGCTCGGGGGCTTTTCGATCGTGTTGGCGGGGATGCGCTCGCCGCTCTGGTTGGCGCGGCGGGCAAGCGCGTAGACGTCGTGCTTGTAGACGTCGCCGAGCACTGCGAGGCCGCCGACCGTGTCGCCGTAGAGCGTGCAGTAGCCGACCGACAGCTCGCTCTTGTTGCCGGTGGCGAGCACGAGGCGGTTCTCGGCGTTCGATACGGCCATCAGCAGGGCGCCGCGGATGCGCGACTGGATGTTCTGCTGGGCGAGCCCGTAGTCGTCCCTGGCGCCGAAGAGCTTCGCGAAGACCTCGAGGTAGGCGTCGTACATCGGGCCGATGTCGACGGTGCGGATCTCGATGCCGAGCCGCTCGGCGAGCTGCACGGCGTCATCGATGCTGTGCTCGGACGAGAAGGGCCCAGGCATCGCGACGCCGGTGACGCGATCGGGGCCGAGCGCCTCGACGGCGAGGTGCGCGGTCACCGCCGAGTCGATGCCGCCCGAGAGGCCGATGACGGCGCCCGGCGGCAGGTTCTGCTTGAGGAAGTAGTCGCGGATGCCAAGCACCAGCCCGCTCTCGAGCTGCTCGACGCGGTCCGGCTCGTCGACCTCGTCGGGGGCGAGGCCCGGGGCCTCGGTCGGCAGGTCGACGACGCCGAGACCGCTCTCGAAGAGCGGCAGCTGCAGCTGCACGCGGCCGCGCGCGTCCATGACGAACGAGCCGCCGTCGAAGACGAGCTCGTCGTTGCCGCCCACCTGGTTCACGAAGGCGATCGGCAGCGCGAACTGCCGCGCTCGCTCGGCGAACATGCGCCGCCGCTCGAGCGGCTTGCCGGCGTGCCACGGCGAGGCCGACGGGTTCGCGACCAGGGTGGCGCCGGCGGCGGCCAGCTCCGAGATCGGATCGAACTCGTAGGGGATGCGCTCACTCCAGGTGTCTTCGCAGACCGCGAGGCCGAGCCGTGCGCCGAGCTGCGGGGCGGTGACCGGCTCGCGGTTGGCCCCCGGCGCGAAGTAGCGCTTCTCGTCGAATACGTCGTAGGTGGGCAGCAGTGACTTGGCGCGGTCGCCGATGCGCCGGCCGCCGGCGAGCACCACCGCCGAGTTGGTGAGCGCCTTGGGGCGGCCTTCGGGCTCGCGCAGCACCGCGCCGAGCACGATGGTGATCTCGCGCGAGCGCGGCTCGAGGGCCGAGAGCTCGCGCAGCTGGTCGTTCACGAAGCCGTCGCGCTCGAGCAGGTCCATCGGCGGATAGCCTGTCAGCACCATCTCGGGCAGGACCACCACGTCGGCCCGGGCCGACGTGGCCTTGTCGACCGCCGCCTCCACGAGGCCGCGGTTGCCGGCGAGGTCGCCGACGGTGGGATTGATCTGAGCGATGGCGAGCTTCATCGCGCCCGAGGATACCGTGTGGTGCGTGCGGCTGTCGCCTGGCCTCCTAGAATCCCGCGCCATGAAGAACCCGCCCCCGCCCGAGATCATCGGCCCCACCTCGAGCTACTACGTTTCGCAGCGCCTCAAGCTCCACTACGTGGACTGGGGGAACGAGTCGGCGCCGACGCTCCTGCTGGTGCACGGCAACAAGGACCACGCCCGCAGCTGGGACTGGGTGGCGCGTGCGCTGCGCGACGACTACCACGTGATCGCCCCCGACCTGCGCGGCCACGGCGACAGCGCCTGGGCGATCGGCGGTCACTACACGCTTCACGAGTTCGTGCTCGACGTCGCGCAGCTGATCGAGACCCTCGAGATCTCGCCGGTCACGATCGTCTCGCACTCGCTCGGGGGCGCGGTGTCTCTCCAGTACGCGTCGATCTACCCCGATCGCGTCGCGAAGCTCGTGGCCATCGAGGGGCTCGGCCCGCCGCCGGCGATGGTCGAGGAGCGCATGAAGATCCCCGCCTGGAAGCGCATCGACGAGTGGATCCAGCAGGTGCGCGGCCTCTCGTCACGGAGGCCGCGCCACTATCCCAGCATCGCCGCCGCCGCGGCCCGCATGCAGGACGAGAACCCGCACCTCTCGCCCGAGCAGAGTCACCACCTCACGGTGCACGGCGTGGCGCGCAACGAGGACGGCACGTTCTCGTGGAAGTTCGACAACTACACGCGCGCCTTCTATCCGCAGGGCTGGGATCCCGACGAGCGCATGGCGCTGTGGTCGCGCATCGACTGCCCGACGCTGCTGGTGCGCGGCACCGAGAGCTGGGCGAGCGACCCCCTGCAGGACGGACGCATCGAGGCCTTCCGCGATGCGCGCGTGGCCAACATCGAGGGCGCCGGCCACTGGGTCCACCACGACCGTCTCGACGAGTTCCTGCGCATCGTCCGCGGCTTTCTGGCCGGATGACTTCGCTCGCCGGATGACTATGCTCGCCGAGTGACGTCGCTCGCCTGCCGGCCCGCGAAGGCGGGCGTCTACCGGCAGTCGTCTACGGGTAGTAGAGGTAGACGACCTCGGCGCTGCAGGCGTGTCGCCGCGCGCCCTCCACCTCCCAGCGAATCGCGAACGTCACCCGCGCACCGCCGCCCCGCAGCCCGCGCACGCCGGTGATCTTCGCGCCGACGCGAACCCGGCTGCCCGCGGGCACCGGCTCCTTGAGGCGCAGCTTGTCGATCCCGTAGTTGACGATGCGCGTGCAGTTCTCGACGTCGATCAGCTCGTTGACGAGCGCCGGCGCGACCGACATCGTCAGATAGCCGTGGGCCACCGTGCCGCCAAAGGGTGACTCGGACTTCGCGCGCTCGACGTCGACGTGGATCCACTGGTCGTCGCCGGTGGCCCGCGCGAAGGCGTCGATGCGGTCCTGGTCGAGCACCACCCAGCGGCTCGCGCCGAGGTCGTCGCCGACGTGCTCCTTGAGGTCGCTGATTTCGGAAACCCGGAGGACCGCCATGGGCCGCGTAGGGTATCAGAGCGATTCGCGGGTGTGACAGATCGCCTCGCCCGTCCGTATACTTCCCGGTGCGTCCAGGAGGCAGCCATGAAGACCCGACCCGGCGTCGTCGCAGCCATCTCGATCTTGCTCTCGCTCCTGATCGGATTCGCGTGGAGCGGCTACTACGCGTACCGGGCTTCGATCGGGCTCGATCCGACGGCCTTTCCGCTCGGCGAGCTGCTGCAGCGGATCGGGCTCGTGCTGCTTCCCAACCTCGACGTCGCGCTCGCGGGGTTGGTGCTGGCGTTCGGGATGCTGCTGTTGCTCGCGGTGGTGACGTTCGTCGTGGTGCGCCGCAGCCGGCGCGCTGCCGTCGAGGCCGTCGACCCGGCCCGCCGCACGTTCCTGACCGGCTCGCTGGCCGGCGGCGGCGCCGCGCTCGGTGCGCTCGCGGCGGCTTCGGGCGGCATGGCGGCACGTTGGCTGTATGGCGTCGGGAACGGCGGGCGCGGCTGGCAGAGGCCGCTCGCCGAAGTCTTCGGTGGCGACGGATTCGAGACGCATCCCGAGTGGAAGGAGGGTTGGAAGGGCAGCCGCGTAGGCGCGTACGGGCGACTCGGCCGCACGGAGTGGCCCGTGTCGGACACCGTGGTGGGGACGGGGCCGCTGCGCGGCGAGAAGGGCGCCGACATCGTGCGCGCCGCGCTCGAGCGCGGCGTGAACTACATCGACACCTCGCCCGACTACTCGGCGTCGGGCAGCGAACAGCTCGTCGGCGAGGCGATCGCCGACTTCCCGCGCGACTCGTTCTTCCTGGCCACCAAGTGGTGCACCCCCACCGGTCACCTGCCGGCGGGCGCGCCCGTCTCCGAGTACAAGCGGGTCATCCACGAGAGTCTCGGACGACTCGGCACCGACTACGTGGACCTCGTCCACGTCCACGCCTGCGACGAGGTCGACCGGCTCCTCGATCCGAACGTCCACGAGGCCTTCGCGCAGCTGAAGCAGGAAGGCAAGGTGCGCTTCCTCGGATTCTCGACCCACACCCCGAACCTGATCGAGGTCGCGAATGCGTCGATCGGCTCGGGGAAGTTCGACGTCATGATGCTCGCCTACCACCACGGCATCTGGCCCGAGATCGCCGAGGTGGTGGCCCGTGCGCGGCGCGAGCAGGACATGGGGGTGGTTGCGATGAAGACCCTCAAGGGCGCGCAGCACCACGGCCTGGCGGGCTTCGGCGACGAGGCCGACAGCTACGCGCAGGCCGCCCTCAAGTGGGTGCACAGCGATCCGAACGTCTCCTGCGCGGTGATCTCGTTCTTCGAGATGCAGCACGTCGACGAGTACCTGGCGGCGTCGGGCAAGAAGGTCGACGCGAACGATCTGGCGATCCTCGAGAAGTACGACCGGCTCGTCTCGGGCAGCTACTGCTCGCCGCACTGCGGGGCCTGCCTGGGCAGCTGCCCAGAGCAGCTCGCCATCAACGACGTGCTGCGGCATCGCATGTACTTCGAGGACTACCGGAGCGAGCGTCAGGCCATCGAGCTGTACGCGCAGCTCGAGCGCAACGCGAGCGCCTGCGCGAGCTGCAGCGCGCCGTGCACCGGCGCGTGTCCGTTCGGCATCCCGATCCAGCAGAAGATGATCGGGGCGCACGAGTTGCTGCGGTCGGATCGGCTCGCCTAGCGGCTCGATCGATGCGCCCGGCGCGGGTCATCGACGCGCCGAACGCGTGCCGCGTCTCCGGGTGGTAGCCTGAGGGCTGCCCGTCCCTTCTGGCCCCGAGGCCCGCATGCAAGAGCTCGTCTATCCCCACCTCCTGCTGCCCGCCGTCGAGCAGTACGGCGACCGCGAAGCCGTCGTCGACGGCGAGTTCCGCGGCACCTGGTCGCAGCACCTCGACCGCGTGAGCCGGCTCTGCGACGCGCTGGCCGGTCCGCTCGGCGTGCGGCCCGCCGATCGCTTCGCGGTGCTGGCGCTGAACGGGCATGCGTACTTCGAGCTCTGGCACGCGGCCTTCATGGGGGCCGGCGTCATCAATCCCCTGAATCTCCGGCTCGCGCCGAAGGAGCTGGCCTACATCCTCGAGGACTCCGGGACCGAGGTGGTGTTCGCCGACGCCACCTTCGCGCCGCTGGTCGCGGCGGCGCGCGCCGAGATGGCCTCGGACCGGGTTCGTCAGGTGGTGCTGATCGGCGAGGGCGACGTGCCCCACGACGCCAGCTACGAGGCGCTGCTCGCGAGCGCGTCGCCGCTGCTTCCGCCGACACCCGACGAGACCGATCCGGTGGTGCTCATGTACACGGGAGGCACCACGGGCCTGCCGAAGGGCGTCCTCATCGAGCACCGCGCCGAGATCCTCAACTTCTATCACGCCGCCATGACGATCCCGGGCCTCGCCATCGACACCTACCTGATGCAGACGCCCATGTTCCACGCCGCGTCGATGTTCGGCATCCTGGGCGCGCCGGCCGAGGGGGGCCGCGTCGTCTTCATCCCGATGTTCGAGCCCGAGGGCGTGCTCTCGCTCATCGAGCAGCACGGCGTCACCGACACGTTGATGGTGCCCACCATGCTCGGCCTCTGCATGGCGAGCGCCGGCTACCGGCCCGAGCGGCTCGCTTCGCTGCGGCTGCTGATCTACGGCGCCTCCCCGATGCCCGCCGCCACCCTCGACCGCGTCCTGAAGGAGCTGCCCGGCCTGCAGCTCGTGCAGGGCTACGGGATGACGGAGGCGTGCTCGACCGCGACGCTGATGCTGCCGGACGACCACGTGCCCGGGTCGCCGCGCCTCGCCTCGGTCGGCAAGCCGACCCTCGGCACGCGCGCGTCGATCCAGGACGACGCGTGCAACATCCTCCCGCGCGGTCAGATCGGCGAGGTGTGCCTGCAGGGCGGCCAGCTGATGCGCGGGTACTGGAACAAGAAGGAGGCCACCGAGGAGGTGTTCCGCGGCGGCTGGTACCACACCGGCGACGCGGGCTACCTCGACGAGGACGGCTACCTGTTCCTGGTCGACCGTGTGAAGGACATGATCGTGACCGGCGGCGAGAACGTCTACTCGGCGGAGGTCGAGTCGGCGATCAGCACACATCCCGACGTCGAGCAGGTGGCGGTGATCGCCATCCCCGACGAGAAGTGGGGCGAGGCGGTGCACGCGGTCGTGGTGAAGCGAGCCGGAGCGGCGGTCAGCGCCGAGGGCATCCTCGCCTACGCGCGCGATTCGATCGCCGGCTACAAAGTCCCGAAGTCGGTGGAGTTCCGCGACGAGCCGCTCCCCCTCTCGGGTGCGATGAAGGTGCTGAAGCGCGAGCTGCGCGCGCCGTACTGGGAGGGGCGGGACAAGAAGATCGGGTGACCGGCCGGGCGGCGCGCCCCCTCGGGCCCGGCCCGCCTAGGCGAGCCCGTTCATCCGCTCGGCGAGCGCGAAGTCGAGCTCGGTGATGCCGCCGGCATCGTGCGTCTCGAGGCGGACGTCCACCCGGTCGTACACGTTCAGCCACTCCGGGTGGTGGTTCAGCGTCTCGGCGACGAGCGCCGCCCGCGCCATGAAGCCGAACGCCTCGTTGAAGTCGGCGAAACGGAACGAGCGGAAGAGCTTCCCGCCGTCGAGCGACCATCCCTCGAGCCCGGCCAGCCGCTTCTCGATCTCGGCGCCGTCGAGCCGCGTGGGTCGCGCCATCAGTCCTCTTCGCGGCGGATCGCGCGCGTAAAGGCGTCGAACAGGGCGCTGCGCACCTGCTCGCGATCGGCGCGGCCGTAGACCTCACGGAAGGCCTTCACGGGGATGATGCCCTTTGCCATCGTGCGGTGTCCGCCGCCGACGCCGAGTCCTTCGACGACCGCGCGCACGACGTCGCCCGCCGCGCGCACGTAGCCGACGTTGCGCACCGAGAAGACCAGGTCGCTGCCGACCTGCCCGACCGCGACAGCCCACTCGGCCCCCTCGGCCTGCAGCGCCATGTCGGCCACCTGCGGGATCACGTCCTCGCGCACACGCCCCAGCACGAGGATGTGGATGCCGTCGCGCACCTCCGCCTTGGCGAGCGCCCGGCCGAGCGCCCGCAGGCCGTCGATGGGCAGCGCGGGCCGCTCGATGCGGCGCAGCAGCGCCGGGCTGTGGTGAGCGTGCAGGTAGGCGAACGACATCATGTCCCTGCGGCCCGTCTCGCGGCCGAGGTACTGGGTGTCGCTCTTGATTCCGTAGAGCAGAGCGGTCGCGAGCCGCGGGCCCGGGTCGATCTTGGCCGCGCGCAGGTACTCGGTGAAGATGGAGGCGGTGGCGCCGTAGTTGGGACGGATGTCTCGCATCACGGCGTCGTAACCCGTGCGCTCCGGGTGATGGTCGATCACGACGTCGACCGACAGGACGCGCGCCGGCGGATCCTCGCCGAAGACGTTGGGCTGCACGTCGACGAGCACCAGGCCGTCCATCTCCTCGAGCTCGTCGGGGGAGATCACGCGCACCTCGATGCCGAGCGCGTCGCAGAGGGCGCGGTTCTCGGGGCGCTGCACCTCGCCGAAGGAGATTAGCGGGGCGGTCGTGCGCTTGCGGCCGAGCAGCGAGCGCAGCGCGTACCCGCACGCGATGCCGTCCGGGTCGGGGTCGGGCTGGAGCAGGATTCCGACTTTCTCGCGGGTGTCGAGCAGGGCCCGCAGCCGCACGACCCGGTTCAGGTTGGCGAGGTGGTCGAACTCCTCGTCGATGTCGTCGCGGATCAGCGTCTTGAGGCCGGTTCCGCGCAGGCAGACGTGATCGGGGAGATCGTCGGCCTCGAGGGCGTCGGTCAGCACCAGGATCGGCGCCTCGGGCGCCACCTTGGCGAGCTCGCGGACGGCGGCGCGCACCCACGGCCCGTCGTCGCTGGCCAGCGCGTACTCGTCGCTCGACTTGGGGCCGAGCTTGTGGAACGCCTCCTCGCTGAGGCCTCCCTGCAGGACGCGGAAGCCCGGCGGACGCGCCCGCGACTCGTCCTCACGCGGAACCCAGGTGAGCTCCTCGTCGGGCCCCGCGCCGATCCGGCCCCAGAGGCGAGCGGTCTCGGCTCCGTCGCAGACGATGATGCGGCGTCCCACCCGTCCCTCGGTCTGGGCAGGGCCCCGGCGCGACCGTCCCCGCACTCGTCCGACGAGGGGGGTGGTCGGCCCGCTGCCCTGCGCGATACGCATTGGCCTGGCGGTCGTGCTTCGCTCCGAGCCTCGGGCGATCGCCGTGGCGCGGCGAGTCTAGCCCTGTTTGCAGGTCCGATCCGGTGCGCGAGGGCACCCTTTCCCGGCGGGGCGACTGGCACCGGAGGCGCGAATTCCCCGCTCGCGGTGGTCCCGGCCGACCCCGCGAAGCTCGTTTTCGTCACCCGGCGTCTACGCCCCGGAGCCCGTTTCTGCACGCGGTACGGGCAGTTCGCCGCTATGGTGTCCGGCGATGGTGAGCTGCGACGACGGCGGCGCCGAGGTCCCGGAGGATCCGGTCGTCGTCGTCCCCATCGAGGAAGCGATCGACCTGCACCCCTTCCTTCCCCGCGAGATCCTCGACGTGGTGGACGCCTACCTGGACGCCGCCCTCGAGAAGGGCCTGCGCGAGGTGCGGCTGATCCACGGCCGCGGCAAGGGGGTGCAGCGGGCCCGCATCCAGCAGATGCTCGACGCCGATCCGCGGGTGCTCAGATGGCAGCAGGCGCCGCCGGAGCGCGGCGGCTGGGGGGCCACCCTCGCCTGGCTCGACGTTCCTTCCGAGGGGGCGGACGCCGGGCAGGGCCTGGAGGATCGCTAGCGGGGGACGCCGATCCCACCGCCGGCGCCGAGAGGTCGAGGACGAAAGTGAGCGAGACCACCGGGCACGTGGGCGAGGACGACGCGCGGGGAGCCGCCGACGGGCGTCGCCTCGTCTTCGTGGGTGACGTGCAGGGCTGCATCGACGAATTCGACGAGCTGCTCGCGCGACTGCGGGACGCGTTCGGCGAGGATGGTTTCACGCTGCACTCGGTCGGCGACGTCGTGAACCGCGGACCGGGCACGCTGCGTGTGCTCGAACGGATGCGCGAGCTCGTCGAAGCGGGCCGTGCCGTCAACGTGATCGGCAACCACGAGCTGCATCTCGTCATGGTGGCGCTCGAGCTGCGGCAGCTCGGTGAGCGCGACACCTTCGATGACGTGCTCGAGTCGAGCGAGTGCGAAGACTGGGTGGACTGGCTTCGCGGGCGGCCTCTGGCGGTGACGGGCGAGATCGGCGACAGCCCCTTCGCGATGGTGCACGCGTCGGTGCATCCCGAGTGGAAGCTCGATCAGCTCGTGCGCGAGGCGGCGCGCATCGAGCGCGAACTCGGGGCCGACGACATCGAGTCGGCGCGCCGGCTGCTGGCCGAGAGCCCCGGCGACGCCGAGCCCGGGTCGATCCGTGACGTGCTGGGACGCGTGGTGTCGTGCCGCAGCGTCAAGCGCGATCAATGGTCGAGCGCGGTGCCCAACGGCGAGGGCGTGCCGTGGCACGAGGCGTGGTCGAAGGCCGAGCACGACTACGGGGTGGTGTACGGACACTGGGCGCTGCAGGGACTGCACGTGGCCCGGGGTCTGCGCGGACTCGACACGGGATGCGTCCACCACGGCCGCGGCCGCGACGGTTACCTCACCGCGTGGCTGCCGGATGCCGGGCCCGCGCAGGGTGGCGAGCGTCGCGACGCCTTCGAGGCGCCGGACGAGCGGTTCTGGCAGATTCCGGCGCGTTCGGGCTATTACGGCGGGTAAGCGCTGCGCGCTCACCCATTGGGCGGCGGGCGCCTGGCGGCTGGGCGGCGGGCGCCCGCACGCGGAGCTTCGTGCCACCCCGGGGCAGTGTGGCGAACGTGTCGACTGCCCGCGGTGTCTTCGCTGTGGTGCAAACCGGAGCCTCGAGCGCGATGCTGGTGTGGATGGAGACGTGCAGGAGACGCCTCGCGCCGCTGATGGCGGCGGCCCTGCTCGCCGGCGGACTGCAGGCGGGGTGCGCGACGAATCCGGTGACGGGCGAGCGTCAGCTCGTCTTCATGTCGAAGGACCAGGAGAAGGCCATCGACGAACAGGCGGCGCGGCAGATCGCCGAGCAGATCGGGCTGGTCGACGACCCCGAGCTTGCCGCCTACGTGGACGAGCTCGGTCAGGCCCTGGCGCGGCACTCGCCAAGGCAGGACGTCCGCTATCGCTTCCATGTGGTCGCCATGGACGAGCCCAACGCGTTCGCTCTGCCGGGTGGACACATCTACGTTTCGCGCGGGCTGCTCGCGCTGCTGAACGACGAGTCCGAGCTGGCCAACGTGCTCGGCCACGAGATCGGTCACGTCGCCGCGCGCCACGCCGCGCAGCGCGACGCGCTCGTCAAGGTGATGACGGTGCTCAACACCGTGGGCATGATCGGCGCCGCGGCGGGCGGCGCGCGCACCAACGGCAACGGTGGTCCGATCGGCAATCCGGGGCTTCACGGCTTCTCGCGCGCCCAGGAGAGCGAGGCCGACGAGATCGGCCAGAACCTCGCCGTGGCCACCGGCATCGACCCGGCCGGCATGGCGAGGCTGCTTCGCAGCCTCGATGCCGACGAGCGCCTGCGGCGCGGCTTCTCGCGCGAAACCGGCTACTTCGACACGCACCCCGCCGCCCGCGAGCGGGCTGCCGAGGCGGCGACCGCCGCCGAGGTGCGAAGGTTCGACGGCGACTTCAGGATTGCCGCCACGCGGGCCGAGTTCCTCGAGCGCATGTCCGGTCTGCCGGTCGGCCCGCCGGCCTCGGAGGGGGTCGTCGAGGACGGCCGCTTCCTCCACCCCGACCTCGGCTTCGAGCTGCGCTTCCCGCAGGGCTGGGAGGTCGAGAACACGCACAGCGCCGTCTACGCGGTGTCGCCGGGCCGCCAGGCGGTGGTGCTCCTCGAGCTTCAGGGAGAGGGTGACGACCCGGCCGCGGCGGCCCACGCCTGGGCGGGGGCTGCTGCCGCCAGCGGGCGCGATGCCGGGCCGTTGACGATCGGCGAGCTGGCCGCCTACCGGGTGAGAGGCGACCTCCCCACCGCGGCCGGCTCGACCCGCGCCGACGTCACCTGGGTCGCCTACGAGGGGCGCCTCTACCGACTGAGCGGCTTCGTGCTGAGGGGCAATTTCGGTCGTTTCGCCGGGGTGTTCCGGGGCTTCCCCCGGAGCTTCCGGCCGCTCGATCCGGCCGAGCGCGAGTCCCTCACCGAGCTGCGCCTGCAGATCGCCGAGGCCGAGCCGGGCGAGACCCTCGAGGCGCTCTGCGCCCGCACCGGCAACGTCTGGGGCGTCACCGAGACCGCCGTGCAGAACGGCATCCGGCCCGGGCGGGTTCTCGAAGAAGGCAGGATGGTGAAGGTCGCGATCCGCGTCCCGTACAGGCCCCACGCCCGGCGGCCCGAGGGCGATCTCGACCAGGCTCCGGATCAGCCCGACGAGCTGGCCCCGGCACCTTCTGCCGGCACCCGGCTCTACGGGGATCCTGCACCGTGCTGCTAGACTGCCCGCCCCATTCTGCGGCGCCTCGCGCGGGCGCCGTCCGCACGTCCGCACGTCCGGCGCGTCTCGCCGACCGTCGAGCCGGGCAAAGCCGGGTACACGCAGGAGGAGCCGCAGTTGCCCGTCGTCATCGTCCCCGAGGCCTACCGCGGACCCACCCAGGGCGTGGGCCGGATCGAGGTCGACGCCGGCACGGTGCGGGAGGTCCTCGAGGCCGTCGAGCGCGACCATCGCGGCTTCCTCGATCTCGTCCTCGACGGGGCCGGTAGCCTGCACCGGTTCGTGAAGCTCTTCGTCAACGAGGAGCAGATCGCCTCGGGCGCCCTCGACACGAAGCTCGCCGCAGACGATCGTCTAGAGGTGCTCGCCGCCATTGCGGGGGGCTGACTTGGTCGCCGCGGAGGGGCGCGCCACCTGGCCGCCCGCCCGACGGTGACAGCGGCCCACTCCGCTCCCTACAACCGACAACGCACGCAACGAGCAAGGAGCAAAGCCATCATGCCCGGATACGAAGGTGACCATTTGGTCTACGTCGACATGACCAACCAGAGCGTCTCGACCGAGCCGTTCCCGGAAGACTGGCGGCTCCTCGGCGGTCGCGCTCTGTCGGCCCGCATCCTGACCGAGCAGTGCGACCCCACCTGTGAACCGCTCGGCCCCGACAATGTGCTCGTGATGGCGCCCGGCGTGCTGTCGGGAACCACGGCGCCGACCTCGGGCCGCATCTCGATCGGCGGCAAGAGCCCGCTGACCGGCGGCATCAAGGAGGCGAACGCCGGCGGCAACCCGGGACAGGACCTGATGAAGCTCGGCATCCGGGCGATCGTCGTCAAGGGCCAGCCGTCCGACGGCAACAAGCGCTACGGGCTCGAGATCAACGCTGACGGAATGTCGGTCGTCGCCGCGGACGACTACAAGGGTCTCTGGAACTACGCGTGCTGCGAGAAGCTCCTCGAGGGCACGCCGAAGACGGTCTCGGCGATTACGATCGGGCCCGCCGGCGAGAACCAGCTGTCGGGCGCCTCGGTGGCCTGCACGGACGCCAACAAGGAGCGCCGCCCGGCGCGCCACGCTGCCCGCGGCGGCCTCGGCGCAGTGATGGGCAGCAAGGGTCTCAAGTGGGTCAAGATCGACACCGGCAAGGCCAAGACCCGCCGGCCCGCCGACGCCAAGGCGTTCACCGCCAAGGTCAAGGAGCACAGCTCCGGTTATCTCGGCGGCCCGCAGATGTTCAAGCACGGCACGAGCGCCTTCGTGCAGACCGCCAACATGCTGCACACCTTCGTGTACAAGAACCGCACCGAGGGCCAGTCGCCGAACGTCAACGAGCTCGATGGGGCGCGCATCGTCGAGAGCTTCGAGACCCGCGGCGGCGGCATGCACAACTGCATGACCGGCTGCATCGTGCAGTGCAGCAACATCGTGCACGACAAGGACGGCAACTACATGACGTCCGCCCTCGAGTTCGAGACCATCACGCTGCTCGGTGCGAGCTGCGCGATCGACAACATCGACGACGTCGCCGAGCTCGACCGTCTGTGTGACGAGGTGGGCCTCGACACCATCGAGACAGGCGCCGCCATCGCCATCCTGATGGACTCGGGCGGCATGGACTGGGGCGACGCCGAGGGCGCCAAGAAGGTGATCCGCGAGATCGCCGAGGCGACCGACCGCGGCGCCGCGATCGGCAACGGCGCGGTGGCGACGGGCAAGTTCACGGGCCACGCCCGCGTCCCCGAGGCCCACGGCCAGGCGATCCCCGCCTGGGATCCGCGGCCCCTGAAGGCCACGGGCGTCACCTACGCGACGAGTGCGATGGGCGCCGACCACACCGCGGGTTTGATCATCAATCCGGGCCTGCAGCCCGAGGAGTTCGCCCAGGCCAGCCAGGAGTCGCAGCTCATCAATGCCATCACCGACTCGTCGGGCTTCTGTCAGTTCCTGCAGCCGAACATGATCGACATCGCCGCCTACTACAGCGCGTTCTGCGGCGAGGAGATCACCAAGGAGCAGGTCGCCGATCAGGCGTGGCAGTGTCTCGTCGAGGAGTGGCGGTTCAACGAGGGCGCCGGCTGGAAGCCCGAGGACGACAAGCTCTCGCAGTGCCTCGTCGACGAGGGCATCGGGCCGGACGGCGTCTTCAAGTTCGACGTCACGGCGGACACCATCGCGGCCGCCAAGCAGCGCATGGAGCCGAGCGACAAGCTCTACACCGCCGGGGCCAGCGGCTAAATGGCGAATGGAGGGCGGGCGAAGCCCGCCCTCCATTCGCACGCCCCCGCGGTAATGACGGCTCGGGTCTCATGCGGGGCGCAGCCCGCCCTCCATTCGCACGCC
>CAZETS010000003.1:32933-61352 GCA_964515335.1 uncultured Spirochaetaceae bacterium
GGGACGGGCGCCGATGCCGCGTGACGTGCGCATGCGCGGGTTCGCCGAGCGGGCGGACGTCGAGGAGGTCGACGCGTTCCTGCGCGGGCACGCGGGACCGCTCGCCGCCGAGCAGGTGCCGCTGCTCGAGTGCGTGGGGCGCGTGCTTGCCGAAGACGTCGCGGCCGAGGTCGATGTGCCGGGCTTTCCGCGCTCGGCGATGGACGGCTACGCGATTCGAGGCGAGGAGAGCTTCGGGGCCTCCGACTACGATCCGATCGCCTTCGCGGTGGTCGGCACCGCGCTGCCGGGCGCGCCGCATGCCGGCGGCATCGAGCGCGGCCAGGCGGTGCGCATCATGACCGGTGCGCCGGTGCCGGAAGGCGCGGACGCGGTGGTGATGGCCGAGGTCTGTCGCGAGGCGGAAGGCGGGGCCCGGGTCGAGGTGAGCGAGGCGGTGGCGCCGCGCAAGAACGTCGGCGCGATCGGCGAGGACATCCGCAGCGGCGACCGCGTGCTCGAGACCGGCCGACGGCTTCGCCCGCAGGACGCCGGCCTGCTCTCGTCGATCGGGCGAGCCGGCGTCTCGTGCGTGCGCCGGCCGCGAGTGGCCTTCGTGATCACGGGTGACGAACTGCTGCCGGCGGGCCATCGTCCGTCGGGGGCCCGTATCGTGGACAGCAATTCCGTGGTGCTGCGTGCGCTCGTGGCGCGCGATGGCGCTGAGGCGTTGCCCTTCGAGATCCTGCCCGACGTGCCCGAGCGCATCCGCGACGCCATCGCGGACGATCGCGCCGACGTCGTGCTGGTGTCGGGCGGCAGCTCGGTCGGCCAGGAGGACCACGCGCCGCGGCTGCTCGACGCGCTCGGCTCGCTCGACTTCCACGGCGTCTCGATGCGCCCTTCCAGTCCGACCGGCATCGGGCGCATCGGAGATCGCTTCGTCTTCTTGTTGCCCGGCAATCCGGTCAGCTGCCTCGCCGCCTACGAGTTCTTTGCCGGGCCGACGCTGCGCCGGCTCGGCGGCCGTTCGTGGGCCTGGCCGCACCGCCGCGCAAGGCTTCCGCTCGCGCGCAAGATCAGCTCGGCGATCGGTCGCACCGACTACGTGCGCGTCGCCATCGAGAACGGTCGCGCGGTGCCGCTCGCCACCTCCGGCGCCTCGATCCTGTCGTCGACGGTGCGGGCGGCGGGCGCCGTCGTGGTGCCGCGCGAGCAGGAGGGCATGGCGGAGGGTGAGTCCGTCCTGGTGCTTCTCTACGACGACGACCCGGTCGAATCGATCGAGGCCGATCCGTCGTGAAGCAGCAGCAGTTCCTCGAGGTGCTCGACCGCGACGAGGCCGAGCGGCGCTGGCGGGACGTCATCGAGGTCGCGCCGCTCGGGCACGAGACGGTGCCGCTCGACGCCGCCCTCGGCCGCGTGCTCGCCGAGGACGTGCGCTCGCCGGTCGACGTGCCGGGCTTCGATCGCTCCAACATGGACGGCTTCGCGGTGCAGGCCGCCGACACCTTCGGCGCCGCCGAGGAAGAGCCGGTGCGGCTGCGGCTCAACGCCGAGACGATCCCGACCGGCGTCGCGCCCGGAGAAGAGGTCGCGCCGGGTACCGCGACACAGATCGCCACCGGCGGCATGCTGCCGCGCGGCGCCGACGCCGTCGTGCCGGTCGAGCACACCGACCTCGACGACGCCGAGCCGGGCGTGCTGATCGTGCGCCACGCCCGCGCCCCGGGTGGCGCCGTCTCCTACGCGGGCACCGACATGGGGGCGGGCGAGACGGTGCTCTTCGCCGGCACACGGCTCACCTCGCGCGACACCGGGGTGCTCGCGGCGATCGGGCGCGCCGAGGTCGTCGTCACCCGCCGGCCCCGCGTCGCGATCCTCTCCACCGGCGACGAGATCGTGCAGCCCGGCGAGCCCATGCGCCCGGGCCTCGTCTACGACAGCAACGGGCGCATCCTCGCCGACGCGGTCCGCGAACTCGGCGGCGAGCCGCGCTTTCACGGTTCTTTCCGCGACGACGTCGACGCGCTGCGCGCCGCGCTTCGCCGGGCCGCCGACGAGGCCGACGTCGTGCTGCTCTCGGGCGGCACCTCGAAGGGCGAGGGGGATCTCAACGCGCTGGTAGTCGGCGAGCTGTCGCCCGGCATCGTGGTGCACGGCGTGGCCCTCAAGCCCGGCAAGCCGATCTGTCTGGCGGCGAGCGGCCCGCGGCCGGTGGTGATCCTGCCCGGCTTTCCGACCTCGGCGATCTTCACCTTCCACGAGTTCGTGGCGCCGGTGATCCGGGCGCTCGGTGGCCATCCCGTCGGAGAGCGACAGACGGTGGGCGCGCGGCTCGCGCAGAAGGTGGTCTCCGAGCGCGGCCGGCTCGAGTACCTGCTGGTCGGACTCGTCGCGCCGCAGGGCGAGGCTGCGGCCGGCGCGATGCCTTCCGCCTATCCGATGGGCAAGGGCAGCGGCAGCGTGACGGCCTTCAGTCGCGCCGACGGCTTCGTGCGGATCGGCCGCAACCGCGAGATCGTCGACGAGGGCGAGCCGATCGACGTGACGTTGATCGGCCGCGAGCTACCGGTCGCCGACCTGGTGGTGATCGGCAGCCATTGCGCGGGGCTGGACGTCGTCGCGAGCGCGCTGGCGCGGGACGGTCTCTCGGTGAAGCTGCTGGCGGTGGGCAGTCAGGGCGGACTCGCCGCGGCTTCGCGGGGTGAGTGCGACGCGGCGCCCATCCACCTGCTCGACCCGGAGACGGGCGAGTACAACGCGCCGTTCCTGCCCGAGCATTTGCGTCTGCTGCGGGGCTACGCGCGCATGCAGGGCGTGGTGACGCGGTCCGACGAGACCCGCGACGTCGACGCCCTGCTCGCCGATGCGTCGCTCCGCATGGTGAACCGCAACCGCGGCGCCGGCACCCGCATCCTGATCGACCGACTACTCGGCGACCGCCGTCCGCTCGGTCACGGCTACGAGCCGCGCAGCCACTACGCGGTGGCGGCGGCGATCGCCCAGGGGCGCGCCGACTGGGGGGTGACGATCGAGACCGTCGCGGCCGACGCGGGTTTGCGCTTCCGGCCCCTGCAGGCCGAGCGCTACGACTTCGCGATCCCGGCGGATCGTTGGGATCGCCCCGCCGTGCGGCGTCTACGCGAGCTGCTGGAGGCCGGCTCGCCGGTGCGCGAGGATCTCTCGCGTCGCGGCTTTTCGCTCGGGTAGACTCGTCGGTCCCCGCCCCCACCGAGCAGCCCCCCGCCCGCCATCACCCACGACCTCGCCGGCGCGCCGGCGCGCTGCTGCTCGTTGGTCTCGATCGTCGGAAAATAGGGGCCGCCGGCCCTCCATCCCCGCCGGGCAGGTTGATTTCTGCTCAACCCTTGCCGGGCCGCGCGCCGATAGCGGTTGTGCACGGCGGAGGGGGCGATGGGGCTTACGGTGGCGGACATCATGCAGCGGTGCGTGCACACCATCCACTGCCAGAACTCGATCCTCGAGGCCGAGGACCTGCTGGCGCGCAACTGCATCTCGGGCGCCCCGATGGTGTCGAGCGACGGTCAGGTGCTCGGCGTCGTGTCGGTCACCGACGTGACGCGCTTCCGTCACCAGAACGTGGATGCCGATCCCGCCGACCGGCCGGTGTTCGAGATAGGCACTCCCATTACCATCACGGTGGACGCGAACGCCACGCTTCGTGACGTG
This sequence comes from uncultured Spirochaetaceae bacterium, assembly GCA_964515335.1. GTDB lineage: Bacteria > Myxococcota_A > UBA9160 > UBA9160 > UBA4427 > TMED88. The sequence goes on from CAZETS010000003.1 coordinate 36,606, forward strand.
GCCCGACAGATGACGTGCAACCAGGTCCACCGCCTCGTGGTGGTCAGCGCCGGCGTTCCGGTGGGCATCGTTTCGGCGCTCGATCTGGTGGCCCGGATGGCCACCGGCGGGGCCTGAGGGCAACTTGTCGGTACGTTGCCCAGAGATTCGCACCGCGGTAGCGTGGTAGATGGAGCGATGAGCCAGACCAGTCCATCTTGCAGCGGCGGACCACCTCCGCAGCACCCGCACCGGGCCCGAGGCCGAAGCCAGGGTCCCGGGCCCCGTCCACACCTGGACTGCGACCCGGACCGCGACCCGTACCGGCTTGCCGTTCGAGCCAGCCGCCCTCGCGCGTGCGCTCCGGGTGACGCTCGTCTGGGCACCCGTGCCCGTGGCGTGACGTCTGCCGTGGCGCCGTCGCTACCGCTCCACCCCCAGCCAACGAAGGCCGGGCGACCTGTGCGCCGCTCGGCCCGGAAGGACTCCCTTTGACGATCGTCGCCTCTCTAGTCGTGATCGTGATCTGCCTCGCCCTCTCGGCGTTCTTCTCCAGCAGCGAGACGGCGCTCTTCCGCATCCGCTCGCACGACATGGAGGAAGAGATGAAGGGCTCGGGTGGCCCGGCCGCCGTAGCGGTGCGCGAGCTCACCTCGTCGTCGTCGCGGCTGCTCGTGACGATCCTCCTCGGCAACAACATCGTGAACATCCTCGGCGCCTCGGTGGCCTCGGCGCTGGCCGTGCAGCTGCTGGGCTTCGAACTCGGTGTGCCGGTCGCCACCGGCATCATGACGTTCCTGGTGCTGCTGCTCTGCGAGATCCTCCCCAAGGCGGTCGCGGCGCGGCATCCGCTCGGCGTGTCGATGTCTGTCGGTCTGCCGCTCTACATCTTCCACCAGTTGCTGCGGCCGATGCACGCGCTCTTCGACAAGGTCATCGATCCGATCGTGCGCCGCGCGACCGGCGGCGTGGACAGCGGCGGCGGGCTGTCGCCCGAGGCGGTGCTGCGGCTCGCCCGCGAGATCCGCGAGGACGGGGGCGAGGGCTCGCCGCTCGCGATCATCGGCGCCACCTCCGAGGCCGCCGAGCTGCACGTGACCGACATCATGGTGCCGCGCACCGAGATCGAGGCCTACCTGGCGAGCACGTCGCCCGCGCAGATGCTCGAGGACATGCTGGCCAGCCGCTTCACCCGCGTGCCGATCTACGAGGACGACATCGACAACGTGCTGGGCATCGTGCACCTGAAGGACCTGATCAAGCTCGTCGGCGCCGACGGACAGGACGTGCAGGCGATCCTCAAGCCGGTGCTGCGCGTGCCCGAACGCAAACCCATCCTGCGACTGCTCGCCGACATGCAGCGCGCGTTCTGCCACATGGCGCTGGTGAAGGACGAGTTCGGCGTCACCCAGGGGCTGGTCACCCAGGAGGACATCCTCGAGGAGATCGTCGGTGAGATCCGCGACGAGTTCGACTCGGAGGAGCTGTTCACGATCCGCAAGCTGCGCGACGGCAGCTACGAAGTGCTCGGCCGCGTGACCGTACTCGACTTCAACCGCGAGTCCGGGTGGCACGTGCCCGCCGAGCGTGGCGACACCATCGGCGGCCTGATATTCAACACCCTCGAGCGCGCGCCCCGCAAGGGAGAGCACGTCAGCGTGCCGGGCTACGACTTCGTTTGCGTCGACGTCTCGGGCAGCCGCATCGCGCGCATCCACGTGATTCGCACCGAGGACGAGGGCGACGAGGAAAAGAACGGCCGCAACGGGCACTGACGGCGTGCCCGCCGGATCGGGTGAGCTGCTCGAGTTGACGGTCGAGCGCCTCGCCGCCGGCGGTGACGGCGTAGCGCGCAGTCCGGACGGCGTCACGGTCTTCGTGCCGCTCGCCGCACCGGGCGACCGCCTGCGCGTGCGGGTGACCGAGACGCGGCGCCGCTACCGGCGCGCCGAGATCGTCGAGGTGCTCGCGCCGGGCGCTGCGCGGGTGCCGCCGCGCTGCGCGGCATTCGGCCGCTGCGGTGGCTGCGCGTGGCAGCACCTCGACTACGCGGCGCAACTCGACGCCAAGCGCGCGATCCTCGCGGACGCGCTGCAGCGGATCGGCGGGCACACCCTCGACCGGCGGCCCGACATCGTGCCCTCGCCGGAACCGTACGGCTACCGGATGCGGGCACGTGTGCTCGCTCGTCGAGGAACGGTCGGCTACCGGGCGCGGCGATCCCACGAGCTGTGCGCGACGTCCGAGTGTCCGGTGCTCGCGCCCGGTCTTCTCGCCGCGCTCGACGAGGTGCGCGAGCGGACGGCGTCGCGAAGAGAGTTCAGCGAGTGGGAGATCGGGCTCGGCAGTGACGGCGCGGTGCACGTCGCCGAGTCCGGCGCCCCGCCCGTCACATCCGACCCGTCGTCGGCCATCCTCGAGGTCGGCGCAGACGCCTTGCTGCTCTCGCCGGGCACGTTCTCCCAGGCGAACGGACTGCTGTGGGACGCTCTCCACGAACGGGTCGTCGAGGCGGCGGGCCGAGGCGAGCGCGTCCTCGAGCTGTACGCCGGAGCGGGCTTCTTCACGCTCGGGCTCGCGCGCCGTTTCGGGCGCGTCGTCGCCGTCGAGTCATCGCGCTCGGCGGCCGCGGACCTGCGCGGCAATCTCTCTCGCGCAGGGATCCGCGACGTCGACGTGATCGAGGCAGCGGTCGAGCGCGTGGTGCCCCGACGGATCGACACGCGCCCCGACGTCGTCGTCCTCGATCCGCCGCGCGCGGGTCTCCCCGAGCCCGTCTGCCGGGGCATCGCGGACCTCACCCCGAGACGGATCGTCTACCTCTCCTGCGACCCGGCGACACTCGCCCGTGACACCGCGCGTCTCGTCGCGCACGGCTACGCGCTCGAGCGCACCGAAGGCTTCGATCTCTTTCCGCAGACCGCCCACCTCGAGGCACTCGCTGTGCTCGAGCGCCGAGCGGGGGCTGCCGCGGGCTGAGCGGTCCGCCCGGTCAGGGCTCGATCAGGCCGTGGCGCAGCGCGTAGCGGACGAGTTCGGTGGCCTTCCGCACACCGAGCTTGCGCATCAGGCTGGTGCGGTGCGCCTCGACGGTCTTCGCGCTGATCTCGAGCTGTGCCGCGATCTCCTTCGCCGACATACCTTCGGCGATCAGGTGCAGCACCTCGCGTTCCCGAGCCGAAAGCAGCGAGAAGGGATCGTTGTCGACGAACTTCGGATTGCGTGCCTGATCGACGATCTCGCGCGCCACTGCCGGGCTGAAGTAGCTGCCGCCCTGCATGACTTCGCGAATGGCCGTGACGATTTCGCCCGCGCGACCGTCCTTGAGGATGTAGCCGTCGGCGCCGAGCGCGATGGCGCTCTGGATGAAACGAGAGTCGCCGTGCACCGACAGCAGGATGACCTTCACGCCCGGATGCTTGGCGCGCAGCTGCTCGAGCGTTTCGAGTCCGCCGAGCAGCGGCATCGTGATGTCGAGCACGACGATCTGCGGGTCATGACGCTCGACCGCTTCGAGCACTTCCCGGCCGTCGCTCGCCTCGCCGACGACCTGGAAGTCCTCCTCGGCCTCGAGGAGCCGCCGAAGGCCTTCGCGCACGATGCCGTGGTCGTCGGCCACGAGGACGGAAATCATCCGGCTACGGTACACGAACCGCATGGCAGCCAACAGGCGCGTCCCTCAGCGTCCGAGGATTGGCTGGCGTGACAGCGCTCGGCGGCGCCGGTAGGCTAGCCGCAACGGGGGAGAGTGTGGTTCGGATGGGCTCTGATGGGCTCGGAGAGGGGGCTGCCGGATGGGACCCGTGCGCGGTTGGGGGCCTTGCGTGAGACCTTCTTCGGCCAGAGACGACGCCCGACCGGGAGCGACCGTCTACCACGGGTGCACCGGTGTCGCAGCCGCCCTGCAAGTCGGCACACGAGCCGGCACACGAGCCGGCACACGAGTCGGCACACGAGTCGGCACACGAGCCGGCAGCAGGCCGGCAGATCCCCGGCTCCGAGGTGATGGACGATCGGAGCAGGCGCCTGCAAGCCCACTCCATTCTCGCGATTCCCACGCGCCGAGCGATCGTTCGGCATCCAGCGAGTAGCTTCCGGAGCCCGCTCAGATGCCCTTCGATCCGGCGGCGCGACGCGACAGGCGGCGAGCGGTCCGCGGGCGGGCGCCTGCGGGTCGTGCGAGCGGGGGCAGTGCGGTCACGGCTGCCGCCGCTGCCGACGACTTCTCGCTGTACGTCGAGGGCCCGCGGGACGGAGAGATCCTCAGGGTATGGGCGCGGCGGGTCTCGCCCACCCTGGTGCGTCCGCTCGAGCGCTGCGTGGTGATCCTGGGAGGCCGACGGCCGGCGCGCGCCGTCGAACACTTCCGTGAATCGGGTGGCGGCGACGAGGGGCGGCGAGGTCTGGTGGTGCTCGATCGCGACCACCACGGCGATACCGACGCGCTCGTCGAGGACGAGCCCGGCCTGGAGTTGTTCACATGGAGCCGTCGACACATAGAGAGCTACGTGCTCGTCCGTGATGCGATCGGCCGCGTGTTGTCGCGCCGCGACGACGCCGACTGGGTGGGCCGGCTCGTCGAGGCCCACGTGCCGCGGGCCGACGACGAGGCGGCGTGCCGTCACCTCGACGCCAAGCGTCTGCTGGGAGCCAAGGGGCCGCTGGCGCGGGCTCTCGGCCGCGAGGTTTCGCCGGCCGAGATCGCCCGGTCGATGCATCGCGAAGAGCTGCACGCCGACGTGGCTTCGCTTTTCTCACGGATTCGCGCCGGACTCTGCCGCGACGACCCCGGCTGCGAGGTGGTGCGACGACCCCGGCCGCGCAGCCGGTGAAGCCCACCGTCCTCGCGCTCGACTTCGACGGAGTCATCTCGGACAGCGCGATCGAGTCGTTCGTCGTGGCGCTGCGGACCTACGCAGATATGTGTCCAGGCGGGCGCGTCGCAGCGGCGTGCTCCCGGCTCGCGTCAGCGGAAGCCGGCGCCGTTCGGGAGAGTCCGCTCTACCGAGACTTTCTCGACATGATGCCGCTCGGCAACCGGGCGGAGGACTTCGGCGTCGTGCTCGCCATCCTCGACGCCGGCCGACACGCCGACGACCAGGCCGCCTACGACAGCTGGCGTGCCAGTCGGACCGCGAGCTTCCTCGAGACCTTCCACGAACGCTTCTACCTCGAGCGCGCGGCGATGCGTGACGACGACCCGGACGCCTGGGCGTCGCTGCTTGCGCCCTTCGGCTGGCTGGTCGCGCTGCTGCGAAGGCGGGCCGAGGACGCGACCCTCTGCATCGCGACCGCCAAGGACCGGCCTTCCGTCGACGTGCTGCTCGAGCGCTACGGCATCGCGGATCTCTTCGCCGCCGAGCACGTTGCCGACAAGGGGCACGGCCGCTCCAAGCGCGCCCACCTCACCACGCTGCGCGATCGGCTCGGCGTGACATTCGGCGACATCACTTTCGTCGACGACAAGCTCAACCACCTGCAGGACGTGGAGGATCTCGGTGTGCGGGGCGTGCTGGCGGGTTGGGGGTACAACGCTGAGCGCGAACACCGGCTGGCCCGCGACGCCGGCTTCGAGGTGTGCGGCGAAGACGACGCCGAGCCGGTGCTGTTCGGCCCGGCGGCCCGCTCCGGTAGAGGTGGAGCCGTGCGATGAGCGGCGGTTCAGTGGCCGGCAGCCGATCAGGCGATGCCCCACAGGGTGAAGGCCGAGCTGCTTGTTGGATCGCGCCCTGACCCGGTACCCTCCGCTTGCCCCCCGCCCAGCCCGGCCGGCCGCTGACGCCGAGCGGACGCTTCGACGCCGAGCCGCACAGCGCGGGGACGCCGGCCGCGGCTCACCGAGGAGTAACGCTCACGTGTCGGCGCTTCGCATACACACCGAACGCACGCCGAATCCGGCCAGCGTCAAGTGGGTGCTCGCGTGCGAGCTCGTCGGCGACGGCCCGCCCGTCTCGTTCGCGGAGCCGCCCGACGCGGAGGTCTCCCCCCTCGCGGCCCGCTTGATGGCGGTGCCGGGTGTGGTCGCCGTGTTGATCGGCCGGACGTTCATCACCGTCACCCGGTCGGACGACGCCGGCTGGCGGGAGATCGGCCAGGCGGTGGGTGACGAGATCCGGGCCTGGCACGCCGCGGGCGAGCCGGTGCTCGGCCCGGCCTGGGAGCCGCCCGAGGTCGCAGGTTCGGACGCCGTGGCGGCGCGCATCCGCGAGATCCTCGCCGACGAGATCGCGCCCTACGTGGCCGCGGACGGAGGGGAGATCGCGTTCGTGGGCTTCGAGGACGGCGAGGTGCGGCTCTCGCTGCGGGGGGCCTGCGCGAGCTGCCCGAGCTCGTCGATCACCCTCAAGATGGGCGTCGAGGCGCGGCTGCGCGAAGAGCTGCCCGAGGTCCGGTCCGTGGTGGCGGTGGACGCATGAAGGCGCGCCGGCTCTCGCGTCGCGGGCGGTTGACGATCCTGGCCGTGGCGGCCCTCTGCTCCTTCGCGAGCGGCTACGCGGTGCACGGCACGGTGCGCGATTGGCTGGCGCCGGCTACCGGCGAGCGGCCGGCCGCGGCGCTCACCCCGGCCGCGGCACTCACCCCGGCCGAGCCGGCTGCGCGACTGCCCGAGGTGGCGGCGGCTCCGCCCTTCGCGCCGCGCCGCGTCGTCGAGCACCTGCCGGTCGGGGTTCTCGACCATCGGCGAGCGCAGGTCGAGATGGCTCCGCTTCCCGGGGCTTCGCGTGACCCGATCGTGCACGAGGTCGGCGGTCACCGCGTCGAGTACTCGTTCGATCGTCCCCTCACCGGGCGCGTGATGCGGCGCCTCCAGCGCGGCCGCGTGCAGCGCGGCCACGTCATCGTGCTCGATCCGCGCACCGGCCGCGTGCTCGTCTACGTGTCGACCGACGTCAGCGAATTCCCGCCGCAGAACCACTATCCCGCCGCGTCGCTGGTCAAGATCGTGACGGCCGCCGCCGCCCTGCGTCACACCCCGGGCGCGGCGCGCAGGCCGTGCCTGTATCGCGGCAACCGCTACCGGCTGACACCGAGCCGCGTACACCGGCCGTCGCGGGGCAACCGGTCGACCCTCGAGCGCGCGCTGGCCACGTCGAACAACCAATGCTTCGCGCAGCTGGCCGTCGACTCGTTGGGGAGCGACACCCTGGTGCGGACCATCGAGTCGTTCGGGTGGCTAGACGCCCCGGCGCCCGGGCATGCGGCCGGCGACATCGATCCCGGCGACGACGACTACGATCTCGGGCGGCTCGGCTGTGGGCTGCGTGGCTGCCGCATCACGCCCCTTCACGCGGCGCGCCTGGCGGCGACCCTGGTGGACGGCCGCCAGGTGGAGCCCTGGTGGGTGGATCGCGTCACCGACGACTTCGGGCGCACGCTCCCCCTGCCCGCTCGCCCCGAGCCGAAGCGCGTGATCCGTGCCGAGCTCGCCCAGGAGCTGCGCTCGATGCTGGTGCGCACGACGACCCACGGCACGGCACGCAGCGCCTTCCGCGACCGGCGCGGACGCCCGAAGCTCCGCAACATCCGCGTCGCCGGCAAGACCGGCAATCTGACCGGCTCGTCGCCGCGCGGTCGCTACGAGTGGTTCGTCGGCGTGGCGCCGGCCGAGCGGCCGACGATCGCGGTCGCGGTGCTGCAGCTGCAGAGCAATCTCTGGTGGTCGAAGTCTTCGGAGATCGCCGCGGACGTCCTCGAGGAGATCTTCTGCGAACGCGGCCGCTGCGAGGCGAAGCTCGCCGACCGCTTCACCGGGGATCTCCGGGATGCGGCGGTGCCGGTGCTGTTGTCCACCCGCTAGGCGTTTCGGGGTACGCGCGGGGGTGGTCGGACGGCGGGGCGCGGCGACTTCGGGGTTACCCGATGATGCGGCTGCCGCCCGGGGGCTGCTGGCCCGGAACCACGATGCGCGAGGCTTCCTGGCGCTGGATCTCGCGGGCCTGCTCGATGAGGGTATCGACGGCCTGGTTGACGGCCTCGGGGAACTTCTCGAAGGCGTCTGCGAGTGAGGCGGCCTCGATGGGGGCCTGTACGGGCAGCGGGCCCCGCTGCGACATCAGCGTGGTCTCGGCGACGTAGCGGGTGGCGCGGTCCGGGTCGGGGGAGCCGTCCTCACGGATCGGCGTCAACACGCGGATGGAGGCGACCTTGAGATCGGTGACGACCTCTTCGCGATAGAGGTTGGTCTTGTCGACATCGATCTCGCCGACGGCGGGTTCGTCGCTCACGGGTTTCTCCTCCCGGTTTGGGAACGGGGCGGCATGTTGGCAGATCGGGCCCGGGAGTCAAAACCGCGTCGGGCCACTCGATCGGCTCGGTTACTGGTCGGCCTTGCGGGCGGCCTTGGCCTTGGCGCGGCGCTGACCGCGGCGCTTCCAGCGAAGCTTCTTGATCTTGTGCTTGCTCTTGCTGCGGGCCATCGAGGCGTCTCCCATCGGCGACCTCGCGAGCGGCCGCGAGGGGCGGGGAGCCTACAAGAGCCCTCAGCTCTCGGCAAAGAGCCCTCAGCCCTCGCGAATGAAGAGCCCTCAGCCCTCGCCAATAGAGAGCCCTCAGCTCTCGGCAAAGAGCCCTCAGCCCTGGCGAATGAAGAGCCCTCAGCTCTCGCCAATGAAGAGCCCTCAGCCCTCGCCAAAGAGCCCTCAGCCCTCCGCAAACAGCCCTCAGCCCTCTTCGAGCAGCTCCGACAGCACGGCCCCCATGCCGTGTGCCTCGTCCTGCTCGAGCGATTCGACGTCGGGCAGGCAGGCCACCAGCTTTTCGAGCCAGCGGGCGACCGACTCGGGCACGTCCTCGAAGCCGAGCGCCATGCCTTCGCGGCCGTCGTCGCGGATCACCCGGGCCGATACCTCGAATCGCTCGATGGGGCTCGGGCCGTAGAGGGCGAGGCGGAAACAGTCGCCGACCGTGAGGCCGGGCACCGGCTCGACCCGCATCCCGTGCGCGGAGAGGTCGCGTCCCATCAGGACGCGCTGCGACTCTTCGGACGAAGCCAGCATGGGACCGGTGAACACGCCGCGCGGTCGGCCTCTTCGGTCGTTGGCGAGCGGGGTCGCGACGCCGTGCCGGTCGTCGCTCACGACGTCCCGCGCCCGGCCGACCTGCAGCGCGACCCGCTCGCCGATCGCCACGGGCGGGTCGGTCTCGTCGTCGAGCGTCAGTCCGGGCAAGGCGGGGCTCTCGCGGGGCGGCAGCGGGGGGCGGCTCTCGTCGGCGCCGCTCGCCAGGCTGGGCGGGCCCATCGACCAATGGTTGATGAGGTCTCCGAGTCGCGCGCGGGTCTCGTCGTCCATCGACTCGTCGAAGATCACCGAGGCCGCTTGCGGTCCGCCATGGGCGCCGGCCCCTTCGCTCAGGTGCGCGACGCTTCCCGACAACGAGAGCGGCTCGCCGCCGGCCGCCCGTGCGGGAAGCTCGACCGAGATCGGGGCGTCCTCGACGAAGTGCGCGTCGGCCGAGACCCGGCAGCCGCGATTCGAGATGTCGACCAGCATTCCGTTGATCGGCCCGCTGGCGTCCAGGTCGGTGCGCAGCGTGACCGGCGCTCCCATCGCTACACGCGGGTCGCCGCGGCGCTCGTCTCCCTGGTAGAGGGCGCGCCTTACCAGCAGTCGCCAGATCTCCTCCTCGCAGGGCAGGCGAACGAGCAGCTGAAAGCCCATGCGCCGAAGCCTTCGACGCATCGCGCTCGAGTCCTCCGAGGCGGCGATGATGCGCACGGGCCGGCCGGCGCGGGTGCCGGGCGGCGAGCCTCTGCGCACCAGTTCGGCGCGCCGCGGCGTGGTGATCAGCAGCTCGCTCGGCGGCGGCAGTCGCTCGCCGGCGTCGCCGCCGCGCACGCGCCGATAGTCGATGTCGAGTTCTTCGAGCAGGCGAGCAACCGGCTCGAGCTCGCCGTCGTCGAGGATCAGGATTCCCACCGGATCCATGCGTGGCGTCCCCCCCTGAGGGCCGAAGCCCTGGAAAACGGTCCCCTCGGCTGATTCGACCGAATGACCGTCGGGCTGTAGGGCGAAGCGCCGATCGCCTGCTCTGGCTGGGGCGGTCAGGGCGGGGGCGCCCGGTCGGCCTCGGCCCGACCGCCGCGACGGGCGCCCAGCCGGCGCGCCAGCGTGGCCAGCGCCACCAGCAGCCCGACGACCAGCACCACGGCCACGCCGGCCGTCGCGGCGGCGTCCGGCTGCGCGCCGCCGAGCCAGCGGGGAGCCACCACCGCGAAGGCGTTGTTGATCGCATGGGCGACGATGCCGGGTCGCACGCTCCCGGCCGCCACCGTGATGGCGCCGAGGTAGAGGCCGAGCACCGCGGCGGCCACGCCGTGCACCGGGTCGAAGTGGGCGAGGCCGAAGAGGAGGGCTGCCAGCACGACCGCCGCGACGGTCGGTACGCGTTGCCGCAGCGCGCCGAGCAGCAGGCCGCGAAACACCACCTCCTCGGCGATCGCCGGTGCGATCGCGATGCCGAGGATCCCGATCGCGACGTCGCCCGGCTCGATCCCGGCCAGCACCGCATCGAGGTCGGCGAGACGGCTGCCCGCGCGCAAGTCGAGCCAGTCGAGCGCGCGGTCGAGCGCGATGCTCAGCGCGAGCAGTCCGATCACCCAGGTGGTGGCTTCGCAGGCGCGCAGCCGCGGTCGCGACGGCGCGAGCCACAATCGTTCGCGGATCGGTGATGGCGCGCGGGCCGCGACACCGATTCCGATCAGCAAGAGGCCGAGTGCGCTCTGGGCCCCGGCACGCGCCAGCACCCGCACGTCCACCGCGGCATCGCCGAGGGCGCTGCCGGTCAGGAGCAGGACGCCGGCCGCGATCAGCGGCCAGGCCCAGGGGCGCGGAGCGCTCGCCAGGGTCGCCACGACCGCCAAGCCTATCCCAGACGGGGCCGATGGATGGGCTGCTACGCTCTCTGCGTGGAGCGCACAGGACTCGCCAGGTCGCTTCTGGTCGCGATGCCCCAGCTGCAGGACCCGAATTTCCAGCGCACGGTCTTGTTGATGATCCAGCACGACGAGACGGCGAGCTTCGGTCTGGTGCTGAACCGCGGGTCGGACCTGCTGATCGGGGATCTCTTCGAGAGCCTCGAGTGCATGTGGACGGGCGACGCCGAGGCGAAGGTCAACTGGGGCGGCCCCGTCCAGCTGAACTCGGGTTGGATGCTGATCGGCGACTCGCTCTCCATGGTGCCGGACGGCGAGCATCTCACGATCGTGGCGCCGGGCATCAACTTCGCCGCCTCGATGGACGTTTTCCGCGAGGTGGCCGACGATCCGCCCGACGATCTGCGATTCTTCCTCGGCTACTCGGGCTGGGGTCCGGGACAGCTGGAGGCCGAGATCGCGCAGGGCGCGTGGCTGTCGGCGCCGGCCAACCCCGAACTGGTATTCGGAGTGCAGCCGGAGGAGATGTGGGACCGCGTCGTGCGCGGGCTAGGGGTGGATCCCAGCACCCTGGTCTCCACGAGCGGGGTCCACTGAACGGGTAGAGGGGCCGAGGCCGCACAGCGGCCGGTCTTTGGAGGCCGGTCCGGCGCGAGCCGCTACGGGCAGAGCGACACGACGACATGGCGAAGGCGTTCGAGTACGAGGTCCGTTGCCCGCGCTGCGACGTGAGCTTTCCGCCGGGCACGAAGAAGTGCCTGCACTGCGGCGGCCGCACGGCGAAGAGTCTCGGTCCGGGACCACGCATGGAGCCCGATTACTCGGCCACTCCGTTCGACCCCCGCATGCCCGAGCACGGCACCCACGCCGAAGACGGGTTCGCGCGTCCCCTGCCGGCGGACGCCGAGCCCGACGAGGAGTCGCCGGTACGCGGCGGTCTGGTGCGCGCGGCGGTCACGGTGCTGTGGATCCTGGCGGCGATCGCGTTCTCGGTGATGCGCGCCTGCCAGGAGGGCTGAGCGCAGGCCGCGTTCCGCCGGCGCGACTGACGTGGGGCCGGTTCGGCGAGAGCGAGTGCGAGTGTGCGTGCGAGTGTGCGTGCAAGTGCGCGTGCGAAAGGAAGGGAGTATCACGTGAAGGCCAGGGCAGCGATCGCGATGGAGGCCGGCGCGCCGCTCGTCCTCGACGAGATCGACCTCGAGGGACCGAAGCCCGGCGAGTGTCTGGTTCGCCTGGTGGCCACCGGCGTCTGTCACACCGACGCCTTCACGCTTTCGGGCGCCGACCCGGAGGGGCTCTTCCCGGCCGTGCTCGGCCACGAGGGCGCGGGCGTCGTCGAGGAGGTGGGTCCGGGCGTGACCTCGGTCGCGCCCGGCGACCACGTGATCCCGCTCTACACCGCCGAGTGCCGGCAGTGCAAGTTCTGCCTGTCGGGCAAGACGAACCTCTGCGGTGCGATCCGCGAGACCCAGGGCCGCGGGCTGATGCCCGACGGCACCAGCCGCCTGTCGCTCGGCGGGAGGATGGTGCACCACTACATGGGCACCTCGACGTTCGCCGAGTACGCGATCGTGCCCGAGATCTCGCTCGCGAAGGTCCGCAAGGACGCGCCTTTCGACAAGATCTGCCTGCTCGGCTGCGGGGTGACGACGGGCATCGGGGCGGTGCTCAACACCGCGAAGGTCGAGCCGGGCTCGACCGTGGCGGTGTTCGGCCTCGGAGGCGTCGGCCTCTCGGTCGTCCAGGGCGCCGTGATGGCGGGCGCCGAGCGCATCATCGCGATCGACCTGAACGAGAAGAAGTTCGAGCTGGCCCGGCAGATGGGCGCCACCGACTGCGTGAGTCCCGCCCAGGTCGACGACATCGAGGCGCAGGTCATCGACATGACGGACGGTGGCGTCGATTACTCGTTCGAGTGCATCGGCAACGTCGAGACGATGGGCAACGCGCTGCGCTGCTGCCACAAGGGCTGGGGCGAGGCGGTCATCGTCGGCGTCGCCGGCGCAGGGCAGGAGATCCACGCGCGTCCCTTCCTGCTCGTCACCGGCCGGGTCTGGCGCGGCTCGGCGTTCGGCGGCGTCAAGGGACGCACCGAGCTGCCGCGCTACGTCGATCGTTACATGAACGGCCGCATCAAGCTCGACGAGATGGTCAGCCGCACCCTGCCCCTCGACGAGATCGACACCGCCTTCGATCTGATGCACGACGGCGAGGTGATCCGCAGCGTGATCCTCTACTGAGCGCGAGCACTCGCGCGACGCGCGGCCGCCGCCGACCGCGGCACCCCGCCGCGCGACCGGGTCGGACGCGTCGCGGACGGCGTGGGGACGGCCTCCGGCGTTGACCGCCAGGGTGGGTGCGCGTCACGCTGGTCCCATGGCTGGGGGAGCCGCGTCTCGTCGGGTGCAGGTCGTCGGTGTGGACACGCCGGCGTCGGGCCCCACCGCGGCCGGGTACGTGTGGGGGATCAGCGCGCCCATGCGCGAGCTGCGCGAGCGGGTGGCCGCGGTGGCGCCGACCGCCTCGGGGGTGCTGCTGGTTGGCGAGACGGGCACCGGCAAGGGTGCGCTCGCCCGGGTCCTCCACGCCACGTCGCCCCGGCGTGACGCGCCCTTCGTACAATTCGATTGTGCGGGGGTGGCGCCGAGCCTGATCGAGAGCGCCCTGTTCGGCCACGAGCGCGGAGCGTTCACGGGCGCCGAGGCGCGGCGGGTCGGCCGGGCCGAGGCTGCGGCCGGGGGCACGCTCTTCCTCGACGAAGTTGCCGAACTCGAACGAACCGTGCAGTCGAGGCTGCTGCGCCTGCTGCAGGACCGCGCCTACGAGCGCGTGGGCGGTGGGGCCACGCTGCGCCTCGGGGCCCGCGTGGTGGCCGCCACCAACCGCGACCTCGCCGAGGCGGTCGCCGGCGGTGCGTTCCGCGAGGACCTGCTGCATCGGCTGGCGGTGGTGGCGCTGCGCGTTCCGGCGCTGCGCGAGCGGCGCGCCGACATCCCGCTGCTGCTCGAGCGCGCTGCCGCGCACGCCGCCCGCCGCACCGGAGCGCCGCGTGCCGCGATCACCGGCGCCGGCGTCCGCGTGCTCGTCGCCCACGACTGGCCGGGCAACGTGCGCGAGGTGATGAACGTGATGGAGCGCGCGGCGGCCTGCTGGCCCGGTCGCGTGATCGACGAAGGCCTGGCCGAGCGGCTGATAGATGGCGACGCGGTGCGGCCGACGCCGCGCGGCGCCTCGCCGAGGGCAACCGGGCCCGTGGTGTTGCGGCGCTCCGCCGAGCTGGCTTCGCGCGTGCTCGATCGCTGCGGGGGCAACGTCTCCGAGGCCGCGCGCGTGCTCGGCGTCCCGCGCAGCACGCTGCGCTATCGCCTGCGGGCCGTCGCGTCCGGCCGCCATCCCACGCAGCTCGGCCTGCCGGGAATCGCCGAGTGAGGGGTTGCTAGACGACGCTCCCCACCACCAGCCGCAGCGCCACCAGGGTCAGCACTCCCTTGTAGAGCCGGGTGAACCAGACCTCGTCGACCCGGTCGAGGACGCGCGAGCCGAGCCAGGTGCCGACGAACGCCGCCGGCACCATGCCCGCCAGCAGCGGCGTGTAGGCGCCGAACGCAAAGCCCCCCACCACGGCGAAGACGGCGATCTTGGCCGCGTGGCCGAGCGCCTGGCAGGCCGCCTTGGTGCCGATCAGCGCATGCCGGGTGAGGCCGAGGTTCAGGAAGAAGGGGGCGATCAGCGGACCCGTCGCGCCGATCAGGATGTTGAGCACGCCCGTCACGCCCCCGAGCACGAGGAAGCGCCGGTTCGGGTCGATCTGCTCCGGGTGGCGGCCGAGCATCAGCAGGCCGGGTCGCCAGGTCGCGACCAGCACGAACAGCCCGATCGCCGCCTTCAGGCCGTCGGGCGGCAGCTCGCGGGCGACCATCAGCCCGACGACGCCTCCCGGCAGCGCCAGCAGCCCGTAGCGGGCGAGGATGCCCCGCCGAACGTGGCGCCGCTGCACCCAGGCGCGTGAGCCGTTGGAGGCGAGCTGCACGACGCCGTGGACCGGCACCGCGATCAGCGGATCCAAGAAGAGGAGCATCACGCCGAGCAGCGAGATGCCGCCCGCCATGCCGACGATCGCCGACAGGGCCGCCGTGAGCAGGGTGGTGACGACGAGAAGCAGGAGTTCGAACTCGCTGAACGCCGCCACCTCCAGCCGACTACCCCCCCCCGTGCCGCTAACATAGATTGATAATCAATGACGATCAACCTTGAGTCATGTATTCGTTATCTGAATCAAGGTGAGCTGCCGGGGCTCCGCCGGATGACGAGGAAGGGTTGGACGGGATGCGAGACAGCGACGACCGGGCGGGAAGCCGCCACCGCGCCGCCACCCGGGCCGACGAGGCGGATCAGAGCGGGGCCGAGTTCGTGCCGGCCCGCGAGGCCGCGGAGCTGCTCGGCGTCAAGCTCGCGACCCTCTACGCCTACACGAGCCGAGGCCTGGTGCAGAGCGTGGCGGCCGACCGGGGGCGCCGCCGGCTGTACCGGCGCAGCGACCTCGAGCGGCTGCGTGCCCGACGCGACGCGCGCGCCGGGCACGGCCCGGTCGCGGCGGCGGCGCTGCGCTTCGGCGAACCGGTCCTGGATTCGAGCATCACCTCGATCTCGGTAGAGAGCGGGCCTTCGTACCGCGGCCGCGCGGCGGCGATCCTCGCCGAGGAGCGCATTCCCTTCGAGACGGTCGCCGAGATCCTGTGGACCGACCTGAAGGCGCCGCTCGACGATGCCGAGATCGTCGACGACTGGCGGGTCGGCCGGCTGGGCGTACCGGCCGAGAGCCTCTGCGCTCTGCTGCCCGCGGACGCGTCGCCGCTTGCGGTGCTCGCGCTGCTGGTGCCCGCGCTGGCGGCCCGGGATCCGGGACGCTTCACCGAGCTGACCGAGAGCGTGGTGCCGCGGGCGCGGCGGCTGATCCGCCGCATGGCAGCGGGTCTGGCGCTGGCGCGGGGCGAGCAGGCTCACGCAGCCGCCCTCGAGGCGGCGCTGTCCGCGCCGACGCTGGCGAGTGCGATCGCCCAGGCGCTGGGGGCGCGGGGTGGCGCGGCCGGCATCGCGGCCATCGACCGGGCGCTGGTGCTGGGCGCCGACCACGAGCTCAACGCCTCCACGTTCGCCGCCCGGGTGGCGGCCTCCACCGGCGCGGACGTGTACGGTGGCGTCTCGGCCGCGCTGGCCTGTCTGGCCGGCCCGCGGCACGGCGGCGCCTCGGATCGCGTCGAGGCGCTACTGGCCGAGATCGGAGAGCCCGCCGAGGCCGAGCGCGTCGTCTATGCCCGGCAGCGGCGCGGCGAGGCGATCGACGGCTTCCGCCATCCCCTCTACCCGGACGGCGATCCGCGCGGCGCGATGCTGTTCGAGCTGGCCCGCGAGATCGACGCCGACTCGCCGCTCGTGCGCACCTTCGGCGCGCTCGTCGAGGCGATGGCGGAGGCCGGAGCCGGTCATCCGAACATCGACGCGGGCCTGGTCGCCCTGGCGGTCTCGCTGGGGCTGCCGCCGGGCTCGGCGGCGGGGCTCTTCGCGATCGCGCGCAGCGCCGGCTGGGTGGCGCACATGCTCGAGCAGTATCAGGCCGGCTATCTGGTGCGGCCGCGGGCCCGCTACCGGCCGACTCTGGATACGGGGCAGACCATCGAGGACGCGGGCTCCTGAGGCCGGGGAACGGCGCGGGGGCGGACGGTGACTGCCCGTAGCGCATGGCCCCGTGGCGCCGCTTCGCGGCCCCGCCCCGCGGGCTAGACTCGGCGGCCTTCCCGATCGGCGGGCTCCGCCCAAAAGTCCCGGCGTGGGTGCGCCGATCGAGAGGCCGGGGCCGGGCGCTCGGCTGGACCGGAAGGGAGCGGAGTCGTTGCAGGTTGCCAGGCGGCCGATCGAGGTCATCCGAGAGGCAGGCCCCGGCGCCTGGGTGGGGGGCGCTGCCGCGGCCGTCCTGCTCTTCGCCTACTCGAGCCTGCTCAACCTCGGCACCCGCTACGGCTTCGAGAAGGGCGTCGAGTACTGGCTGTTCCGCCCCACCGACAACGCGCCGTTCATCATCATCGCGTTCGCGAGCTGGCTTTTGTACCGCCGCTGGTACCGGGTGCGTGCGCTGCCGCCCTCGACCGCGCCGCCCGCCGTGATCGGCGTCGGCGTGCTGCTCGCCATCGGCTTCCATGCCTGGGCGATCTACACGCGGGCCGACGACCTCAAGGTGGTGTCCCTCGTGCTGGTGCTGTCCTCCCTGGTGGTCGCGCGCTGGGGGGTGCCGGGATTGCGGGCGCTGGCGCTTCCCATCTTCTTTCTCCTGCTGGCCGTCCCGATCCCCGCCCCGCTGCTGCTCGCCGTCGTTTTCGAGATGCAGATCTGGACGGCGAACTTCGCCGGCTTCCTCCTCTACGTGCTGGGGCTTCCGGCGCTGGTGTCCGGCGATCAGATCTTCCGCGCCACGCAGACCTTCCAGGTCATCGAGGGCTGCAGCGGCCTGCGATCCGTCGAGACGCTCACGATGCTGACGATCCTGCTCATCGACCTGTTCGGGCGCCGCGGCTGGCACGCCATCGTGCTGCTGGTGGCGGCGCCGCTCGTCGCGTTCTGGCTGAACGGCTTCCGGGTCCTGACGCTGATCCTCAACCCTCACTCGGAAATCATCGCGATCCACAACCTGCAGGGCATCGCGATCCTGCTCGTCGGTCTGCTCGTCGTCTACGGCATCGACCTGCTGATCGAGCGGTTCCGCGGTCCCGAGCACGAAGCCGCCGACGCCTGGACGCCGCCGGATACGAGCGGCAGCCGCCCCTACGCGCCGGCGCTCGCGGCCACGGCGCTCGGCGTCCTCGCGCTCGGAACCGGGGTCAGCACGCTGGTGACGCCGATCTGGCCCGACCCGGTGTCGCCCGGCTACTGGCTGTACGACGTGGTCTCGTCCGAGCTCGGGCTGTGGCGGTCGGAGAAGGCCGAGATCGACTACGAGTTTCGGGGCAGCACGCGCTTCAGGGAGGTCGTCGACAGCACCTTCGAGTTGAACGAGGGGCCGGTGCGTGTCTTCATCGGCACTGCCGATCTCGGACAGCGCGGCGGCAGCGTGCTCTCGCCCACCACCGCGCGGCCCGGCAGCGGCTGGGTGGTGCGCGAGTCGGCGCCGCGTTCAGTCGAGGAGGCGGGACTCGAGGTCGAGGAGCGGCTGCTCGAGAAGGGCAAGCGGCGGGTGCTGATCCACCACTGGTACGTGGGCGACCGCGGACTCTTCGAGGAGACCTGGCGCTCACTCATGGCGCTCGACCGGAGTCCACTGCGCCGCCCCGAGCCGCTCTACGTGGTGCGCCTCGATACGCCGCTCTTCGGCCGCGGGGAGGCGGACCGCGCAGCCGCCGAGGCACGGCTCGAGCGTGTGCGCCGCGCGCTCGAACCCGCCTTCGAGGCGATCGAGCGCGGCGGCTCACCGACCTGACGCCGCAGCGCCTCGCGGTTGGTTGTCGATCGGCGGCAGCGAGTGGAGGTACACCGCGATGGCCTCGCGGTCGGCGTTCGAGAGCTGTGAAAAGCCGTGCTCGATCAGCTCGGCCATCAGGCCCTGGGTGTCGTCGCCGTCGGGCTTGAAGCCGGTCTCGAGGTACCAGCGCATGTCGGCCACCGACCAATCGCCGATCCCGGTCGCCCGGTGGGGTGTGATGTTCGGTGCGAGCTCGCCCTCGGGACCATCCGCCGACCCGGCGAACCGAAGCGCTTCGTCGACACCACCGCTGAGCGCGCGTGGCGTGTGGCACTCGCCGCAGTGGGCGGGCCCGTTCACCAGGTAGGCGCCGCGATTCCACGCCTCGTCGCGCTCGGGGTCGGGCTGGTAGGGACCGGCCTCGAGGTGCAGCCACTTCCACGGTGACACCGCCCAGCGCCAGCTGAACGGGGGCCCGACGTCGTGTGGGCGGTTCTGGCGCCGCACCGGCGGAACCGTCTGCAGGTAGGCGTAGAGGTCGCGCAGGTCGCGGGTGCTCATCCGCGTGAACGACGTGTAGGGGAAGACCGGGAAGTAGTTGCTGCCGTCGGGTGCGAGGCCCTCGCGCATGGCGCGCACGAAGTCGGCCTCGCTCTGCACGCCGAGGCCGGTGTCGGGGTCGGGCGTGATGTTGGTGCTGTAGAAGGTGCCGAACGGCGTCGACAGCGCGCGGCCGCCGGCCAGCCAGGGGGCGTCCTCGCCCTCGCCGGGAAGGTCGGTGTGGCACGTGCAGCCACCCGCCGCGGCGAACACCGCGCGGCCGCGCTCGACGTCGCCGCCGGCGGCGTGGCCGGCACCGGGTGCGACCGCCGACGCCCCGGCGCCGCCGAGCAGCGCCGATACCAGCAGCGCGGCGAGTCGGCGCCCGCGCGAGGTGCGTGCTCTCGGGTCGCGGGTGGGCGCGCGAGGCGCCGGCCGGGAGGTCGATCTCACCTGTTCTTGTACGACTCTTCCTTCGGCTTGCGGAAGGACTCGTGGCAGCCGCCGCAGGTCTTCCCGAGCGCCTTCACGGACGGGCCGATCTGCGCCGCATCGTTGCCGGCCGCAGCTGCGGCGAGCTGATCGGCGGCTCGACGCAGCTTCTCGATGTCGGCCCTCCACTCTTCGCGCTTCTGCCAGATCTCGGGCTTCGCGTCCGTCGCTCCCGCCACCACCCGATGCTCGAAGGCCGGCTCGATCGCCAGCGCGTTCGCGGCGATCGAGCGGGCGTGGTGCTCGATGTTCGGTATCAAGGGCAGACCGTTCTTCAGGATGTCGGCGATGCCCCCCATGTCGCTGCCGATCGAGGACATCACCTTCTGCCGGTACTTGATCCACGCCTCGTCGTCCGACGCCGCGGCGCCGCCGGCGCCGAGCACGCACAGCCCCGCCACCACGATCAGCATCCCGACCACCGACCGCTGCCACTTCATCACGAAACCCTTCATGGATACGCTCTTCATCGCCACGCGTTCCCTCCTGTTCGGCGGGTTCGTCCGCCCGCCGCGCACAGTGTACGGATCGGGTCGGTATCCCATACCAGCCTCTGATGCCACGCAGGCGTGCGCGTCGCGCGCTCCGCGCGGTCCTGCCTGCGGCTCGGGCCCGCTCAGGAAGAGAGCGGCGGCAGCACGTCTACGCTGCGCTGCCTGAGCCAGTGGTCGGCGAACACCAGCGCCACCATGGCCTCGACGATCGGCACAGCGCGCGGCAGCACGCAGGGATCGTGGCGACCGCTGGCCTCGAGGGTCACGGCGTGGCCGTCGCTGTCGACGGTCTGCTGGGCGACTCCGATCGTGGCCGTCGGCTTGAAGGCGACGCGCAGCGTGACGGGCTCGCCGTTGGAGATTCCACCCTGGATGCCGCCCGAGCGGTTGCTCTCCCAGACGGGGATGCCGCCCTCGCCGGGCGACATCGGGTCGTTGTGCTCGCTGCCCGTGAGCGCCACGCCCGCGAAGCCGCTGCCGACCTCGAAGCCCTTGGCGGCGGGCAGCGAGAGCATCGCCGCCGCGAGGTCGGCGTCGAGCTTGTGGAAGATCGGTTCGCCGAGGCCGGCCGGCACGCCGCGGGCCACGCAGCCCACCAGGCCGCCCACCGAGTCCTGGCGCCGGCGCACTTCGTCGATGCGGTCGACCATGCGCTCGGAGGCGTCGGCGTCGGGGCAGCGCGCCAGGCTCGCTTCGACGTCGGCGGCGGTGACCGTGGCGACGTCGACCTTGGCGTCGATGTCCTGCACGCGTTGGACCCACGCCACGATCTCGACGCCGGCCACCTCGGCGAGCAGCCGCCGCGCGATCGCGCCCGCCGCCACCCGGCCGATCGTCTCGCGGGCGCTCGACCGGCCGCCGCCCTGCCAGGCGCGAATTCCGTACTTGGCCTCGGTCGTCCAGTCGGCGTGGGACGGGCGGTAGAGGTCTTTCAAGTGTTCGTAGGCGCTCGGGTGCGCGTCCTGGTTGCGCACCAGCAGGGCGATCGGCGAGCCGAGCGTGCGCCCCTCGAACACGCCCGAGAGGATCTCGACCCGGTCGGCCTCCTGGCGCGGCGTGGTGAGCCGGCTCTGACCGGGGCGACGGCGGTCGAGGTCGGCCTGGATGTCGGCCACGTCGAGGGCGAGCCGCGGCGGGCAGCCGTCGACGACGACCCCGACGCCTCCGCCGTGGGACTCGCCGAACGTCGTGATCCTGAAGCGCTCTCCGAAGCTGCTGCTCACGCCTTCCACCGCCGGCCGTCCACGCCGGTCCGCGCCGGAGGATAGCGCCCGGTCTCCCCATGCCGGCAGCGCGTTACGCTCCGCCGCCGTGAGCGCTCCCGCCGAGTCCGATTCCCGCCCCCCGAGCCCTGGCGAGCCCGCCCGGCCGGCCGCCCGTGAGCGGTGCTGGACCTGCTACAAGCCGCGCGCGCTCTGTCTCTGCGGGCGCGTGCCCCGGGTGGGCAACCGGACGCGGGTCACGATCCTCCAGCATCCGCGCGAGCGCTTCCACCCGATCGGCACGGCGCGGCTCGCGTGGCTCGGCCTCGAGAACGCCGAGATCCTGCGTCCGCGCTCGCCGGTGACGCGAAGTCTCGCCGTGCCGCACCGTCCGGCGCCAGGGGCCGGGCTGCTGTTTCCGCGCGCGGAGGCCCGCGACCTCGCCGACCTGCCCGTCGGCGGGCGGCCCAGCGAGCTGATCGTGCTCGACGGCACCTGGGGTCAGGCCCGCAAGCTCTACCGCGCCAATCCCTGGCTCGCCGAGCTGCCCCACTACGCGCTGTCGCCCGAGGCCCCCACCCGCTACCGGATCCGCCGGGCGCCGCGGGCCTCCTACGTGTCGACCATCGAGGCCATCGTGGGGGCGCTGCGCATCCTCGAGCCTGCGACGCCCGGTCTCGAAGGATTGCTCGAGGCTTTCGACCGCATGATCGACGAGCAGGCCGCCTACTCGCATCGGGCGCCGCGCCGCCCGGTCCGCAAGCTGCGTCGCCAGGGACGCCTCTGAACGCGGCGCCACCGTGCCGCGGACTTCGAGTCCGCTACGGCGCGTCGGTTCTCTATCATGGAGCGACTGCGCGGCGCCGCGTCACCCGGCGCCGCGCGCCCACGGAGGTCGCCATGCGAGAGTGGCTGCACGACGTGTTTCGCGATCGTCCCTGGTGGATGAACGCCGTCATGGTCTTCTGCGCCTACATGGCGTTCGTCTACGTGCCATGGGATCTGTTCTGGAAGCCCGTCGAGGAGGACCGCGAGGTCTGGTTCGGCATCATGTTCAGCGGCGCGTGGGCGAAGGTCATGGCCGTTCCACACTGGATCGTGTACGGGGCGGGGGTCTACGGCTTCCGGCGTCGCAGGCCGTGGATGGCCGTCTGGGCGCCGCTCTACACCGCGCAGGTCGCCGTCGCGATGGCACTCTGGCCGATCTTCCAGTACGGCGGACTGATGGGCGTTTTCTTCGGCGTGATCGCCGCGGTGCCGATGGCGGCGCTGACCCTCGCGCTGTGGGACGCGCGCGATCACTTCCAGCGGTCGAGGGAGCCGCTCCGCGATCGCTACGGCGACTGGGCGCTCGTCACCGGAGCGTCGGCGGGCATCGGCGAGGCGTTCGCACGGGCGCTCGCTCGAGAAGGCATGAACGTCGTCGTGACGGCGCGCCGCAAGGAGCGGCTCGACGCGCTCGCCGACGAGCTGGAGCGTGATCATGGCGTGCAGGCGCGCCCGGTGGCGGTCGACCTGACGACGCCCGAGGGTCCGGACGCGCTCGCGGATGCGGTCGACGACCTGCCGCTCGGCTTGCTCGTCAACAATGCGGGCTTCGGGTATGCGGGGCGCTTCGACAAGCTCGAGAGCGGGCGCCTGCGCGAGATGGTGGCGCTGAACTGCACGGCGCCGACGGTGCTGACGAGCCGCCTGCTGCCCGCGATGCGCGAGCGGCGCCGGGGCGCGGTGATCTTCACCGGCTCGGTGGCCGGTCGGCAGCCGCTGCCGTTGCACGGCCTCTACAGCGCCACCAAGGGGTTCGAGCTGCTGCTCGGCGAGGCGCTCTACGTCGAGATGCTCGGCGAGGGCGTCGACGTGCTCGTCCTCGAGCCCGGGTCCACGTCGACCGAGTTCCAGCAGGTGGCCGGCGAGATCCAGCATCCGGGCGAGTCGGCCGCCGACGTCGTCGAGGTGGCCCTCGAGGCGCTGGGCCGGCAGCCGTCGGTGGTGTCGGGCTGGTGGAACTGGCTGCGCGCGGTCCTGCCGACCCGCCTCGCGCCGCGGCCGCTGGTGGCGCGGGTGGCTCGGCACGTCATGGAGGTGCAGACGCCGGCCGAGATGAGGTAGCGCCCGCGCGCCCGGGATGGTCTCGGCGGGTCGTCATGGCGCTACGTAGCGCCCGCCCTCCTCCTCTTTCAAGCGGCCGTCGGCGAGCAGCCGCTCGATGTGCTGTGACATCGAGCGCCGCTCGACGCCGTCGGCGAACGGCACGTCGTCCTGGGGCCGGTACACGAAGCGGTGGGCGACGACCTCCTCGAGGCTGCGCGGCTCGGCGAGGAAGTCGAGCAGCCTGGCCTCGCGCTCGGCGATCTTGCCCGCGAAGCGGTCGAGTCGCTCGAGGTAGGCGGTGCGGTCGTCGAGCACGCCGATGTGGTGGAAGGTCGCGTACCAGTCGGCCTCGATGGCGCGCACGCGAGCGAGCGATCGGTCGAAGTCGTCGAGGTTCGACCAGGCGTCCCCGTAGTAGGGGCCGAAGCTCGAGAGGTCGATATCGCCGAGGTAGAGGAGATGGCGCCGGCTGCCGGCGTGGTCCCACTCGATCGACAGGCAGCTGTGGCCGCGCGTGTGGCCGGGGGCGTGGCGCACCGTGACGGTCACGCCGCCGAGGTCGAAGGCGTCACCCTCGGCGAAGGGCGCGGCGTCGGGTCGCGCGCGGTAGTTGAACCTGTCGGCGATGATCGGGCGGAAGCCCGCCTCGATCGCGGACCCGTAGCCGTAGATGTTCATCATGTCGTCGAGCGACGCGAAGCCGGGCTTGTCGGCCTCGTGGACGTGCCAGGGCACGTCGGGGAAGAGGTAGCTGCCCGCGAAGTGGTCCTCGTGGCAGTGCGAATGGATGACCCGGTCGATGCGCGGCAGCTCGCCGGCGCGGTCGACGACCCCGAGAGCCGGGTCGATCAGGACGCTCTCGCGCTCGCCCTCGACCAGGACGCTGTTACCGTCGGGATAGCGCCCGCCCCGGTCGCCGAAAAGCACGGTGACCGGGCCGTAGCGGCTTTCGGTGGGGGCGTCTTCCGATGCGGCGTCCGGCATGCCATCCTTCTCCTTCGTCTTGGCCTCTCGCGGTTTCCAGCCGTCTCTCTTACGGAGGACCCCATGGCTCGTGCGCACTGGCTCGTGAAGTCGGAGCCGTTCAAGTACTCGTGGGACCAGCTCGTCGACGACGGCCGGACCTACTGGGACGGCGTCCGCAACTACGAGGCGCGCAACAACCTGCGGGCCATGAAGGTCGGCGATCTCGCCCTCTACTACCACTCCAACGAGGGCAAGGAGGTGGTGGGCGTCGCGCGGATCGTCGGCGAGGCCTACCCGGACCCCACGGCGGCCGACGACGCCTGGGTGGTGGTCGACGTCGAGCCCGTCCAGCGCCTCGAGGAGCCGGTCTCGCTCGCCGCCATCAAATCCGAGCGGGCATTGGCCGAGATGGCGCTCATCAAGCGCGGGCGCATCTCGGTGGTGCCCGTCACCCGCGGCGAGTTCGCGCGGGTGCTCGCCATGGGGCGGACGCTGCTGCGCGAGGGCGCGCGGCCCGAGAAGCTCCCACCTAGGGACCCGCCGCCGCGCAACGCCGCCGCCCGGCGCGCGGCCGGCAAGGCCGGCGCGAAGAAGAAGGCCGCGGCTCGCAAGCAGGCCGGCGCGAAGAAGAAGGCTGCGGGTCGCAAGCAGGCGGGCGCA
>CAZETS010000003.1:61452-114539 GCA_964515335.1 uncultured Spirochaetaceae bacterium
CGCAAGCAGGCGGGCGCAAAGAAGAAGGCCGGCGCCAAGCGCAAGGCCGCGGCGCCGCGCACCGGCAAGCGGGCCGCGCGGCGATGAGCGAGCCCGCGCCGAGCGAGATCGACGTCGAGACGATCGGCGAGGACTTGCGGCTGCTCGACGGCCTGCGCACGACCCGCGCCATTCGCCGCCTGCGACCGGACCCCGTGCCCCGCGAGCTGATCCGCAAGGTCTGCGAGGCCGGAACCTTCGCGCCGAGCGGCGGCAACCGGCAGCCGTGGGTCTTCGTCGCGGTCACCGAGCAGGCGCGCCGCGCCTGGATCGCCGAGCGCTACGTGTCTGCCTTTCGCGACTACATCGCCCCGGCCTTCGAGCAGGCCGAGGCCGATCCCGACTTTCCGCCCGCGAAGAAGCGCAACATGCGCGCCGCGCTGCACCTCGCCGAGCACCTCCACGAAGCGCCCGTCCACCTGTTCGTCGCCGGCTGGACGCGTCGCGGCGAGCCGCAGTATCAGGCGCTGTTCCCCTGCATCCAGAACCTCCTGCTCGCGTGCCGGGCCGTCGGGCTCGGCGCGTCGCTGACCACGATCCACCGCACCCACGGTCGCGAAATCGACGAGTACATCGGGCTCTCGAAGAAGACGCCGAGCTGCGCGCTGCTGCCCATCGGCTGGCCCGAGGGCCGCTACGGAAGGCCGCCGCGCGTGCCGGTGGACGAGAGGCTCTACTTCGAGCAGGGGCCCGGCGAGATCGGCTAGCCCCGCTGGTAGGTCGACGCGATCGCGTCCGCGTACTCGTTCCAGCGCGAGCCGTCGTGGGCGCGGATCCACTCGAGGCGGACGTTCGGGTGGGCGTTCGACAGCGCCCAGAGGCGTTGCACGAGGTCGAGGTTCTTGATGGGCCCGGTCTTGCGCTTCCAGCCGCGCTTCTCCCAGCCCGCCGCCCACTGGTTGATGGTGTTCACGCAGAGCTGGCTGTC
This sequence comes from uncultured Spirochaetaceae bacterium, assembly GCA_964515335.1. Taxonomy (GTDB): domain Bacteria; phylum Myxococcota_A; class UBA9160; order UBA9160; family UBA4427; genus TMED88. The sequence continues at coordinate 62,420 of CAZETS010000003.1, forward strand.
GGAGTAGACGGTGATCTCGGCGTCCTCGGACAGCGTCTCGTAGGCCTCGATGAGGGCCGTCAGCTCCATGCGGTTGTTGGTGGTCGACGGGTCGGCGCCGTGCTTCTCGCTCACGATGCGCCCGGCCTCGACCCACACGAACCCCCAGCCACCCGGACCGGGGTTCGGATCGCAGGAGCCGTCGGTGAAGACGCCGGTGTCGGGACCGCTCGTGTAGCGGTCGAGCACCTCCTCGGGCGTCAAGAATTCGTTCCGGTTGCCCGCCAAGTGTCTCTCCTCAGACGCCTACTCGGAAATGAACGACGTCGCCGTCCTGCACCACGTAGTCCTTGCCCTCGACCTGCATCAGACCCTGCGCCTTCGCGCCGGCCTCGCCCCCCACCTCGACGTAGGTGTCGAACGGGATCACCTCGGCGCGGATGAAGTGTTTTTCGAAGTCCGTGTGGATCTCGCCCGCGGCCACCGGCGCGGGCGAGCCGCGGCGCACCGTCCAGGCGCGCACCTCCTTCTCGCCGGCCGTGAAGAACGTGATCAGGTCGAGCAGCCGATAGGCGGCGCGGATGAGGCGATGCAGGCCGGGCTCGTCGACGCCGAGGTCGGCGAGGAACTCGACGCGCTCGTCCTCGTCGAGTTCGGCCAGCTCGGCCTCGACCTGGCCGCAGATGCGCACCGACCCGGCGCCGGCCGACTGCGCGTACGCCTCGAGGTCCGCGCTGTACTGGTTGCCGTCGGCGAGCGACGCGTCGTCGACGTTCGCGACATAGAGGACCGGCTTGGCGGTGAGCAGGTGGCAGTCGCGGTAGGCGGCCGCGATGGCGTCGGGCACGGGAAAGCTCCGCGCGGGTCGTCCGCCCGAGATGTGCTCCTGGAGGGCCGCGAAGAAGTCGGCCTCCTCCTTGGCGGCCTTGTCGCCGCTCTTGGCGGCCCGCCGCGCCCGGTCGATGCGCTTCTCGAGCGTCTCGAGGTCGGCGAGCCCGAGCTCGAGCTCGATCGTCTCGACGTCGCGCACGGGATCCGGCGCGCCGTCGACGTGCACCACGTTGTCGTCGTCGAAGCAGCGCACCACGTGGACGATCGCGTTGGTCTCGCGGATGTTCGCCAGGAAGCGGTTGCCGAGCCCCTCGCCCTGGCTCGCACCCTTCACGAGCCCGGCGATGTCGACGAACTCGACCGTGGTGGGCACCACCTGGGCGCTGTGCACGATGGCGTCGAGCTCAGCGAGGCGGCCGTCGGGCACCGTGACCACGCCGGTGTTGGGCTCGATGGTGCAGAACGGGTAGTTTTCGGCCTGGATGCCGGCAGCGGTCAGCGCGTTGAAGAGCGTGCTCTTGCCGACGTTCGGGAGACCGACGATTCCGCAGGTGAGAGGCATGGGGACGGAAGGGTCCCCATTCCCGCCCCCGCCGCCACTTCATCCCGCGGGCCCCCGGGGAGGCCGGGTCTCCCGGGAGCCTCGCGTGGGGCTCCGGCCCGGCCCGCCCCGCTCGGTCCGGCGCGCGATCGGGGTGCGGCGAGAACCGCTATCCCCCGCCGCGCCCGGTCTCCACCGGGTCCCCGCCGGCCCGCCCACGCCGAGCCGGCACGAGGCGCTCGTCGAGTCAGGAAGTGCGCGTGTAGCTCGCCATGAAATCGGCCGCGAAGGCGGGGTAGCGGTCTTCGAGAATGGCTTCGCGGGCCTTCTGCATGAGGTTCGTATAGAAGTGGACGTTGTGGATGGAGCAGAGGATGGCGGAGAGTACTTCGTTGGCGTTGAAGAGGTGGTGGAGGTAGGCGCGGGTGAAGCGGCCGTCCCGGCACGCGTAGCAGTGGCAGGAGGTGTCGATCGGGTAGGCGTCGCGGCGGTAGCGGCGGTTGGTGAGGCGGATGCGGCCGCGGGCGGTGAAGACGGTGGCGCTGCGCGCGTAGCGGGTGGGGATCACGCAGTCGAACATGTCGATCCCGTAGCCCATGCAGGCCACGAGGTCTTCCGGTAGACCGACGCCCATCAGGTAGCGGGGCCTGTCGTCGGGCAGCAGCGGGGCGGCGTGCTCGGTGACGCTGCAGAGCAGCTCGTGGCCCTCGCCCACCGAGACACCGCCGATCGCGTAGCCCGGGCAGTCCATCGCGACCAGCTCGCGCGCGCACTCCTCGCGCAGCTCGGGGAACGTGCTCCCCTGCACGATGCCGAAGAGCGCCTGATCGTCGCGGTCGTGGGCGGCGAGGCAGCGCTCCATCCACATGAGGGTGCGGCGCACACCCGTCCGGGCGAGCTTCTTCGTGGCGGGATAGGGGGTGCACTCGTCGAACGCCATGATGATGTCGGCGCCGAGGGCGTTCTGGATGGCGATCGAGCGTTCGGGGGTGAGGTCCATGGTGTCGCCCGTCACTTCGTTGGTGAAACGGACGCCGCGGTCGTCGATCTCGGCGCTCGGCAGGGAGAAGACCTGGAAGCCGCCGCTGTCGGTCAGGATCGGACCCGGCCACTGCATGAAGTCGTGCAGGCCGCCGAGCTTCTCGACGAGAGCCTCCCCGGGCCGCAGCGCGAGGTGGTAGGTGTTGGCGAGCACCACCTGGGCGCCGGTGGCGGCGACCTGATCGGGCGTCATCGCCTTGACGGCGCCGTGGGTGCCGACGGGCATGAAGGTCGGCGTGGCGACGTCGCCGTGGGGCGTGGTGAAGGTGCCGGCCCGGGCGCGGCCCGAGGCGGCCTCGAGCACGTAGCGGAAGGACACTTGCGAAAGCTAGCAGTCATCGCCCTGCTAGAATCGCCGTTCGAGGAGAGCCCGATGCACTTCGCCGACACCCTGATTGCCCGCCTGCGTGAGCTGGGCCATCCGCTGTGCGTCGGCTTCGATCCGCATCTCGACCTGGTGGCGCCGGTCTTCCGCAGGGGTGACATGCGTCCGGGCGACCCCGCCACCGCCGAGGCGGTCGAGCGGCTGGGCGTGGCCTTCCTCGATCGCGTGGCCGGTCGGGTCGCCGTCCTCAAGCCGCAGATCGCGTTCTTCGAGCAGCTTGGCGCGGCCGGCATCGCGGTGTTGGAGCGGCTGGTGGTGGCGGCCCGCGAGCGCGAGCTGCTCGTGCTGCTCGACGCCAAACGGGGCGACATCGGCTCGACGGCCGACGGCTATGCGCGCGCATACCTCGAGCCGGGCGCCGCCTGCGAGGTGGACGCGCTGACGTTGTCGCCGTACCTCGGCCGCGACAGCCTCGAGCCCTTCGTGTCGCGGGCCAGGACGTTCGGGCGGGGTCTGTTCGTGCTGGCGAAGACCAGCAATCCCGGCTCGGGGGACCTGCAAGACCTCGAGCTGAAGGACGGGCTGGTCCACGAAGCCGTCACCCGGCGGCTCGCCGAGCTGGGCGAGCGACTGGTGGGGCCGGCGACCGGCTGGTCGTCGCTGGGCCTGGTGGTCGGCGCCACCTACCCCGAGCAGGCCGAGCACCTGCGCGACATCGCGCCGCGCTCGGTCTTTCTGGTGCCGGGCTACGGGCGGCAGGGCGGCAGCGCGGCGGACGCGGTGCGCTCGTTCGTGCCCGGTCCGCGCGGCCTCGAAGGCGGGCTGGTGAACTCGTCGCGGGCGATCTCGTTTCCCGAGGCCGCCGCCGACGCGTCGGATGCGGCGACCTGGGAGCGTGCCGTCGACGCCGCGCTCGACCGCGCGATCGGCGAGCTGGGTGAGGCCGTCGCGCGGTAGCTCCTGGGCAGCGCCGGCGACCGCAGGAGGAGGGGAGAGAAGTGCCGAACGACCGAGCATGCGTGCGCGGGACGACTTTCTTGGTGTCACTGGTGTGCGTCGCGATGGCGAGCGCCTGCGCGGGGCTGCCCTCGCGAAAGGGCGAGTCGGCCGACGACGGGCGTCCTCCCTTCGAGGGCAGGATCGCCGAGTCGTACGCCGAATCCGAGGAGTGGTGGCCCGAGACCTTCCGCTCCGCGCCCGAGGGCGCGCCCAACATCGTGATCGTCCTGCTCGACGACACCGGCTTCGCCCACCTCGGCAGCTTCGGCGGGTTGATCGAGACGCCGCGCATCGATGCGCTGGCGGCCGACGGCCTGCGGTACAACAACTTCCACACCACCGCGCTCTGCTCGCCGTCGCGCGCGTCCATCATGGCCGGCCGCAACCCGCACAGCATCGGGCTCGGCTCGCACTCGCTCACCGCGATGGGCTTCCCCGGCTACAACGCCATCATCCCCGACAACGCGAAGTCGGTGGCGAAGATCCTGCAGCAGAACGGCTACGTGAACTACGCGCTCGGCAAGTGGGACCACACGCCTCTCTACGAGGTCTCGCAGGCGGGGCCGTTCACACGCTGGCCGAGCGGCGAGGGCTTCGACCACTTCTACGGCTTCATGGCGGCCGACGCCGATCAGTACCGCACCCTGCTCTTCGCCGACCACCAGCCCGTCGAGCCCTGGCAGGACGATCCCGACTACCACCTGTCGACCGACCTCGCCGACAAGGCGATCGAGTACATCACCGGCCACGTCTCGATCGCGCCGGATCGGCCCTTCCTGCTGTTCTGGGCGCCGGGCGCCATGCACTCGCCCCATCAGGCCCCGCAGGCCTACATCGACAAGTACCGGGGCCGCTTCGACGACGGCTGGGACGCCGCGCGCGACCGCATCCTGGCGCAACAGATCGAGCAGGGCGTGATTCCGGAGGGCACCGCGCTCTCCGGGCGGCCCAACGACATCCCCGCCTGGGAGACGCTCACCGCCGAAGAGAAGTCCCTCTACGCCAAGCAGATGGAGGTGTTCGCCGGCATGCTCGAGCACACCGATCGCGAGATCGGCCGCATCGTCGACACGCTGGCGCGCACGGGCGTGCTCGAGAACACGATCATCATCGTCACCTCGGACAACGGGGCCAGCGGAGAAGGGGGGCTGGTCGGCACCTTCAATGAAACCTACGTGCTAAACGGCCTGCAGACGCCGTTCGAGGCCAACCGGCGCCATCAGGACAACTGGGGCGATCCCGACACCTATCCCCACTACCACGCCGGCTGGGCGATGGCGGGCAACACCCCGTTCCCGTACTTCAAGCAGAGCGTGCACCGCGGCGGCATCCAGGACCCGATGGTGGTGCACTGGCCGGCGGGCATCGCGTCGAAGGGCGAGGTGCGCCAGCAGTACCACCACATCTCGGACATCGCGCCGACGATCCTCGACGTGACCCGCATCGACATGCCCGACGAAATCGACGGCGTCGCCCAGATGCCGATGGACGGCATCTCGATCCGCTACTCGTTCGACGCGCCCGACGCGCCGGACGCCAAGCAGGTGCAGTACTACGAGATGTTCGGCAACCGGGCGATCTGGGCCGACGGGTGGAAGGCCGTCTCGCTGCACGCGGGCCGCATGCCGTGGGACCTGAACACCACCTCGTCGTTCGAAGACGACCGCTGGGAGCTCTACCACGTCGCCGAGGACTTCTCGGAGAGCACCGACCTCGCCGAGCAGCACCCCGAGAAGCTCGCCGAGCTGGTCGCCCTGTTCGACGAGCAGGCCTGGAGGTACAACGTCTATCCGCTGCACGACGACATGATCGAGCGGCTGGCCGCCCAGCAGGACCGCCTGTTCAGGGGGCGCACCGAGTTCACCTTCTTCCATCCGGGCGCGGTGCGCATCGCCGAGAAGGCTTCACCGCCCATCAAGGGACGCAGTCACACCATCGAGACGACGATCGATCTCGGCGGCAGCGAGGAGGGCGTGATCGTCGCCTGCGGCGGTTTCACGGGCGGCTACACGATGTTCATCCAGGACGGTCGGCTCAAGTACGACTACAACTACCTGGACGGGGTCTACTACGAGCTCGAATCGCCCCGGTTGCCGCGGGGCGAGACGCGGCTCGGCTTCCGCTTCGACCACGCCGGCGGCTTCGCGGGCAAGGGGACGCTGTACGTGAACGGCAAGAAGGTCGACGAGGTCGACATGCCGCAAACCCACATGGCGACGTTCTCGCTGAGCGAGTCCTTCGACGTGGGCGCCGACCACGGCACGCAGGTTTCGAACCGCTACACGGGCCACTACCCGTTCACCGGCGCGCTCGACCGCGTGGAGGTGAAGCTGCTCGACTAGCCGCGGGGCTAGCGGTACGTCGAGCGGGCGCCCCGCGTCATGCGGCGGCGCGCGCGGCGGTGCTTCTGCTTCAGCTTCGCGCGGTAGCGGGAGGACTTGCCGCGGTTGCGGCTGTTGGTGCCCTTCTTCACGGGGACGTCCTTTCGTGGGCGCCGCAGCTTACGCGAGCGCCGGGGGGATGTCCATCCCCCGAAGGGCAACGCCGGCGCCGGCGCTCGCCGCGGCGGCTATTCTGGGCGACCGCGTCCGTGCGGCGCCCCCTCTCAGCCCCGCCCCAGCGATTCCAGCGCGCCACCAGCGCCCAACCGGAGCCCCGATGAGCAGCCCGCCCCTCGAGCGCATGGCCGACTTCGACCTCACCGACGAGCAGCGCGAGGTGCGGCGCAGCGTGAAGGAGTTCGCCGAGAAGGAGATCCTCCCGCACGTCGAGCGCTACGAGCAGGAGGAGCGCTACCCGCTCGAGCTGATCCAGAAGCTGCCCGAGATGGGGCTGCTCGGTCCGATGATCCCCGAGCAGTACGGCGGGTCGTTCAGCGACACGCTCACCTACGGGATCATCTGCGAGGAGATCGCGCGGGTCGACTGGGTGGTGGCGTCGGTGATCTCGGTCGCCAACTCGCTGGTCGCCGGTTCGCTCTCGAACTTCGGCACCGACGAGCAGAAGGAGCGCTTCCTGCCCGGTATCGCGAAGGGCGAGCTGATCTGCTCGGCTTGCCTCACCGAGCCCGGGGGCGGCACCGACCTCGGCAGCATGCAGACCACGGCCGCGAAGGTGGACGGCGGCTGGCGGATCAACGGCACCAAGGTGTTCATCTCGCACGCCGCGCATGCCGGACTGTTCTTCCTGGTGGCGAGCGTCGATCGCGAAAAGAAGCACAAGGGCGTGACCGCCTTCGTCTTCGACCCGCGCGGCGTCGAGGGCCTGCAGATCGGCGAATTCCCGATGCGCACCCTCAAACGCGACAATCTCGCCGAGGTGCACTTCGAGGATGCCTTGATTCCCGAGGACGCGCTGATCGGTCGGCCCGGCGGCGGCTTCCCGATCCTCGGCGGCGCCCTCGACACCGGCCGCTTCTCGGTGGCGGCGCGTTGCGTGGGCCAGGCCCAGCGCTGCCTCGACCTGGCGATCCCCTACGCGATGACCCGCGAGGCCTTCGGGAGCAGGATCGGTGAATTCCAGATGATCCAGCAGAAGATCGCCGACATGGTGTGCCGCACCGAGCAGGCCCGGCTGCTGGTGTACCGGCTGGGGCGCATGAAGGACGCCGGCGTCCCGCGCGCCTCGTTGGAGAGCAGCATGGCGAAGCTCTGCGCCAGTCAGGCGGCGGTGCAGAACGCGCTGGACGGCATGCAGATCTTCGGCGGCTACTCGTGCACCCAGGAGTACGAGATCGGCCGGCTGCTGATGGAGGCCAAGTCGCTCGAGTTCGGTGAGGGCACGAGCGAGCTGCACAACAGGATGATCGCCGAGTTTGCGCTGGGAATTCGCAAGCAGTGACGGCCGGCGGCGTCGAGCGAGGGCGAGGGTCGGTGGCCTGGAGGGAGGGGGGAAGTCGTGTCGGATGATCGCGCGCAGCGGCTCAACGAGCTGATCCGCGAGGTGAGCGTCGAGCGCCGCGAGGTGACGCTCGCCAGCGGAAAGAAGAGCAACTTCTACCTCGACCTGCGGCAGACGTTGATGCGTCCGCTCGGCGTTCGGCTGGCGGGCGAGCTGGTGGTGGAGAAGCTGCTGGCCGGCGCGCCCGTGCAGGCCGTCGGCGGCATGGCGGTGGGGGCCGTGCCGCTGGTCTCCGCCGTGCTGCTGGCCGCCGCCCACGACGAGCGGGCCGGCGACCTGGTGGGCTTCTTCGTCCGCAAGGAGAAGAAGAAGCACGGCCTCGGCCGTCAGATCGAGGGCGCCTTCGCGGAGGGACAGACCGTGGCGCTCGTCGAGGACACCACGACGACCGGCGGCTCGACGCTGGAAGCGCTGGACATCGTGGAGGCGGCCGGCGGCAAGGTGGCGCGGGTGCTGTGCGTCGTGGATCGCGGCGAGGGGGCCGCCGAGGCGTTCGCCGAGCGGGGGGTGACCCTCGAGCCGCTGTTCTCGAGGCAGGATCTCGGCGTGTAGGGACCGGGCGGGCCGCCAGTCGATCGTGCTTCGTGATCGTGGCGCCTTTCGTGAACCGCCTCACACATCGGGCAGAGCCGGACCGCGCCGATGGGTTGCGCGCAGCCAGCCGTCCGCGGTCCCGGCCGGTACGCGGAAGCGCTCGGCCGCCAGCTCGAAGGCCTCGGCGGCGCGGTCCGCGCTCGTCCGCCGCATCGATCCGGCCAATCGAGCGCGCCGGCGCAAGTCCGGCCGGGGAGTCAGTCTCACCCCGTACGGGGGAGCGAATGTTTCGATTTCGGATGGCCCTCTTGACCCTACCGGCAGATGCGAGTCCCAGGTGGATCAAGATCAGGCGAGCCGCTGATTCCTCCAAGGCTTGCTCGCCGTACGACAACGCGTTGGACCGGAAGCGGAATGGCGGGGTACGAATGGTCGCTGTACTGTTCTGGCATCAATCAATCTTCACCGGCGCGGCGAAGTCCGGCGGCGCCATTCCCCGCCGCTGAACTCCGATTCCGTTCGGCCGCGGAGCCAGAAGAGAGTAGTCCCGCCCGTCGACGCGTTGACGCGTCTGCGCAAAGTACGGACATGGAAGACCTCGCTCGATCTCTTGGACCGTTCGACTCGTCGATTTCCCTTCAGATCGCAGCCTCTATCGTCTGCGGTGGCATCGTTGGCTTCGAGCGTCAGCTCAGGGGCAAGGCGATCGGAATCCGAACCGGCATCCTCATTTGCCTCGCCACACAGGTATTCGTCCGATTGAGCATCACCCTGCAGGGCGTCGCCGCAGACCCGACCAGGGTGCTCGGCCAGGTGGTGACGGGTGTCGGGTTCCTCGGTGCGGGCGTAATCCTGGCGCGCGGCGGAGCCGTTACTGGTGTGACATCGGCCGCCGTAGTCTGGATGCTTGCGGCGATCGGGAGCACCATTGGCGTCGGGCGGCCCGCCGAAGGGCTGGTGCTGTCGGTCCTTGTGGTCCTCATCCTGACCGGTGTTCGTCTCTTGGAATCAGCGTTCAAGCGTCTCCGCGGCGGATCCGACGAACCTGAAGAGCCTTCCGCCTAGCGCCGATCTTCGACCGCGATACGCCTCGCGCCAAACCTTGCACGCCATCGGGCCGCCCTCCAACCAGGCATCGCAGCGGCCGTGCAAACGCCGAGTTCTTCTGGGCGTGATGGAATTCAGGTGGGCTTGGGCGCTCAGAGGCTGCTTGCAGGTCGCCGCACGCCGCTGAACGGCTGATCCGTCAGGCGGCTCGGCACGAGAAGGTCCAATCATGGTAGATCGCATCCTTCGTTTCGAATCGAGCCATCTCGCCGAATGCGAACGCATCCTGGCCGCGCTCCCCGATTGGTTCGGAATCCCCGAGTCCAACGAGGACTATCTGCGAAAGCTCACGACTCTGCCGAGCTGGGTCGCCTTGCGGAACGAATCCGTGGTCGGTGCGATCACCCTCGAGACGCACTCACCACGTTCCCATGAAGTCTATTTCATGGCCGTAGCTCCGCACCACCATCGACACGGGGTCGGCACTGCACTCCTCGACCATCTCGAGTCCGAGGTACGTTCCCGGGGTGGCGGGTGGCTTCACGTCAAGACACTCGGTCCGTCGAACCCGGATCCATACTACGCCCGGACCCGGCTCTTCTATCGGGCGAAGGGTTTCGAATCGCTCTTCGAAAGCCCCTCGATCTGGGGTTCGGAAAACCCCACGCTTGTTCTGCTCAAACACATCTAGGCGCGCAGGCAGCCTGACGAGTGGCCGGAGTCAGCGCTGGCCGCACTTGGGCGTGGGCGGCGTGCTAGCCTGCTTACACCCACTGTTGTTGACGTAGCACGACCGGCGGCGGGCCACGCCGCTCGGCGGCAAGCCGTTAGGGGCAGGCTCGAGTGCCGTTTCTCCAGATCCGATACCTGTCTCGCGAAGACGCCGCTCTCGCGGCCCAGCTTCTCGGTGACGAAGGGATCGAAGCATGGGTCTCTGCGGCAGACGCCGGGGGTGTACTGCCGTCGATGCAGTCAGTTGTTGGGGTCCGAATCGAGGTCTCAGACGAGCACCTCGAACGTGCCAACTCGATCGTTCAGGAGATGTTTCCGGAGCCGACGGCTACCGGGCGCCGCTTGTCGACCCGAGAGAAGATCCAGGGCTGGGCGATCGGGGCTCTTCTCGTCCTTACCATCGGTTGGGTTATTTACAGCCATGCCCGAGCCTTGTTGGACGGTGAGAGCGGCGAGGCCACGCCGACGCCACCTCAGCACGAACTGCCCTTCTGAGTCTCACGCTTCGCAGATCGCCCAGCCTCGCCGGCGGGCCACGCCGCTGAGCGCCCGATTCGTTGTCGAGCGGAGAGGATCGATCCAGTGGTGATGGCTGTGTTTCGCTCACGTCTGCGAGATGAGGGCTCGGCGGAGTTCCAGGAGCTCGCGGATCGAATGCTCGAGACCGCACGCTCGATGCCCGGGTTCCTGTCCTACAAGGTCTATCTCTCGGAGGATGGGGAGCGCTGCAGCATCATCGAGTTCGATTCGCACGAACACCTTCGGGGCTGGCGTGAGCATCCAGAGCACCTGACCGCACAGCGGCTGGGTCGAGAGCGGTACTATCAGGAGTACTCTCTTCACGTTGCGGAGCCAGAGCGAGAGTCCCTGTTCACGAGGTGACCGGGCCCGCCGTCCAACAAGGCGTTGTACGAATCCAGCGGCAGCACCTTCGAATCGGCCCCAAGCGCGCCCGCAGAAGTTCGAAGCTACAGTCTCTCTGTCATGGACCTGAAGTTGTTCGCCACTGTCTTCGGCACCGTCTTCATCGCCGAGCTCGGTGACAAGACCCAGCTCGCGACCCTCCTCTACGCGGCCGACGCCGACAACTCCAGGCTGACCGTATTCGCAGCCTCGGCGCTTGCTCTGATCCTGGCCTCGGCACTTGGCGTTCTCGCCGGGGCACTCGTCGCGCAGTTCGTGAATCCAAGCATGGTTCGCTGGGTTGCGGGTCTTGGCTTCATCGCCGTCGGTCTCTGGGTCATTCTCGGCGGTGAGTCGCCCGCCACCTGAGGGACCGCTGCGGTAAACGTGGTCGTGCTGGCGTCGTGCGTCCGTGCCCGCGGCACCGGCGGTCAGTCGCGCAGGAGGGCACAGGCCATTCGACTCTGGAGTCTCCATCCCTCGTACCTCGACGCAAAGGGCATCGTCGCAGCCTGGCGCGAGGGTCTGCTTGCGCGAGCCGTGCTCCGTGGCAAGACCCGGGGCTACCGAAACCATCCGCAGCTCGACCGCTTTCGATCTCATCCCGCCCCGCTCTCGGCGATCAACCACTACCTCTCGGAACTCGCCGCGGAGGCGGAAGTCCGCGGCTACCGGTTCGACCGATCGCGAATCGGACCCGTCCGCAGCCGCCGCCGCCTCGACGTAACCCGTGGCCAACTGGAGTTCGAGTTGGCTCATCTGCAAGCCAAGGTTCGAAGGCGGGCGCCCGCCGAACTGCAGCGCCTCCCTTCCGGTGTGCGGCTCCGCGCCCACCCGCTGTTCCGCGTACGCGAAGGCGGGGTCGAGCCCTGGGAAAGAGGTGCTGTCCAACGAGCGGCTGGCGCTGAACCCCCACCCCACCCCACCTGCACTACACCTCCACTACTCCTCCGCCATGCCTCCGCGGTGCGTTTCGTACTCAACACGCCGCCATTCATCCACGAAAACAGCCGGCCGCAGCTTTGTTTGATTGGCTTCGGTTGCCGCCTGGAGGCATGGTCTCGTGGCAGGCCCGGGTCCTGCCGGTGCGAGCGCCGGCCGCGGAACGCCGGTCCGTTGGGTAGAGGAGAACTCATGATGCCCAGGCTTCCGATCCTGATGCTGCTGCTCCTGGGCATGGGTGCATGCGCATCGGGCACTGACTCATCGTCGGCGAGCGGTACCTATCTCAGATGGGTGGCATTCGAAGCGGCCGGCCACGAACACGTCCTCCTGCGGTGGCAGAAGCGTCAAATGCCGCTGCGGATTCATCTTCCCAAGCCGCCACCAGGGATGTTCGAGGACCGTGAGGCGATCTACGAATCAGTGCGCAAGGGTGTGCTCGATTGGGAAGGTGTTGCCGGACCCGGTCTGCCTCGATTCGAGTTCGTCGACTCGCCGGGGGATGCGAATATCCCGATCGTCTGGGGTTCGGAACCGGACGGAGACTGGTACATCGCGCATTGCAGCTTCGATTTGAATCTGAGACAACGCCGATTCGGTGTCTCTCGAATACTCGTCACCGCAAAGTGGGGTGGCAATCGCGTTGCTGACTCGCACGACGTTCATTCGGTGATGCTTCACGAAATGGGTCACGCACTCGGCTTCGGGGGTCACAGCCCGGACCCCGGCGACATCATGTATCCCGCACATCAGCCTGGTTCGGATGGAGGTCTGAGCGACAGGGATCGTCGAACCCTCGAGGCTCTATACGCACGTCCGTCCGGCTCGCGGATGGCCGGTGCGAAACGATTCAGGTAACTCGTGTCGAGTCGATCCTGTAGACTCGCAGTCGAGCGAGCTTCGTATTCCTCGAGAACTCCACGGGCGGCAGGCCTTTCGGCGTGGAGTCCTCTGCTTGGGGGCTCGAGCGCGGTCTGCGCTGCTCGGCCGCCCATTCGTCAGGAGACAGCGAGCCGATGGAACTCGTAACGGTTCGCTCCTGCCGGGATCCGGTCAGCGCCCACGTTGCGCGAGCAATCCTCGAAGAAGCCGGCATCCCGTCCTTCGTCTGGGACGAGCATGTCATCAACGTCCAGTGGCTGTATTCGACGGCGCTCGGAGGCGCCAAGCTCAAAGTCGCCGAGTGCGACGTCGAGCGCGCCGAGGCGATCCTGAACCGCCACGACGAAGCAGATCTCGGCGAGGTGCCCGAGGCTCGACTTCCTCCAGCAGAAGGCGATACCTGCCCCAGCTGCGCTGGCGCGGAGGTTCGCGGGTCGAGGCTCTTTCGCTCGTCACTTGCCGTGTCTCTGTGGACTGGTGTGCCGATCTTCCTCTGGCGACAGCGTTGGATCTGTCAGGCATGCGGGTACTCGTGGAAGGCGCATCCGGCCGCCGAACCTCGGCCCTCGAACGTCACCCTGGAGGCCGAGCGCGCCGTTCAGGGACACCGCGACGGTTACCCGGGCATTCTGGCGTTTCTCGTCGTTCTGGCGATCCTCGGAATCGCGTACGTGGCCGGGCACGGCGCATTGCCATCGTGAAGCCCCTTCCCTCCAACGTCATCTCCCACAAGCGCACCCGGGAGTTCTCGGAGACCTCCGTTCCCGCAGGTCTCTGTCACGCCCACACCACGAAGCGCGGTGTGTGGGCGCAGATTCACGTCCTGCAAGGGTCGCTTCGCTATCGGATCTTCGAGCCCGACCTCGAAGAGCACGTGCTCTCGGCCGATCGCCCGGGCGTCGTCGAGCCCGAGGTGCCGCACGAGGTCGAGCCGATGGGCCCGGTGCGGTTCTACGTCGAGTTCTTTCGAATCGCGAGCGAGGGGTCGGCGCCATGACGTCGAGAGGCGGGCCCGACGCGCACATCTTCTGTTTCTGCGCGGCCGTACGACGAGTCGTGCACCCGACACTCGATGGCGTCGCCGAATTGGATTCGGGCCCGCTCCGGCGGCATACTGGGATCGCTCGCTCGGACCCGGTCAGCACTGCCGCCGGCCGCTGAACGAGGCCGCCGCCGGGCCAATCGCTCCACTCGCTTCAATCGCTTCCATCGCTCACATCGGGCCGCGGTGCCGTTACATGATATTCAGTGTACTTGCGGACGCGGTCCTCGTGGTTCACGGGTCGTTCATCGTGTTCGCGGTCTTCGGGGCGGCTTTGGCGTTCCGCTGGGTTTTGGCTCCGGTGTTGCATCTGCCGGCTCTCGCCTGGGCGGCCTACATCGAGCTGTCGCACGGCATCTGCCCGCTCACCACCCTGGAGAACGCTTTGCGCCGTCAGGCGGGCGAGGTGGGCTATTCGACATCCTTCGTTCAGCACTACCTGGTCCCGCTCATCTACCCGCCGGGTCTCTCACCGGGTGGCCAGGTCTGGATCGCAGTGGCGCTGCTGGCTTTCAACGTCGTCCTCTACGGCTGCGTGGTGGCCGCGCGCAGATCGGCCCGGCGCCGTGCCGCCCGTCACGACCCGGGCCCCGCACGGTCGCGGCAGACGAGGCGTGTCGGCTAGCCTCTCGCGATCCCCGCTTCCACGGCCGAGCGGCCGGCGGGCGGGCGCCGATCACCGGCGCCCGGACGATGCGGTGGGAGTTGCTGATGCGCGTGATTCTGGCGACCGTCTTGCTGCTCGTGGCAGCAGCTCCGAGCGCTGCCGACGAGGCGGCGGACTCGCACCGCACCGCCGCCGCCGAGCTGCTCGTGCTGATGGATGCCGATTCGCAGATGATGGGCGGCGCGCAGGCCATCGCGGATACGATGCTGCAGCAGAACCCGACGCTTCGGCCCTTCCGCGACGTGCTGCTCGAGTGGGCGACGCGCTACCTGACGTGGGAGAAGTTCGAGGTGAAGCTCGTCGACATGTACGTCGACGTGTTCACGGAGAGCGAGCTGCGGGAGATGATCGCCTTCTACAACACGCCCACCGGCCGGAAGAGCGTCGAGATGGGGCCGACACTGATGCAGCGCGGCGCGATGCTGGGCGGCGAGGTGGCATCGGAGCACGCCGCCGAGCTGGAGGCGATGATCGAGGCGCGCGCGAACGAGCTCGAGGCGCTGGGCGTGCCGGGCATGAGGCCCGAGTAGGCCGGCTCCCCCGAATGGTGGGCCGAGGCACGTACGCGCTGGTGCTTCGCTGCCGTGAGCGGGCGCTCGTGCGGGTGGGGGCTCTCGGCGACGTCGAGCTGCTGCCGGGCTACCTGGTGTACGTGGGGAGTGCGTTCGGTTCGGGCGGACTCGCCGGCCGGCTTCGTCATCACGTCCGGAGCGTGAAGCGCCCGCGTTGGCACGTCGACTACGTGCGCGGCCGGGCAGAGACGGTCGGGGCCTGGTGGGCGGCCGGCGCACGCAACCTCGAGCACGAGTGGGCGGGTTCGATCGCGCAGCTGCCCGGCGCATCGGTCCCGAAGGCCGGCCTGGGGTCGTCGGACTGCCGGTGCCCGAGCCATCTGTTCCGGCTGCCGCGCAGTCCGCGTGGTGGGTGGTTCGCGGCGGCGCTCGGTGGATGTGGCATTGCGCCGCAGGCGAGCTTCGTGACGGCCGCTGATTTGCTCGGGTCGCCACCGCGCCGCTGAGTGCGGTCGCGAGGCGGATCGCGCCTTGGGTAATCGGCGGCTTTCGATTGACCGTTGCTCGGCCGAAGGGCGATACTGGTAGCCGACCGATGAATACGACTCGCACGGTTCTACTCGAGTCACCCGAGGTGAGCGTCGACGGGCGGCAGCTCCGCATCGACGGATCTTCGTACGCGCTGGCCGAGATCGAATCGACCGGGATCGAGCGCGTCCCCACGGCGGCCACCGGGCCCATCCTGATGATTGCCGTTGGTGCGATCTGCCTGTTCTCCGCATTCGGTGAGGCGGGCCTCAGCCGGGCGCTGCTCGGCGTCGGGCTCTTGTTGGGCGCGGCGGGCTGGTGGATCCGCAAGAAGCCGACCTTCAAGGTGGTGGTCCGGACGCCCGCGGGCGAGTGGGCGCCCTTCGAGAGCCGAGACGAGTCGGCGTCGGCTCGTGTGCTGGCCGCCGTTCGAGAGGCCCGTGGCCACCCCGCGTAAGCGGATCGGCGGCCCTGCGTGACGGGGCCCGACACCCGCGCCTTCGTGGTCTAGGAGAGCGATCGGCCGGTCGAGCGATCCGAGTCGGCCGAGCACGGCGAGTTCTGGTCGCGCACCCTGGTGAGCGCCGACCGCTCGCCGAGCCGGGCGTTGACGGTCGGTATCGCGGAAGTCGAGCCGGGGGGGGGACCACGCCACCGCGGCCTCATCACCACGCCGAAGCCGAGGTCTACCCCGTGCTCTCCGGTGAAGGCGAGGTTACGATCGACGGCGTGCGCCACCCCGTCCGGGTTGGCGCCACCGTCTACATTCCCGGCTATGCGTCGCACGTGGCAACCAACACCGGCTCAGGCCTCCTGCGGATCGCCTGCGTCTTTCCGACGGACTCGTTCTCGGACGTGCTGTACGAGTATCTCTAGAGCCGCAGGCCCCGACGCAAGCGGAGGAGAACGGCATGACGAACGAAAGCCCGGTGGTCGACGCGAAGGCCGGATCACCGCCCCCGCGCTGGGTCTTGAAGACGATGACGCGGCTGCACGTGGCGTTGAACCGGCTGAGCGGGGGTCGGCTCTTCAACACGCTCGCCGGTGACGACGTCTGCTTCGTCACGATGACCGGGGCGAGGAGCGGGCGCGAGCTGACGATTCCGTTGATGTACGTGCCCTACGGCGAGGGCGTGCTGCTGGTGGCCTCACAGGGCGGCGCCGACCGGAATCCGGTCTGGTACCGCAACCTGGTCGCGCATCCCGAAATCGAGGTGAGGCACCGCGGGCGGGCGATGCGGCTGCGCGCGCGTCTGGCCGAGACGGGCGAGAAGACTGCGCTCTGGCCGATCTGCGACGACCACTACGCGCCGTTCGCGCAGTATCGCCGGCGCACCATGCGGGACATCCCGATCTTCGTCTGCGAGCCGCCCGCGTCTGCGTCCACGTAGCCGGGTCAGTCCCACTCTCCGGCGTCGGTGTTCCCCCAGGCGCCGAAGTAGGTCACCTCGGCGGCCGGCCGCCGTCTGACGGGGCCGAAGCGGCCGAGCGGCCAGCCGATCGGAATCGAGACCACCACGCCGTACTCGGTGGGGATCCCGTAGCGGGCGTGCAGCTCTTCTTCGAAGACCTGGTGCATGGTGGTCAGCGTCGCGCCGAGCCCGAGGGCGCGGCACGCCAGCAGGATGTTCTGCACGCACGGGTAGGCGGCGCCGTAGTTGGGCGGGGCGAGTCCCTTGCGCTCGGCTTCGGGCACCTTGAAGGGCCAGTCGCGCTTGCCGCAGACGAGCAGGATCAGCGGCGACTCGTGGATATGGTCCATCTGGTACCGCAGAGCCCGAAGCTGGCGGCCCATCGGCGAACGGTCGTCTTCGTCGACCGACAGCCCGCCGAAGCGCGTCGCGATGGCGTCGCGGTAGCGGTCGCCGAACCAGCGCTTGCCTTCGTCGTCGTGGATGACCACGAAGGACCACGGCTGCGTGTTCATGCCCGAAGGCGCCTTCACGCCGGTGTCGAGCACCTTGCGGAGAGTCGCGAGCGGCACCGGGTCGGGCTTGAGGCGGCGCATGGCGCGCATCTGGCCTACCAGATCGAAGAACGGCGGGTTCTCGGGGAGCGTGTCGGTCACGGCGTGTCCTCGCATGTCGAGGCCGGGCAGGCGCCCGGCCCCGCCTCGGCGGCCGGCGAATACTGCCAGAGCGCAACCCCACCGACCACGTCGATCGGCCGCCGCGCGGCCGGCTCGACGCCGCTCACCTGGCCTGATATCCAGTCGGTGTGTCGACCGGCGATCAGGACGAACAGAGGGGCGTGCTGCGCGGGATGGCAATCGGCGCCGCGATCACGGCCGTGTCGATCGCCGCGGCCATCGCCCGGCCGCCCGAGGCGCTGATTCCGGGCCGGCTGTTCGCGAATTCGATCGAGCGCGCCCTGGCCTGGGACGTCTTCGTGGTGGCGTGTCTGCTGGCCAACATCGCAGTGCTGGCCCGGCACCGGTTCTCGACGCCCGAGGACATCGGGGGCGGGGCGCAGAGCGGGGGCACGGCCCGCGCCCGCGCGCTGCAGGGTGCGCTGCAGAACACGCTCGAGCAGGTGGTGCTCGCGGTGTTCGCCCACCTGGCCTGGGCGGCCCTGATGCCGCGCGAGTGGCAGGCGGTGGTGCCGGTCGCGGTGGCGCTCTTCGTGGTGGGGCGGCTGCTCTTCTGGCGCGGCTACGCGCGCGGGGCGCCGGCCCGGTCGCTGGGCTTCGCGCTCACCTTCTACCCGAGCGTCGCGATGATGCTCGTGCTGCTCTGGCGCGTCGTGGTGGGGCCGATCACGCAGTCGGCCCTCCACGCCGCGGCTTGAGGTCCGGACATTGCTTCCCGCCGCCGTCTGCGTATTCGCGTTTCTCGCGCTGCTGGTCGCCGAGCGCATCGACTCGTCGGCGGGCCGCGCCGTCGCGAAGCTCACCGCGTCGACGGCCTTCGTATGGGCCGCCGTCTCGTGGGGCGCCGTCGGCAGCGACTTCGGCCGTGTCATGCTGTTGGGGCTTTCGCTCTGCTGGCTGGGCGATGCGCTGCTGCTGCCGTCCGGGCAGACGATCTGGTTCAAGCTCGGCATCGCCGCCTTTCTGCTGGGGCACGTCGCGTACACGGTCGCCTTCATGGGGCTCGGACTCGACGGCGTCGCGCTGGTGCTCGCCGCGGCCGCGCTGTCCGGGTTGGCGTGGGTGATCCTGAGGTGGCTGCGTCCCCACGTACCGTCCGCGTTTCGCTGGCCGGTCGCGAGCTACGTGATCGTCATCTTCACGATGGTGGCGGCGTCGATCGCTGCGGTGTTGGCCGGCGCACCGCCCGTCGTGGCCCTCGGCGCGATCGGATTTGCGGCCTCGGACGTCTCGGTGGCACGCGAGCGCTTCGTCGCCAGCAGCTTCGTGAACCCGGCCTGGGGGCTGCCCGCCTACTACGTCTCGCAGCTCGCGCTGGCGTGGTCGGTCTCGCAGGTGCCGGCGGCGATCGATTGACCCGGGACACCGGCGCCGGCATGTTGCGTTACCCGGCGGGCGGCCGGGCCGCATCGGCCCGGCTTCTACTCCTGAACGAAAGGCAGCAACATGACGACGGCGCTCACCTGCATCGGCCTACTCGGACTTCTGCTCTTCGGTCTCGGCCTGGCGGTGTCGCTCTTTCGAGGCCGCACGCAGACGATCATCGGCCACTCGAGCGATCCCACCGACACGCTCCACAAGCTGGTGCGCGCCCACGCCAACACGGCCGAGTACGTGGGCGTCCTCGCGGTGCTGATCTGGCTGGTTGGCAGCCGATCCCCTTCGACGTGGGGATCGATCTGCATCATCGGCGCCACGTTCAGCCGCTACCTGCTGGCCGCCGGGATCGTCTTCGGGGCGACGCTCGACAAGCCCCACCCGCTGCGCTTCCTGGGAGCTCTCTTCACGTACGTGTTCGGGATCGCGATGTCTCTCTCGCTGATCCAGAGCCTCTTCTAGCCGGCCCCGAGGCGACCGGCTCAGATCCAGGCGAGCGCGTCGGCGAGGATCGGCGTGGCGGCGGACTTCGCGCACTCGCCATGCGCGATGAGCAGCCGCTCGGACTTCCACGCCAGCACCTTTTCGCGCGCGATGCGGGCCGGCCCGCGCTGCAGGAAGCTGGCCCGCCACTCGCGCGGTGTGCTGCCGCGGTCGCCGACGAGCCCGTCGAGCTTCATCAAGGCGCCCTTCCACCCCGTCATGGACGGCTCTGGATGACGCTGCACGAGGTCGCAGACGATCGCCGTGCGCGACCTCCGATGAAAGAACGCCACCTCTTCCATGACGAGGGAGCCTCGGAAGATCACCTGGTCGATGTCGTCCGCCCAGGCTGAGTCGGGCTCGTCGCCGAGCCCGGCGTGGAAGTACAGGTCCGTCCGCTTCCTGGCGAGGCCGGGCGGGGCGTACAGGCGTGCGTCTGGAAAGCGAGCAACCCACTCCTGGAGGAAGAGGTGGTGGATCTTGTTGGGCGACACGATGTGACGCACCGGCCCGATGGCCTCGACGGCCGCGGCGAGCTCTTCGCTGATCGCCACCGGCGACCACACCCAGGCCGTGCCGTCCGACAGTCTGACGACGGCCATGCGGGTCGGGTACGGGAAGCCGTAGAACGAGACGACCGGGCCTTCCGCGACCCAGAGCGACGGGGCGAACTCGTCGAGCATGGCGACAGGGTACCGTCGCCGCTGCCGGTTGGCCCGAGGCGCTACGGCTGCGCGGCGAGTCCGCGAAGAACCAGCTGGTCGTAGCTGACGACCCCCGTGATCCGGTCGCCCTCGGTCACCGGTGCAATCGAGATTCCGAAGCGGTGGAACAGCCGGGCGCAGTACCGGATGTTCATGGTCGGCCGCACGGTCAGGACCGGCTTGGACATGATCTCGTATACGTTGGTCCTTTCCGGCGGGCGGTGCGGAGCCAGCACGTGCTCGGCGATGTCCCGCGTCGTGATGAGCCCGAACTCGTCGTTCTCGTCCCGTTTGGCGACGACGAGAAAGCTCGCGCTCCTCTCCCGCATGAGGACGAGCGCCTCCGCGACCGTGGCAATTCCCTGCACCGTCGCGTACTCGGCGTTCATCACGTCGGCCACTCGTAGGATCGTCTTCTCCATCACAGCTCCTCGTTGGCGAGGCTCGGCGTGATGCTCTGGACCTGGTGGGCGACTCCCACCGCGTCCTCCACATCGACTTGAAACGCGATGCCCGTCCCCGGAGTCGAATCGAACTCGCCCGTTCTTCCGACGGTCTCCAGAATGTGGCGCGCCCGATGCTCTTCGACGAGCAGCAGGACGACGTCCCGTTGCGTTTCGAGTGTGAGCCCGAAGAAGGTCTTCTTCTTCTCGAGGCCCTCGCCCCGCGCGCTGGTGAGCACCGTGCATCCGGTAGCGCCCGCTTCCCGGGCTGCCTCCGTGACGACCCCCGTCAGGTGGTCATCCACCATGGCAATCAATAGCTTGAATCTCATGGCCCTTCCTCCTGCGATCCTATCAGGTCCGTCTCTGCCCCGGCGCGCTCGGCGCGATCGCGACGTGCCAACCATTCCGAGATCTGGGCGTAAGCCATCACGGTCATCATCGGAAAGAGGCTCGCGAAAGCGATCAGGCCGAAGCCGTCGATCAACGGACTGCGGCCGGGGAGGGACTCGGCGAGTCCGAGCCCGAGGGCGGCGACCAGCGGCACGGTCACCGTCGACGTCGTCACTCCTCCGGAATCGTACGCGAGTGGCACGATCATCCTCGGTGCGAAGAGCGTTTGCACGATGACCACCACGTAGCCCACGCCGATGAAGTAGTGGAGCGGTGTGCCCAGGACGATCCGAAGGGTGCCCAGGCTGATTCCGATCGCGACCCCGGTCGCGACCGCGAGCCGCAGCCCCCACGAGCCGATGGCTCCTGCAGTGAGGCTCTCGGCCTTCTGCGCGACGGCGATGAGAGCCGGCTCGGCGATCGTCGTGCTGAAGCCGATCGCGAAGGCAAACAAGTAGATCCACGCGAAGGCCGCCGGGTCCGCGCTCTGACCGGCTTCGACTCCCAGGAAGCTCGGGGCGGAGAACTGGGCGGCCATCGTCTTGCCGACGGGGAATACGGTCTGCTCCAGGCCGATGAGAAAGAGCACGAGGCCCGCGAGGACCATCAGGAACCCGCTCACGATCCGTCTCGGGTCGGGCAGCTTCTTGCGCAGGACGAAGAGCTGGAAGAAGACCAGTATCGCGGCGATCGGCAGGACGTCACGAATCGTCTCGCCGGTCGTCCGAAGCAGCTCTTCGAGCAGAGAGATCACAGCAGGATCCCGTAGAGGAGGACGAAGACGATCGGCGTCAGGGACGCGAAGGCGATCAGCCCGAAGCCGTCGATGGCGGGATTGCGGCCCTCGATCGAAGAGGCCAGACCCACACCGAGAGCAGTAACGAGCGGCACCGTGATGGTCGACGTCGTGACGCCCCCCGAGTCGTACGCGATGCCCACGATCTCGGCCGGCGCAAACATCGTCATCGACACGACCAGCAGGTAGCCGCCGGCGATCATCAGATGGATGGGCCATCCCGCCAATATCCGGAAGACGCCCAATACGATGGCGACCCCGACGGCCGCCGCCACCGTGAGCCGAAGGCCGAGCGCGTAGCGGTCGCGCGCAGTTTCCGAGTCGGTGATGACGCCGGCATGTGCGGCGACTTCCGACGCCTCTTCGGCGATGGCGATGAGCGCGGGCTCGGCGACGGTGCTGCCAAAGCCCAGAGCGAACGCGAAGGCGAGCAGCCAGCTCACGGAACCCTTCCGGGCGAAATCGTGTGCCATGCTCTCGCCGAGCGGGAACAGCCCGACGTCGAGGCCCCGCGTGAAGAGGGTGAGGCCGAGCAGGAGCAGGACGAGCCCGACCAACGCCGATCCGAGGTTGGGAAACGGCTGCCGCAGAACGGCCAGCTGGAAGATCGCAATGACCAGAACGATCGATGCGAGGTCGCGCGCGCTGCCCGCCTGCAGGCGGAGGAGCGATCGAAGCCAAGTCACGCTGCGGACGACTCCTCGTTGCTCATGCGGGTGCTTGCGCTGCGCCTCCCCCAACATACCGAACCCCGGCTAGCTTCCGGGCTGCGCGGCTGCGGGCGCCGCCGCTCCTGCTCGCGGAGTTCACGGCGCGGCCCTTCGTCCGCAGACGCGCTCTCATAGGAGCAGATTCATGCCGAGTGCGCTCGAGATCGCCACGTCCGGGCCCGTCGTGCGGCGTGCGCTCGGGTATGCGGTCGTCGTGGGGGCGATCCTGATCTCCATCAATCACTTCGATGCGCTGCTGCGCGGTGATGTCGACACGCTGCGCGTCATCAAGATGGCGCTGACGGTGCTGGTGCCGTACACGGTGTCCACGCTCTCGAGCGTACAGGCGTTGCGCACGAACGCGCAGTCGCCTCCCTGACGGGCGTCCGCGTCGACGCCTCAGCGCGTCAGCGACCGGATGAAGGCCACCTCGGCTTCGTCGTAGGGGGTGCCGTCGGCGCGCAGGATCTCGTGATGCCAGGGATCCGGTTCGAGCGGCAGGGACTTCACCCACGACTCCCAGGGCTGATGGGTCTGCGTGCGTCCGGCGACGAGCCCCCAGCAATAGGCTCCGACGCCGGCCTGCTGCATCCAGCTGAGATGCGGATCGAAGCAGCTGCCGAGGCTGCGCGCCAGCCACTCGGTGCACCAGACCGGTCGCTCGTAGCGGCCGAGGGCCTCGACGCGGTGCTGCAGCGCGCCGAGGTCGCCGTAGTGGTGGAAGCTGATCACGTCGGACTGCTCGAGGCACAGCCGGTCCATCGCCGACAGCGCCGCCGTGTCGCTCCAGCTTCCCCGCCACACACCGGCGGTCAGCGGCTGGGAGGGCGCCACCTCGCGCGCCCACGCGAAGGCCGCCTCGAGGAGCGCGAGCGCACAGCCGTCCTTGTCGGAAATCTCGTTGTTCGCGTACGCGAGGTTCGGGTTGTCGGGCTCGTTGAAGAGGTCCCAGCCGTCGATGCGCGGGTCGTCGCGGAAGTGGTCGAGCAGGCCCTGCAGGTAGGGGGCGAGAGTCGCGTGTCGTTCGCGATCGGCGAGCAGCTCGGCGCCCGGGCTCTGCACCCAGCGCGAGTTGTGGACGCAGGGCCGCGGCTCGGGCTGCGGGCCCCAAGCCGGGTGCGGGTCCCAGACGCCGTCGAAGAGCACTACCAGCGCGCCGATTCCGCGGCTCGATGCGATCTCGAGGAAGCGCTCCACACGCTCGAGAAAGCCCGCCCGGTCGTGGCGCCAGAACAAATCGTGCAGGAAGACCCGGACGCTCGTGAAGCCGAGGTCCGCCGCAAAGCCGAGCTCGCGCGCAATGGTCTCCGCGTCGAAGCTCTCCTCGCGCCACATCTCGAGCTGGTTGCTCGCGGTGCTCGGGGTGAAGTTGCAGCCGACCCGCCAGCCGCGCGCCTCGTCCCACGCGCGTGCCCGTGATGCCGGCCAGCGCTCGGCAGGACGGGTCACGTGGTGCGGCCGGCCCGGCCGGAAATCGGGTGATTCATGGCGGGTTCCCTTGCAGCGGATGGAAGTCTGCGAGTCTACCAACTCGCGTGCCGGCGTCTTCGTCCGTGAGCCCGTGCGGGCCGGCGAAGTGGCCCGCTGCTGGGTGCCCGGCCGGCAGGTCGCCGGGGGACGCCCGTAGCGCAGTCGCCCCACGCGCCGCGAACGAAGCGGATCGAACCGCGGACGGGAAGTCGGTCAACCAATCGTGCACACTCGTGGCTCGGCATCGCCCGGCGCGGCCAGCGCACCGCCGGCCGCGCCCGTCACTCGGAGGAGGCCGCAGCATGAAGACAGCGCTCGTTGCTCTCAGCGTCGCCGTCCTCGTGGCGGCGTGTTCCACCGCCGATCAGGGGCGGCCCACGAAGGCCGCGCCACCCGCCGGCGCCGCCAAATCGGTCACCGCGGGTCACTTCGGCGCCGAGCGTGCCTACGCGGCGCCCGCGGACGCGCGCATACTGGTGCGGTCCGGCTCGATCGAAGTCCTCGTGGCCGCGCCGGAGCAGGCCGCGCGAGAGCTGTCGGCGGCGGTCGAGGCGATGGGCGGCTTCGTGAGCGACTCGCGGACCTCCGAGGATTCGGTGCACCTCACCGCGCGCGTGCCGGCTGCGCGGCTCGAGGAGTTCCTCGATGCCGCGGCGGCGCTCGGCGAAGAGGAGACCCGGTCGATCGCCGGCCGTGATGTCACCGATGAGTACGCCGACCTCGAAGCGGAGATCGGAAACCTCGTCTCGCTGCGGGGTCGGCTTCGCACCCTGCTCGACAGGGCTCGCACCGTCGAGGAGGTGCTCGGGGTCGAGCGAGAGCTGACACGCATCCAGACGCGCATCGACGCGCTCGAGCGCCGCCGGCAACGCATCGAGAAGGACGTCGCGCGGTCGCGGGTCGACGTCTATCTTTCGAAGCAGCCCGAGCCCCGTATCCTCGGTCCGCTCGGCCTGCTCTACGAGGGGTTCAAGTGGGTTTTCGTCAAGCTCTGGGTCGTTTCACCGTGATACGCCGCGAGGCCACCGTGTCGCGCCCTCTTTCTTTCGTTTTCTGCGTGCTCGGCGTTCTGGTCGTGCCGGCGATCGCTTGTGGTCCGTCCAACGGGGCTTCGCCGGCCGGGGTGAAGAGCATGCCGGCCGCCGACCTGGCCGGCCGGCTCGAGGCGGGCAACACGCCTCTGGTGCTCGACGTGCGGACGCCCGGCGAGTTCGCAGACGGCCACATCCCGAGCGCCGTGAACATCCCGCACGACGAGCTGGCGGCGCGACTCGACGAGTTGCCGAGCGACCGCGGCGCGGAGATCGTCGTGCACTGCAAGTCGGGGCGGCGCGCTGGCGTCGCCGAGGCGGTGTTGGTCGAGGCCGGCTACACGAACCTGAGCGATCTCGAAGGCCACTGGCTCGGCTGGGTGGAGGCCGACCGGCCGCGCGAGTAGGCCGATCGGGCGGACCCGGCGCGGGCGCTCGCCCCCGGCAAGCCGCGCTCGAGGACGGGCTCGGGTCAGCTCGCGTCGCCGGCGTCGTGCACCGCGAAGCCGATCACGAGTCCGCGCTTGGCGAGGGACCGGGCCAGCCGCGGTGAGATCTCGAAGCCCTCGTCGACCTGCTCGGGGGTGAGGGTGCAGAGCAGGCTCGCCGAGAAGCGGGTCGTCAGGCTCGACCACTCGTCGGGATCGGCGGTGAGCCGGCCCAGCAGTGACTCGACCTGTGACTCGACCTCGGCGTCGCTGTCCGGCTCGCCGGCAAGCAGCCACGAGCCGGTCTCGGCGGTGGGGTGGTCGGGGTCACCGGGCAACGGGTCGCCCCTGTGGTGGCTCTCGGTCGGCCGGCAGCCGAGCAGCGCCGACACCTCGTCGGGTTCGAGGTTCTCGCCGAAGATCCGCAACGCCACTTGCACACGCGAGTTCGTCGCCAAGCCGTCCCCACCACTCCGCATCGCGCACTGCGAAGTGACAGCGTACCATGTGCCCGTAGACACGCTGCTACTCGGGTCCGCCCGCCCACCAACCCTTCGCCATGCCGCGCTGCGTCACACGCGGTGGCGCCGCCTGACCGCACACGCCCCGCCGGACTTCGAGCAGTGGCGCGTGCCGGTCTTCGCGTCCCTGCCCGTGATACGCTCGCGCGTCGCGGCGGCACAGCGTCAAGGCGTGCGCGTCCGGGAGGAGTGGTCATGCGCGTTCTGAAGATCGTCGGCGGCATCCTGGCTGGCCTCGTGGTGGCGATCGCCCTGCTGCTTTTCGTGGTTCGCATGGGCGACGGCCCGCTGGGGCCGCTGCTCGGCGGTCCGCTCGAGTCCGGCGAGCTGGTGGGCGCGCCCGTCCGTGACTGGGGGTTCGCGGCATCGATCGAGGAGATCGAGATGCAGCTCGTCGCCGACGACGTTTCGCGAACGACCTGGATCCTGGTGGACGGCCCGCGCGCCTACATCCCCGCTGCCCTCGGCTTCCCGCCCGGCAAGGACTGGTACGTGCGCGCCGACGTCGAAGGCGCGGCGATCGTGCGAATCGACGGCAAGCGCTACCCGGTTCGGCTGGTGGTTGCGAACGACGAGGCGACGCGCGACAGCCTCCGGCGGATCGCGGTCGCCAAGTACACTTCGGGACGGCCGCCGGAAGGTGAGGTGTGGTTCTTCGAACTCAGGTCACGGAAATCCTGAGCGGGGGTCGGCCGCCGCGAGCCGCAGCGTGCGCGCGTATCGCGTCGGCGTTCGCGCTGCTGTCGCTGCTCGTCGTCGGAGGCTGCGGGGCGCCGCCCGGTCGGGTGGTCGTCGAGCCCGACTCGCCCGCCGTCCGTGAGGGGCTCGTCGTCGAAGCCATCTCGATCGAGCTGAGCGAGGGAGAGCTGGTGCCGATCCTCGAGCGCGGCTGCGTGCTGCCGTGCACCGAGGTGGCGACGTTCGGGGTCGCCGACGAGCTGCAGTCGGAGATCGTGATCCATGTCTTTCGTGGCAACACCGACAGCACCGACTCCGCGGTGCCACTCGGCACCTTCGAGATCTCGGGCTTCCCGCTGGTCTCGGGTGAAGAGGTCGAGGTGCCGGTCACCTTCGGTGCCGGCGACGGCGAGGTGTGGATCGAGGCCGACCCGGGGCCCCGCGGTGCCATCCGCATCTCGCGCGTCGATGGCGGGTCGCTCGACTTCGCCGCGCTGGCCAGCGCGTACCCGCGCCTCGAGCGGGAGCGGTACTTCACGGCGCGGGACGGCGCGGAGCTGAACGTCCGCACCTACGGCGATACGGCGCCGGTCGACCTGATCCTGGTGCACGGCTCGGCGGCGTGGAACGCCTATCTGTCCGATCTGGCGGCTCGCCTCGCCGACGCCGGCGTCGCCGTCGTCCACACCCCCGACCTGCGCGGCCACGGAGCCTCGCCGACCCGTCGCGGCGACGTCGACCACGTCGATCAGCTCGAGGACGATCTCGCCGACCTGATCGCGGTGCTCGAAGAGCTGAACCCCGACCGGAAGATCGTGGTCGGCGGTCATTCCTCGGGCGGCGGGCTCGCGGTCCGGATGGCGGGCGGCGCGCACGCCGAGCAGGTGGACGGCTGGCTGCTGCTCGCTCCCTTTCTCGGACACGATGCGCCCACGACGCGGCCGAACTCGGGCGGCTGGGCGAGGCCGAAGCTCGAGCGGATCATTCCCCTCAGCGTCCTGAACGGCTTCGGAATCACTGCGCTGAACGACGCGATCGCGCTCGAGTTCGAGCTGCCCGAGTCGCGGCGGACCGGCCACGAGACCCTCGCCTACACGTATCGCATGATGGCCGCCGTGAATCCGCGCGGCCTCGAGGCCGATCTGCCGCGCCTCTGCGCGCCGGCTCTGGTGGTGGTGGGCGCCGACGACGAGGCCATGGTGGCCGACGCCTACGCGCCCGCCTTCGACGAGCACGCCCCGCACGCGCGGGTGGTCGTGGTGCCGGGGGCGGGGCATCTCGAGCTGGTCGCCCACGATGCGGTCCCGCCGATCGCGATCGCCTGGCTGCGCGAGCTGGCGGCCGGAGAGGCGCCGGTGGGCTGCCGCTGAGTCGGCGCCTCGGCGTCTGGTAGCCTCTCCGTTCCCACTCCCACAGCGCCACGCCGTACGACGCGCACGAAGTGAGCGCCGGCCGGCGCTACGCGGACGACGAGAATGGAGGTCGACGATGAAGATCGATGGCGGGTGCTACTGCGGCGCCGTGCGCTACGAGGTCGAGGGCGAGCCGATGATGCGCTTGCAGTGCCATTGCCGCGAGTGCCAGTACGTCTCGGGTGGTTCGCCGAACGTCACCCTGGCGATCCCGGACGCCGGCTTCCGCTACACGAAGGGCCAGCCGAAGGAGTTCCGGCGCAACGACCTCGACTCCCCGGTGACGCGCGAGTTCTGCGCCGAGTGCGGCACGCACCTGCTCTCCCGGGCGCCGTCGCTTCCGGGCACGGTCCTCCCCAAGGTGGGCACCTTCGACGATCCATCGGTCTTCGAGGGGCCTGCCGTGGCGATCTACCTGGTCGACAAGCAGCCCTTCCACCTGGTGCCCGAGGGCGTCCCGACGTTCGAGCGCACGCCGAGCTGAGGGGCCTGGCCGGCGCCGAGCGCGGCGGTCTCCGCGGCGCGGCGCCGGGCTCGGCTACGCTGGCCTGCTCGCAGGAGGACGGGCCGTGGAGATCGGTGTCTGCGTCGCCTCGCACGTTGGCGACATCGATTACGTGGTGCGTGCCGAAGATCTCGGCTACGCGTCGGCCTGGCTCGCCGACAGCCAGATGATCTGGTCGGATTGCTACGCGGCCCTGGCCCTGGCGGCCGACCGCACTTCGCGGATCCGCGTCGGGACGGGCGTCGCGGTGAGCGGCACGCGACCTGCCCCCGTCACGGCGTCCGCGATCGCGACCATCAACGCCCTCGCGCCCGGGCGCACCTTCCTCGGCGTGGGCGCCGGCAACACCGCGATGCGCATCATGGGAAGCCCGCCGCACCGCATCGCCGAGTTCGACCGCTACCTCGCGACGCTGCGGCCGTTGCTGCGGGGCGAGGAGGCGGTCTGCCGCGCAGGCGACGCCGCGCGCCCAATCCGTCACATCATGCCGGACCGCGGGTTCGTGAACTTCGACGATCCGATACCGCTGCACGTCTCCGGCTTCGGTCCGCGATCACTCGGCCTCGCCGGTCGGCACGGCGACGGCGCGGTGCTCCCCATGCCGCCGCATCCGAAGGCGATGGAGGGCTTCTGGCAGGCCATCGAGGCCGGCGCGGAGGCTGCGGGCCGCACGCTCGACCGCTCGGTCTTCCGGACGACGGCTCTCACCGCGGTCTCGGTCCTCGAGCCGGGCGAGGACGCCGGCTCGCCGCGCGTCCGGGACGAGTGCGGTCCGATGGCGATGGCGACCGTCCACTACGCGTACGACCAGTGGCGGCAGCTCGGCCAGGACCCGCCCGAGCTGCTCGCGAACGTCTGGGACGAGTACACGGCGATGCTCGACGCGGTGCCGGAAGAACGGCTCCATCAGCGCATCCACGCCGGCCACAACTGCTGGGTGATTCCCGAGGAGGAGAAGTTCGTGACCGCCGAGCTGATCGAGTCGACCTGCACGGTCGGCACCGCCGACGAGCTGATCGGTCGGCTGCGGGCCCTGGGCGACGCGGGGCTCGACCAGATCATCATGCTGCCGGGCTTCGCGCCGCGCTTCGACGTGCTCGAGCGCGTCGCCCGCGACCTGCTGCCGCACGTCTGACGTGTGCACGGTGCGAACGAGGGGGAGGCGTCGATGAGTCGATCCGGCCGCTGTCACTGCGGAACGATCCGCTACGAGCTCGACGGCGACTCGGCGCCGCTCGTCAGCTGTCACTGTCGCGACTGCCGCCGCGCCCACGGAGCGGCCTTCGTGACGTCGATGCCCGTCTCGACCCGCAAGCTGCGGGTGGTCGCGGGCGCCTCTTCCGTCAGGCAGCACCGTCAACGCTACTTCTGCGCGGAGTGCGGGACGCGGCTCTGGAACCGCCTCGACGATCGCCCGGGCGCAACGATGCTGATGGTCGCTACGCTGGAGGAGGAGCCCGCCGGCGAGCCCATCATGCACATCAACCTCGAGTCGCAGGCGCCCTGGTACACGATCCGGGACGAGGCCCCGGCCTTCGAGTCGTTTCCACCCAACGTCGACGACGCCCTCGATCGGCTCGAAGAGCGCGACTGACGCGCCGGATCGGATCCCCCCATGTCGTTCGTTCGCCTCGTCGTCCTCCTCACGGCCATCGTCTACGCGGCGATCGGCATCGGCTTCGTGCTGCTGCCGCAGACCCTCGGCGCGCAGGTCGGCATCGATCTCACCGACGTCACCGCCTACAACGACTTCCGAGCCGTCTACGGCGGCGTGCCCGCCGGCATCGCGGTCTTTCTGGTGATGGCGCTGCGGCGGCCGACTTGGCTGCTGCCGGCGCTCTGGATCACTCTTCTCACCCTGGGCGGGCTCGCGGCGAGCCGCGCACTCAGCTGGCTGATGGACGGCTGGCCGGCCCCGATCGCGCTGGTGCTGCACGGTGCGGAGATCGCCGGCGTGGTGGTGTGCGTCGCCGCGTTGCGCGCGGCCGACCGCGAAGCGCGCGCCTGAGGGCCGGGTCGGGACCGACGATGCGCTTGCGCCTGGGACAGCTGCTGCTCGTGGTGGGGCTCGTCGCGCTCGTCGTCGGCGCCTGGGCGGGCGCGCAGTACCGCACCGCGACGGCGCTGCGCCTGTTCTTCGTGGAGCCCTTCGGGATGGCGGCGAGCGCGGACGGGCGCATCTACGTGGGCGTCGACCGCCGCGAGGTGCACGGCTACTCGGACGAGGGCCTGCTGGTGACGGCCTGGACGGTCGACCCCGATGCCGGGCGCTTTCGGCTGCGGGTCGTCGAGGACGGCCGGGTGGAGGTGGCCCGCGAGCGGCCGGACGAGCGCATCGTGTATGCGCCGGACGGCAAGCTGATCGAGCGTGCGCCCGGCGAGGGAGCGTTCGCGCGCCAGGGTCCCGCCCGGGACAGACGCGTCGAGACGGAGACGGGCGCGGTCTACGAACTCACCGACGAAGGCTTGGTGCGCACTTCGCCGGGCGGCCCCACGCTGCTGGTCGCTACGCCCGCGGCCCCGCTCTCGTGGCTCGGCTCGCGGCCCGTGTACCGGCTCGTCGCGCTGCTCTTCGCGGGCACCCTCGGCCTGATCGGTGGCGCGGTCGTCACGGCCTCGGTCCACCGCCCGGAGTGAGGCGCGCGGCTCGGCTCGGCTCGCCGATTGCCTCGCGTGATAAGATCGCGTTCCGACGAGCCGGTATCGCAGACGTGAAGACGCTCGGAAGCATCCACTACTCGATCGAGGCCCGGCGCCGCCGGACCGGCAGGCGCGTCGCCGTCGTGCCGATCGTGTTGCTGCTCGTGATGCAGAGCGCCTCCGCGCTCGCCCACGGCGACACGATCCGCGTCTCCTACAAGGGCGTCCGGCCGGCTCGGCTCGTGGTGGTGGCCGGCACGACGGTGCACTTCCACAACGCCAACGCATCCGGGGCGCCGTGTACGGTGGTCGTTCGAGGCGGCGAGGCGCAGAGTCCGCCCCTCGGTCGCGCCGAGGGCTGGCACCACACGTTCGAGGAGCCCGGCGAGTATCCGTTTCACGTGGGCGAGTACCCCTCGCGCAAGGGCGTCGTCGTGGTGACGCCTGCGCCCGAGTAGGGGCGCGGCACCTGATCTCCGAGGCCGGCGCGCTCCGTCGCATCCGCGAGCGGTGCGCGGCGGCGCCGGCTCACGGGGGCGATCGGCGGGCGTCGAGCATCGCCTGCCGCGTCCGCTCGGAGAGCGCGTCGGCGTCGGGCTCGTCCACCCCGTGCACGTCGATCGGCGGCTGGACGGCGATTCGGATCACATGGGCGCCGCGAACCACCAGCGTGCCGGGTCGCCAGGCCTGGCCGGCGCCCTCGAGCAGGACCGGCACGATCGGGACGCCGGCCCGCTTTGCGGCCACGAAGGCCCCGGGACGGAAGTCGGCCATCTCGTCCGGCGAGAGCTCGCCCTCCGGAAAGACGACGACCGGCGTCCCCTCGTCGAGGGCCCGCGCGGCCTCCTCGAGGGCGGCGCGGCCGCTCTCGCGGTTGCCGGGCTCGACCCGGATGTGCTGGCAGCGGCGCGGCGCGGCCGAATCGGTCGACCCGCGCGCGGTGCACGGGGAGTAGACGGCCATGCCGAGGCGCCTCGGGATCGCGTTGGTGGCGGCCGCGGCTTCGCTGGCCGCGCTGGTCTGGTGGGTCCTCGAGTCGAGCGGCGTGGCGATCGTCGAGACGAGGGCCGCCGACGGCACCACGCGCAGCACGCGCGTCTGGTACGCGAAGGTCGACGACGCGGTCTGGCTCGAGGCGGGGCGCCCCGAGCATCCGTGGTACCGCGACGTGCAGCGGAATCCCCGGCTGGTGGTGCGCGCCGGCGACTTCGTGGGTGACTTCGACGCCGCCACCGTGCCGGGCCCGAAGGCCCACGCGCACGTCCGCGCCCTGCTGCGCGCCAGGTACGGACTGCGCGACGAGATACTGGGCTGGGTGATCGACACCTCGCCTTCGATCGCGGTGCGCTTGACACCGGTCGAGGGAACCGACGCCGGGCGGCTTCCCGACTGAGGCGCTCGCTCTATTCTTCTTGCCGGGTTGCCGGGGACGCTCTCTCCGGTCGTGCCCTTTCTTCCGCCCGCAAGCCTCAACCCGCAATCACGCGTGTCGCAGCGCCCGAGCGCCGACCGCCTTGGAGGACTCCATGGCCCGCTTCATGACCCGATACGAGGACGAGACCTACGCGGTGCTGCGCATCGTTACCGGCCTGCTCTTCTTCGTGCACGGCACTTCGAAGATCTTCGGGATCCCGGTCGGACCGCCCGACGGCACACCGGCGTTCATCGTCTGGGTGGCGGGCGGCCTCGAGTTGGTCGGCGGGCTACTGATCGCCGTCGGCTTCATGACGCGCTGGTCGGCGTTCGTGTGCTCGGGCCTGATGGCGGTCGCCTATTGGATGGCCCACGGCCTGAAGCACGTCTTTCCCTTGGTGAACGGCGGCGAGCTGGCCGTGCTGTACTGCTTCGTGTTCCTCTACATCGCGGCGAACGGCGCCGGGCGCTGGAGTGTCGACGGGGCGCGCACCTGAGCGACGGGCCGGGCGATTCGCAGCTTCGTTTCATTCATTCAATCGATCTTTTCCCGTTGGAACGACCGTGTACGGGTCGACCAGGGCAGCGAGGAGCGGCGGCCGGCGAGCGCAACGGGCCATCGAACCCGTGCCGCTCCATATGCGGTCTCACACCTGTCCCGATGCCCAGTGTCGTGAACCCGGGCTCGAGTTCCTCCGTTCTTCTCGAATTCGTCGAGGGATCGTGCGGCGCATCGGGCACGGCCCCGTTACGATTACGCGCCATGCCCCCCTTGAATGCTCTGGAATCTTCCGTAGAAGCTGCTTTGGTCTTCCTCTGCTCGTGGTGCGGCGACTCGAGCGGAGCGCCCGACTCGTTGCACGGCGAGCCGGTCAACTTCGGCATCTGCTCCTCGTGCCTCGAGGCGCAGCTGGCGCTGCTCGGCAGCTCGAGGCCAGCGCGTCGCGTCGTCAAGCGCAGCTCGAGAAATGGCTCGGCGGCGCTTCGAGCGGCGCGCTGAGCGGCGGCGCGCTCTGCACGGCGCTGCTGATCGCGTTGCTCGCCTCGGCGGGCTGCGGCGGCACATCGCCGAAGGACCTTGGTGAGGTGGCGGGCTCGCTGCGCGCTTGTCCGTCCTCCCCCAACTGCGTCAGCAGCGATGCCCGCGACGCCGGCCACCGCGTCGATCCGATCCGGATCGTCGGGCCGCCCGAGGAGGCCTTCGAGGCCGCTCGGCGCGTGGTGGCGGGCTGGCCGCGCAGCGAGATCGTCCGCGACGAGCCGGACTTCCTCCATGTCGAGTGCACCAGCGCGGTGATGCGCTTCGTCGACGATCTCGAGCTGCTGCTGCGGCCCGACCGCGCGGAGATCGCGGTGCGCTCGGCCTCGCGCGTGGGCTACTCGGACCTGGGCGTCAATCGCCGCCGCGTCGAGCGGCTGCGCGAGGAGCTGGTGGCCGCCGGCGTCGCCCGGCCGGACGGTGGGGACGACACGTAACACGCCGTTGCCGACGTGATAGATTTCGCGTGGGACAATGGAGGTGTGCAGCCCGTGTCGACCGTGAGCTGGAAGGCGTTCTTCCTCGACGAGCAGCTGAAGGCGCTGCAGGATTCGAAGGCCCCCTACCGCGAGTTCCTGCGCGTGCCGTCCCTGAGCTGCGGGCTCTACACCCTGCCCGCCGGCGCCGAGGACCTGCAGGCCCCCCACGACGAGGACGAGGTCTACTACGTGATCAGCGGCCGCGCGCGGCTGCAGGTCGAGGGCGAGACCGTCGAGGTGGGGCCCGGCTCGATCCTCTACGTGGGCGCCACCCAGGACCACGGCTTCTTCGAGATCGAAGAGGACATCACGCTGCTCGTCTTCTTTGCTTCCGGTGGGTCGTCGGGGCCCGGCGACTGAGCGACCGCGAAGCCGTACGACGAGCGGGTGGGCGGTGGCCCGTGATGTCCGCGGACGAGGAGGTTTCGATGACCGAACGCCGCTCGCTCTACCACGAGTACCCCGACTACCGGGTCGATCTGGAGCCTTGCGACGCGCGAATCCGCGTGCGCGTCGGCGGTGAGCTCGTCGCCGATACCACGCGTGCGCTGATCGTGCGCGAGTCGAAGCACGCCCCGGTCACCTACGTGCCCCTCGACGACGTGCGCGGCGAGCTCGTCGAGCCGACCGACCACACCACGTTCTGCCCCTTCAAGGGCGACGCCCGCTACTGGACGGTGCAGATCGGCGAACGCACCTTCGAGAACCTGATCTGGGGCTACCCCGAGCCGTTCGACGAGGTGGCGGGCATCGCGGGCTTCGTGGCCTTCTATCCCGATCGCGCCGAGATCGAGGTCGGCGGCGGCCCGGATCGCGGAGCCGTTTGAGCGGATGGAACACGGCCACTCCGACGTCGACCCCCGCGAGCGGACCGTGGGTGCGATCGAACGCCTGCGAACTTCCGGGACGGGACGGTAGTGGGAGCCGGCGCCGACAAGGGGCTCACCCACATCGCCTTCACGGTGAGCGACCTCGACGCGAGCGTCGCCTTCTATGCCAGCTATGCGGGGATGTCGGTCGTCCACCAGCGCACCGACGAGGACGGCAGCGGCCGGGTGGCCTGGATCTCCGA
This sequence comes from uncultured Spirochaetaceae bacterium, assembly GCA_964515335.1. GTDB lineage: Bacteria > Myxococcota_A > UBA9160 > UBA9160 > UBA4427 > TMED88. Next base: position 97,508 of record CAZETS010000003.1, read on the forward strand.
TCACACGCGACCGTTCGTGATCGTGCTCATCGAGGCCCCGCCGTCCGCGCCGGGTGGCGGAGCGGTTCCGCGTGCCCTGCCGGACCTGATGCCGCACTTCGCACACATCGGGGTGGCCTGCGAGTCGCGCGAGGCGGTCGACGAGGCCTGTGCGCGCGCCGAGAAGGAGGGCGTCCTCGAGCTGCCGCCGCGCGATCTGGGTGGGCCGGCCGGCTACCTGGGGCTGATCCGCGACCCCGACGGCAACAACCTCGAGGTGTCGTTCGGGCAGGAGGTGGGCCTCGCCGTCGCTCTCGGCGAAGCCGGCGAAGGCCGCGAAGACAGCAAAGAGCGGGGCCGCTGATGGAGCGCCGACCCGAGCCGGAGCTGATGGACGAGGCCGAGCAGGCGCGCGCCTACGCGGCGGCGGACTTCGACGAGCCCCATAACCACTTCGTCGAACTGCTTTCGGATCGTCTCGGCCCGGGCGCTGGGCGCGGCCGCGCACTCGATCTCGGCTGCGGTCCCGGTGACATCAGCTTCCGGCTGGCGGCAGCCCGCCCCGGCTGGGCGATCGAGGGCGTCGACGGCTCGCGGGCGATGCTGGAGCTCGCGGAGGTCGACCCGCGCCGGGCCGCGTGCCGCGACCGGGTCACGTTCACCCTGGCGCGGCTGCCCGACGAGGAGCCGGCGGGCTCGGCCTTCGAGCTGGTCTTGTCGAACAGCCTGCTCCACCACCTGGACGACCCGCTGGTGCTCTGGCGCGCAGCGGCGGGCCTCGTCGCAGCCGGCGGGCAGATCTTCGTGATGGACCTCGCACGACCCGGGAGCCCGGCTGCGGGGCGCGACCTGGTGGCCCGCTACGCGGCGGGCGAGCCCGAGGTGCTGCGCCGGGACTTCCACGCCTCGCTGCTGGCGGCGTATCGTGTGGACGAGATCTCGGCGCAACTCGCCGGGGTGGGGCTCGGACATCTCACGGTCGAGATGGTGTCGGACAGACACTGGATCGCACACGGCTCCGTGGCTGGCCGACGGGGCGGGGAGGGATCGAACGCGTGACGCGCATGACTGCCGTACTGGCGGGGTGCTTGGTGGTGTGGGTGGCGGCGCCGGCCTTCGCCGACGAGCCGCCGCCGCCGCTCGTCGTCGGGGACTCGCTGCCGCCGCTCACCCTCGAAGACCAGCACGGCGAGGAGCGCAGCGTCGACGCCTCGACCCGGGCGATCCTCTTCAGCCGCGACATGGACGGCGGCGACATCCTGAAGGCCGGCCTGGCCGATCTGCCCGAGGGCACACTCGAAGAGGCGCAGGCCGTCTACGTGTCGGACATCAGCGGTATGCCGCGCCTGATCGCGCGCATGTTCGCCCTGCCACGCATGCGCCGCCGCCCCTATCCGATGCTGCTCGATCGCACCGGGGAGACCACGGCGCTCTTGCCCGACGTTCCCGGCCGGGCGACGCTGATCCACCTGGAAGAGCTGCGGATCGACTCGCTCGAGCACCTCGAGACGGCCGAAGACGTACGCGCGCGGGTGCTCGCGCTCACGCAGTCTGAGCCCGAGCCTCGGCCCTGACGGAGCGCGGCCGATCATTCGGTCGCGCAACCCGCGCAGGACTCCGCGCACCGGCCCAGGGGAAAGAGCGGAGAGAGCGGAGAGAGCCGAAAGAGCGGAAAAAGAGGGGGAAGCGGATGGATCGAAGAGAGTTCCTCGGTTGGCTGGCGGCGAGCGGCGCCGCTTCGGCCCTGCCCGGGGCGGTTGCCCGGGCGGCCGGTCAGGACGCGTCGGCGCCGTCGCCCACGCCGGCGGAAGGGACGGCCGCCGCCGCCCCGACCGAGTCGGCCGCCGCCTGGTCGGAGCTGATGCAGGAGCTCGCCGAGATGCAGTCGCGCTATCTCGGACCCGAGTGGAACGTCACGCGTCCGGGCGACGTGGCCGACGGCCACCGCTTCCTGCTCCACGTGCTCGACCAGGGCATTGCTCTCTGGCTCGAGGCCGATCCCGACCGGCCGGTCTTCACGCGCATCGTGTCGCCGACCCGCAAAGCGCTCGGCGACAACCCGGACGCCGTCTACTACTCGGCGCCGCTACGCGGCGACCGCTCGTATCGCATCCGCGGAAACCTGGCCGGCGCCACGTATACGTCGTTCACCCTCGAAGGTGGCAACCGCGACGGCCACTACCCGGACCGGGTCGTGGCCACCCTCAACGACGCCGAGCTCGGCGCGGACGCGAACGGCGACTACGAGCTGATCGTCTCGCCCGACGCGGTCGCCGCTCCGTCCCTGCGTCTGGCACCGGACGTCGGCACCGTCACGACGCGCCACTACTTCGAGCGCGAGACCCCGGTGGCCGCCGATCCGGGCGTGACGATTCCGCTGCGCGTCGAGCCGCTCGATCCGCCCGGTCCGCCGCCCACCCACGACGACACCAGCATTGCGGCGGGCATACGGCGGGTGCGCAACTACGTCCACGGCCTCACGCTGCGCGAGAAGCCGCGCACCCCGGACCAGCAGCCGAGCTGGGTCTCCATGCGGCCCAACGTCTTCCTGCGTCCCGCAAAGTGGGACAAGGCCGACGGCGGCTTCGGGGCGGTCGACAACGCGTACGCGATGGCGCCCTACGTGGTGATGCCCGGCCAGGCGCTGGTGATCCGCGGCCGCATGCCGGCCTGCCGCTTCGCGAACGTCGTGCTCTGGAACCGCTTCTTGCAGAGCTACGACTACGTGAACCGGCGCATTTCGCTCAATCGCCGCTCGTTGGTCGCCGAGGCAGACGGCGGCTTCCGGATCGTGATCGCCCACGAGGACCCGGGCGTGCCGAACTGGCTCGACGCCGAGGGGCGCGTGAGCGGCCTCGTCTACTGGCGCTTCATGCTGCCGGAGGGCGAGGTCGATCCGCTGGTGGCGAGCGTGGTGCCGATCGCAGAGGTGGCGCGGGCGTGAACCGCGGCCGGCGCCGCTCAGCTGGCCAGCTCGGCCAGACAGTCGCGCTGGTCGCGCTCCGGATGGAATCCCGCCGCGGCGAGCTTGGCGGTGTCGACGGCGTGGCCGAAGCGGAGCACGTCGAGCATCCCGGTCGGCACGTGGGGTAGGCCGAGTCGACTGGCCAGCGGGGCGAGCGGGCCGGCCTCGAAGGGCAGCACCGGCCAGGTGCGTCGCGCACGCAGCCGCGCCGCCTCGCTGAGCCGCACCACCCCTGACGAGGCCACGTTGTAGTGGCCGGCAAGCTCGAGCTGCGCCGCGAAGCTGAGTGCGCGGACGGCGTCCTCGATGGCCAGCAGCTGCAGGGCCGGGTCGAAGCCGATCACCACGGGCAGCGCGGGTTCGGAGAGCAACGCCGAGAGCGGCCCGCGCACACCCGGCCCGCAGAGCTGCTGCAGGCGCAGGATGGCGACGTTCAGGTGCGGGGTGCGTTCGGCCACGTCGCGCGCGTAGGCCTCGGCCTCGAGCAGCGACTCGGCCTCGGCGGCCGCCTCGACGCCCACCTCCGCGTCCTCGGGCTGCAGCAGCGGCATGTGGCTCGTCACCGGATAGACGGCGCTCGAGGAAACGATCACCCACGAGCGCACCGGCACGCTCTCGTGGCCGACCGCGGCGCCGAGCCGCATCGTCTCGACCACCCGGGCCTCGGCGGGCGTGTCGTGGGAGCCGTCGCGATCGGGCGCGAGCGCGCAGTGAATGACAGTGTCGATCGCGTCGTCGCAGAGCGTCTCCACCCATTCGCCGTGGTCGCCGCCGAGCGAGAGCATCTCCGCTCCGTTCACCCAGCCGCTTGCGGGGGGCGGCTCGACGCCGAGCACGCGGTCGACGTCGGTGTGGTCGAGCAGGTGCTCGACGAGGCGGCGCCCGAGCGTCGTCGACGCGCCGGTGACGAGCACGTTCTTCATCCGCTCAGCCGCTCCACACCGACTTGCGCTCGCGAAGCATCCGCGAGATCGCTTCCTGGAGCCGGCCGCGAATCACTTCGCCGTGGTCCATCACGACGCTGCGCGGATAGTGTTCTTCACCGGCGGGCTCGTCGAAGTGCACCGGCGGCAGCACGCGCGCGCGGATCTTGGCCGGGAAATGCGCCACCCAGCCCAGCAGCGGGCCAAACAGCAGCATGTTGACCGTGAGCGGAACGTCCTGACCGGCGACGCGGAAGGTCGCCAGCGCCGGCGTGCTGTCCTCGATGCCCATCAGGGCGATCGGCACGATGGGCACGCCGGCCCGCATGGCGGTCTCGACGAAGCCCGCGCGACCGAAGCGCTGCAGCCGATAGCGTTCGCTCGGCGGCTTGAGGGGACCCTTCGCGCCCTCGGGCAGCACCAGCGCCAGGCTCTTCTCTTCGGCCAGCAGGCGCTGGGCGTTGTCGGGATGGGCGACGACGCCGCCCATCCGCGAGATCATCCGGCCGACGAACGGGTAACGGAAGAAGCCGTGATGGGCGAGCGGGAAGACGGGTCGCCCGGTGTGCTCGCGGATGCCGTGATGGATGATGCCGGCGTCGACCGGCAGCATGCCGGCGTGGTTCGAGACCAGGAGCGCCCCGCCCTGCCGCGGCACGTGCTCGAGACCCTCCCACTCGACTCGGAACCAGCGGTCGACGAGCGCCGCGAAGAAGGCCGGCGTGGGCGCGTCGACTTCGCGGCCCCAGCGGTCCCGGGTCGGCCCGGGGTGGTCGCTCATCGGTTGCCTCGCCCGGGCGGAATGGTGATGCCGCTGACACGGTCGAGCGACAGCGTCACGAAGCGGTCCCGGGTGCCGTCCGCCCAGGGGCGAAGCGGCAGGGCGAGCAGCTCGGCATGGGTGGCGAGCGCCCGGAGCTTGCCGGTCACGACGACGCTCCAGCCGGTGTGCTCGAGCCGGTCGACGCCGTCGACCTCGAAGCCGGCGGCCTCGGCGTCCTCGGCGGCCCGCATCACGCTGCCCTCGCCGGTGCGCACGATCAGTCTTCCGTCGTGGAGCACGAAGTTGACCGGGCGGATCTCGGGCGCGCCCTCGGTCCGCATCGCGAGCCGGCCGACGCCGCCCTCCCGGAGTCGCCGGAGGCACTCCTCGCTGGTCAGCTCCCGGACCGGCGGGGCCTCCGGCGGGCCGCCGCGGCGCGTATCATTGCTCGCCATCTGCAACCACCGTTGCGAGTCGCGTGCCGGTCCGTGACGGCTCTGAGAGCGCTCGAGGCGCCGAGAGGCCTCGGGTCTGATGAAAAATGTCACGGCCCCGTGGTCAGCCGCCACGGTCCGGGGAGGCTCGGTCGGGCGGGGCCTCGGAGCGGACTGGTAGGATCGCCCGTCGCCGGGTGCCGCTGGACGTACGGGTGCCCGGTCGGAGCGACCGGCCGCGGCGCGCTACGAAGACGAGAGCGAGAACGAGGAGAAGGCGAGATGCAGACCGACGTCACCACGCAGGCGGTACGGGACGGGCTCGCGCCCGCTGAGGTGCTGGCGCGACTGCTCGCCGGCAACGAGCGGTTCGCGGGCGGGCAGCCGACGGCGCGCGACCTGCCGGGCCAGGTGGCGGCGACGGCGCCGGGTCAGTTCCCAATGGCGGTGGTGCTCGGCTGCATGGACTCGCGGGTGCCGGTCGAGCTGGTCTTCGACACCGGCATCGGCGACGTCTTCGCGATCCGCGTGGCCGGCAACGTCGCCACCGAGGAGGCCCTGGGCAGCATCGAGTACGGCTGCGCGGTGGCGGGCGCGAAGCTGGTGCTGGTGCTCGGTCACAGCCGCTGCGGGGCGGTCGCGGCGACGATCGACCACGTGGCGGCCGGCGCCGCCGCCGAGGTGCCGGCGGGCTGCGACAATCTGCCGAGCATCGTCCGGGCGATCGCGCCGGCCGTCGAGGCCGAGCAGGCCACGACCGACGATCGCAGCGCCGCGAATGCGGGCTTTGCGGCGAACGTCACGCGACTGAACGTGCAGCGCACGCTCAGCGACGTGGCGGCGAAGAGCCCGGCACTGCGGGGCATGATCGACGACGGCCGCGTGCGGCTCGTGGGCGCCACCTACGACGTCGAGACGGGCCGCGTGACCGTGCTGGGCGACGACGACTGAATTCGCGGGCCGCCGCTACGCGCCGGCGCCGCGGCGCCGCAGGAACTCGTCGTAGCGATCGAGCTCTCGTCGCACCACCGGTGCGAGCACGTACAGGCCGAAGATGTTCGGCACGCAGATCAGGAAGACGAGTGCGTCCGAGAAGTCGAGCACGGCCGACAACTTCACCACGCAGCCGAGCACCACGAAGCCGCAGAAAACGAGCTTGAAGAGGGCATCCGAGCCGGAACCGATGCCGAACAGGTACGTCCATCCCTTCAGGCCGTAGTAGGACCACGAGATCATCGTGGACACCGCGAACAGCGTGGCCGCCACGGCGAGGAACGGGGGCGACCACGGGAGACGCCGCTCGAAGGCCGCCGACGTCATCCCGATGCCGCCGAGCCCGTCCGTGAAGCCGGGCACGTAGTAGGACGTCGTCATCACTACGAGCGCGGTGGCGCTGCACACCACGATGGTGTCGATGAAGGGCTCGAGGAGCGCCACGAAGCCTTCGGTGACCGGATGCGGGGTGCGGACCGCCGCGTGGGCGATCGTCGCAGAGCCGATACCCGCCTCGTTGGAGAAGACCGCGCGCTGAAATCCGATGATCAGCGCGCCGAGGGCGCCGCCCCCCACGGCCGGGGCCGAGAGCGCCTCGCTGAACATCTGCCCGATCGCCCACGGCAGCGCCTCGATGTTCATCGCGATCACCAGCCAGGCGAAGCCCAGGTACAGCGCCGCCATGAAGGGCACGAGCCGCGCGGTCACGCTCGCGATGCTGCGGATGCCGCCGATGATCACCATGCCGACCGCCGCGGCGAGCACGAGTCCCACCAGCCAGCCCTTGTCGGCCAGCCAGCTCGACTCGCCGCCGGTCACACCCACCGCCTGCACGAAGGCCTGATTGGACTGGAACATGTTGCCGATGCCGAGGCATCCGAGCACGATGCCCACCGCGTAGAAGCGACCGAGTGCTGCGCCGAGCCTTGGCCAGCCCCGCTCGGCGAGCCCGCGCTCGAGGTAGTGCATCGGCCCGCCCGACACGCTGCCGTCGTCGTGGCGGCGGCGGTAGACGACGCCGAGCGTGCATTCGACGAACTTCGTCGCCATGCCGAGGAAGCCCGCCACGATCATCCAGAGCGCCGCCCCGGGTCCGCCGATCGAGATCGCCACCGCGACACCGCCGATGTTCCCGATGCCCACAGTGCCCGAAATCGCCGTCGACAGCGCCTGGAAGTGCGACAGCTCGCCTTCGCCCTCGAGCCCCACCCCCTTGCCGCGCACCAGGTCGAAGGCGTGGCGCAGGCCCCAGAGGTTGACGAAGCGGAAGCGCAGCGTGAACCAGACCGCGCCGGCGACCAGCCAGAGCACCACGGCCGGCGCGCGGCTCTCGCCGAGCGGCACCTCGAAGAACACGACGGCGGCCAGCGCGTCGGCGATCGGTCGGAAGGTCTGGTCCCAGCCGTTCATGCAAGCTCCGTCGCAGGGTCGCAGGGTCGCAGGCGGCGACCGGTCCCGGGGCAGTCTGGCACACCCCGGCGGGTGCCGGGTCAGGGCTCGACGACGATCTTGCCGATGTTGCCGCCCGAGAACATGGTCAGCAGCGCTTCCGGAAAGCGCTCGATGCCGTGCACGACGTGCTCGGGCATGCTGATCTCTCCGCCGGCCAGCCAGTCGGCGAGCTGCCGCTCGGCTTCGTCGTAGCGGCTCTCGAAGTGGTTGACCGCGAAGCCCTCCATGCGGGCGTGGCGCTCGGCGAGGCGCAGGTACAGGGACGGGCCGCGCACTTCGTCCATGTGGTCGTACTGCGAGATGGCGCCGCAGATCACGACGCGGGCGCGCGGCCTGATCTGATCCAGCACGACGTCGAGCAGGTCGCCGCCCACGTTGTCGAAGTAGACGTCGATCCCCTCCGGCGCCTGCTCGCGCAGCTGCGCGTCGACGTCGCCCGCCCGGTAGTCGACGGCGCCGTCGCAGCCGAGCCGATCAGTCAGGAACGCGCACTTCTCCGGGCCTCCGGCGATCCCGATCACGCGCCCTCCGTCGAGGCGCGCGATCTGCGCTGCGATCGATCCGACGGCGCCGGCGGCCGCCGAGACGACCACGGTGTCGCCCGCAGCCACCTGGCCGACGGCGCGCACGCCCATGTACGCGGTCAGCCCGGTGGTGAGACCGAGCGCGCCGATCCAGGCGCGCAGCGGCGCACGCTTCTCGTCGACGCGGCGGAACATCGCGGCGGGAGCCACGGCGGTGGTCTGCGCGCCGATCGGCCCGAATACGCCGTCGCCGGGCGCGAAGTCGGGCGACCGGCTCTCGATCACGCGCCCCACCCCGAGTGCCGTGAGGGTGGCGCCGATCGGCACCGGCGCGTGGTAGGCGGTCTCGTAGAGGACCGTGCGGATGAAGGCGTCCACCGACAGGCACTCGGCAGCGACCCGCAGCTGGCCGTCCTGCGGCGCGGCGAGTTCGGACGCCTCGACCCGGAAGCAGTCGAGGGTGGCGGGCCCCTCCGGCCGCCGCGCGAGCACGACGCGGCGTGTCGTCGCCGCGGCCATCCTACTGCCCTCCCGAGATGTTGAGGGTCTGGCCGGTCACCCACGCCGAGGCCGGCGAGCACAGGTAGAGGGCGGCGGCGCCGAGATCTTCCGGCGTGCCGAGGCGTCCGGCCGGGAGCTTCAGCGCGCGTTCGAGCTTCTCGAGCTGATCGTCGCGGAGGCCGAGCGCCTTCATCATGATCTCGGTCGGCACGGGCCCCGGCATGATGCCGTTCACCCGGATGCGCGGCCCGAGCTCTTGTGCGTAGGTGGCCGTGAGCATGTTGGCGCCCGCCTTGGCGGCCGAGTAGTGGCCGCTGCCGGGCACCACGATCTCGGCGGCCCGCGACGTGACGTTCACGATGCGGCCGCCGTCGCGCATGCGTCGCGCGGCGACGTTCGTGCACACCCAGATCGCCGTCAGGTTCAGGGAGAGCGTGGCGTCCCACTCCTCGCGCGGCAGTTCGGTGAGGGGCGCCTGGATGGGCGATCCCCCGGCGTTGTTGATCCAGATGTCGAGTCCGCCGAAGGCCTCGATTGCGCCCTTCGCGAGTGCCTCGACGGCGGCCTCGTCGGTGACGTCGGTGGTGATCGCGATCGCCCGGCCGCCGTCCTCGCGGATCTCGTCCGCCACGCGTTCGATCTCGTTCTGTCGTCGCGCTGCGCACACCACCGCCGCGCCGGCACCGGCCAACACCCTGGCCATGCCCTCGCCGATGCCGCGCCCCGCGCCCGTTACCACGGCGACGTCTTTCGACAGGTCGAAGAAGTGGTCGATCTTCACTCTGGCACGGCCTCCGGTTCAGCTCTCCGCGGCGACGCGGGTCATGTTTCTGACCTGGCCGTCGGGCTCGCCGAGCAGTACGTCGTTGTAGTGTCGTTCTCCACGGTGGTTGAAGGCGCCCTCGCGCTCGAAGCTCACGAGCACGCAGCAGCGGAAGGGGCCCCGGTCGCTCGTCGGCGGAGGCGCCGCGTGCCAGCCGTCGCCGTAGTGGATGCTGAAGTCGCCGGGCTCGGCCGGAACGAGCACGCCCTCCTCGGCGCGCTGGTCGGCCGCGTCGGCGAAGCGATAGGAGGCGCGCCACGAGCCCGGCAGGAAGCGGAGCGCGCCGGCTTCGGGCGTATTCTCGCCGAGAAAGACGCTGCCCACGATCGTCGGGCACATCGCGGCGTGGCCGCCCATCCCGCAGTCGCGGTGCCAGGGCAGATCGGAGAGGCCTTCCTCGACGCCGGGGTTCTTCCAGAGCACCGTGACGGCGTCGAGCTCTTCGCCGAGGCTCTTCGCTGCCATCTTCACGTCTGCGAGGTCGACGACGCGTCGGATCCGGTGATCGATCGGAAGGCCGGCGAGCGCCGGCTCGAGCGCACCCTGCAGGACCCGGCACAGCACCGCTTCGCCCGAAGCGTCGCGCCCCCACCACGAGGCCTGGTCGCCGTGTCGCGCCTGCGCGCGCAACCGATCGGCCGCGGCGCGAAAGGCGTCGACCTCGTCGGGCGAGAACGCGCCCTTCACGAGCAGATAGCCGGCCTCGCGCAGGAAGTGCGCCATGTCGTCCGGGTCGTCGTCCAGCGTGAAGCCCCGCGTCGTATCGAGCGGCGCGCCGTTGCGGTCGCGGAGGTCGACGCGAGCCGGATCGTAGACGGGCCGACCCGTGTACAGGGCGCGCAGCACCGGCTCCCAGCGCACGAACTGCATCATGTCGCCGCGCACGCGCTCGGCGTCGTCGTGGTAGACGAGCGAGGGCGGGCTCTCGAGGTCGTGCACGAGGTTCGACCAGGCGCGCGAGGAGAGGGAGACGACCACCTCCGCGGCCTCGTCTCCCGGAACGATTCCGACTGCGGCCGCCGAGTCCGGCCGGGGCACGTAGGTGACCGCCTGCTCGGAATCTGCGATGCGCAGACCGAGGGGCACGACTTCGCGCAGACCCGGGCGGGCCGCTTCGCCGTGTCCGCTCGCGATCAGCTCCGGCAGCGTGGATTCGTGGTAGGCCGCGAAGTCCAGCAGCGGGAATGCTCGCATCGTATCCATCGTCGCGGACCCCAACCCGTAACCCGTTCCGGACTGCGTGTCGCACCTCTCCGCCCGCCCGCGAGCGTAACCCGGCGATCCGCACTTCGTAAATACGGACGGGGCGCCTGATAGACTCCCGTGCACCCGGGCTCGGAGGAGCGCAGCATGACCGACAGGCGACGCACACCGGTTCTCTCCCTGGTGACCGCGGCCGTCTTCGTTCTGCTGGTGTCCGCCTGGCTCTCGGCCGGCTGGAGCGAGGAGGGCGTCCGGATCGTCGTGCGCTGGACCGCGAAGATCGCGCTGCTGCTCTTCGCCGCGGCGTTCTCGGCGAGCTCTCTGCGGCTGTTCTGGCGGAGCGGGGCCACCCGCTGGCTGATCGCGCATCGCCGCCGCCTCGGTCTCGCCTTCGCGTTCGTCATGACGGTGCACCTGCTCGCCCTCGTCGTGCTCGGGGTCGCGTTTCCTTCGCCCTTCGTCGACGGCCTGAATGCCTTCGTGCTCGTCGGCGGCGGGCTCGGCTACGCGCTGATGTTCGCCATGGCGGCCACCTCCAACGATGCGTCCGTACGACGGTTGGGGGTGCGGCGTTGGCGCATGCTCCACACCGTCGGCGGCTGGTATCTCTGGGTGATCTTCCTGCAGAGCTATCTCGGCCGGGTGCTCGTCGACCCGACCCACGCTCCGTACGCGGTGCTGCTGTTCGCCGTGCTCGGAGTGCGGGTGGCGCGGCGGCTGCGCGAGCGGGGAGGTGAGGTGCATGGCGCGGCGGCCGCCTGAGATCGGAGCGGCACGGAGGGCGTGCTTGCTCGCCTGCCTCGCCGCGGGTCTGTCCGCGAGTGCTGCCGGCGCGGGCGAGGCGGACGTCGTCGCGGCTCGCGTTTCGTGCAACGCCGACCGGGTCTGCGCGTTCTCGGTCAGCGTTCGACACGCCGATACCGGCTGGAGCCACTACGCCGATCGCTACGAGATCCTGACGCCGGATGGCCGGGTGATCGCCACGCGTGTGCTCCGGCATCCCCACGTCCACGAGCAGCCGTTCACCCGCTCGCTCGCCGGCGTCGAGATTCCGGTCGGCGTGGAGAGCGTCCGCGTGCGCGCCCGCGACTCGGTGGACGGCTACGGGGGCGAGGTCGCCGCAGTCGCGCTTTCGTTCGCGGTGGCAGAGGGCGAGGAGGCCCCCGAATCCACCGAATAGGGGATTCGCGCCTCGAAGGGCGAGGCGGCGGCGCCCGGCGCGGGTTCGCGGGTTGGGTCGGCGGTCGTTAATGTCTGAAGGCCCGGCTTTTGTCTCGATCCACCCCCGGCCGCGCCTCCCTCGCCTCCCTCGCCTCCAAGGAGCAAGATTCGACGATGAAGGTCACATTCAACCTGAGCGACGCCGACCTCAAGTACTTCCGGAAGGTCATGAGGGACGTGCGCGACAAGCACAAGCGATCGAGCGAGGACCAGATCATCGAGTCCGCCCGCGCGCTGATCGATGCGGTCTCGGCCACCTCGGTGCCCGACTTCATCACCGAGCGCATCGAGAAGCTGTCGCGGCTGATCGACATGCTCGAGGACGAAGAGTGGGCGCTGGCCGGGCGCGATCGCGAGCGGGTGGTCCGCGGCATGGCGTACTTCGCCGAGCCCGACGACATGATCCCCGACAAGGTGCCGGTGCTCGGCTTCCTCGACGACGCCATCATGGTCGAGCTGGTCGTGGGAGAGTTGCAGCACGAGCTCGAGGCCTACGACGACTTCTGCCACTTCCGCCAGAGTCACGAGGGCCGCTACGGCGACGAGGACCCGGCGACGCGCGAGGAGTGGCTGGACGCGCGGCGCAGGTCCCTCCACCAGCGCATGCGCCGACGCCGGTCGCGCCGCGGACGTCACGGCGGCACGACGGGCAGGAAGTCGCCGATCGCGCTCTGGTAGGGGGCTGCGCCCCGATCTCCCGGAGCGCCGACCCGCGCGAGGCGATCCCTCGATGTGGCTGACCGTGACGCCCGAGCTTCCCGTCGCCGACGTGGCGGCCGCCCAGCGCTTCTACCGCGACGTGCTCGGCTGCCGGATCGGCTGGATTGCGCCGGACGAGAGCTACGGCGCGGTCTACGTCGACACCAACGAGATCTTCCTGGCCCGCCGCGATCCGCCGCACGCCCCGGTGACCTTCTGTGTGCGCGTCGACGACGCGGACGCCGCCCACGCGGCGTGCGTCGAGGCGGGGGCGAAGGTCGTCTCGGGGCTGTCGGATCGTCCCTGGGCGATGCGCGAGTTCGCGGTCGAGGACCTCGACGGGCACCGCATCCGCATCGGACAGAGCACGCTCGGCGGACCGGTTCCGCCGGCTCCCGATCAGTCGAGCGCGTGATCGAGCAGGGCGTCGCCCTCGAACACGAAGCGGCCACCGACGGGCTCGCCGGCCAGCAGTCGGGGCAGCCAGAGCACGTCGTCCGCCCACATCTCCTCGTAGGGGATCGCCTCGAAGTCGAACCACAGCGGGATGGCCTCTTCGGTCTCGCGCGGCTGGCCCGCGTAGCCGGTCGCGCTGAACACGAAGACGTGGATCGAGTAGCCGTCGGTGAACTGGAAGCGCAGCTCGCCGCGGGCGGTGACCCCGAGCGGCGTGATGCAGAGCTCTTCCTCGACCTCCCGGATCGCGCAGGCGAGCGGGGTCTCGCCCTGCTCGAGCCGGCCGCCCGGTCCGTTGATCTTGCCCGCACCGAGCCCGCGCTTCTTGCGGATGAGCAGCAGCCTCGACCCCTCGGTCACGAAGGTGAGCGTCGCCCGGTCGACGGCCCGCCAGCTCGACCAGTCGATGTCGCCGAGGCGGCGCGGCGCCGGGGAGCCGCTCACGCCGGGTCTGCGGACGGCTCGGTCATCTCTGCGAGCCAGGCCGCGTAGGCGTCGTCGCAGCGCTCGGGGTCGATCACGATGATCTTCGGCACCTCGTAGCCGTGCAGCTCGCGCAGCCGCTCGGTGGCGGCGTCCACCCGCGCGTCGCTCGTCTCCATCAGCAGCACGACCTCTTCGTCGCGGCAGATCTCGCCCTGCCAGCGGTAGATCGAGCGCACGCCGGGCAGCACGTTCACGCAACCCACGAGCCGCTCCTCGACGAGGCGATCGGCGAGATCGTCCGCCTCGGAGGCGCTGCAGGTCGCGAAGATGACACGCATCGCCCACCCTCCCTCCGCGGCGCCGGTGGCCGGACGCGCGGGGCCGTCACGGTAGCCCGGCGCGGCGGCGCCGACCGGCCGCCCGCGCCCGCGCGTCGAGCGGGCGGGGCGCGCGGCAGACCGAGACTGCGAGGGGCGCGACGGACATGGCGACCGATCCCCAGGCGCGGCACGCGCTCTTCGCCTACGGGTCGCTGCAGGTCGAAGAAGTCATGGAGGCCGTCACCGGACGGCGCTTCGCCGCCCGGCCGGCGCGGCTGCCCGGACATCGTCGTCGCCAGCTTCACGGCTGCAGCTACCCGGGAGTGCGCGCGGATATCGCCGAGTCGACCGACGGCGTGCTGTTCGAGGGCCTCGACGCGGACGTCATCGGGATCCTCGATCTCTTCGAGGGCGAGCCCTACGAGCGGCGCCGGGTCACGGTTGGGAGCGTCGGCGCGTCGGGCCGCCCGGCTCGGCTCCACGAAGGCGTCTTCGTCTACGTGATCCGCGACGAGCACGCGCAGCTGATGAGCGACCGGCCGTGGCGACTCGAGGGCTTCCGCAGCGAGGCGCTCGACCGCTTCCTCGCCGAGTGCCGCGCTTTCCGCGAGGCCCTGGCGGGAGGCGCCGACTGGAGCCGCCCCGCGTGAAGCCGGGCGGCGAGCGCGTGCGCGCCTTTCTCGCGGTCGGACTCGGCGACGAGCTGCGCGCCGCGCTCGTCCTGGCCGTGGCCGAGCTGAGCCGGGCGGAATGGGCCCGCCCGGTGCGCTGGGTGAAGGGAGATTCGATCCACCTCACCCTGCGCTTCCTCGGCAGCGTCTCGCCCGAGCTGCTGGCCGAGCTGGGCTCGCGGGTCGGCGAGGTCGTCCCGCGGCACGTAGCGCACCGGGCCCGGGTGACCGGCGTCGCGGCGTTTCCGTCGGCGCGCAGGCCGAAGGTGATCGCGGCCGACGTCGAGCCGCACGAGCGCCTCGCCGCGCTCGCCGCCGACCTCGAGCAGGCCGCGGTGGCGAGCGGACTCGAGCCCGAGTCGCGGCGCTTCCGCCCGCACCTGACGCTCGGACGTCTGCGCGGTCGTCCGGACGCGAGCATCCGCATTGCGTCGACCGCCGCGTTGCCCGACCTCGAGGTGGACGCCGTGACCCTCTACCGGAGCCACCTCGACCGCGAGGGCGCCCGCTACGCGGCGCTCTCGCGCTGGCCGCTCGCTTCGCCGCGTTGATCGCCGCGCGGCCGGTCAGCCGCGCAGGGTCTCGAGCACCGTCCAGCCGGCACCGGCCACGCGGAGCGCCTCCTCGGCGGCCGCCGTCTCGTTCGCGCACTCCACCACGACGCGTCGCGAGCGCGGACCGCCCGCCTGCGCGAGTCGCACCACGAAGCGGGAGGCCGCGGCCGCCGGCTCCGCTCGTTGCGGCGCCGTCGGCTCCAGGCTGGGCGCGCCGGGGGCGTCGCCACCGGCCCGGCCCGCGGCGAACTCCTCGTCGAGCAGGCCCTGCATCAGTGTGTGCCAGGCGGTGGACCGCTCGATCAGCCGCAGCCCCATGCCGCTCTGGTTCGTGCCGGTCATGCGGGGCGACACCCGGCGCCGCCACACCACCGCGGCCTGCAGCGGAATCGCCTCACCCCGCTCCGGGTCGCGCACCTGGAGGCCGAGCAGGGTGCCCGGCTCGGCGGGCAGGCTCGTCTGCACGAACAGCCCCCGGGCCGACAGGTTGAGCACCATGCCATTGTGCCGCCGCGTCTCGACATCGAGCGTGCACGGCAGGCGCTTCTTGATGCGCGTCTCGGCGGTCGTCGGCATCTCCGCCCTCCCCTCTGGCCCGATCGCCCGGGTCTTCGGCCGCCCGCGCGATGTGCTTGAGGTGGGGCCGGCCGCGCGAGCCCGGGCCGGGGCGCGGATGTGTCCGTCGTCACAGGGCCTTCGCGGCGCGGCTCCCCGCGCTTGCCCGGCCCCCCGCGTCCCTCCACACTCCCTGGCTTCGCGCGCCGCATCCGGCGTCGACGCGCCGCAAGGAGCTCTCGCGAGATGTCTACCGTTACCCGAAGCCGTGTCGACGGGGTCGCTTGCCCGGGCGCACGGGTGCGCTTGCTCGCCGCGGCGCTCGCCACCGCGGCGCTCGCGGCGTTCGGCTGTGCGAGCGAGGGCCAAGCGCCCGCCGAGCCGCCTCCGGCGTGGACCGGGCCCGACCCGATCGAGCAGATCGACGCCTTCATCGCCGCGCATCCGGTCGACAAGGCGAACCCGGCCTGGAAGACACGCGTGCCGCGGCCGCCGTTCGTGCCCTTCGATCCGAACCGCCGCTACTACTGGCAACTCACCACTGACGCCGGCTTGCTCAAGATCGAGTTCAAGCCGGAGTGGTCGCCCAAGCACGTCTCGACGGCGATCTACCTGACGCGCCTGGGCTTCTACGACGGTCTCCTCTTTCATCGCATCATTCCGGGCTTCATGGCGCAGGGCGGCGATCCACTCGGCAACGGCCTCGGCAATCCGGGCTTCAGGATCGCCGGCGAGTTCGACGACAAGAAGGCGCTCCACGAGGAGCGCGGGGCGCTGAGCGCCGCCAACCGCGGCCCGCGCACCGACGGCAGCCAGTTCTTCATCACGTTCAAGAAGGCCGAGCACCTCGACGGCAAGCACACCGTCTACGGGCAGGTCGTGGAAGGCATGGGAACCCTGGGCATGCTCGAGAGAGCGGGCAGCAAGGACGGCAAGCCGACCGAGACCGTACGGATCCGCCGGGCCGAGGTGATCGTGGAGTGATCGATCCGGCCCGCGAGATCGAGCAGCTCCTGTACGTGTACGCCGAGCGCATCGATGCCGGCGACTTCGCGGGCGTCGGCGAGCTGCTCGCGCACACCGCGATCGTCACGCCCGAGGGCCAGCCCTTCGCGACGGGCGCGGACGAGATCCGGCGCCTCTACGAGCAGACCACGCGCCTGTATCCCGACGACGGCACACCCCACACCCAGCACGTCATCACCAACGTGATCGTCGAGTTCGAGGAAGGGGCCGACCGGGCGCGTGCTCGCTCGCGCTTCACCGTCCTGCAGGCCCTGCCGGACTTCCCGTTGCAGACGATCGTGGCCGGCCGTTATCGCGACCGCTTCGAGTGCGTGGACGGCGCCTGGCGCTTCTGCGAGCGCTGCATGCTGGTGGAACATTTCGGCGACACGAGCCGCCACCTGCTCATCGACCTGCAGGGCGGCGGCAGCGAAGGCGCTGGCTGAGGCGCCGGACCGCGGTCCGGAACCCGGTCGTTCCCGCCGGCATCGGAGCGGGCTCGGGGAGGAGTGACTGATGACCGAGGGAAACGCGGCGACCGCACCCCCCTCGCGCCGGCAAGAGT
>CAZETS010000003.1:114639-116311 GCA_964515335.1 uncultured Spirochaetaceae bacterium
CAAGAGCGCTGGCGGAAGTGGCGCGGCGAGGCGCTTCAGCTCGCCCTGGTCGCCCTGGTGGTGCTCGCTGCCCGCTCGTCGCTGGCCGACCACTACGTGATCCCGTCGAGCTCGATGGAGTACACGCTGCTGCCGGGCGACCACGTCTTCGTCGACAAGCTCGCCTACGGGCTGCGCGTCCCGTTCACAGACTGGCGCCTCAGCGCCGGCGACGCCCCGGCGCGGGGCGAAGTGGTGATCTTCGATTCACCGGAAGACGGCACGCGGCTCATCAAGCGGGTGGTCGCTGTGGCGGGCGACGTGGTGAGCATCGTGGACGGCGAGTTGATGATCGACGGACGGAGCGCGCGCGCGAGCGGCTGGCGCCCGATCGAGGTGGTGGGCGGACACGTCGCCGATCTCAATCTGAGCTTCGGGGGTGGCGTCGACCTCGCGCCGACCGCGATCGCCGAAGGCACGGTGCTGGTGGTCGGAGACGCGCGGGGCAACAGCCGCGACGGCCGCTTCTTCGGCGCGGTCGACGCCGACTCGATCTACGGAAAGGCGGACGGCGTCATCTATCGGCGGGGCGAGGGCCTGGTCTGGCGGCCGCTCTGAGGCGGCGCCGGCGGCTCTGACCCGACTCGTGGATCGCGATCAGCGACGCACCGCCGGGCTCCGTGCGCGGCTATCCTGACAGGTCGCATGGCGACGAAGATCGTCTACTACGACCACGCCGCCCCACCGGAGCGGATCGCGCCGCCCTTCGCGTACGGAGAGGCCGGCGCGGTGTGGGTCGACGAGGCCGGTCAGGTCGAGACCGACACGCGTGTGTCGATTCCGCCGAACTCGTACCACGCCCTGCACGGTCACGGCGTCGTCGATCAACTGGCTTCCCTCGCTGCGGTGATGGGGCGTGTGGGCGACGGGCAGGATGCGGTGCTCGGCCCCGCTGCGGTCGAGCAGGCGCTGTGCATCTTCTACGAGGCCGACCGCATGACGTACGGAGCGCGTCACGATCTGCTGGTGCGCGCGGCGAGCGTTCGGGACGACGTCGAGTTCCGCATCGTGATCGACAACCGCGAGTACCAGCGGACGCTCTCGCGGCTGCAGTTCATGACGAGCACCGCCGCCCGCATGGGCCAGGGGATCAGGCTGCGTGTCTGAGCAGCCGCCGCCGCTGCGCGAGTCGCTTCGGCTGCCCGGCCGCGGCCGGCTCGAGCTTCGCGGCGACGAGCGGCGCGTGGTCTTCCAGACTGACGGGGGCCGCGAGCACTGCTTCGACGCGCACCCGATCTTCGGCGAGTCGGGTCGGCTCGCCCACGCTGCGGCCCGCGACGGCCGCAGCGTCCTGATCGCCCGCCATCAGAGCGACCGGCTGCACGTCTTCGACGCCGAGCAGCTCGCCTTTCTGTGCGTACCGGGCTTCGAACGGCTCCGCAGGGTCGAGGAGCTGCACCTGCATGCGCTCGACGACGGCTGGCTGGTGATCACCGAGAACGGCGTCGCTCTCGTCGAGCCCAGCGGTCGCGTGCGCTGGCGGCGTGAAGGGGTGACGAGTGGGTGGCGCCTTCTCGCCGAGAGCGACGAGGCACTGTGGCTGCAGGACGGTGCTGGCAACGTGCTCGGCCTCGACGGGGCGACGGGTCGCGAGGTGAGCACCTGAACGGCCGGCGCAGCCGTCGGACCTGCT
>CAZETS010000004.1:0-81813 GCA_964515335.1 uncultured Spirochaetaceae bacterium
CCGGACGCGACCCCGCCGCCGACCGACCGCACGTTGGCGCGTGACGGCCTCAGGAATGGGGGTGTAGGGGCCCCGGGTGGGAGGGGGTTGGGTCAGCCTCCGAGTTCGATGGCGATCGAGAGACCGCCGTAGATCTCGAAGCCGGGGGCGGGCTCGAAGACGAGGTCGTTCGGGGTGAGGCGCTCGTCGGTTCGGACGTTGTCGATGTACGACTCGTCGAGGAGGTTGTTGATTCCGAGCTGGGGGGTGAAGCGCCAGCGGCCGTAGTCGATCCGCCAGCCCGAGCGCAGGTCGACGACCCCATACGAGGACGTGCGCAGCTGGTTGGCGGCGTCGGCGAAGAACGCGCCGATGTAGCGGCCCTCGGCCGACGCAAAGAAGCCGCGGGCGTGTTCGTACTGGACCGATGCGTAGAGGGTCTGCTCCGGCACTCCCGGCACCTGATTGCCCTGGAAGCTCTGGCTGCCGTCCCGCGAGCGGTGCGCCAGCAGGGACGAGTCCGAGAACGTGTAGGCCAGCGTGGTGGTGACGGATTCGATCGGGCGGTAGGTGAGACCGGCCTCGACGCCCGTGCGCTCCGAGCGTCCGGCGTTTCGGAACAGGTCCTCGCCCGCGATGCGGACGCGCAAGATCTCGTTGTCGATCCGCACGTAATACACGGCAAGCTCGTAACGCAGCGTGCCGGGCAGCAGGCCCTTCACGCCCGCCTCGTAGTTGACGGCCCGCTGGGGCACGACGTTCGGATTGAATCCGGTCCCGCCGCCGGCCGGACGCAGCTCGGTCGTCGTCGGCGGCTCGAAGGACGTCGAGATGCGCAGGTAGGGGTTCACCGCTTCGTGCGGGCTCCAGCGCAGCGTGCCGCTCGGACTCCACTCGTCGTACGAGAGCTGACCGGAGTTGCCACCGACCCGGTCGGCCACGTCGTACTGCAGCCAGTCGAAGCCCACCGAGAAGCCGGCGGTCAGATCACCGGGCAGCTCCAGCTCATCGCGGATGAAGAACCGCAGACCCGTCACGTCCTCGGCCTGATCGAGCCTCACCGTCCCGACGCCCTGCTGAAACAGCCTGCGGCTGAGTCGATCGTCGCGCTGCAGCTCGAAGCCGCCGCCGACGAGCAGCTGGTTGTCGAGCCCGAAGGGCTCGGCCTCGTAGGCGTGCTGCAGGCTCCCACCCGCGAAGACCCGGTCGAGCGTCCCGGTCGTGCCCGGCAGTCCTCCCGTGACGCAGTTGTTCCCGAACGCCAGCCGGTTCGCGAAGTCGCGCCAGCCCGCCCAGGCGACCGCCGTGCTCTCGTTCGACTCGCCGAACGCGCGCCGGTACTTGACGGCGCCACTCAGCTGGTTGACTCGCTCGCCGGCGTCGAGGAGCGCGTTGCAGGTCTGGGCCTGGCGGCGGTCCTGCGCGACCTGCGCGGCACTCAGGCCGCCCGGGTCCTGGGCGATCGGCCCGTAGACGAAGTTCGTGTAGGCGGTGAGCTCCGAGTCGTCGTCGATCGCCCACTCGGCGCGCCCGCTCAGGACGTTGCTCTCCATCCGGCTCTGCTGCCGGTAGCCGCCGGTCTCCTGGCGCGACAGCCCGAGCAGGACCCCGACGGGACCGCTCCTTCCCATGGCTTTCGCGTCGTAGGCCCGGTAGCCGTTGCTGCCTGCAGCCACCCGGGCCGACATCCTCGGCTCGTCGGGGATCGACTCGCTCTCGATGCGGATCACGCCGCCGGCCGCGCTGCCGTAGAGCGACGCCGACGGCCCGCGCATCACCTCGATGCGGCCGGCGGTGGAGAGCTGCAGCGTGTCGACCTGCCCCTGTCCGTCGGGCAGCGTGGTCGGGATGCCGTCCACGAGCAGCCGGATGCCACGAATGCCGAAGCGCGCGCGAGCCCCGAAGCCGCGAATCGAGATCCGCAGGTCCTGGGCGAAGTTCTGCCGGTTCTGCGTGAACACCCCGGGCACCGCGACGAGCGACTCGCCGAGGGTGAGCTGCTGGCGCGCGGCCTGGATGGCCTGCTGATCGACCACACTCACGGCCGCGGGCACGTGCAGCACCGTCTCGGGCACGCGGTCGGCGAGGACGACGATCTCCTCGACGGGGTCCTGCGACAGTGTCGCCGCACCCGGCACGGGCGAAGCCTCGACTTCCGCGCCAGGGGTCGCGGGGTCGGCCGCTGCGACGAGGGCCGGCAAGCACACGGCCAGAGCGGCGAGCAGCGCGAAGCTTGCGGCGGCCAGCCGGCGCGATCCTCCCCGACGCCTTGTCATGCACCGCCCCCCCGGTCCCGAAAAGCGCCACAACATAGCGGCCCCGGTCCGCCGATCGTGCGTGAGGCGCATACGACGAAGGGAGCCGCCCCGCGGCTACGCCGCGCGGGCGGCTCCTCTCGTTCCCGACGCCGCGGCCGAGGCGGCGCGGTCTACTTCTTGGGCGAAGTGCTGCCGCCGGCGAGCTTCTCGCAGGTGCCCTTCGGCAGGTAGATCCACTCGTCGGGCTCGTTGTCGGCCTTCGCCATGCCCCCGCACTTGTGGTGGCTGGTCCCGCAGTCGTTCATGCCCTTCTTCGCGACTCCGTAGCACTTCTCGTGGCCCTGCCACTCGGGCTTCGCGTGGGCGCTCGCACCACTCGTCATCAGACCGGCGGCCACTACGCCGCCGAGCGCGAGCTGAAGCGTCTTCTTCGACCTGTTCGACCTGCTCATCGGATCGGTCCCTCCCTTTCGTCTATCGTGGTCGTTACTGCCTGCTCGAAGACGGACGCCGCCCTGACGCGTCGTCCGCTCGAATTCGAACGGCGCGGATCAGTCCGTCACCTCTTCCGCGCCCACGATCCAGCCCCGCTCGAACAGCCGCTCGAGGTCCGCGAGCCGGGCTGCGTGATCGCAAGAATCTTCCTGGAGCGAGTGCACGAGGTCGTCGTGACCGAGCGAGAGCAACGCGGCGGCCGCCGCACCCCGCTCGATCCCCCGCAGCAGCGGCCACAGCCCGGGCTCGACCGCCTCGACGCGCAGACCGTCGGAAGCGCGCCAGACCATCGACCTCTCGGGCAACTCTGCGGCTTCGATCCGAAAGCACGACTCGTCGCCGCGCGGCGCGCGGTGCGCCTCCCAGATGGCACGGACGGGGTGCTCGGACGCGATCAGCGTCGCCGAGGGAGGCAGCAGGAATCGCCAGCGATGCGGCGCGCCCGCCAGGGCCTCGGCGAGCCGCTCGGCCGCGCCGTCACCGGCCAGTGAGGGCGGATCGGGCGCGTCGGCGGCGTGATGCAGGGCCAGCTCGAGCCGCGCCACGTCGGCGAGGTACGGCACACCGTCGAGGAATCCGAGCGACGCGACGAGCTGCGGGAGGTCGTCGCCCACGCGAGCGAGATCGGCGCGCCGGGACGCGTGCCGCGCGAAGTGCCGGCGCGAGATTTCGCGGAAGCAGTCGTCGCCGACCAGCTCGGCGCAGACCGGGAAGATCTCGCGAAGCGCCTCCTCGACCGCATGACGCAGCGCACTCCGGTAGACGTCGAGAGATCGCGATGCGCTCGCTCGACCCAGCGGGAGCAACCCGGGCAACACGCGCCGGGACGCCTCGCCGGTGGGCGCGGGCTCCCGGAAGGCGCGTGCCAGATCGAGCTGCAGCTCACGAAGCACGCGAAAGCTTCCCGTCCTCGGCGCCGGGGCCCGCGGCGATGATCGCCTCGGCGCGGTCCCGCTCGCCGAGCAGCACCTCCAGGGCAGGCACGTCGCGGTCCCACTCGATCGACACCGGCACGCCAGGCAGGCGCGAGACCGCCTCGGCGAAGAGTGCCCAGACCGGCTCGGCGACCGCGCTGCCGTGCGCATCGATCAGGATGTCGCCGTGGTCGTCGTGGCCACCGAGGTGCATCTGCCGGACGCGCTCCACCGGAAGGGCGTCGAGGAAGGCGAGCGGGTCGTAGCCGTGGTTGCGGGCGTTCACGTAGAGGTTGTTCACGTCGAGCAACAGGTCGCAATCCGCCTCCTCGAGGACGTTCACGACGAACTCGGCCTCGGAAAGCTGCGAGGCCGCGAACCGCAGGTAGCCCACCGAGTTCTCGACGAGGATCCGGCGGCCGAGTACGTCCTGCACCTCGCGGACGTTGCGCGCCAGGGTCTCGACGCTCTCGTCGACGAAGGGAAGCGGCAGCAGCTCGTGGTGGTGACGGCCACCCGCGGACGTCCAGGCGAGGTGCTCCGAGATCCAGGCGGGCGCCAGGTCGCGGGCGAGCGCGGCGATCCGCCCGAGGTAGTCGCGGTCGATCGGATCGGTCGAGCCCAGCGACAAGCCGACGCCGTGCAGCACCATCGGGTGCCGCTCGCGCAGCGCCGCCAGCCGCCGTCGGGACGGGCCGGACGAGTGCGCGTAGTTGTCGGCCAGCACCTCGAGCCAGGCCGCACCGCCGCGGCCCGCCAACCAGTCCGCCTCGTGGTCGGAACGCAGCCCGAGCCCGACGCCCTCGATGGCCGGATCGCCCGAGCGCCCCGTGTCCACCCCCCTCACCCCGGCACACCCCTCTCTGCTCGACGTCTCGCCGTCTCGCACCACCCGGCCCCCGCTCCGCGACAGCCCCGGGTGCGGGCCGGCCGGCGGGAGGCTAGCAGCCCCACGAACGCCCCTCTGCGAGCCGCCCGCCAGCCGTCGTCCGCACGACACACGCGAAAACCCGCCACTCGGGATAGAGTGGTCGGGTGGACGATCCCAGCGCCGCGCGGCTGTCCGACGACCTCGCCATCCGCGAGGTGCTGTACGGCTACGCCCGGGGCGTGGACCGCCGCGACTGGTCGCTCTTCGCCGCCTGCTTCGACGACGAGGTCGACATCGACCTGTCGTCGTGGAACGGCGCTCCGGCCTCCCGCATGCGCCGCGACGACTGGGTGGCCGGCGTGCGCGCCGGGTTGTCGGGATTCGACGCCACCCAGCACCTCACCGCCAACCACCTCGTCCGAGTGAACGGCGACGCGGCGCACTGCACCTCCGACGTCCAGGCGAGCCACGTCCTGGGCGGTGAACGGTTCGTGCTGGGCGGTTGGTACGACACGGGCCTCCGTCGCACGGCGGACGGCTGGCGGATCGCGGCGAACACCCTGCACGTGACCTGGCGCGACGGCCCGGAGCGGCTGTTCGCCGAAGCGGCCCAGCGTCACGCGCAGACCGCCGACCGAGACTGAGCGGCCGCCCGCCTGCGCGGCTCGCGGTCGCATGCAACCACGACGGCCAGACGGTCGAAGGAGAGTCAGCTTGGGCAAGCTCGGAGATCGGGTCGTCATCGTCACCGGCGCCGCTTCCGGTATCGGCGAGGCCTGCGCGCGCCTCTTCGCCGACGAGGGCGCGAGCGTGGTGGTCGCCGACGTCCAGGACGAGGCGGGAAAATCCCTCGCCGAGCAGATCGGCGGCACCTACGTGCGCACCGACGTGAGCGATCCCGACAGCGTCGAAGCGCTCGTCGCCGCCGCGCGCGACGCCTACGGCCGAATCGACGTGATGATGAACAACGCCGGCATCGACGGTGATCAGGCGACCACCGGCGACAGCGACCTCGGCAACTGGGATCGCGTGATGGCGATCAACATGAACGGCGTCTACTACGGCATGAAGTTCGTGCTGCCGGTGATGATCGAGCAGCGCGGCGGCGTGATCCTCAACACCGGCTCCACGGCCGGCCTGAACGGCCTGCCCGGCCTGCCCGCCTACAGCGCCTCCAAGGCCGGCGTGGTGCACCTCACCAAGGCGGTCGCCGTCGAAAACGCGCCCTTCGGAATCCGCGCCAACGCGATCTGCCCGAGCGTCGTCCAGACGCCCCTCGTCGAGCACTTCATCACCACCTCGCCCGAACCCGAGAAGACCCGCAAGCGCTTCGCACAGATGAACCCCCTGCCGGGCATGGTGACGCTGGAGGCGGTCGCGAGCGCCGCCCTCTTCCTGGTCTGCGACGACTCCGCGTTCATCAGCGGCGTCGCCCTGCCGATCGACGGCGCCTACACGGCGCGATAGCCTCATCGACCGCCGACTCGCGCCCGGTCCGACAGACCCCCCTCGAAGGAAACCCCCGATGCCGATCACCAACGGAATCGAACTCGTCGACCCCGGCTACTACGCCGAGAACGGCCCGCCCCACGAGATCTGGAAGCAGCTTCGGCGCGAGTCGCCGGTGCACTGGTGCGACCACGAAGATCTCCATCCGTTCTGGGCGATCACCCGACACGAGGAGATCTGCACGATCTCGAAGCAGCCCGACCTGTTCCAGAGCTACCCGGGCATCATGCTCCTCCAGGCGAATCGAGACATCGATCGCCAGGAGGGCATCGGCGCGATGCGCACGCTGATCGAGATGGATCCGCCGCAGCACCGCCACTTCCGCAAGGTCGCGAGCCCCTGGTTCACGCCACGCGCCCTGGGGCGGCTCGACGCGGAGATCGACAAGAGCGCTCGCGAGCTCGTCGACCGCCTCGCAGGCGACGGTGGCGAGAGCGAGTGCGACTACGCGATAGACGTCGCGGCCGCGCACCCGCTGCGCATCCTCTGCACCGCGCTCGGGCTCTCGCGCGAGCTCGAGCCCGAGATCCTCCGGCTCACCAATCAGCTGTTCGCGCTCGACGACGAAGAGCTCGGGCGCCCCGGCGAAGACCGCGACAAAGCCGCCATGGAGCTCGGCCTCGAGCTGTTCTCGCTCTTCAATCCCATCATCGAGGACCGCAAGAAGAACCCCCGCGAAGACCTGGCCAGCGTGCTCGCGAACGGCCAGATCGAGGGCGAGCCGCTGAGCCAGCTCGAGACGCTCGGCTTCTACCTGATCACGTTCACCGCCGGCCACGACACCACGAAGAACGCGCTGGCCGGCGGCATGGCGGCGCTGCTCGACAACCCCGACCAGCTCGATCGGCTGCAGCAGAACCCCGACCTCGTGCCGAGCGCCGTCGAGGAGATCGTGCGCTGGGCGTCACCGGTGAACTTCATGCGCCGTACGGCCGCGCGCGACACGGAGCTTTGCGGCAAGAAGATCAAGGCGGGCGACCACCTCGGCATGTTCTACTGCTCGGCGAACCGCGACGAGGACGTCTTCGACGATCCCTTCCGCTTCGACATCACCCGTGACCCGAACCGGCACCTCGGCTTCGGCGTCGGCGAACACTTCTGCCTCGGCGCCCACCTCGCGCGGCGCTCGCAGCGCGCACTGATCGAGGAGCTGGCTGCCCGCCTCGAGTGGGTCGAGCCCGCCGGCGAGCGCGAGTGGATCAAGTCGAGCTTCGTGGTGGGCCTGAAGCACCTGCCGATCCGCTACAGGATCCGGCCCTCGGCCTGAAGCGCGCTCGCACGGCCGTGTCGCGGCGCGGCGCCGATCACACGAGCACCACGGTGGCGTATCGCGGCCCGTGTGCGCCGAGCACGAGCGCCTGCTCGATGTCGGCGGTCTTCGAGGGGCCGCAGAGCAACCAGCCGAAGGACGTGGGCAGGCCGTCCATCCGCGCATAGGCGTCACGCAGCCGCTCGACTACGCGCTCGGCGGGCAGCACGACGACGAGGTGCTCGGCCAGCAGGGCCGCCGCCCGCTCGAGGGGCGACCCGGGCTCGTGCCAGATCGCCCCGCAGTCGGACACACCCATCTCGCCACGCACCAGCGTGACCTCGAGCGACGCCGCATCGTGGGGCCGCTGCGCGGCCGTGCCGAGGCCGCGGGAGGCGAACTCGGGAAGCGCGGACCACACGTGCCCGGCGGTCGCGAGGCCGGCCAGCCCGCGCAGGGTGTCGGCCAGCTCGACGCCGCGCGAATCGACCAGCTCGCCTCCGGCCGCGGCGACGCGTTCGGCGAAGCGCGTCCGCCGATCACCCGGGAGCGGCGCCCACGCGCTTCGCGGAGGCCGCTCCACGGCCGCCGGCGCGGCCGCCCGCAAGGCCGCGAAGATCGCGCTGCGCCCGTCAGCCACGCCTTTCCTCTCTCTCGTCGAGCAGCTGCCGGAAGCTCCGGTCGGGGATCTCCGGCACGGCGCGGCCGCGCGTCCACGCACCCATCAGCCGGGCCAGCAGGGGTTTCGGAAGGGCCCGGGCCACCCCCCTCATCAGGCCGCCCACCCGCTCGTAGGCGGCGGCGCTCTGCATCAGCCGCCCAGCCACGGCAAGCGCGAGGGCCACCCCTCGGCCCCCCGGACGATGCGTGCGCAGCTCGCCGCGCCAGGCCAGCAACTGCTGGGCGAGCGGGATACGCACGGGGCACACCTCGGCACACGAGCCGCACAGACTGCAGGCGTGGGGCAGGCTCGCGTGGGCTTCGGGGGCCCGCGCCGGGCCGAGCACCGAGCCGATCGGCCCGGGCACGCTCGACTCGTAGCTGTGCCCACCGCTGCGGCGGTAGACCGGGCAGGTGTTCATGCACGCACCGCAGCGAATGCACGCGAGCGCCTCGCGATACGGCTCGCGGCCGAGCAGCCTGCTGCGCCCGTTGTCGACCACCACGATGTGCAGCTCAGCGCCGGCCGCGGCGGGGCCGTGGAAGTGCGATGTGTAGGTGGTGATCGCCTGCCCGGTCGCCGAGCGCGCGAGCAGACTCAGGAACACGGGCAGATCGTCGCGCTCCGGGACGATCTTCTCGAGCCCCACGGAGGCGATGTGGAGAGGCGCGAGCGCGCACCCGATGTCCGCGTTGCCCTCGTTGGTGACGACCACGAAGCCGCCGGTCTCGGCCACCGCGAAGTTCACACCGGTCAGCGCCGCCTCGGCGGCGAGGAACCGCTGCCGCATGTCCCGGCGCGCTACGGCGGTGAGCTCGGCCGGATCGTCGAGGCCGGGCGGACTGCCCATCTCGCGCGCGAACAGCTCGCCGATCTCGCCGCGCTGAAGATGAATGGCGGGCATCACGATGTGGCTCGGCGGCTCTCGGCGGAGCTGCACGATCCGCTCACCGAGATCCGTGTCGACGACCTCGATGCCTCGGCGTTCGAGGTGCGCGTTCAGGCCGCACTCTTCCGTGAGCATCGACTTGCTCTTCACCACGCGCCGCGCGCCGCGCGACTCGAGCAGCCCGGTCACGATCGCGTTGTGCTCGGCCGCATCCCGGGCCCAGTGGACGACCGCGCCCCGCTCGGTGGCGCGCACCTCGAACTGCTCCCACAGCTCGGACAGGCGCGAGAGGGCGTGCCGCTTGATGCCGGCCGCCTCGGCGCGCAAGGCCTCCCAGTCGGGCAGCGCGGCCGCAGCCGCGTCGCGCTTGCCGCGCACGCCCCAGAGCGACGCGTCGTGCCAGGTCGTCCGCTCGGCGTCGGACACGAAGGCTGCCGCGCGCTCGGCGTGACTCACGTGGCGCTCCGCATCGCGAGCAGCTCGGCGACGTGGGCCGTGCGGATCGGCGCTCCCCCCGCGCGCGCCACACCGTCCATGTGCAGCAGGCACGAGACGTCGGTCGACGCGATCACCTCCGCGCCTGCCGCGCGGTGGTCGGCCACGCGGTCGCGGCCCATCCGGCAGGAGACCGCCTCCTCCTCCACGGCGAACACACCCCCGAATCCACAGCACTCGTCCGGACGGGCGAGCGGCACGATCTCGACGCCGTCGATCGACTCGAGCAGCACCCGGGCCGGATCTTCACGACCCGCGCCAAGCTGCTCGCTCGGCGCGCCGAGCCGCAGGTCGCGCAGGGCGTGACAGCTCGCGTGCAGACCCACGCGCGCATCGAGGCGTCCGCCGAGCGAAGAAACACCGAGCTCGTCCACCACGAACTCGCAGAGCTCGAAGGTGCGGCTCGCCAACCGCCGGGCGCTCTCGTCGCCGACCAGCGACGCGAGGCGGTGCCGCACCGTCGCCGCACAGCTTCCCGAAGGCGTCACCACCGCCTCGTAGCCGGTGAAGACCTCGACGAAGCGGCGACCGAGTCGACACGCCTCGCCGAGCCGTCCGGCCGTGAGGAACGGCTGACCGCAGCACGTCTGCCCGCGCGGATACTCGGGCGCACAACCCAGCGACTCGAGCAGATCGAGCGCCGCCAGACCCGCTTGCGGCCGGAGCTGGTCGACGTAGCACGGAATGAACAAGCCGACGGTCACGCGCGCTCGCCTTCCGTCACTCGAGCTCGACCCGGAAGTGCTCGATGTAGGGTGCGAGCGCCGAGCGCAGCCCGTCCGCGGTGAGCCCCCAGTCCTCGGGCGCGTAGTGGTGCACGCCGAACTTGCCCTTCGGCTTGTCGGCCAGGTAGGCGAGGATGCGCTCACCGTGCTCGGGATCGAAGGGCCTGCCCATGCCCGCGTAGGCGGCGCGAATCGTCTCGACCGGGTCCTTCATCATGTTGCGGAAGTGCACGTCGACGAAGCGGTCGGGGACGCTGCCGGCCCCGCGGCGCTCGGCGACGTTGTTCAACGCAAAGCCGAACGCGCCCTGAATCGCCTGGACGAGCAGCGGCAGGTCGATCTCGCTGGTGCGGATCCACTGGACCATCGCCGTCGTGCTGATCGTCGAGGGGAAGGTCTTCGCCGGATCGCGGTGCGTCTGCACGACCCAGGCGTCCGGATACGTGGCGAAGAGCAGGTCGAGGGTGAGCAGATGGCCCGGCGTCTTGAGCAGCCACGTACGGGGCTCGCGCCCACGCTGCAGCACCTGGAGGATGCGCCGGTGGAAGGCGTACATCTCGGCCGCATCGTCCGGGTAGTCCTGCATCTGCGCGACCATCGGCCAGTGCGGTCCGCAGAAGCAAGCGGTCGTGAGCGTCACGCACTCGACGGGCAGGTCCGAGCGCAGCTCGTGAATCGCGGCGAACTCGGGCTGGACGTCGGCCCACAGCTCCTGCTCGCACTCGCTCGCGAACGGACGCGGATCCGGATCGGCGCCCTCGGGCAGCGGCACGGGATGGATCGCCTCCCAGGCGAGCGGCGCACGCAGGCCCGGGTCGAGCGAGAGCAGCTCGAAGAGGATCGTCGTGCCCGAGCGCGCCGGGCCGGTCACGATCATCGGCGCGGCGATCGCCTCGTCGTCGATCCCCGGATCCTCGTGGCGGGCGCGATTCAAGAGCAGGCGCGTGCGCAGCGAGCGCAGCACCTCCTCCTTCGTGAGCAGCCGGCCGACGACGTGCATGTTGGTGCGATCGAGCGCCGTCACCAGCGCCTCGAAGCGCCCGCGCCAGCCCGGGTCGCCGAAGTCACCCGGCGGCAGGCCGCCGAGCGACGCCGTGGCCTGCTCGAACAGCTCGTCCGCGTCGAGCGGGATCAGCCGACGCGCGCCGCCCACGGCCTCGGCCATTGCGTTCACCCGCCGCACCCAGTCGGGGCGCGGATAGCGGTCGGCCATTGCTCGGATCGCACTCGTGGTCACGGGTCTCGGGTCCTCCTCTTCTTCTTTCCAGCACCTGCCAGCACCTGCCGACACGTTTCGCCCGAGCCGCGTCGGGGATCGGCGGAGCACGTAGGATACAATGCGACGGCGTGGAGCCCATCGAGCCCAGACTCGCCGCCTACCTTGCCGGGCGGCTCGACGAAGCCGAGCAGGTCCGCGTGGAGGGGCTCGAGCGGATCTTCGGTGGCGCCTCGCGCGAGACGTATCGCTTCGTGCTCACCTGGAACGAGAGGGGCGTCGAGCGCCAGCGCAGGCTGATCCTCCGCCGCGATCCGCCCGGCAGCCTGATCGAGACCGAGCGGGCCACCGAGTTCGCCGCCTACCGGGCCTTCCACGGCACCTCGGTGCCGGTTCCCGAAGCGCTCTGGCTCGAGGAGGGCGACGGCTATCTCGACCACCCGTTCTTCGTGATGGAGGAGCTGCCCGGCTACGAGTCGAGCCCGCAGGCCATCACCCAAGCGCCGTACGCGCAGCACGCCGAGCGCTTCGCCCGGCGCAAGTGGTCGATCCTCGGCGAGATCGCCAAGGCCGACCCCAAGGCGCTCGGCCTCACGACCGTCATGCCCGCCGTCGCGCCGGCCGAGGCGTGGTCGCGCGAGCTCGCCCGCTGGGAGCAGGTGATCGACGAGGACGAACTCGCCCCGCAGCCCATCGTGCGCGCCGGCATCCGCTGGCTGCGCGCGCATCCGCCACCGGCCCCCGAGCGGCTCTCCGTCGTCCACGCCGACTTCCGCACGGGCAACTTCCTCTACGACGCCGAAGGCGGGATCCACGCGATCCTCGACTGGGAGATGTCGCACCTCGGCGATCCGCTCGAGGACCTCGCCTGGAGCCTCAACCCGGTCTGGCGCTGGGCCCGCGACGATCGCTGCGGCGGCCTGGCCCCGCGCGACGAGGCGATCCGCATCTGGGAGGAGTCGAGCGGGCTTCACGCCGACCCGGAGGCCCTGCGCTGGTGGGAGGTCTTCTCCAGCGTGAAGGGTCGGGCGATCTGGGTGTCGAGCGCGCGGGAGTTCACCGACGGGCGCAACCAGGACCTGATCCTCGCACTCTCCGGCTGGTTCCTGGGCAACGCCCAGGACCGCGCGCTGCTCGACGCACTCGGAAGGCTCTCGCCATGAAGCCGGACGTCGATCGCATGCTCGAGGTCAGCGCCATCGCACTGATGACGCAGCTCGGGCCGAGCCTGCCAACGTCCTACGCGCAGTCGACGGCGGGCTCGCTCGGCGCCCTGCTGCTCGCGGTGCGCGAAGAGTTCGAGCGCGCCGCCGCGCGTCGCGTCGAGGAGAACGAGGCGATCCGCACCCTCTTCGCGCAGGCCGTGGACGTCGTCGAGGACGACGCTCTCGCGACGCGGCTGCGGGAAGCCGGCAACGCCGAACCGGCCGGCCTCGAGATCTCGACACTCGAGCGCGAGAACGCCGAGCTGCGCGGGCTGCTGATCGAGCTGCACGCCCACGTCGAGTCACTCGACGCCGAACCGGCGCGGGCGCTCGACGAAGCGATCTGGTCCGAACTCGCGCGCTCGACCGAACGGCGAAAGCTGTCGATGGACTTCTTCTAGAGGCCCGACCCGATGCGGCTGCACTCTCGCGCGGAATCGCCTTGACGCCGGCGCGCCGGCCGTGGCTGGATCCGTGGACCGGGCTCGCGATCCTCGGGCTCGACTGGCTGCTGTTCGGCAGCAACCTCCTGAGCGGCATGGCGCTGACTCCGGTCGTGATCGCCGTCGGCGCGCTCGCCGGGTTCGCCCTCACCTTCGTCATCGAGCGCCGACGGGCCGGCCGCGGCTTCGCTCGATCGCTGCTGGCGGCGGCGGTGGCGGCCGTGGTGGTCGGCGCACCTCTGCCGCTCGGCGGAACGATCGTCGGCGGTGCGATCCTGATCCTCTCCGGCCTGCCGCGCCGCGGACGCTGACGCTGAAGCGGCCGCCGGTCGAGTACACTCCGCGGCTCGCCGATCCGACCGGCGGCAGGAAGGACGCTCGCATGACCGAGGCCACGCTCTCCCGGCTGCTGGACCGCAACGCGATCGTGGATGTGCTGAGCTGCTACGCACGGGGCATCGACCGGCGCGACGCGGCGCTGCTCAGGTCGTGCTTCACGGACGTGCTCGACGTGAACATGGGCGGCGTCCAGCATCGCGCGATCGCGGCGGAGGCCTGGGTCGAGCAGACCATGAAGCTGATCGCGGGCTACCAGACGACGCAGCACATCATCAGCAACCACCTGGTGGAGCTCGAGGACGACCGGGCCGTCTGCCGCGCCGAGGTGCAGGCGCAGCACTGGAACCCCGACGGCGCCTGGCTGCTCGGCGGCCGCTACGAGGACGGCCTCGTACGCACGGCCGACGGCTGGCGGATCGATCGGCTCGCGCTCCACATCGGCTGGACGGAGACCACCGGAAAGGCCCTGCGGCCCGGACAACGGCGCAGCGAAGATCCGGCCGACTGAACGACGCGACGAAAGTCCGACACCCGGGAGAGGGAGGCGACACGATGGCCGGCAGGCTCGACGGCAGAACGGCGCTGATCACGGGCGGCGCAAGCGGCATTGGCGAGGCGACCTCGCGACTGTTCGTCGCCGAGGGCGCGAACGTGCTGATCGCCGATCTGCAGACCGATCGCGGCGAGCGGCTGGCGAGCGAGCTCGGAGAGCAGGCGCGCTTCGAGCGCGTCGACGTCCGGCACGAAGAGCAGATCGCCGCCGCGGTCGATACGGCAGTCTCGACCTTCGGCGCCCTCGACGTGATGTTCGCGAACGCCGGCATCGTGGGAACCTACGGACCGATCGACGAGCTGCCGATCGACGAGTGGGACTTCACGATGGACGTCGACCTGCGCGGCGTGGTGCTGTGCATCAAGCACGCGGCCCGCGTCATGAAGCCGCGACGGTCGGGCGTGATCCTGTCGACCTCGAGCATCGCCGGCGTGCAGGGCGGTCTCGGCCCCCACGCCTACGCGGCCGCCAAGTCGGCGCTGGTCGGCCTCACCCGCAACGTCGCCGCCGAGCTGATCGGCCACGGCGTCCGCGTGAACTGCATCGCTCCGGGCAACATGGCGACCCAGATGGTCGCGGACGTCGTCTACCAGGATCCGGATCGAGTCGAAGACGTTGCCCGTGTACTCGCGTCGTCGTCCCCGATCCCGGGGCGCACGGGCACGCCCGAGGACATCGCGCACGCCGCCCTCTTCCTGGCGAGCGACGAGGCCGGCTACGTGGCCGGGCACACGCTGTTGGTCGACGCAGGACTCACCACCGGAGCCGGCGCCGAACAGGGAGGCGCCTTCGCGAAGCGCGGCCCGATGATGCGGGGCGCCGGCCAACGCGGCCTGCCCGAAGACGACCAGAGGGGTTCGTGAGATAGCCTCTAGCCCCCCTGGACGAGGGAAAGCAGGCTCGGGTCGACGAGCCGGCCGTTCAGCGTGGGCACGCCGCCCGACAGGCGCAGGTCGATGCGGTAGCCGCCGTCAGCGGACAGCAGCAGCCCCTGTCCGACGAGCTGCGCGAGGGTCGTCTGGCGCATCATCGCCGCCATGTCGGCGACGTCCCCCGGCGAGAACCCTTCCATCTCGTCCCGAACGCTCTCGATCAGCAGGGCCTCGACGAATTCGTTCAGCATCGGCTCGGGGACGAACAGCTCGAGTTCGGCGCTCGTCAGCATGAAGATCGTCATCGGGTCGGTCAGGAACTCGGGCTCGCTGCCGTCGACGCCGATGCGCCCGCGCCCGGTCAGCTCGCCGTCTGGTGACGCGAGCGCGAGCGACTCGAGGACCGCCTCGGGCGACGTACCCAGCAGGCGGGGCATCCACTCGGCGAAGAACTGCTGCCCGGCGCCGTCGGCGTCGCCGAGGGACTGCATGGCGTCGCGGAAGTCCCGAGCGGCGTTCGCGTCGACGTTGCGCACGGCCAGCACCAGCTCGCCGGGCCCCCATGCGCCTTCCGGCCTCGACAGCGAGTCGAAGACCAGCCTGGTCTCGAAGGCCCGAAGGGTCGTGTCGGGCCCCTGCGACCAGGTCTCCTCGAAGCGCACGCCGGTCAGCAACGGCTCACCGCCGGCGAAGACGTCCCCGACCTCGAACGCGGCCTCGCCCGAGCCGAGCACGCCGTCGAGGAAGGTGCCTGAGTAGCGGCCGCTGATCGGCTCGACGCGAACCGGCCCACCGTCGCCGGCCAGCTCGATGCCGTCCGCCCGGAAAGTTCCCTCGGCCCGGACGGCGCTGCCCTCGGGCAGCATCTCGAGCACGAGTTCCATCGCGCCAAGGGACAGCTCGCCCTCTCGACCGCGCAGGGCGAGAGGAAACGCGCGGATCCAGCCGGCCCCGAGGCCCTCCCCCTGCGGCTCGAACCGCGCGTCGACACGCAGCCCTTCGCTCTCGAATCCGTCGTCGAGGGAGAGCGGCGGAGAAGTGAGCCGCAGGTCGACCGAGCGATCGAACCGCAGCCAGGCGACCAGACGCACCAGCGGCTCGCCGTCCAGGGCGTCTGCCAGGCGCGGAAGCACACTCGGATCGGCGTGGTGGCGGGTGTCGACGACGGCCGCCGCCAGGGTGAACGGCGAGCGCCCCTGCAAGAGCTCGCCGATCGGCACGGGCCCGTGCACCAGTTCGTGGCTCAGCATCAGTACGATGGGCTCGGGATCGTCGTCGACCTCGATCACCGTCACCGCGTGAGAACTCCACAGCCCACGCTCGATCGACCCTCGAATCTGCACGCCGTCGGCGACGCCCGCCCGCTCGACGAACTCGAGGTAGCGGCGCTCGATCTCGAAGCCCGTACCGATCGGCGCAAGGGCGACGAGTGCAGCGAGTGCGGCGAGCGTGATCCAGAGCCAACGCGATCTCATGCGACCTCCCCGAAACCTGCTCGAGACCGGCTCGAAACCAGCTCGTCGCCTGCCCGCCCGAGCACCGGCTTCTCGCGCACGCCCCACGATCGCACGAACCACGGGATCCAACCGCCCGTCTCACGACCGGCGCGCCGATGCGAAATCACCTCACAGATGCCTCTGGCGCCGCGCTCGCCTGGTGGGTTTCGCGGGGCACACGGCGCGGCTTGCCGGAGGCACGAGGGCGAACCATCCGTTACGCTCGCCCGTCGCCCAAAGGCGTGACGCCCCGGCAGGAGGTCTCAGGAACTTTGAAGCGTAGGGGGGTGCTCGCTCTCGCGTTCGTGCTGTTGCTCGGATTCGCGTCGAGCGGCCTGGCCGAGACCGGCTGGGTTCGCGGAGAGGTGCGCCTGAACGTCCGCACCGGGCCGGGCACCGAGTACCGCATCGTCGGCGTGGTCACGACCGGTGACCAGGTGCGCATCGTCTCCCGCGGCGACAACTGGACGAACGTGCAGATCACCGACGAGGACGGCGACACCAAGCGGGGCTGGATTCCCGAGGGCTACCTGCGCCCCGAACCGCCGCCCACCGTACGACTCGCACAGGCCGAGGCGCGCGTGGCCACACTCACCGACCAGTTCTCTTCGCTCGAGAAGGAAACCGCCAAGCTCCGCTCGGACAACCGGACCCTGACCGGCCAGGACGGCGAGCAGCAGTCGCAGATCAAGCAGCTCACCATGGAGAACATGGAGCTGCGCGCGGGCGCCCGTTATCCCGAGTGGATCACCGGCGCGTCGATCTTCGCTGCGGGCATGGTGCTCGGCGCCTGGTTGCACCGGAACTCGGCACGCAGGCAGCCGACCCGCATCCGGCTGTAGCGCCGCCGCCGCCCCCGCGAACTCGACCGGAGAGGGGCGCCGGCTCGTCGGGCGCGATCAGCCGTCGCGGGGTGGCGAGGCCGGTTCCGCCCGGCGCAAGAACGTCCAGCAGCTCCAGACCAGACAGATCGCACCCACCGCCGCCATCAGCCACGTGAACGCCTTGAAGAACGCGACGCGTGACATCTCGCTCGCGATCAAGTCCTTGTAGAGCATCATGCCGACCGAGCCCGTGTAGCCCGCCGCGTCGGCGACGTAGATGGCGAACACCGCCGTGCCGACCAGACCGCTGCTCGCCATCAAGCGCTCGAAGAGCAGCGAGCCGTAGGGCACGTAGGCGAGGTACGAGCCCAGACCCACCAGGGTCATCCACGCGAAGCCGTCGATCCAGCCGAGATCCAGGGCGACGGTCGCCCCGGCGAGCAGCAACGTGCCGCCGGTCATCACCGCGTAGGTGGCGAGCAAACCGCGGCGCTGCTCGCGAAAGAAGTTCAGCGTGGCGAGCGAGCCGACCACGCCGATCGCCACCCACGTCTCGGCGCGGGTGATGATCGTCTCGTTGCCCACGTAGGGGTAGCCGAGGCCGTCGAAGATCTCGACCGCGAAGTTGTCGCGGAAGTCGCGGAACGCGGTGAGCATCAGATAGGCGATGATCAGCAGGACCAGGCCCGGCCAGTAGGCTCTCCAGAAAGCACGCCGGCGCCCGGCGTCCATCGATTCACGGCGGTGGCGCTCGGCGGTGTCGATAGGCGTCGGTGCCGGCAGCTGGGCGAGCATCCAGACGAAGAGCACGAAGGGCGGGAAGAAGTGGAGCCCGGTCACCGCGGGCATCCACGACTCGCTCACCTGTCCGATCCAACCGGCGAGCGTCGACCCGATCACCGGAAGCTCGGCCCACAGCTCGGCGATGCGCCCGCTCATCAGCCCGCGGCCGAAGTCCTTGACGACGCCGCTCGCCAGGATGAACGACGCCGACAGCCCGGTCAGGAGCAGCTCGGACGTGACGCGACCCTCGAGGTAGCGGACGACCAGTCCCCAAACCATGCCGAGCGACAGCCCGTTCAGGAAGATGCCGATCACCTTCGCGTCTCCGGGCAGCCCGGCGAAGACGAAGAGCGCGGCCTCCGCCCAGGCGATCAATCCCACGAGCGCCAGAGCGTGGAGGCGCGGCGGCATCTCGGAGACGACGCGGATGCCGATGTACTTCGACAGCGCATAGCCGATCACCTGGCTGATGATGATCGCCGACTTGAGCTCGACGGAGCCGCCGAGAAAGACCTCGCCCTCGAAACGCGCCGCGGCGAACGGCTTGCGGAACGCGTACATACAGAAGTACGCGCCGAACGACGCCACCACCGCGTAGAGGACGAAGGCCGGCGTCGACGCGCCGGAGAGCCAGCCGGTCAGGCGGCCCGGCGCCCGCGCGTCCTGCTCTCCCCCGAGACCGTCACTGCCCTTCATGC
Source organism: uncultured Spirochaetaceae bacterium (assembly GCA_964515335.1). Lineage (GTDB taxonomy): Bacteria > Myxococcota_A > UBA9160 > UBA9160 > UBA4427 > TMED88. Next base: position 18,475 of record CAZETS010000004.1, read on the forward strand.
GCGCCCGAAGTCCGCCATCACGTCGACGGCCCCAACCCGACGGCGAGCCGAGGCGATTCACCGCGAAGCAGTCGTTCGACGGTCGCGACGTCTTCCGGCACGTCGACCGGCGCGCTCCGCCAGCCCTCGATGCAGCCGACGGCGATCGGGTGACCGCGCTCGAGAGCGCGGAGCTGCTCGAGGTCGCGCGCCTGCTCGGCGCGGCCCCGGGGCAGCGAGACGAACTCGAGCAGGAAGTCGCGCCGATAGGCGTAGAGGCCCACGTGCTGCCAGCCGCGCACGCCGTCGTCCGGGCGCGCCGCGACGCCCCGCGAGAAGTCGAGCGCCCGGCCGTCCGTGTCGAGCACGACCTTCACGCGGTTCGGATCGCCCTGCGCGCCCGCTTCGAGCGGATGCGCGACCGTCGACATCGCGGCGCCGGGATCGCGCTCGAGCGCGTCGAGGGCGGCGTCGATCACGAAGGGCTCGATCAGCGGCTCGTCGCCCTGCACGTTGACGACGACGTCGTCGCCGAGCTCCGCGGCCACCTCGGCGACGCGGTCGGTGCCCGTCGCGTGATCGGGGGACGTCATCACGGCGCGGGCCCCGAAGCCGGCGCACAGCCGCTCGATCCGTTCGTCGTCGGTGGCCACGATCACGTCGCGCAGCCGCGCGCTGCGACGCGCCGCCCGCCAGACGCGCTCGATCATCACGGTTCCCGCGATCGGCGCGGCGACCTTGCCGGGAAACCGGCGTGACCCCCAGCGCGCGGGCACGATACCGACCGCCTGCATGCCGGGATGCTAACAGCCGCGGGCGCGGGGTGGTCCGGGCACGGCAGTCGCGCCCGGACCCGCGCGGCGGGGCGCCCAGGTGCGGTCAACGGCCATGTCCGCACGCTACACTGGCGGCTTTGCTCCGATCGGGTGGTCGGCTGCGCCCCGGGGCGGCCGGCACTGCTCTCCACCCACCCCGGCCCGATCAGGAGCCAGCACGGTGGACCCGAAGCTCGCCTACTGGACCGCAGCCTTCGTCAACCTGGGCGTGCTGATGGGCGTGGCCCTCAGCGGCGTGCGTCTCGTGCGAAGGGGCGAGGTGGCCCGACATCGCCGAGCCATGCGGATCGCCGGGTCGCTGGTCGTGGCGTTCCTGCTCTCGTACCCGTTCAAGCTCGCGTTCCTCGGCCGCGAGGACCTCGCCAGCTGGGGCGCCGTCCACGTCGGCGTCCTGCGCGTCCACGAGCTGTGCGTGCTGGTGATGCTCCTGGGGGGCACCACGGCGTTCGCGCTGGGGCGGCGCCTGGCGCGAACCGCGGCAGTGGACGACTCGCCCGATGCGCCCCCGGCGACCGGCGAGATGCTGGCTCGCCATCGCCTGGCCGGGCGGGCGGGCGTGGCGGGCGCCGTGCTCGGCTGGATCACCTCGGGCATGGTGCTGGCGGGCATGTACGCGCGCAGCTGAGGGTTGCGCGGCGCTTCGCCTCCATCTGCCCCAACGGCCCCATCGGCCCTGGTCGGCCCTGGTCGGCGAGCGGGCAAATGAATTCCCGGGATCGGGCCAGAGGCCCCGAAGCGGCTACGACATCCGCGATCCCGGGAACGGTGGCGCTGGGAACCTGCGTCCCCGCAGCACCTGTAACTTGACGGTGATGCTTGGCGTCAGGACGCCGCCACCTCACTCGCCGTAGTGCTACGTTGATTCATTCTCACCTCCATGCCGGCATAGTGACGAATGGCGAGTTCCCAAAACTCCCTCGCCTGGTTCCCGGGCCGGGGTGGGCGCCGTGTCCGCCCCTCCGGGCCGCCCGCACCACACGCTCCCTACGAACGCACAGCAAGGACTCGGGATTGAGTGAAACCCCTGTCCTCAACGTATCGGAAGGACGGGCGGCGTTCCACAGCGCCCGATCGGGCAGCGGCGGGCCTCTCAGGCGCTCCACGGGGGTCGCGGGCCGCGTCCCCGAGACCGCGCCGGGCCTGGCCGCCCTCGGGCTCCTGATGGAGAATGGCGCCCCCAACCACCGCCGAGGCTCCCTTGCCGCCTGATCGCGCCACCGATCGCGCCACCCTGCTCGTCACCTGTGACGACTGCCCCGGTCTGGTGGCCTCCCTCGCCCAGGCCCTCTACGGCCAGGGGGCCAACATCCTCGACGCCGATCAGCACACCGACACGATCGCCGGCAAGTTCTTCCAGCGCATCCACTTCCAGGACCCCGAGCTCGCGGGCCCCGACCCCGACGCCGCCGCCCGCCGCCTCGAATCGACGGTGCGCGCGGTCGCGGCGCGCCACGGCATGCAGTGGCGGATGGACTACGCGCGCCACATGAAGCGCGTCGCCCTCTTCGTGTCGAAGACCGACCACTGCCTCTACGACCTGCTGCTGCGCCACCGCGCGGGCGAGCTGCGCTGCGAGATCCCCCTGATCGTCAGCAACCACGAGAAGCTCCGCCCGGTCGCCGATCAGTTCGGCATCCCGTTCCAGGTGATCGCCGTGACCCCCTCCACCAAGGCGGATGCCGAGGCCAAGCAGCGGGCGTTGCTCGAGGAGAACGGCATCGATCTCGTCGTGCTCGCCCGCTACATGCAGATCCTGAGCGGCGACTTCATCGACGCATGGGCGTCCCGCATCATCAACATCCACCACTCGTTCCTGCCGGCCTTCGCGGGCGGCCGGCCCTACCATCAGGCCGCCGAGCGCGGCGTGAAGCTGATCGGCGCCACCGCCCACTACGCGACCACCGACCTCGACGAGGGGCCGATCATCGAGCAGGACGTCATTCGCGTGAGCCACCGCGAGACGCCGACCGACCTGGTCGCCAAGGGGCGGGACGTCGAGCGCACCGTGCTGTCGCGGGCCGTCCGCTGGCACGTCGAGGACCGCATCCTCGTCTACGACAACAAGACGGTGGTATTCGCTGGATGAACGCCCGGCTGGCCCTCTTTCTCGGAATGTTCGTGATGGTCTGCATCGCCTGGGTCGCGGCCTTCGTGATCTGGCGTGCCGCCGAGCTCGGCGAGGAGCTCGCCCCCCTCGCCCCCCGAAGCTACGACCGGCTCACGCTCGTGACCGCCGGCACCGGCTCGGACCGCGAGAATCCGTCGCGCCTCGGTCCGGCGATCGCGGTCGCCTGGGACGATCACGTGGTGCTGGTGGACGCCGGCCGCGGTGTCGCGGAGGCCCTGCGGCGCTCGGGCATCCCGGTCAGCCAGCCGCAGCACGTGCTGCTCACGAACCTGCTGCCCGAGAACACCGTCGGCCTCGACGACCTGGTCTCGACCGGCTGGCTGCAGGACCGGAGCGAACCGCTCCACGTCACCGGTCCGCCCGGCACCCGGGCCTTCGTGGAGCGGCTGCTGGCCGCCCATGCGACCGGCCTCGATGCACTGGGACGCGCCCTCCCCCTGCCCGCCGAAGGCCGGCGCGTCGTGGTGAACGAGGTCGGCGACGGTCACGAGGAGGAGCTCGCGGGCGTGCGGCTGCGCGCGGCTGCGCTTCGCGGCGGACCGCTGCCCGCCCTCGCCTGGCGGTTCGATCGCGGCCGGCAGTCGATCGTCGTCTCGGGGACCGGCTGGGGGGCCGACGATCTCGTACAGCTCGCCGCGCGCGCCGACCTGCTCGTGCACGACGGCGTCTACGTGCCGCCCGACGAGTCCATCGAGGAGGCCGGAGTGGCGGTCTCGCTCGAGCGCCTCGCCGCCGAGCGCGCCGTCCACACCGACATCGAGTCGGTCGGCGCGCTCGCCACACGCGCCGAGGTCGAGGGCCTCGTGCTCGTGCGCCTGCGCCCACCGCCCTTCTTCGACGCCCAGCTGCACGCCCTGATCGGCGACAGCTACGAGGGCGACGTGTACGTGCCGGTGGACGGCGAGGAGATCGAGCCCTAGACCCGATCCACGATGGGCGACGCGCGGCTTCGGACTCGCCGTCGACGGTCGCGGCTGCTCAGATGAACACGCCGTCGTCCGGCGCGTGGTCGGGCGGCGGCACGCCGCGATCGGGCGCCTGTCTTCGCGGCCGACCCAGCCAGGGCCGGGTCGGCGGCGCCGGGCGGTCGTCGGGCGCGCGCTCTCCGATGAAGCGCCGCCGCTGCTCGACGAAGTAGGGCTCGCCGCCGGACAGCTCGATCGCCTCGTCGATGGCGATCAGCGCACCGGGAATGTCGCCGAGCACGAACAGCACCTCGGCCAGGGTGTCGAGCAGATCCGGGTTGCGGCGCTGGGTCTGGGCGACCGCCCGCTCGGCGAGCGCCGCCGCCATCTGCACGCCGAGGTCGCTCGGCTGCGACTCGGTCACCATCACCCATGCCACCGTGTTGTCCTCGCGCGCGGTTGCGCGGTCGCTGTGCAGCACCCGCAAGGCATGGCGCTCGAGGGCGGCGCCGTCCCGCCCGATCAGCGGCCCGACGGCCACCGCCGACGCCCCCACCGCCAGCACGATCGCGGCGGCCGCGAGCCGGGTCGGCAGCCCGACCGGCCGCCGCAGCAGCGCGTCGGACACGAAGAGCCGCGTGACCAGGTAGCCGGTCAGGAAACCGCCGAGGTGCGCGGCCCCGGCGATGATCGGGACGAACCAATCGACCACGCCCTGAGCGAGAATCGCCGCGATGAAGATTCGGCGCGGCACGCGCCACCAGACGGGCAGTCGGCGGCTGCCGTTCAACTCGATGCAGAGCAGCGCACCCGCGAGGCCGGCGACGACCCCCGAGGCGCCGAGTGTCGGGCCGTAGCCGGCGAGCATGCAGCCGTACATCGACCCGACAGCCGAGACACCCATCACGACGACGGTTCGACGGCTGCCGAGCGCCCGCTCGACCAGCGAACCGACCACCAGGATGCAGACGAGGTTCAGCCCGAGGTGGAGCGGGAAGAGCACCGTGTCGTGCAGGAAGTGCGCGGTGAACAGCCGCCAGAGCTCACCGTCACCCACCAGGGCCGGCACGAAGCTGCCCGCGTGGGTGGCAAAGGGGTCGTCCCACTGTTTCCCGAAGGCGATCAGGCAGGCGGCGATGAACACGTAGGTGGCGACGTGCGAGGCCCGTGCGCGCGCCAGCGCGTCCAGCTCCACCATCCGGGCCAGTCGGAGCTCGCCGCCGGGCAGCGCCGCCACGCGCTCGCGCAGCGCGGCGTCGAGGGCCCGCATGGCCTTCTCGTTGGCGAAGAAGCGGCGGCGGAGCACGACCGTGTCGCGCGTCGTACCGATCGCCACGGCCCGACGTGAGACGCCCAGGTGGACGATGTCCCGATAGCGGATGACGCCGCCCCGGCGCCCGTGGAGGATGCGGAAGCCGTCGTCCTCGAAAACGACCGGCCCTCCCCGCTCCGCGGCCTCTTCGGCAGCGGGCTGCGGGGTCGCTCTGCGGGTGCGCCACTCCACGAGGGGAGAGTACCCCAGCGCGTCGTCGATGCCGCCGCGCTCACGCGGCGGCATGCGGCCGGCAGCTCAGGATTCGCGCGCGAGCGCCAGCGACGGGAAGACCTTCGAGTAGAAGAGGAACACCAGCACGAAGGCCCCGACGAAGCCCAGACCGATGCCGATCGGAATCATGCCGAGGAACGCCGTCATGTCGTCCTTCACCACCGAGGGCCAGACGAGCAGGTTGCGCTCGATCCAGATGCCGAGGATCACGCCGAAGCTGACCGGACCGACGATCCACTTGGTGACCTTCGGCCGCTGTCCGAGCAGCACCCAGAACGGGATGATCCAGCAGAGCGACCACGCCACCATCGACACCCACCCGTAGCCGACCGCGAGGCGTGCCCACTCGAAGTCCCAGGGCGCCCAGCCCAGCGCGAAGCCGTGCTCGCTGTAACCCTTGTCGATCATGAACTGCGGCCCGAGGCGGTCCCGGAAGAAGAACGTCTCCTCCGGCATGTTGCCGTAGTAGATCACCAGGTACTGCGACCAGAACAGGTACATCCAGAAGATCGAGAACCCGAAGAGCATCTTCCCGATGTCGTGCATGCGCGATTCGGTGATCTGACCGCGCCAGTCGGGCGCGTCGCGGTGCAGCACACCGAGCAGCGTCGACGCCGCCACCGCCGAGAGGATGCCGCCCCAGCACACGTAGGCCCCGAACAGGTTCGAGAACCACAGCTGCTCCATCGACATGACCTGGTCGAAGTTGAAGATCGAGAAGCCGATGCCGAACAGCAGACAGATGAGGGGGGCGAGCCGCATCGTCTTCTTCCTGGCCGCGGCCCTCTCGGCCTCGTCGCCCTCCCAGCCGCTCGTCCAGCGCTCGGCCATGCGCTTCGCGAAGCCGTCGCCGCCCTCAGCGAGGCCGCGCAGCGTCGGGCGCGTCGAGGCCTTCAAGTAGGCGACCGCGAGCAGCGACATCACGCCGAGCAGCGCCAGATCCGTGGTGTAGACGCGCGTCGGATTGAGCCAGGCCTCCTTGCCGTGGGCGGGGTGCTCGATCCACTCGAAGAGGTAGTGGCCGCCGAAGATGCCGACGATCGACAGCACGAAAGCGAACGGGATCCACGCCGCCAGACCCTCGGCGAAGCGCCGGTAGGGGCCGCACCACTGGGCGTCCACGATCGTGTAGATCGAGGCGAGCACCAGTCCCGCGCAGGCAAGCATGGTGGTGAAGATGAAGTTGCTGTGGAATGCCAACCAGGCGGCCTGGGGGTCGCGGACCAGCCCTGCCACGAAGGCGAGCAGCCCGAGTGCGACGAGCGCGCCGCAGAAGCCGGCGAGCGGCTGGGGCAGACCGGTCGAGTGCGCCTGCTCGACGGCGCCGGACGAGGAACTCACTGGCGCCCTCCCTGACCGTTGATCTCACGGATGTAGTTCACGATGTCCCAGCGATGCTCCGGCAGGATCCGCCGGTAGCTCGGCATGCGGCCGCGGCCGATCGAGATGGTGGCGTAGATGTGGCCGTCGCTGAACGCCTTGGCGACGCTGGCCGGGCCTCCCACGGGCAGCACCAGGCCGAACGGACCGGTGCCGAAGGGCGGCCCCGCCACCGGACCGTTGCCGTGGCCGTCGGGGCCGTGGCACGTCTCGCAGTAGCGCGCGTACAGCTTCTCGCCGTTCTTCAGAGACGCGAGCGTCGCCGGCACCGGGTTCGCCAGCGACTCCTGCTCGAGGAGCGGCAGGCTGGCCACGTCCGGGTAGGGATTGCCGACCGGCACGGTCCCCTCCGGCGGCATCAATTGCTCGCCGTCGACGGGCGCGTAGGGGTTGTACTCGAAGGCCTGCACGGCGAGCTGACGCTTCATCTGCGGCCACCACTCGGCGGAGACCTGCTCCCAGCAACCGAGTGAACCGGTGGACATCACGCCGAGGCACAGCGCGACGAGAACGCGCACCCCGCGCGAACCGTGCTCACGACTCGACAAGGTTCACCTCCTTCGCGGCGTGCTCGCGCAGGAGCGCCTCGATCTCGCTCACGTCGCGCTCCTCGCAGCGCACCACTACGCCGAACTCCTCGGCCGAGAAGCGGCGGCTGTAGTGCGGATCGAGGCGGCGCGGGAAGAGCCGGCCGACGGCGAGCAGGCCGAAGAGCGTCGCGAAGCCGCCGAACAGAATGGTCAGCTCGAAGCCGACGATCCAGAACGGCGGGATCGACGCGAAGGCCTTGCCACCGATCTTGATCGGCCACTCGAGCGAGGCCCAGATCTGGAACGCGAAACCGGTCACCACGCCCAGCAGGCCGCCTATCAGGGTCCAGCGGCGCACCCGGCTCGGCGCCGGATCCTCGGCGTCCTCGATTTCGGGGAAAGGGGCCGGCGAGTAGGTGGTGAGATCGTCGAAGCCCCGGGCCTTGAGCTTGCGCACCGAGGTCGCGACGTCGCTGGGCAGGTCGAAGATGCTGACGAGAGTAGGCATCAGTGGGCTCCCCCGTGCTCCTTCTCGTGGATGATCAGCTCCTTGACCTCGCTGATGGCGATCACCGGGAACGCCTTCAGGAAGAGCAGGAACCACATGGAGAACCAGCAGAAGCTGCCGACCAGCACCGACAGCTCGACCGGACTCACGATGTAGAGCCCCCAGGCGCCGGGCACGAACTCACGCGAGGTCGACGTGATGATGATGACGTAACGCTCGAACCACATCCCCAGATTGATGAAGAAGCAGAGGATGAAGAGAAACGGGATGTTGGTCCGCAGCCGTTTGAACCAGAGCAACTGTGGAAAGACCACGTTGAAGAAGATCATGCACCAGGTCGAGAACCAGTATGGCCCGAAGGCACGCAGCCAGAACGAGGTCTGCTCGGGCTCGACGCCGCTGTACCAGGCGATGAAGTACTCCATGATGTACGCGTAGCCGCAGATCGTCGAGGTCAGCAGGATGAACCGCGACATGTTCTCGAAGTGGTAGTCGGTGAGGTAACGCTCCAGCCGGAAGATCCGCCGCACCGGAACCAACACGTTGATCACCATCGCGAAGCCGCCGAAGACGGCGCCAGCGACGAAGTAGGGGGCGAAGATGGTGGCGTGCCATCCCGGCACGACCGACATCGCGAAGTCCCAGGACACCACCGAGTGCACCGAGAGGACGAGCGGCGTGGCCAGGCCCGAGAGGTGCAGGACGGCGCGGCTGTGCGCCTTCCACTGCACGCCCGTGCCCTGCCAGCCGAGAGCCAGCACCGTGTAGACGATCTTCTTGATGCCGGTGGCGCGGTCACGCGCCATGGCGATGTCGGGAATCAGGCCGATGTAGAAGAATACGATCGAGATCAACATGTAGGTGTTGATCGCGAACACGTCCCAGAGCAGCGGGCTCTTGAAGTTGACCCAGAGCGCCCGCTGATTCGGATAGGGCAGCAGGTAGTAGAGCTTCCAGAGCCGGCCCAGGTGCAGCACCGGAAAGAGCACCGCGGTGAGCACCGCGAAGACCGTCATCGCCTCGGCGCCGCGGTTGACGGCGTTGCGCCATTTGGCGCGGAACAGGAAGAGGATCGCCGAGATCAACGTGCCGGCATGGCCGATGCCGATCCAGAACACGAAGGTGACGATGTAGAGGCCCCAGAAGACCGGCGCCTGGTAGCCCGCGACGCCGAAGCCCCAGTAGGTCTGGTAGGCGAGTGCAAGGAACGCCTGGACGACGCCGAGCACCACGAGCGTGAGCGCGATGAACCAGGGCCACTGGAAGCCCTTGGTCACGGCCATGATGTCGACGTTGGCTCGGGAGTCGCGCGGCACCGGCGGCGGTGTCATCGCGTCGGCCACGGCGGTAGCGGGAGGCGGCGGCGCCATCAGTGCGATCCCTCGTGGTCATCGCGCTCGACTTGCGCGAGGTAGGTGATTGCCGGCCGGGTATTCAGGTACTGCAGAAGGTGGAAGGCGCGATTCGGCTCGTCGGCCGCCTTCGCAAGCGCGCTGCCGTCGTCCCGCCAGTTGCCGAAGGTGATCGCGTTGGTCGGACAGGACTGCTGGCAGGCCGTGACGACCTCGCCGTCCCGGATGTCGCGATCCTCGTTCTTGGCCGTCTGGCGAGCCGTCTCGATCCGCTGGACGCAGAACGAGCACTTCTCCATCACGCCCTGCTGTCGCACGGTGACGTCGGGATTGAGCATGAGACCGAGCAGGCCGGGGAAGTTGCGGTTGCCGTAGTCCCAGTAGTTGAAGCGCCTGACCTTGTAGCTGCAGTTGTTCGCGCAGTAGCGCGTGCCCGCGCAGCGGTTGTAGACCATGGCGTTCATGCCCTCGACGTTGTGGTACGTCGCCAACGTCGGGCACACACCCTCGCAGGGCGCCGCGCCGCAGTGCTGGCACGGCAACGCCACGTGCCGCACGTCGAGCTCGCCGAGCTTCTCGCGATCGGGGATGGGGCGCCGCTCGAGGCCGCCCGTCTGGTCGCCTTCGCCGATGTAGCGCTCGATGCGCAGCCAGCTCATCTCGCGGTGCTGGATGGCCTGGGTCTCGCCGACCACCGCGACGTTGTTCTCCATGTAGCAGGCCGCCACGCAGGCGCTGCAGCCGTTGCAGCGGTCGGAGTCGACCGCCATGCCCCAGCGATAGGGCTGGTCGGGATCGGCGTCGTAGGCCGGATCGAAGGTGTGCGGCGGCCCGTCGTGGTGCCCACCGCCATGGCCGTCCCCGTGATCGTCGCCGTGCCCGGCCAGCTCGGCGAGCGTCACCTTCTGGGCGAGCCCGCGGCCGCGCTGGTTGTCGGTCCACTGCGAGAGGGCCAGCCGGCGGAACTTCCCGGCGCTGGCGAGCGAGGCGTTCGTGCCCAGCCACACCCGGCTGCCGTTCGCGTCGGAGCTGGCGGGCAGCACGCCGGTCACGTTGACGCCGCGCGCCTCGCCGGGCGCGCCGTCGTTGGCCATCGACGCGTACTGGCCGACGCTGTGGCCCTGCCCGATCGGGATCGCGATGGCGTCCTCGCGAATGCCGCCGCGCGGGAACACCGATGCGTCGATCGTGCCGGCGGCGGTGGTCACCGACACCACGTCACCGAACCCGACGCCCAGCGACTCGGCGGTCGCAAAGCTCATCTCCACCCAGCTGTTCCACGAGAGCTTGGTGACCGGGTGCGGGATCTCCTGCAGCCAGGGCAGCGCCGCGCCGCGCCCGTCGCCCAGAAACGAGTGCGGGAAGGCGATCAGCGTATGGGCGCCGGAGCCCTCGAGCCGGGCCGGCGAGAAGCGCACGTCGGCCAGGCCCGCTCCGATCGAGACAGGCGCCGCCGTGCCGGCCGAGAAGACGCCCCCGCGGCCCAGCGCGTCGCGCCAGTTCGTGTCGGACCACGCGGCCTCGAGGACCTGGCGGAACGACCCCTGCGGCAGGTCACCGCCGACACCCCGTCCCAGCGCCAGCAGCGTGTCGCCGACGGCCTGGGTGTCGAGCAGCGGCCGCAGCGTCGGCTGCACGAGCGAGCGCACGCCGGGGCGCGGCGCCGCATCCCCCCAGGTCTCCATCGCCGAGTGGTCGGGCAGCACGTAGTCGGCGGCCTCGGCGGTCTCGTCCGCGAGCGAAGCGAAGGAAACGACCGTGTCGACGTTCGCCATCGCCTCGGCGAAGCCCGGCAGCGAGTAGACGGGGTTGGCGTCGTGAACGAGCAGCACCGCAACGCGACCGCCCTGCATGGCGGCGAGCAGGTCCTGCAGCTCGCTCATCGAGGCCGGCGCCGTCCCCTGGGTCTCGGGCGGCACGACGATCGACGTGCCCACGGCGCCGAGCACGGCGTTCAGCAGCATCACGGCCGTGGCCGTGGCCGTGGCGTTGGAGGCCGCGTAGGCGGCGCCCGGCGGCAGCACCAGCGGGCTCTTCGCGTGCAGCAGCTGTTCGACGAGGGCGTCGAGGTCGGCCTTCGGCACGTCGGCGGCCGCGGCGGCCGTAGCGGTCGTCACGCTGCCGAGGAAGGCGTTCACCGCCGCCGCGTCCACGCCGTCGGGCAGGCCGCGCCGGTCGATGACGGCGCGCGCGAGCGCGAGCGCGACGTCGCCCTGGCTGCCCGCGCGGGCGGGGATCCACTTGTCACCGTTGGTCGTGGTGAGGTCGAGCCTGGGCACGACCGAGACGAGCCGCGTACCGCCTCCGGAGTGCTCGTTGACGTCGCGCGCGTCGGCGAACTGCCTGGAGTTCTCGGTGGGCGAGAGGCCCGTGTCGAGGAAGTCCGAGCCGAGGTCGACGATGAGGTCCGCGCGACCGACGTCGATGATCGGCAGGGACGCGACGCCGAGGGCGGCCCGGGTGCCGGCCCGCAGCGCGTCGTGAGCGAACGGCTCGTAGACGATGCGCTGCGCGCCTGCAGCCGCCGCGAAGTCGTCGATCACCGAGCCCAGGGTGGGGCCGACGGGTCCACCGAGGATCACCGTCTTCCCGCCCGAAGCCTTCAGCTTCGCGACGATGGCCGCCTGGGCGGAGTCGCGGTCGGTCGGCGCGAGGGCGCCGCCGGCGCCGCGCTTCAGCGGACCCGGATAGCGGTCGGGGTGATAGGCGCGACCGAGCGAAGCCTGGCCCCGGCTGCACAGCCGCCCCTTGTTGATCGGGTGGTCGGGGTTGCCCTCGAGCTTGATGGGCCGGCCCTCGCGGGTCTTCACGTGCAGCCCGCAGGCCACCGGGCACTCGGTGCAGGTCGAGGCGTACTCGACCGCGACGCCCGGCGTGACCGACTCGGGCTGGACCACGTAGGGAACGAGGCTCTCCACCGGGTCCGAGCACGCCGTGGTGGCGGCAGCTCCGGCTCCGACGCCGACCAGCTTCAGGAAGTCACGGCGATCGAGGTCGGTCATCAGTAGTGGCACCTCAGGCAGTCGATCTGTGCGTCGTTCTGGCGGTGGCAGTTGATGCACCAGCCCATCTCGGGCTTCTTGACGGGTACGCCGTACTTCCAGAATTCGTCGGGTGTCACGTAGACCTTGTCCATCTCCTCGATCGGCCCGTGGCAGCGCTGGCACTCGATGTCCGCTTCGATGTGCCGGTTGTGACGGAACTGGACGTGCTCGGGAAGGCGGTAGACCTGCTGCCACTCGATCGGCGTCTGCTCCTCCCAGTGCTGCTTGAGGATCCGGATGCCCTCGATCTCGTCGTACTGAGGCGGGAACTGCGCGTGGCATCCCATGCAGACCTCGACCGACGGAACGCCGGCGGACGCCGAGCGATCCGTGCCCGAATGGCAGTACTGGCAGTCGATCTGGAAGTCTCCCGCGTGGTGCTTGTGGCTGAACGGAATCGGCTGCAGCGGCCCGGGCGCTTCGGGATCCCACGCCTCCTGGGCACTCACGCACGCCTCGCGCGAAGGCCACTGGCCCGCGAACTCGGGCGGGATCTCGATGCGCAGCGTCGGGTCGTGTGCCTGGCGGAAGCGCAGCTCGTGCGCCTCGCAGACGCTGGTCGCGACGAGCAACTCGCCGGAGGGCGCCGCGTGCGCCTCTTCTTCGTGTGCGTGCTCACCGCCTGCAGCGAACGCCGGCGCTGCCCAGAGCGCGAGCAGCACCGCACAGGTCGCGGCCATCGCTGACGCACGCACACCTGCCGAAGCGCGCGTGATGGCACCCGCCAAAGGAACTCCGGCCTGGCGGGCGGTGGCCAATTCGATTCGAGGCGCGTCTCGGGTCGGGCTCATGCGCGAAGTCTGTGCCCCTGAAAAGCGTCCGGCCCGGGCAACGCGGCGACAGCGCAGGCCCGCGCGGGCCGGACATGACGGTGGACCGCGACCGGGAGCCGTGAACGCGACGGCGCCTCTCCGATTCGAGCGCGTTCGAGCGCGTTCGAAAAAGGCGACCGCCGACAGCCTCGACGACCCTCGAGCACGGGGTGGATCCACATGCGCCGCGAACGGACGTAAGCCCGAAAAGCTCGCGGCGCCGCGCGCTTGATAACACTGCGCCCGAAGGCCCGTCAAGCGCACACGGGCTGAGTTTCGTGTGGGCCTCTCGGCCCACCAACGCATCGAATGGTTGCAGCGCGATCGACCGAAGGCCCATCACGCATGACGCTCACCGGCTGCCTTTTCCCCTCGCCTCCACCGCGGGCCCTCGTCGGCCGGATCGAGCGCGCCGGGCGGCGCGAGACCCCGGGGCCCTGGCTTTTCGCGGCGTTTTCGCATGGCGGATCGATCGTTCGCAGGCGGGGCCCACCACCCCGGGGCTCATGAGATAGGCTCTGGCGTCATCATGATCGACTTCGAGCCGAGTGAGGAGCAGGCGCTGGTCGTCGAGACCGTGCGCCAGTTTGCCGACAACGAAATCAGGCCCCGGGCCCGCGAGTGCGACGAGTCCGGGCAGCTGCCCGCCGAGGTGCTGAGCGCCGCCCACGAGCTGGGGCTGGTGGCCAACGGCCTGCCCGAGCGACACGGGGGCGGAGGCGAGCCCTCGGCGATCCTCGGGGTGCTGATCGCCGAAGAGCTCGCCTGGGGCGATCTCTCCACGGCGCTGGGCATTCTCAGCCCGTCACTGCTCGGGGTGCCGGTAGCCCGCTTCGGGACGGACGCGCAGCAGCAGCGCATCCTGCCCACGCTCTGCGGAGAGCGCTTCGTGCCCGGCGCGCTGGCGATCGTCGAGCCGCGCTTCGATTCGGACGCGCTGCGCCCCAGCACCACCGCCAAGCGTGACGGCGACGAGTACATCCTCGACGGGGCCAAGTGCCAGGTGCCCTGGCTCGACGGCGGTGAAGAGGTGCTCGTGATCGCCGCAGAGAACGGCGCCGCCCAGGCCTACCTCGTCCCGCGCGGGGCCGAGGGGCTCCAGGCAAGCCCCGAGCAGAACCTTGGCACCCACGCCCTGCCCCTGCACGAACTCACGCTCTCGGGCGTCCGCGTCCCGGCCGAGAACCGCCTCGGCGGCGAGGCCGGCGCCGGCGTGCGCGAAATCGTCGACCGCGGGCGCATCGGCCTCGCGGCGGCCGCCATCGGCATGGCACGCGCGGCCTTCGAGGTTTCGCGCGAGTACGCGAAGGAGCGCGAGACCTTCGGGGCGCCCATCGCCACCCGACAGTCGATCGCCTTCAAGATCGCCGACATGGCGATCGAGATCGACGGCGCGCGGATGCTCGCCTGGGAGGCCGCCTGGGCGCTCGACCAGGGCCGCGACGTCACCCGGCTCGCCGCCCTCGCCTACGGCCAGGCGCGCCGGGTCGCGCTGCGCGTGGCCGACGACTCCGTGCAGGTCTTCGGCGGCCACGGCTTCATTCGCGACTACCTGCCCGAGATGTACCTGAGAAACGCCGGCGGACTCACCAGCAGCTTCGAGGCGCTGACCCTCGTCTGACGCGCCACCGCGCCTCGCAGTCGCACTCGCACTCGCAGAAAGAAGAGCCCAGCATGCCGATCTCGTTCGAGCTCACCGAGAACAGCCGCATCGCCAAGGACCACTACCACCGGATCGCCCACGAGCAGATGCGGCCGATCTCGCGCAAATACGACGAGGAGGAGCACGCTCTCCCGCGCGAGTGGGTCGACTTCTGGTGGAAGACCGGCCGCGAGGGACCGCCCATCGATGTCGCCAAGCCCCAGGACGGCATGGTGACCGTCTGCATCCAGGCCGAGGAGATCTGCTACGGCGACTGCGGGCTGTATCTGCGAATGCCGACGCCCGCGCTCGGCGGCTCGGCGGTGAGCGCCGCCGGCACCCCCGAGCAGAGGGAGCAGTTCCTCTCGCCTTTCCGCGGCGACGGTCGGCCGATCTGGGGCGCCATGGCGATCACCGAGCCCTCCGCCGGCTCGGACGCGGCCGCCATCGAGACGACCGCCGAGTGGGACGAGGCCACCGAGGAGTGGATCATCAACGGCAACAAGATCTTCTGCACCGCCGGCGAGCAGGCGGCCACCGAGGACGGCGGCATCGTGGTGGTCTGGGCCACCATCGACAAGAGCGCCGGGCGCGGGGGCATCAAGTCGTTCGTCGTCGAGGCCAACACCCCCGGCATGACGGTGATCGGCTGCGAAAAGAAGATGGGAATCCGCGCGTCGGACACGGCGACGCTGCGCTTCGAGAACTGCCGGGTCCCCAAGGGACACCTGCTCGGCTCGGCGGAGGTCAAGAAGAAGAAGAGCGACGGCCCCAAGACCGGCGACAAGGGCTTCAAGGGGGCGATGGCGACCTTCGACGCCAGCCGCCCGATCGTCGCCGCCATGGCGGTCGGGGTGGGCCGCGCCTCGCTCGACTTCCTGAAGGATGAGCTCCTGCGGCAGGGCGTAGAGATCCGCTACGACGCGCCGCCCCGGGAGCTGACCGCCCTCGAGCGGGACGTGATCGAGATGGAGGCCGACCTGCAGGCCGCGCGGCTGCTCACCTGGCGGGCGGCCTGGATGATGAACAAGGGGCGCCCCAACAACCTCGAGGCGTCGGCCGCCAAGGCGAAAGCGGGCCTCGCGGTGACGCGGATCTGCCAGAAGGCCGTCGAGCTGCTCGGCCCGGTGGGCTACTCGCGCAAGATCCTGGTCGAGAAGTGGTTTCGCGACGCCAAGATCAACGACATCTTCGAGGGCACCCAGCAGATCAACCAGCTCATCGTCGCCCGGCGCGTGCTCGACTATCCGTCGGCGATGCTGCGCTGAGCGCGCCCGATCCAACCAGGAGATCCGACCGATGCCGATCAGCGAAGAGCTTCTCGAGATCCTCGTCTGCCCCGAGACCCGGCAGCCGGTCGCCCCGGCCCCGCAGGACCTGATCGAACGCCTCAACGGCGAGATCGAAGCGGGCAGCCTCCGCAACCGCGGCGGCGACAAGGTCACCGAGAGCATCGGCGAGGGCCTGCTGCGCGAGGACGGGAAGGTCCTCTACGTGGTGGACGACGGCATCCCCGTGATGCTGATCGAGGAGTCCATCGAGCTCACCGGCTGACCGCGCCGCGCTACTGCGCGAACTCGCGCTTCTTGAGCCCGCGCACGTACTCGGAGAGGTCGGCGTCCTCGGCGACCACCTTGGAGACGCGCTGCTCGAACTCGGCGGCATCGGCGCGCAGCGGCTCGAGGTCGATCCGGAAGTCGAGCGCCTCGGTGACCTTCGAAAGCAGCGCCAGCGCTCCGCGCGGATTGGGGGTCGCCTCGATGTAGTGCGGCAGGCCGGCCCACAAGCTGGCCACCCACATCCCCTCGCGCTGGAAGCGGTCGGCCAGCACGCCGACGATGCCAGTCGGCCCCTCGTAGGGCGACGGATCGACGCCGAGCTCGCGCAGCGAGTCGTCGTCGGAAGCCAGGCCCGACAGCGTCACCGGCTGCGAGTACACGACGTCGGCGAGATACGCGCCGACCAGCACCACGCGGCGCACGCCGAGATCGAGCGCGACGTTCACGAAGGCGTCGCAGTAGGCGCGCCAGCGCATGTGGGGCTCGACGCCAGTGGCCACGACGATCTCGCGCGACGCGTCGATCGAGCCGTAGCGCAGCTCGTTGATCGGCCACTCGACGCCGGCGGCCTCGTCTTCCGAACGGCGCAGCAGCGGCCGGCGCACCGTGAAGTCGTAGAAGGGGTCGGGATCCAGATCGGCGAGCGGCACCGACTGGATCGCGTGGTCGAGATAGTCGACGGCGGTCGTCGCCGCCTCGCCCGCGTCGTTCCAGCCGCCGAACGCGAGCACCATCGCCGGGTCGCGCAGCTCGGGCTTCACGTGCATGCGGAGGATGTCGCTCACGAGCGAAGGTTCGCACGTCCGGCGCCATCGACACAAGACCTCGCCGGGCGCGGCGGCGCCTCGAGTCGGCGCTCAGCGCTCGAAGCGATATCCGTGACCCCGAACGGAAACGATGTGCCGGGGATTCGCGGGATCTTCCTCGATGTAGCGCCTGAGCCGAACGATGAAGCTATCGATCACCCGGGTCCGGGTGTCCGGACGCAGGCCCCATACTTCTTCGAGCAGCTCGCCGCGCGTGACCGCCTCGCCTTCACGGTCGACGAGCGCCCGCAGCAGCCCCATCTCGCGCGCCGTCAAGCTCACGGTACCACGCGGCGACGTCAGCTCGAAGCGGTCGAGCCGCAACGTCGCGTCACCGAAAGTGATCTCGCGCGAGCCCTCCTCCTCGGGCGCCACACCGTCCCAGCGCCGGCGGCGCAACAGGCCCTTGACACGGGCCAGCAGCTCGTCCAACCGGAACGGCTTCGTGAGGTAGTCGTCTGCACCCTCTTCGAGCCCGCGCACCACGTCCGCCGTGACGTCCTTCGCGGTGAGCATCAGGATCGCCACCAGATTGCCGGCCGCGCGTGTCCGGCGGGCAACCTCGAAGCCGCTCATCTCGGGCAGCATGATGTCGAGGATGACCAGGTCGAAGTCGTTGCCGGGATCGGTGAGCAGCTCCGCGGCCTCGCGACCGGTCGTGGCCACCCGCGTCTCGAAGCCTTCGACCTCGAGATTGAAGACGAGCCCGTCGGCGATGTGCGACTCGTCCTCGACGATCAGGATGCGCGCCATGCCCTCGCGCGCTCCTCCACGGCCGCAGCCGCCTCGCTGACCGGTTCGACCGCCACGGCGCGGTCGCCGGGGGCCGCCGCACGCAGCGTCACCACGAAGCGGCTGCCCTGGCCCCTGCCCTCGCTGCGGGCCACGATGCGCCCGCCGAGCCGCTTCACCATCGCCCGCGCCACGAAGAGGCCGAGCCCCAGCCCCGCCACCTGACGCTGCACGTCGCGACCGGCCCGGTAGAAGCGCTGGAAGATCCGGCGCAGCTCCTGCTGGGGGATGCCGATGCCGCGGTCGACGATCTCGATCGTCACCCGCCCGTCGCTGACGGCCGCCACCTCCACCCGCACGTCGACCGGGTCGCGCGAGTACTTCGCGGCGTTCTCGAGCAGATTGCCGAAGATCAGCTCGAGGCCGTGGCGTTCGGCCCGCACCCAGGCCGCCACCCGTCCGGTCAGACGGATCGCGTCGGCCTCGAGGTGCTCCTGCTCGCGAACCTTCTGCGCGCACTCCTCGAGGACCGAGACGACCTCGACGCCGTCGAGCTTGCGGGCGGCGAGGCGACCGCGCTCCTCGGCCCGCGCCGCTGCGAGCACCTGCATGACCGTGTGATCGAGCCGGTCGAGATCCTCCTGCATGCGGCCGATGAACTCCGCCCGCCGATCGGCACCGAGATCGTGGCGCCCGAGCGTGTCGAGGCCGAGCCGGAAGGAGGCCAGCGGCGTCTTCATCTCGTGGGTGACGGCGTCGAGGAAGGCCCGCTGCCGCTGGTTGACGCGCATCTCGGCCGCCACCCAGGTGCTCAGCCAGACCAGGCCCGCCAGCACGACGGCGAAGAAGAGGGTGCCGAGGATCAGCAGCAGCCACTCGACCGTCGAGCCGATCTCGAAGCTCGGGCTCGAGCCGCTCCACACCAGCACCTGCCAGCCGACGGCCAGGACCAGCACCAGCAGCACCAGCACGATGCCGACCGTGAGCGGCGCCCCGATCGAACGCCTCGCGCCCATCACGACCCTCCGGGCCCGCCGCGACCGCCGCGACCGCCGCGACCGCATGAAGTCGCGCCGCGAACGGCGCCTTTCGGACAGGCCGTCGACAGCGTAGCCCGCCGGGCCCGTCAGCAAGCCGCGGGGTAGGATTGGCGGCCCCTGATCCCGAACCCGCCTGGGAGGCCCCCGGTGAGCCGACGACCCGCCTCACGACCGCGCACACGCGCCGTGCGATCCGCCGATCGACCCCCTGGTCACCGCGTTCTCGCGTCCGTGGCCGTCGTCGCGCTGGCGGCGTGCCCCCTGGTCGCGAATGCGGAGCCGCCGGCCCAGGGCGAGTGCCCGGCGGTGAGCGCGGCCCCCGGCGCCGAAGGCCAGAGCGAGGACGCCGCCCCCCTGATCCTGAAGGAGGGCATGCGGGTCGACGAGCAGGGCATCCTGGCACTCCAGAGCCTGCTGCCCGAAGAGGTCTGGAGACACCGCGACGCCTTCTTCTTCGAAGGCATGCTGATGGAGATCGGCCCCTGCCACCGCCGCTACGGCGCCGCCAGCGCCTATCGCGAGGCCACCGACCGCTTCGCCGGCCAGGCGTCGCTCGACGGCAACAACAACCTCGAGGATTACACGGCGGGCCTGCCCTTCCCCCAGGAGTGGATCGATCCCGGCGACGAGCAGGCCGCGGCGAAGTGGGCCTGGAACCTCGAGAAGCGCTGGCGCGGCGCCGGCCCGCACGGCCGCTTCCGCATCACCAACCTGCCGACTCGCATCGGGCCCGTGCTTCGCTTCACCGGCGAGTTCTTCGTCTTCCAGGTGGCCGGACGCGCCGACCTGCCCGAGAGCGCCTACCGCTGGTCCGGCAACGACAAGATGCTCTGGGCCGTGGGGGGCGAGTTCGAGGCGCCTTTCAGCGCCCGGGGGCTCGCCTGGCGGCAGTTCCGCCCGCCGAAGACCGAGCGGCGCTGGCGTGAATCCGACGACGTCTTCGTCTACGTGCCGAGCCTGCGCAAGATGCGCCGCTCGGGAACGCCCTGGGTCGATGGCGCGTTCGTGCCCAGCTACGTGGTCGCGGGCCAGACCTCGGGGGGCGGTGGTGTGGCGCTCGGCGAGGGCGGCGCCGTCAACCCGGCCGCAGGCCCCTCGCTCGCGATCTCGGAGAACGCCCGCTCGGGACTCACGGGGCTGTTCCTGCGGCCGAACGCCTACGTGTGGCGCCTACGCGGCACCCAGAACGTGATCGCGCCGCTCAATGGCAGGAACGACGGCTGGCCGGTCCGCGAAGAGCGCAACTACGGCTACAGCGGGCTCTCGGTCGCCGGCGATCGCTGGGACGTCCGCCACGCGGTCGTGATCGAAGGCGCGCTTCGCAACCGCACCGAGACCATCCGGACGCTGACCATCTACGTCGACTACCAGACCCTGCAGCCGCTGTACTGGGTGACCCGCACCAGCAAACGTCGCCTCGTCGAGGTGGGCATCCTCGTGCACCGCTACTCGAACGACCGCGAAGACCCGCCGACCTGGCCGGACGGCCGCCCGGGCGCGGTCTTCGAGCCGGTCGCGGCGAGCTTCTTCAACGCGCTCGCGGGGCGCGGCGGTTGGCTGCGCGAGTCGTACGGGGTGACGTCGCTTCCGTACGACGACTCCCAGCGACGACGCATGTCGACGAATCACGCCCTGCAGCGGGGGCACTGAAGGGCAGGCGCGCCGGCGAAGGCGGGCCCGGGGGGCCGGGAGGGTCGGCTCCTCGGCACCATTCTCGTGGGCACGTCAGAAGGTGTACCGCAGGATCATGAACGCCTCGTCGCGATCCCGCACCAGCGACAGGCCCGGCTGCGTGCCGTCCATGTACGGATTCGGGCCACCGCGGGGTCCCGCCGGCGCGATCGGGTTCAGCGGCATGTTGACCAGGCGCTGCTCGCCCCAGAAGAGCGACACGCCCACTGTCATCGAGAAGGCCTCGGAGAAGCGGTAGTTGACCTGCGGCAGCGCTCCGCCCGAGTTCGAGCGGAAGTCGTAGACGAAGGTCAGGGTCGGGTTGAGCCGGTCCTGGAAGTAGCCGGTGAACACCGTGAAGGTGGCCAGCACGTTCCACGGGCCGATCGAAGAGAAGTCGTCGTTCCAGCCCTTCCGGTACTGGAAGAACCACTGCGAGTTGATGAAGAGCGTGCGGTTCGCGTTCAGGAAGTTGACGAAAGTCGGCCGGTCCATCGAGACCGTCAGGTTGAAGTCGTCGGCCTCCGTCGTGAGGTTGTAGCTCGAGTTGTCGATCTGGGGGACGCCCTCGATCCAGGTGAACTCGACGCTCCAATTCGATTTCGTGTAGTCCTCGGCGAAGTCCATCGAGAAGCCCAGCACGTTGCGCTTCGCGTAGTCGAGGTAGATCTCGTTGCCCGAGTGCCACTGCATGGTGCGGCGCCCGAAGGTGCCGTTGCCGCCGGCCTGCAGGATCGGCCGCTTCTGGCCGGCCAGGCTGAAGACGGCCTGAACCAGCCCGCAGTACTGCGGCGTCACGTAGGTGCAGCGCTCGCGGCCGAGCACCTCGCCCTGCTCGCCCCGCGTGCAGTCGATGCGGGTCGGGCCGAAGACCGACTGGCCGTTCGGCTGCTGGTTGCTGTCGCCGATCGAATCGGTGTGGCGCTGCGTGAACTCGAGGTTCTCGCAGTAGGGAATCAGCGCCATCAGGTCGTTCTCGGTGCCGGTGAACGCATAGTCCCACAGCATCGACTCGACCAGGCCGCCCTGGCCGCCGCTGTTGCCCAGGCGCAGATCCTGCCAGAAGCCGCTGCCGCGCGCCGTCCAGTCGTTGACGCCGCCGTTGGCCAGGGTGCCGCAGTCGTCGTACAGGCCCCGGATCTGGGCCTGGGTCATGCCATCCTGGTAGTCCCGGCGCGCCGAGTTGCACTCGCGCATCAGCAGGTCGGGAAAGGTCGTCATGATGTTCGGCAGGCTCGGGTCGCGCTGCAGCTTGTTGGTCGCGCCCGGCGGTATCGGATTCGGCACCTTGTTGGCTCGCACCGCCTCCCCGGGCTCGGGGGTGTTTCCGAGGCCCGTCGACTGCCAGCCGACGCGCGAGTTCAGGTTGATGCCGGTCACCGTTCCCGAGCAGTCCGGGTTGGGCAGGCACTTGAATGCCTGCCTCACACGGTAGTCGTAGCCCGGGTCGTCGAAGCGCTTCAGATCCACGTCCAGCGGGTCGCGGTTGGGATCCCCGTAGGCCGAGTGGTGCGGGTCGCCGCTATTCCTGTCCGGGTCGTAGGGGAACTGTGTATCCTGGATCCACCAGCGCCCGCCGCACTCCTCCAGCGTCTTGTTGTTGAGCGGACTGGACGGAGGCGCGCACTCGGGGTTCCACATCCACTCCTCGTCGTAGATGAACCGCGACTCGTAGAGCTCCGGGTTCACGAACCCTCGCACGCTGGCCAGGCCGTCGGTGAACTCCTCGGAGAAGGTCACGAGGAGCTGCATCAGGTTGAACGAGGCGCCGGCGATCTCGCTCGAGAAGCTCTCGCCGGTAAACGGATGGCCGGCGCCGAAGAGCAGCTCGCTGGGCAAGGGGCTTCCGTCCGCCTGGGTGAGCGGATTGGTGTAGACGTTCGCGCACTCGGGCGGCGAGAGCAGCCGGTTGTCGGCGGTGCGCTGCAGGTAGATCCAGCTTGTGCCGGGCGTGCAGCCGTTCTCGACACGGCTGCCGTAGCTGCCCTCCGGGCCGCCCGGCGTGGTGGGCGCCAGGGCCAGGAGGTCGAGGTTGTTCCCGATCGCGCGGACGAACCTCGGGTAGAGGAGGCCGCCGTCCGACTGACGGTCGATGCCGAGCCGGTCCGGGTCGCCGTCGACGCCCTGCCGCCATCCGCCCACGTAGCAGTCGGGGTCGTCCTGCTGCTGCTGGACCGGGCGGCTGGTGTCACAGCCCGAGAGCGCCGGGTCGTAGACGCCCCAGTTGAGCCCCGAGCGGCGCGAGATCTTGGCGAGCTCGTAACGGTTGTCGGTGCCGTCCTGCGCCCACGCCGAGCTCAGCCGGATCGAAGCCGGCAGCCGGTCCTGCAGATCCTCGCCGTCGAGACCATCCGGACCCGAGAAGCACCGGGGATCGGGCGTCGCACTGGCGCAATTGCCGATGGCCGCGTAGTCGGTCTGCCACTTCGCGTTTCCGTCGTTCGGCTGCGGGGTGTAGCCGGGGTTTCGCAGGTAGCAGTCGTAGCTCTCGGGGCCGTCCAGCGAGCCGGGGTTCTGCGGCGTGTTCGCCACCGCGCAGGGCACCGTTCCCGCGAGCTCGGTGCCGTTCGTGTCGGCGAACATGTCCCGCCGTACGTGTGCCTGCGGATCGGCGCTCCACTGCCGGTAGTCGCTGCGCGGATCGGGCAGCGTGTCCGGATCGAACGGCGTCGGGCGCCCGGCCGCCGCGGCGGCCTTGTAGCTGAAGATCTGCCCGTACCAGTTGTTGCCGATGTAGCCGGCATCGGGATTGTTCGGGTGGAGCTGATCGGCGGTGATGTTGGGATCGAGCGGCTGGTACTGGATCGTCGCCCACTTGTTGCGGCAGCCCGGCAGCACGCTGGCGCGCGGGTCGGTCGGGCCGCCGATGTCGGCGGTGGTGCACTTGGGGCCGCCGAGTCCCAGGATCTCGAACGCGGCCGTGCCGGGCTGCACCCCGTAGGCGACGAAGTACTGGCGCAGGTCCCAGCACCTCGAGCTGATGCGATTGTCGAAGAGGTTCAGGTTGCCGAACTGATCGAACTGGCCGTCCGGCATCACGATGCGGCTGGCCGTGATGTCGCAGTCGCCGCGAGGCGCCGTCGGCGTGCGGTTGTCGACGTTGCCTACGCCGATGCCGTTCAAGTAGCCGCTAGAGCCGAGCGCCGGGGTCAGCGTGTCCGGGTCGATGCGGATCAGCCGACCGTTCTTGTCGACGACACGGCCGTCCGTGCGGTACTCCTGACTCGGGCTGCCGTTGTCCATGAAGGCCGCGCCGAAATCGGCTGGAACGAGGTTCTCGATGCCCATCTGGCTGAAGGCGACGCCCAGCGAGTCCGATCCGATGAAGGACTGCAGCAGCGCGCTGCCCTCGGCCCACAGGAAGTCGGCGCCGTTGCTGTCGCAGGCGGTGCCGAAGAACGGCCCACAGCCGAGGAGCGCCTCCTGCTCGGGCGACAGCGCGCGTGAAAGAAAGGTCACCGCCCGGTACTTGAGGATCGGGTTCGTCCTCCACCCGGCGATCGCGAGTCCGCCGCAGAGCTGTGCGCCGCCGCCCTCGACGATGAGGAATCGATCCGGCAGGCAGTTGTAGCTCTCGGTCTCCCGCGAGTAGATCCACGGGTAGGCCTTCGAATTCCGCGCCGGCAGCTGCCCCGAGGCCACATCCGCCCAGTGGCGCCGCACGTCGGTGGTGCGGAAGGAGTCGAGGCCCACGCCGATGCGGGGCGCCGGACTCAAGGGCGGAACGGCCGGCTCCGTGCCCAGGTCGGCGTGCATCTGGACGAGCGGCATCCCCATGCCGTCGGGCAGCAGCGGGCCCTTCGAGAGCAGCTCGTCGGTGGGAAACTTGCCAACGAAGCCGTTGAAGAGCGGAGAGCCCGACAGGAAGGCGCTGATCACCGTCGAGATGCGCGGAACGTTCGAGTTGCTGCCGCCCGGCTTCTTCGAGCTGCTGAAGACGGTGAGCGCGCAGGCCGAGGGATCGAGATCGCTGAAGCCCACCGTCGCCACACAGACGAAATTGAAGATGCTCGCGTTGACTGACGACAGGTCGAGGGAGTTGCGTTCGTCGTATTCGAGCGACGGGTTGTAGCCGTTGGCCCACCAGGAGTGGCCGAATGCGCTGTTCACGTCGCCGACCTGGAACGGGTCGAAGAGCACCGGAGTCGCGGCGATCACGTCGCCGGGGGCAGCCGAGTAGGCGAATCCGTCCGAGACCGACACGTCGAAGTGCGGATCGAGGCGCGGGTCGTAGAAGGGGTTGTAGGAGGGGTTCGGAAGGATCGGGCCGGCCGCATCGGGCTGGATGTAGCGGCGATCGTCGAAGACGCGGCTGTTGTCGGGCCGGCACTCGGAAATCGGATTGCCGGGGTTGCTGGGATCGTCGTAGTCGGGGTCCCCCGCGCACCCGTTCATCTTGGCGACCTCGCCCGCGTCGAAGACACGCGCCCAGTCGTCCGAGTTCCGGTACGAGGGCCAGTCCGTCGCACTGGTCGGGTTGGCGACCGTCGCGCGCGAGTAGAAGTACCGCGGGTCGTCCGGATCCGCGCGCATGGTGTTGTTCAGGAAGTTGCCCTGATAGGCCAGCAGCTCGTTCGGCGCGGAAACAGGCACTCGGTAGGGCGCGCCGTACCACTCGTCGACCTGGCCACCCGCCAGCGTCTGCAGCACGCGGACCTGCCGGTTCGACGGGCCCGGCGTCACGCAGCCGGCCTCGCCGGCGCGGTCGTAGCTGACCCGGCTCGCGGGGCCGAGAGGCTCGACCGTGAAGTCGTCGCCGCCCGTGACGGGATTCTGCGCGAACGCGAGGCCCTTGCCGTCGGGTGTCGCACAAGAGAAGTTGGCCGCCGCCATCTGCTCGACGGTGTGCATGTAGTAGCGCGGCCGGCCGCTCTTCCAGTCGACGTTGCGCGAGTAGGTCGCGAGGCGCACCGGGTTGGGGAAGTCGCTGTAACCGTAGAAGTCGACGAGCGCGAAGCTGTAGCGGTCCCAGCGCCACTCGAGGCGGCCGCCGAACTCGAGCCCCCGGGTGCTGTCCCAGGGATTGGGCGGCGTCTTGAAGCCGGCTACGCCGACGCCGGTGAGACCGTGAGCCCAGCTGCCGAGCGTGAGCGAGCAGACGAGGTTGATCGCATACGGCTCGCCGCAGGCGCCGAGATCCGCGGGCTCGAACTCGTCGAAGTTCATCGCCAGCTCGAGACGCACGTCGGTGAGGGGCCCGACCTCGTAGAACGACCACACGCCGCGGGCCGCCCACAGGTTGATGCGCGACTCTTCGAGGCTCGGCAGGGTCGCCAGGGCGAAGTCCTGGGGATTGAACTGATCGGTGGTGCGGAACAGCTCGGTCTTGCCCCACACGATGCTCTGCTTGCCGATTCGCAGCCACAGCCGACTGTCGAACATCTCGATGTCGAGGTAGGCCTCCTTGAGCTCGCCTTCGTCGTTCTGGCTCTGCCCGCGATTGAAGGCGCGATCGGTCTGCGAAATGTTGAACGGGTAGTCGCTGAACCAGTTCTCGCGCATCGCGCGGCGCAGCTGCGACGTGGGCACGAATGCGCCGCGCGCTTCGTCCGCCTGGGCGGCCTCATCGTTCCACAGGCGGACGTCGCTGAATCGCCCGTCCGTCGGGTTGATCTGCTCCCAACGCCCGGCCTGGACCGCCGGCGAGCCGTCGAGCTCCTCGGCCTGGTCGATCCAGATGTAGTCGCGCCCCGCGTCGTCCTCGCGGTAGATCGGAATCGGGCGCATCGGATTGCCGCCGGCGCCGTTCGAGAGGCTCTGCGGCGAGACACGCGAGAAGTCGAGCGGGTTGGGGAGGTTCGCCAGAGAGGCGATCGGCTCGACGGTGTTCTTCGGCAGCCACGGGCCCATGAAGGCGGTGGGATGGCCGTAGTTCGAGCCGCCGATCACCGGAATCGCGGTGAACTCGAAGTCCCGGAAGTCCTGCATGGCGACCAGGAACGGCGCACCCTCGGTGCCGTCGTCGATCTCCGTGCCGTCCGGCGCCGCGATCCGGCGGTTGCGGTCGGCGTCCCAGAATCGCGGCTGCAGCCGGCCGGGACGATACGGGGTGCCGTCATCGGGGCAGTAGGCGCTGCCGCCGGTGCCCACGGACGCACCGCCGCCGCACTGCATGAGCACGAGCCGGTCGACCTCGCCGAGGCCCTCGGGCGTGGAATCGTAGATGCCGCGAAAAGCCGGCGTCTCCTGGATCCGGTAGGGATTGCGCTCCGGCGTGACCGACCATGGACCGTCGTTCGAGATGAAGATCGAGCCGGCGTTGGTGAACTGGTCACCGCCCTGCAGACGGCCCGGCATGCGGCGCGCCCGGTCGCCGTACACGTCGACGCCCCGGACCATCCCGCAGCCTCGCGAGTACACGCAGTCGTAGCGGGCCTCGATGCGCACGAAGGCCGACACCAGGTCGAGGGGGCCGTGCGTCTCCTGCACGATGTCGAGCTCGAGCTCGAGGTTGAAGACGTTGTACCACTGCGTCAGATCCCACTGATCGCTGAAGTTCCTGCTGATCGTGCGGAACTGCATCTCGAAGTAGCCATGGGCCTGCAGCCGGCCGTCGGCCGCCTCGAAGGCCGCCGCGGGCGTCGGCGAGAGCGCCGCCCACGCGAGCGCGAGCGAGCCGCAGATCGCAGCGGCCGACCTGCTCCGCGTTCGGAGCCACGCCGATCGAGACAGCAGGGCGACGCTCTTCATTTCCCCTCCGGCTTCGGATGGACCGCGGTGAAACCGTGCGACCGGGAGACGAAGACGTGGTGCGCAGCGGGCACGCGTGTCCGTGCCGCTCCGCTGCTCGAATGCACCTCGGCGTTCTCGATGTTCGCCAACCGGTGTCGACAGAGAGGGGATCCGCGACGCTGTGTCACGACCCCACGCCTTCCCCCAAGTCCGACTCGCCCCGCTCGGATCGCAAAGACCGACGGGACCGTCGATCGCAAACCGACGCGACGAGCATGGCCCGCCACACGACTCCGCTAGACATCTTTATACAGTTCCGTAACACCTCCGTACAGTTCATATTTGCCGGTTGCCGAGGATCGGAAGAGCCGACCGGATGGCCGCGCCCACCCGAGTCAGCGGGTGTGATTCACTCCGACATGCCCCGCGTGCCGGCCCGGCCCTCGGTGGACCCGCAAGCTCCGGTGGCGGAAGCCAAACGCCGTTCCTTGGGGGGAGGGGGGGAGGGAGGAGGGCGCGCGCAGTTGCCCGCGCGGCACGCATCCGTCAGGCTGGGCCCGCAACTCGGCGACGCACCGACCGCGTGCGGCCAAAGGACCCACTCACCACGCCCCTCCGCGATTTGGAAAGGATCTCAGCCGATGAGCGACGCACAGCCGATCACCGGATGCCGCCCCGACGACGTCACCGAGCACGTCTTCCTGTGCGGCGATCCCGGCCGCGTCGAGCGCATCGCCGAGGGTTGGAGCCGCGCACGCGAGGTCTGCAACGTGCGCGAGTACCGGATCATCCGCGGCGAGGATGGCGGACTCCCGGTCACGGTTGCCTCGACGGGCATCGGAGCGCCGAGCACCGCCGTGCTGATCGAGGAGCTGGCGAAGCTCGGCAGCCGCACCTTCATCCGCGTCGGGAGCAGCGGCGGCATGGATCCCCGGCTGCAGCTCGGCGAGCTGGCCATCACCTCGGCGTCGATCCGCGACGACGGCACGACGGCCAGCTACGTGATCCCCGAATTCCCGGCAGCTGCCCACCATCGTGTGGTGGCCGCCCTCGAAGACGCAGCCGTCGAGCAGGGCGTGCCGCACCACGTGGGCATCACCTGGTCGTTCGACGCGTTCTACGCGCGCAACGCGACCGAGACGCCCGGCGGCGGCATGGCGTCGATGAGCTACGACGGCTACTGGCCGAGCCACATGGAGGCCCGCATCCGCGACATGCAGGCCGCCCGCGTGATGAACTGCGAGATGGAGTCGGGCGTGCTGCTCACACTGGCCGGGCTCTTCGGCCTGCGCGCCGGATCGCTCTGCATCGTGTCAGACCGCACCCCGTGGCAGGGCCCGGCCGCCATCGACTTCGAGGCCAACATGCAGAGCTGTGTCGACGTGGCGCGCGCCGCGATGCTCTCGCTCGCCTGAAGCCGGGCTCGCGACGCGCGCTCAGGGAACCAGGTCGACCGGCACCGGCATGATGTTCCAGGTGAACACGCTGTTGCCGTTGGTGCGCCGGTAGATCACCTCGCGCCCGGGCTCGCCGTCGATCCAGATGTAGCGCCGCACCTCCGAGTCGTTGTCGCTGGCGACGTAGAGCTCGTCGCTGCCGTCGCCGTCCAGGTCCGCGGCGATCGCGGCGTGCTCGAAGCCGCCGGAATCGCCGTCGATCAGCTTCTTGGTCCAGCCCTTCGTCGGATCGTCGGCGTCGCGGCCGGGCACGAGCAGCCAGACGCCGCTGCTGAAGAGCGCCGCCACCAGCTCCTTGCGACCGTCGCCGTCGAAGTCGCCAGCGGTGAGGAAACGGCCGAGCCGGTCCTGGATGGTGGCGACCACGGCGCCCTGCTTCGGGTCGGTGCCGGCGTCGTAGCGCCTGATCTCGACGGGCTCGAGCAGCTTCTTGGTGTCCTTCTCGACCACCCCTTCGACGATCACATAGAGCTCGTCGGTGCCGTCGCCGTCCACGTCGTCGACGAAGATCTCCTTGGCGTGACGGTCACCGAGATCGGCGACCACCGTGCGCCCCTCGCCCTTGCCGGGGACGTAGCGCGTGACCATGCCCTCCTGCGGCCGGCCGTCGAGGCGGTTCGGCTCGCTCGGAGTGGCATAGACCTCGAGGACGCCGTCGCCGTCGAGGTCGCCGAGCTCGATCTCGTGCACGAAGGTGTCCGGCTCCTGGTCGATCTCCTCGACCACGTAGCCGCCCTTCTCCGCGTCAGGCCGCACCAACGCGACGACGCCCTGGTCGTGGGTGGCCACCACGATCACCCGGCTGCCGTCGCCATAGACGTCGCCGACCTCGATGTCACGCATGCGGCTGAACTTGCCCCCGAAGTCCTTCTCCCAGATCGTCTCCGAGGTGGGGCCGTCCTTGCCGGGCGACCAGAGCTTGAGGGTCGCCGCCGAGCCCGCCGCGCTCAGGAGCCTCTCGTGCCCCCCGGGCGTCTCGTACAGCATCGCCTTGTGGAAGACGTTGCTCTGCGGATCTTCGATGAGCGCCACCGTCCACTCGCCGTCCTTGCGCACGAGGAACTCGAGCGTCGCCGGCAGCGGCTTCGGCGCCTTGCCGGGCTCGCGCGGACCGAACTGCGCGAGGGCCAGCACGAGGGCCCGGGGCAGGTCGTCCGGCGTCATCGCCGCAGCCGCGGCGCGGTCGCGCTCGGCGGGCGGCGTGTCGGCCGGGCCGGGCTCGCCGGTCGTGACGGTCGGCTGGGGCACCTTCTCGACGCGCTCGGCGGGCTGCTCGGCGCCGCAGCCGGCGGCGAAGACCGCCACGGCCACGATGCCCGCCAGCCGGTGGTGAGACGCGTCGAAACGCAGGACGCTCATCGGACTCCTCCTCGGGGGTCCCGGGGGTGTAGCAATCTCTCGCACCCCGAGCCGCCCCCGGGCGCGCCTCGGCCCCCGAGGTGTGGTACCGAAAGGGCCGGAGAGCGACCCGTTGAGCCAACCGAGCCTCAAGGCCCCCCGCGGCACCCGCGACTTCTACCCGGAGGAGTTCCGGCAGCGCGAGTGGCTGTTCGACTGCTTCCGCCGGACCGCCCGACGCTTCGCGTTCGAAGAGGTCGACGCGCCGATGGTCGAGCACGCCGAGCTGTTCACCCGCAAGGCGGGCGAAGAGATCGTCGACCAGCTCTACCACTTCGAGACCCACGGCCACCACCTGGCGCTGCGGCCCGAGATGACGCCCTCGATCGCGCGGCTGGTGATCGCCCGGGCCGGCTCGCTGCGGATGCCGCTGCGCTGGTTCACGATCACCCAGAACTGGCGCTACGAGCGCATGCAGCGCGGCCGCAAGCGCGAGCACTTCCAGTGGAACATGGACATCTGGGGCGAGCCCGGAGTGGCCGCCGAGGCCGAGCTGATCGGGGCGCTGTTCGCCGGCACCGACGAGCTCGGGCTGCCGCGCGGCGCCGTCAAGGTGCGCGTCAACAGCCGCGCGCTGCTCGAGGAGAGCCTTCGCGGCGGTGTACTGAAGGACCGGCCCGAGGTTTTCGCCCCACTCTGCGTCGTGATCGACAAGCTCGAGAAGATCGGTGCAGACGCCGTCGTCGAGCAGCTCACGTCGGCCGAGGGCGGGGTCGGGCTCGACGAGCCGGCCGCCCGCGACGTGATCGCAATGCTCGGCGCGCGCGACCTCGACCAGGCGGCGCGCCACGTCAGCGAGGACTCGGCAGCCCTCGCCGACCTGCGTCGCCTCTTCGAGCTGCTCGACGCCTACGGGGTGCGCGACCAGGTCGTCTTCGACGCCTCGGTGGTGCGGGGCCTGGCCTATTACACGGGCGTCGTATTCGAGGCCTTCGACGCCGCGGGCAACCTGCGCTCGATCTGCGGCGGTGGCCGCTACGACCGCCTGGCCGAGACGCTCGGCGGCAAGCCGGTCCCGGCGGTGGGCTTCGGGTTCGGCGACATGGTGATCGCCGAGCTGCTCGCCGACATGAAGCTCATGCCCGAGCCGCCGCGCGAGGTGGACGACGTGGTGTTCGCCTTCGACGAGCAGCAGCGCCCCGCCGCGGTGCGGCTGGCGGGCCGTCTTCGCGGCGAGGAACGCCGGGTCGAGCTGTCGCTCAGCGGCGGGCGGCTCAAGCGCGCGCTCGCCGACGCGGACCGGATCGGCGCCCGGCGCCTCTGGATGCTCGGCCCCGACGAGGTGGCCCGCGGCGTGGCCCGCGTCCGCGACCTCTCGACCGGCGAGGAGCAGGAAGAGCAGCTCCCCGCGCGAGAGCCGCAGGAGTGAACCACCCGGCGGCTGGGCACGGAAGCGATCGCATGCAGACTGACTGGACCACACGAGACAGCCTCGATCTGTACGCCGTCGAGCGCTGGGGCGAGGGCTACTTCGACGTCAACGAAGCCGGGCACGTCGTCGTGCGACCGAGAAGAGACGCCGGCGCCACCATCGACCTGCTCGACCTCGTCGGGGACCTGCGCCGGCGCGGCTTGCGCACGCCCATGCTGATCCGCTTCTCCGACATCCTGGCGAGCCGCGTGGAGGGATTGGCGGCCGCCTTCCGGGCCGCGATCGACGAATCGGGCTATGCGGGCCGCTATCGAGGTGTGTACCCCATCAAAGTCAATCAGCAGCGCCACGTCGTCGAGGAGATCGTCCAGTACGGGCGCGCCTGCGGGTTGGGGCTCGAGGCGGGCAGCAAGCCCGAGCTGCTGATCGCGATCGCTTGCCTCGACAACCCCGAAGCGCTGATCGTCTGCAACGGTTTCAAGGACCGCTCGTACATCGAGACGGCAATGCTCGCCCAGCGACTCGGGCGCACGCCCGTCATCGTGATCGACCGCTACGCCGAGCTCGAGCTGGTCATCAAGACGTCGCACGAACTCGGCATCCGTCCGCACGTGGGCCTGCGGGCGCGGCTCGCCGCCCAGGGCTCGGGCCGCTGGCTCGAGTCGAGCGGCCGACGGTCGAAGTTCGGGCTCTCGCCGTCGGAGGTCGTGCTGGCGGTCGAGCGGCTGCGCGCCGAAGACATGCTCGACTGCCTCGAGCTGCTGCACTGCCACATCGGCTCGCAGATCACGGCGATTCGCGCCCACAAGGAGGCGCTGCGCGAACTCGCTCAGATCTACGTCGGCCTGCGCGCCCTCGGCGCCGATTCCCTCTCGTTGCTCGACGTGGGCGGCGGCCTGGCGGTCGACTACGACGGCACGCAGAGCGACTTCCATTCGTCCGCCAACTATCGCGTGCAGGAGTACGCGAACGACGTCGTCGACGCCGTGCAGCGGGCCTGCGCGGAAGCCGAGGTCACCGTGCCCGACATCGTCAGCGAGTCGGGCCGGGCGATGGTCGCCCATCACTCCGTGCTGGTGTTCGACGTGATCGGCGCGGACCGCATGCTGACGGGCCTTCCCCCCCAGCCCGTCGAAGACGACGCACACGCCGTGCTGCGGCAGCTCGACGAGGTGCGCGAGACGATCAGCAGCGGCCGCATCGAGGAGGCGTACCACGACGCCGTGCAGATCCACGAAGAGGCCACTTCGCTCTTCGCCCTGGGCCACCTCGACCTGCCGACCCGGGCGCGCGTCGACCGGCTCTTCCTGCACTGCTGCGAGCGGATCGACGACGAGGTGCGGCAGATGGACCCCGTCCCCGAGGACCTGGCGGCCCTGTCCACCGAGCTGGCCGACACCTACTTCGGAAACTTCTCGGTCTTCCAGTCGGCGCCCGACCACTGGGCGGTCCGACAGCTCTTCCCGTTGATGCCGATCCATCGGCTCGACGAGCAGCCGAATCGACGCGCCGTCTTCGCCGACATCACCTGCGACAGCGACGGCAAGGTCGACCGCTTCATCGACCGCGACGAAGAGAAGCGCACCCTCGAGCTGCACGACTTCGACGGCCGACCCTACTACCTGGGCCTCTTCCTGGTCGGCGCCTACCAGGAGATCCTCGGCGACTTCCACAACCTCTTCGGCGACACCGATGCCGTGCACGTGCGGCTGCACGAGACCGACGGCTACGGGGTCGAGCACGTCGTCGAAGGCGACGAGGTCTCGGAGGTGCTCTCCTACGTGCAGTACGACATCCGCGCCCTCCAGGAGCGCATGCGCCAGACGCTGGAGCGGGCGCTGCGCGAGCGGCGCATCGACCTCGACGACTCGCGCCTGCTGCGCCGCCGCTTCGAGGAGGGGCTGCGCCAGTACACCTACCTCGCGAGCGACGACTGAGGCCTCGCACGCCAGATGTCCGAACGACCGCTGCGCATCTTCTCCTGGAACGTGAACGGCATTCGCGCCGCCACCGGCAAGGGCTTCGCCGACTGGCTCAAGCGCTGCCGGGCCGAGATCGTCGGCGTGCAGGAGGTGCGCGCCCTGCCCGGCGAGATTCCGCCCGAGTTGACACGCATGCGGCGCTACCACCAGCACTGGACCGCCGCCGAGCGCCGCGGCTACAGCGGCGTGGGGCTGCTCTCGCGCCGCAAGCCCGACACGTTCGAGACCTCGCTCGGCGAGTCGCGCTTCGACGTGGAGGGCAGGCTGCAGATCGCGCGCTTCGGCCGGCTGGTGGTCGCGAACGGCTACTTCCCGAACGGCAACGGCAAGGATCGCGACAACAGCCGCATCCCCTACAAGCTCGACTGGTACCGGGCGCTCTTCGACAGGCTCGAACGCCTGCGCCGCGGCGGCCATCGCGTGCTCGTGATGGGCGACTTCAACACGGCCCACCGCGAGATCGACCTCGCGCGCCCCAAGCAGAACGAGAAGACCTCGGGCTTCACGCCGGTCGAGCGCGAGGAGCTCGACCGCTGGGTGCGCGCCGGCTGGGTCGACACCTTCCGCCGCTTCGAGCCGGGCGAGGGGCGCTACACCTGGTGGAGCCAGCGATTCGGCGTGCGCGAGAAGAACATCGGCTGGCGCATCGACTACGTGCTGGCCTCGCCGTCGGCGATGAAGTACGTCCGGCGCGCCTTCATCCACCACCACGTCACGGGCTCGGACCACTGCCCGATCGGGGTGGACGTCGATCCGGCGATCTTCGGCTGAGACACGGCCAGCCGCTCGCGTGACCCCGAGGTCTCGCGCCCCGCGTAGTCGCGAGTTCGCATACGACGCGATCCGGCGGGCGCGACCAACCAGGCAGCGCTGACCTCGGCACGCGGCTTGCGTTGCTGCGTGACATGTTTCGAGCGATGCAGAGCGCCCGCACACAGGACCGGCGGCGCGACGACCTCGGCGACGCGCTCGGCCTGCTGGCCTCGGTGTGGCTCGTGCTCGCGCTCGGCGGCGCCGTGGCGCCGCTCGTCGGCGCCCGGGCCGCCACCCTCGCGTCTTTCGGCCTCGCGGGCGGGCTGTGTGCGGTGGACGCGGGCCTGAGGGGGCGGCGGGCTCCGCGGGCGCGGCCGACGCCCGGAAGCTTCTGCGTCGGACTCGGCGGCGCGGCGGCGTTCGCCGTCGCCGGCTTCCTCGTCGCTCCCGCGATCGTGCTGGTGACGGCCCTGTTCGCCACCTCGATCGGCCTGGCGCCGCCCGCTTCGCAGCGGGCGACCGCCGGGGCGGCGGCGCTGCTGGGCTCGCTGGTGCTCGCGCCCGCGTTCGAAGAGCACCTCTACCGCGGCCGGCTGCTCCCGGCGCTGGCCCGGCGCACCGGCCCAAGCGCCGCCGTGATCGTGTCGAGCGCGCTGTTCGCCCTGCCCCATCTCACACCGAGCAACATCATCGGCACGTCGCTGGCCGGACTCGTCTTCGGGGCCACCCGCCTCGCGACCGGCCGCACCGCCGACTGCGTGGCCCTTCATGTCGGCATGAACGTGGCCGGGCTGAGCCTCGCCGGGCACCTGCCGTTCTCGACGCCGTTACCGGGCGCCGGGGCGAGCGCGGCTGCGTGCGCGGCGCTGGTGACCGGCCTGGCGATCGCCATTCGGGGGCGTGAGCGCGGGCAGAGTCGCCGACCTCGGCGTCCTGCGGCGGCCGCCACCACGATGCGGCTCGCACGCCGACGGGTAGCGTCGCGATGAAGCGCGGTCTACGGGGCCTCCAGACGTGCAGCGCGGCCGGCAATCGCACGATCAGCGCCGGCGTCGTGGCGAGCTATCTGGTCGCCGCGATGATCTGCGTGCCGGACGCGGCACGGCGCGCCGAGCTGCACTACACGATCGTGCTCACGTTGGGCTACGGCCATCTCGTGAGCGCGCTCACCGCCTCGTACCTGCGCGGCCCGCCGCCCGGGCAGCGACCGGCCCCCCGCTACGCGAGGACGATCGCGGCCTGGGGCGGCGTCCTCGCGGGCTTCGTGATGTTCACCCAGAAGCTCGCCGCCGAGCCGCTCTTCACGCTGAGCCTGCTCGCGATCGCCGCTCTGCACACCGCCGAGAACGACCTCGCGCTCGGCCACGCCTACGAGCGCGGTGGCCGGATCGGCCGCCACTCGCGATCGCCCGACGACTGGCTCGCGGCCCTCGGCATCACGTGGTTGATCCTGTCGGCGAGCGGCATGGCGCTCGCCCTCGGGCTCGATGCGGCCGAGGCCACGCCTCTTCCGGTCGACGCCGCGTGGTCGGCGTGGATGTTCCGCGGCCTGGCGCTGCTCGCCGGCATCGTGCTCGTCGCACGCGAGCGGGGCCGCCGCAACGAATCGCTCGGCCTCGCACTCATCGGCACGAGCATCCTGCTGGACGCCTCGATCCTGGAGCGGTTCGGCATCGCCTTCGGCGACGTCTTCGCGGCCTCGACGGGGTATCACCTCGTGAGCTGGCTCGTGCTGAGCGTGCAGCGCGCCCGCCTCGCGGGCGCGGCCCGCGAAGCCCGCCGCCTGCTCGCCGCCACCCACATCGGCCCGATCGCTCTGGCGCTGACCTGCTCGACGGTCGAGACACCCGCCACCGCCGCCGTCCGCGCCGCCTTCTTCGCGCCGGCCCCGTACCTGTACTGGTCGATCGCCCACGTCGTGCACACCGCGACGCTGCGCGAGCGGCGTGCTCGCGGGGCGAGAGATCAGTCGACGAGGCGAGCGGACAGCAGCCGAGCCTGAGCATCGATGGGCACGGTCGCCATGTGCCGGGCCAGGAAGCCGGCGATTCCCTCCGAATGGGTATGAATCGTCCAGCTGTCGAGCGAGAAGAAGAGAGAGGCTGCGCCTGGACACTCATCTGCGCCTCGACCTCCGGCGTGTCACCGAAACGAACGCGAAGGCGATCGCGAGCTGCACGCCAACGAGGACCAGACCCCATCCGCTCGACGACCCCGACGTCGCGATGGCCATCGGGGAGCATGTCGTCGAGACGACCGCCTCGCGGGGATGCCTGAGCTTCCTGGAGCCAACGCCCGCCTGCAGCACCAGGATCGGATGCCAGCGCCCGTCAGTGAGAACGTCAACGCGGACACTGCAACCGCATTCGGCGCTCCCTTCCAGCTGCGCATCCAGCATGGCGCCGAGCGCCGTCATGGAAGCGCCCAGCAAACTGAGGCTCATGTTGAAGGTGACCAGCCCGGTCCCCATGACGACGGGTCCGGTGTACAGAAACCACGTCGCCACTGCGCGAGTGACGGTGGTGACTCCGCTCGCCTCCGCATGCCCGCCGGTCGGGTCCCACAGGAACACCGGGTTTCCCAACGTGTACGAGAACTGGTTGACGTACTGGTAGATCGGATCCGGCGAGATGAACCGTCCGATCGCGGGATCGTAGAGCCGTGAGCCGAGCAGCAAGAAGCCGCCGAGACCCCTGCCGCCCGCGAACGTTCGATCGTCCGGCACGGTGCCGTAGGTCTGCTCGACGCCGAAGGGGCCGTAGGTGTGGTGCAGCACCGGATCGCCGGCGTCGTCGGTGACGAGCATGATGTTCTTGCGGAAGTCCAGGTGGCGATACAGGCGGTTGCCGCTGACGAGGTCGATCGAGACCTCGTCGAGATCGAGGCCCAGCGGAAGACCGTTGGCGTCGCCGACGATCTCGCCGCCGAAGAGCGACGTCGTCGTCACGCCGTCGATCGTGGAGGAGACCTGCCGGCCGAGGCTGTCCCACTGCAGCGTGATCGACGGGCCGATGCTCGTCGGGCGGCCGTTGGGGCTCCAGGTCAGCGTGTCGCCGTCGCGCTCGACGAGGAAGCCGGCGGCGTCCCAGGCGTAGGTGTGGTCGACGTCTCCCTGAACGGAGAGCAGTCGGTTGCGCTCAGCGTTGAAGGTCATCTCGCGCTTCGGCACGCCGAGGTCGCTCACGCCGAGCCAGTTGCCGAGGGCGTCGAACCAGTGCCGCCCGTAGTCGTACTCGAGGCCCAGAGCGAGGTTCTCGGGCTGCCACACCTGGACCGTCGCGCCCGGCGTGCCGAGCGGGTCTGGGCCGTTCGGGACCAGCCCCAGGCGATAGCCCTCCAGGCTGACCGCCGCGGGCGGCCCTCCCGACCAGCCCGGCAGATTCGTCTGGGTGCCGAGGCACAGCGCGTTGAGACCGAGGCACTGGGCATAGCCGATCTGCGTCTCCTCGATCCACGTGCTGACCCCGGGTCTCTGGAGCTTCGTATTGGTGAGCAGACCGAACGTCGGATCGTAGGTATGGGTGCGCACGAGCCCGTTGCCGTAGGTGATGGTGTCGATATGACCGCCCGAGAAGGAGCGTGACAGCACCACCACGCCGTCGTCGCGCAGCTCGATCTCGCGATCGGCCAGGTCGTAGGCGCGCTCGATGGTGCGAACCGGCGGCGCACCCGGAGCCATCCGGTAGGTGCGGCGGACTTCGCGGGATCGCGCGTCGTAGTCGATGTCGGTCACCTCGCCCCGCGGATGCACGATCCGCACGACGCGCCCGGCTCCGTCGTGGGCGAACAGCTCGGGCGCGCCGTGGACCGAGTCGAGTCGGGAGACGAGCCGCCCCTGCACGAAGACGCTCTGCATGCTCTGCACCTCGACGCCGTCCTGCAGCAGGGTCAGGCGCGTGACGCGCCCGACCGCGTCGCGCTGCAGCTCTCGGCGCATGCCGTTCGGGCGCTCGACGGCGATCAGGTTGCCGGCGGCGTCGTACTCGAAGCGCGTGACCTGCCATACGCCGTCGACGATTTCGCGGCGCTCGACCAGATCGCCGAATCCGTCGTAGACGTGCTCGGTGTCGGCCCCGTAGGGCCGCGTGATCCGCGAGACCCGTCCGTCGCTGCGGCGGTCGATCTCGAGCAGGTGCAGGGCCGTGTCGGTGTCGCCGAGGGCGTCGTGGCCCACTCTCTCGACGGTCCGCACGTTGCGGTCCCCGTCGAACGCCACCTTGCGGATGCCCGGGCGCCCCGGCGAGAGGGCATCCCGGATGTCGGTCCCCTCGACCAGGTCGCCGACCGCGTCGAACTCGCGGTAGTCGGTATGGGTCGAGGTGATCACCTCGGCCGCGTATCCGTGCTCGCCGTGATCGGCGAGCCACGAAAAAGTGCCGTCGGGACGGCCCACCTCCGAGATGGTTCCATCCCAGTTCCGCCCGTAGCCGTGGATCTCGCCCTCGCCGTTGCCGACCGCCGTGAGCCAGCCGTCGTACCCGCGAGTCTCGACGAGACCGATCGAGTCGGTGATCCGTGCGATCGCTCGCGCATGGGGGTCCGCGCGATTGACGGCTCCATCCGCATACGTGATCGACAGCACGTTGCCGGTAGGCAGCGTGAGCGACACGGGGGCGTCGTCCAGCCAGGTGGTGGCGGTGGTCGCGCCGGCGGCATCCGTCACCGCAGCGGGTCGAAGACCGTTCCAGGTATAGGTGGTCTCGTCGCCCACGGCATCGACGAAGCGGTGCAGCCGGCCCTCGTCGTCGTACCGGAAGGTGCTGAGGCCACCGCGCGGATCGACGACACGCGTGTAGTGGAGGCCGCTCGAAGCATCGCTCCCGTACTCGAAGCTGGTCATGCGCACGCCGTCTCCCTGCTGCCAGACCAGCGTGAGGCGGCCGTCGAGATACCGGTACGCGGTGCGCTCTGCCTCGCTGTTGGTCGCGGACGTGAGCAGACCGGCCTCATAGGTGTAGCGCCAGCCCGGACGCCCCTGCGCGACGTCGAAGCCGTCGCGTGCGGCCACCGGTCGGCACTGATCGTCACTCGTGTAGTCGGCGACCCGACCCGCCCGGTCCGTGATCTCGCGGACGCAACCCATCATGGTGTAGCGGATGTCGAAGACCGGCGTGCAGCCGTGGAAGGGCAGGCACTGCGACATGCCGACGACCCGGTCGACACCGAGCACGGGCGCGACGTCGTAGGACAGAAAGGGACCTCCTGCGGCGCGCCAGTGCAGCCTCGTGAGCCGGTGCGTGTTCGGATCGAAGGTGTGTGTGAGTCCACCCTTCGTCTCCATCTGGGTCGCATCGAGCTTGACCCAGTGCGTGCCCGGCACGACTTCACCGTCAGCGACCGTCGTCACGTCGTGCACGGCGCCGGATGGATCGA
This sequence comes from uncultured Spirochaetaceae bacterium, assembly GCA_964515335.1. Lineage (GTDB taxonomy): Bacteria > Myxococcota_A > UBA9160 > UBA9160 > UBA4427 > TMED88. The sequence goes on from CAZETS010000004.1 coordinate 57,952, forward strand.
CGAAGGTCGTTCCGTCGTAGCTGGACTCCCACGCCCACAGCCAGCTCCGAGAGGTCGAGTTGTAGACGGCGCCGATCTCGACGGTCGTCACCAGCGTTTCGAGGGTGAGGTCGACGCGGCGGAGATGCAGGTTGCCTCCGGCCACATCGACCACGGCGCCGGGAACGTGGACCTGCAGCGGGCCCCGGTAGTCGAGAACACCCGGTATCGGGTCGATCGAGACTGGATGGGCACAGCCGGGCGCGAGGACGAGGGCGAAGATCTGGACGACGGCGAGGCATCGCGTGGTCGTCGCGACGAGAAAACGGCTCGGGTGGCTCATGGGCGATTGCTCCGGCTGGCTCGGGACCGGGGCTTCGCGGGGCGCTGGTGGAGGTCATTGCAGACTCCGCGCCAAGCCGGCCGGACGACGGGAGGGGTTTGTGAGATAGCCTCTGGCCTCGGAGCCGAAGCCGGCGGCAGCGGGCGGGGGAGCGCGACGGCGTGATCGAAGCGAGCAGCCACGCCGGTCGGCGATCGCCGATCGTCCCGGCCCGACGCGACGACCTCGCCCTGCTGCTCGGCGCCCTGGTGATCGGCGCGGCCTGGAGGCTGCCGGGCGTCGGCGAGGCGTTCCTCTTCGGCGACGAGTTGCACACGCTCTTCGAGCTGCCCCGCGGCTTCGCGCATCTGCTGTCGCACTTCAGCGCCACGGGATCGGGGCTGGCCCTGCCGTTGCTGCAGCGGCTGCTCGTCGACGCCTTCGGGCCGAATCACTGGGCGATTCGCGCGCCGGCGTGGATCCCCGGCCTGCTGCTCCTTCCGGCGACGTTCGTCGTGGTGCGCAGCCGGCTCGGCGACCGCGTCGCGATCGGCGCGACCTGGCTCGTAGCCGTGAGCCCGCTGCTGATCTTCTACAGCCGCTTCGCAAGGTCGTACGCGCTGGTCGCCCTGCTCGTGCTGCTCCTGCTCGACCGCGTCGATGCGGCCCTCGAGGAGGGCCGTCTGGGCGCCCGGCGCTTCGCCGCGCTCGCACTGCTGGCCGGGGCCGCGGCCTGGGCGCACCCGACCGCGCTCGGCAGCGTCGCGCCGGTGATGATCGCCGGTGCGCTGGCGGCACGCTTCGGGCGAGGCCCGCGCCCGGAAGCATCGCGAGACGTGGCGCTCGGGTTGCTCGCCGCACTGGCGGCCGGGGGCCTCCTGTGCGCCGCACTGCACTGGCCGGCCCGCGAGTCGCTGCTGGCGTTCGTGTCGACGAAGACCTCCTTGCAGGTCTACGAGGGCGCCTTCGGGACGCTCGACGTGGCCGCGCTCGCCACCGGCAGCCGAACGGCGGCGATCGGCCTCGGCCTGCTGGCGCTCGGTGCGGCCGCCGGGACGGCGCGCGCCCGGGGCTGGCGCTCGGCGCCGCTGCTCGCCGCCGCCTTCGCTCCGCCATTGGTCATCGCGGCCGTGCGTCCCTATGGCGACGCCTACGCGTACGCCCGCTACCTGATCGCCGCCCTGCCCCCTCTCTTCGTGCTGAGCGCCTGGGGGCTCGACCGGCTGCTGGCCGCGGCTTCGAAGCGGGCGGGCGAGCGTTCGGCGTGGGTGACGGCCGCGCTAGCGCTGATCCTGCTGGGCGCGGGCCCGCCGGCCAGCTTCCTCGACGCGACGCCCCAGCACGCCAACACGTACCTGGGCCTGCGCACGCTGCCCGCCTTCGACGCCCCGTGGCCCGGCGCGCCCGGGTTCTACGAGCAGCTCGCCGCCGAGCACGCGAGCACCGGTACGGCCCCCGTGCTCGTCGAGGTGCCGGCGCTCACCACGCGCACCCGGCACCTGCTTCGCCAGCACCAGCGGCAACACGGCGGACGCACGCTGCTCGGGCCGCTGCCGGGCGAGTTTCCGTCGATTCCCGCCGGCCCCTACGTGCCGGTCCACGAGCCGGGGCGGCTCGAGTCTTCGGGCGCCGACTACGTGGTCGTCCACCTCGACGTGTCGGCCGAGATCGCGCGCTACTGGGCCTGGGTGTACGGCGCTGAGAACGCCCCCGCCCGGCCGGGGGCGGACGCCGCCTACCTGGCGCGACACGAACGCTACGGCGGACTACTGCCGCGTCCGGATCCACGGCTGCTCGCGAGTCTCGCACGCCGCTTCGGGAAGCCTGTCTACGTCGACGACAGCATCGTCGTCCACGGGATCACGCCCGCCGACTAGCAGCCTGCCCTCAGACCTCGGCGCCGAGCACCTCGCGCTCGTAGCAGGCCGAGTCGGCGTAGCGGGCGAACCGCGAGCCGGCGAGTGACGAACCGTCGGGCAGCAACGAGGCGCCGCTCTGCTCGACGATCCCCGCCACCAGCTGGCGCAGGGCGTCCAGCGCGGAGTCGGCCGCCGGAACCACCCGGCGCGGATCGAAGCGATTGCTGTGGAAGCGGACGACCTTGAGGGGCTGGTCCGGACTCGCGAGCCAGTTGAGCACCAGGTCGACGATCAGCACCGGCTTGTCGGAGAGACCGGCCACGGCCGCCACTGCCACCGCCTCGACGCGCTCGAAGGGAATGCGGCTGACGCCCTTGCCCTCCACCTCGACCTCGAGCGCGTGCTCCTTGGCGCCGATCGGCACGCCCACCACGAGCTTCAGCGCACGCAGGGGCGGGTCGCCGAGGTCGAAGTCCGTCTCGAGCTCGTCGTCGCCGAAGGGGTGGGCGAGGCGCGACGGGTCGGGCAGCTCGCCGGCCTCCAGACCGAGCGCGTCGGGCGAGAGCGCGTCGGCTTCCAGGTACGAGTCGTCGGGGTAGCCGTCCGGCAGCCCGTCCCCGTCCAGCAGCGACGGCGACTCGCCTGCGTCCGTGTCCGCTGCGAGTCCGTGACGCAGGCCCGGATCGTTCCAGGCTTCCGGCGGGCCGCCCGGCGCTGTCGGGTCGTCGGCGAGCCCGGCCGCCCCCTCGTCGAGCTCGCGCTCGATACTCGCGACCGGCAGCGCGTTCGGGTCGACGACTTCGGAAGCGACCGGCAGGGCCGGGCTGTCGAGATCGACGTCGGACTCGACCGGGTAGCAGGTCGTCTCGTGAGCGGCCGGCTGCGGGGGGTCCGCGGACGGCAGCTGCGAACGCTCGGCCTCGTGCTGTGCCGGGCTGTGATCGGAGTCGCCGTCGAGATCCATCTGCCGGGCCAGCCGGCGCTCGAGGCCGACCAGCTGCAGGAACACCGCGGCCCCGGCTCCGAACACGAGCCCGCTCGCCAGTGTGAAGAGGGGCGCCGCATCGACGTTCTCGACCCGGATCCCGCGTGCGAGGTAGAACTCGGCGAACGCCCAGGCGGGAATCAGCGCGAACCCGGGCAGCGGCAGCCGCCCCCCGAAGCCGCGCACCCAATACGCGCCGAGCACCGCCGACACCAGCCCACTCGCACCGCTGAGCGGCGCGCCGCCAGCGAAGTCGAACAGCCGGAACACGACCGACGGAAGGGTCGCCGCGAGCAGACAGAACGCGCCGAAGACCGGCGCCGTCCAGGCGATTTCGAGCGAGATGCCCGCCAGCACGAAGAACACGAGACTGACCGCCAGCGCGAGCAGGCTCGAGTGGACGAAGGCGTGGGAGAAGTGGTTGACGGTCTCTGTGGTCGGCCCGGTCACGCCGAAGCGCCAGGCCGGGAACTCGCGCATGCGCAACTCGAATGCCTCGTCGGCCAACGCCTCGAACTTCCGCTGCGTGCGCTCCTGCATGCGCGACGAGAGGATCGCGCCCGTGCCTGCGTCCTCTTGCCGGGCATGGGCCGCCTCGACGACGTCCACGAAAGCGGGGCCGAGCAGCTCGCGGTTGCGCTCGGAGACCTCGACACCGGCGTTCTGCTCGAGGAAGTTGCGCGCGGCGTCGAGGGCGGCGGGGCTGGCGCTGCCCTCGCCGACGTCCGGAGCCAACGCGGCCGCCGTGGCGAGGGCCATGAGGCCCGCCAAGACGAGGGTGACGAAGGGCCGGCGCGGCGGACGGGAGACCTGGCTGGTGGCGAGCTTTCGTTGCACGGCTTCCTCGGCGACGGGCGGCGCGGCACCCACACGGCCCGGGCGAACGCGTCCGCCCCGCATGTGCGTCCCGTCACCGCAACACTGCCGCTCAACAACGGAAAGTCGGGACGCGAGCTGAAGCGCTTTCCCCGCCGACGCGCGACCCTTGGGGAGCGCCCCGGTTCCGGTCGCGGGCTCGAAGGGGTGTGCTAACCCGTGGCCACGCCAATGGAATCCATCACCGATCGGCGCTCCCGCCTCGCGCCGCGAGCACACCCGGGCCCGCTTTTCCGTGTCTGGCTCGTCGCCGCGTGGGTGGGCGCGGCCGCGCTGCCCGGTTGCGGTCCCGGCGAGCCCGAGGCGGCGCCCGCCGCCGAAGCGCCGACCGCATCGAACGCGGCCCCCACCCCGCTCGACCTCGGTCTCTCGGCCGACGCCCGGATCGACACCTGGGCGATGCTGGTCGAGGACGTGGAGGCCGAGCGGCACCCCTCGGACGGCGGGGGCAGCGCCTGGCTCGACCTCGATCCCTCACCGCGGGTTCCGGCCGCGAGCCCGGCGCGGCTGCCGGTCGTCTTCGAGACCGGACCGCTCGGCGTCGCCGAGGGCGGCGCCGTCTTCCTGCAGCCGTCGCCGTTCTGGGACTGGGATCCGCCCCAGACCCGCTACCCCGACGCCCCGGGCTACACGACGGTGTCGACGGACGCCGAGGGCGTCGAACTCGAGGCCGACGACGCCACCAACGCGTTCCTCGCCGTGACGATCCGGGGCCGCGCGCTCCGGCCGGGCGAGCAGCTGCGCTTCGTGTACGGCGACGGAGAGGTCGGCGCGCGGGTCGATCGCTTCGCCGAGGAACGGAGTCCGCTGTACGTCTCCGTCGACGGCGACGGAGACGGCGTGCGCGCCACCGTCCGCAACGGACCCCGCGTCGACGTCGCCGCCCACGCGCCGCGACAGCTGCACGCCGCGATCGACTCGACGGCTGCGCGGGGCGCTCCGGTGCGGCTGGTCGTGGCCGCCCTCGATGCCCTCGGCAATGCGACCCGCGTGGAGCACGGCGGTGTCGCCTTCGTCGATCCGCCGGCGGGCGCGAAGCTGCCCTCGTCGATCGATCTGTCCGGCGACGCCGAAGGACACCGGACGCTCGTCGTCGAGGGGCTGCCGGCCGGCATCCACCGGCTGGAGCTGCGCGGGACCGGCGACCTCAGCGGAATGGCCGCCACCACCAATCCCGTGGTGGTGCGCGACGGCGTCGAGCGCGTGCTGTGGGCCGACCTGCACGGCCACTCGCAGCTCTCCGACGGCACGGGCACGCCGGACCAGTATTACGGCTACGCGCGCGACGTAGCCGGGCTCGACGTCAGCGCGTTGACCGACCACGACCACTGGGGCATGACGCAGCTCGACGCCGACCCGGAGGCCTGGGCGACGATTCGCGAAAGCGTGGAGCGCTTCCACGAGCCGGGCAGCTTCGTGGCGCTGCTCGGCTACGAGTGGACGAGCTGGCTGCACGGCCACCGGCACGTGCTCTACTTCGATCAGCACGACGATCGGCAGGTGCTGTCGAGCCTCGACCCCGAGTACGAGACGCCGGCACAGCTCTGGGACGCGCTTCGTGGGCAAGACGCGCTCACCTTCGCCCACCACTCGGCAGGCGGCCCGGTCTCGACGAACTGGCGCTTCTATCCGCCCGATCCCGAGCTCGAACCGGTCACCGAGGTCGTGTCGGTGCACGGCAGCAGCGAGGCGCCCGACTCGCCGCACCCCATCTACGACCCCGTCCCCGGCAACTTCGTGCGCGACGTCATCGAGGCCGGCTACGTGCTCGGCTTCATCGGCAGCGGAGACAGCCACGACGGGCACCCCGGCCTCGTCCACCTGGCGGACGCCGGCGGGGCGGGCGGACTGGCCGCGATCCGCAGCGAGGAGCTCACACGAGACGGCGTCCTCGAGGCACTTCGGGCGCGGCGCACCTACGCGACCGACGGATCGCGCATCTGGCTCGACGTCCGCATCGACGATCGGGCCATGGGCGAGATGATCGGCGTCGACCCGGAACGCTCCGAGAGCCACACACTCGCAATCGAGATCGCAGGCACCGCGCCGATCGACCACGTCGACCTGATCCGTTCGGGCCACACGGCCCGCATCGACGGCGAAGGCCGACTCGATCTCGCCATCACGCGCGAGATCCCGCCACTCGCACCGGGCGAGTACCACTACGTCCGCGTCGTGCAGACCGACGGACGTGCAGCCTGGTCGAGCCCGATCTTCGCGCGCCTGCCCGAGTAGCGGCCCCGGTCAGGAGCGGGAAGCGAGGCGGCGCGCGGTCTCGGGGAGCAGCGCAAAGAAGAAGGCGCTGACCGGCTCGTCGGTGTGGTTCACCCAGCTGTGCGGCGTCTTCGTGTCGAAGTGGAGCGTGTCACCGGGGGCGAGTTCCCACTCGTCCTCACCGACGGTGACGCGCAGCCGGCCTTCGTCGACCATGATGACCAGCTCTCCCGAATAGGAGAGCGGCGTCGCGTCCGGAGCGCTGACCGTTCCGTGCCCCGGCGGGTGCGTGACGCGCCAGAGATCGATGCAGGCGTTCTCGATCGCGCCGGTCACGCGCTGCAGCTCGGCGCCACCGTGAGACGCGGAGATCGACTCGCGCGAGCCAACGCGCAACACGGCTGCCGAGTTCGCCTCGACGACCGTCTCCTCGAAGAGTTCGTGGGCGCGCCGGCCGAGCCCGTTGACCAGCTTGAGCAGCACGCTGATGGTCGGAACCGTCTGCAGGTTCTCGATCTTGTGGACGGTGCTGGCGGAGACGCCCGCGCTCTCCGAGACTTCCTGGAGCGTGAGGCCGGCCTCGAGGCGCCATGCCTTCACGCGTTCGGCGATCCGCTGCAGCTCTTCCCGCATCCGTCCCTCGCTTGCCCGCCCGGACTACTCTACACGAGCACGATGAGCCGCTCACCGGAAAGCGTCACACCCCGGGTCAGCGTACTGATGCCCGTTTACGACGCGGCCCGGACACTGCCGGCCTGCCTGCGGAGCCTCGCCCGCCAGACCGAGACGCGCTGGGAGTGCGTCGCCGTCGACGACGGGTCGCGCGACGAGAGCGCCGCCGTCCTGCAAGCCGCCGCCCGCCGCGACGCCCGCATCCGGGTCGTGTCGATGCCGCACCGGGGCATCGTGGCTGCGCTCGAGGCCGGCCTGGCGCACTGCCGCGCCCCGGTCGTCGCCCGCATGGACGCCGACGACTGGATGCACCGCGAACGGCTCGCCCTGCAGCTCTCGGCCCTGACCGCGCGTCCCGCTCTCTCGGCGATCGGGGCCCACGTCCGCGTGTTCCCGCGCAGCGGACTTCGCGACGGGCGGCGCCGCTACGAGTCGTGGCTGAACGGCCTTCGGGATGCGCGGTCGGTGCGGCGCGACGCCTACGTGGAGTGCCCCGTCGCCCATCCGACACTGATGGTGCGCCGCGATGTTCTCCGGGCCTTCGGCTATCGCGCACGCGGCTGGCCCGAGGACTACGACCTGGTGCTGCGTCTGCTCGGGGCGGGCCACGAGATCGGCGTACTGCCGCGTCGGCTCGTCGGCTGGCGCGACACTTCGGCACGACTCTCGCGTACGGCGCCCGAGTACGCGCTCGAGCGGTTCACCGACTGCAAGGCATTTCATCTCGCCCGCGGCTTGCTCGGCACGAGCGATCGGTACGTCTTGTGGGGCTATGGCTCCACGGGGCGTGCCCTGCGGCGCGCCCTGTTGCGATACGACCGGGCCCCGAGTCACATCGTCGAACTCCATCCGGGCCGCCTCGGTCAACGGATTCACGGCGCCCCGGTGGTTGCCCCCGAGGCGCTCGCCGACATGCCGGCGACGCCGATCGTCGTCAGCGTGGCGGGCGAGGACCCGCGGGCGCTGATTCGACGAGCGCTTCGCGGGATGGGCTTGCGCGACGGCAGCGACTTCGTCTGCACCGCGTAGCGACGAGCCCGCAGCGGGTGCGAACGCTGGCGGATATGCGCCGGTGTGCACCCAGATGAACCGCCCCCTCCCACTCTTCGGCCCCGGCTGAGCCGCGGGGCGCGCAGCGAACGGCTATGCGGCGGCACGAGCGTTGCACTGCTCTCATGCACCACGGATGGTGAGGAGGCATGGCATGAGCGCAGAGATCGTTCCGCTGCGACAGCGATTCGATCCGTCGACGCCGGGCGCCGAGCGCCGCTACGACGGCGTCGTCTCCCGCATCAACCGGCTGTCCGCCCTGCGCGCCCACACGCGGCGCGAGTGCGCGGAGCTCGAGCGGCAGTTCGTCGACGACGAGCTGGTCGCGACGTCGGGGCCGCGCAGGGGCCGGCCGCTCACGGCGCGCGGGCGCCGGCAGCGGCTCGATCAGCTGCTCGCAAAGTCCGCGAGCCTCGTCGAGCAGGACCGCGAGTACGAGCGCCTGCGCGCACAGCTCGAAGGCATGAACCGCGCGATCGACGCCTGGGCGCGCGAGAACTGGGGGCTGGGCGAGCCCGAGTAGCCGCGTCCACGCGGGTGCGCGTGATCAGAACTCGGCGTTGCCCGGCACGCGCGGAAACGGGATGACGTCGCGGATGTTCGCCATGCCCGTGACGAACTGCACGAGCCGCTCGAAGCCGAGCCCGAAGCCCGAGTGGGGCACCGAGCCGTAGCGTCGCAGGTCGAGGTACCACCAGTAGTGGTCCTCGGGCAGCGACTGCTCGGCCATCCGGGTCCGCAGCACGTCCAGCCGATGCTCGCGCTGCGATCCGCCGATGATCTCGCCGATGCGGGGCACCAGCACGTCGAGGGCGCGCACGGTGCGCTCGTCGTCGTTCAGGTACATGTAGAAAGCCTTGATGCCGCGCGGGTAGTCGGTGACGATCAGCGGCCGGCCGAAGTGCTCCTCGGTGAGGAAGCGCTCGTGCTCGCTCTGCAGGTCTACCCCCCACTCGACCGGGAACTCGAACTCGCGACCACAGCCCTCCAGGATCGAGATCGCCTCGTCGTAGGTGATGCGGCCGAAGGGCTCTTCGATCACGTGGCCGATCGTCGACAGCACCCGATCGTCGATGCGCTCGTCGAAGAACGCCAGATCGTCCTCGCAGCTGTCGCGGACGGCGCCGAAGACCGACTTGAGGAAGTCCTCGGCGAGCGTCGCCAGCTCGCCGAGCTCGCAGAACGCCACCTCGGGCTCGACCATCCAGAACTCGGCGAGATGACGGCTGGTGTTCGAGTTCTCGGCGCGGAACGTGGGGCCGAAGGTATAGACGCGGCTGTGCGAGAGCGCGCCGATCTCGGCCTCGAGCTGCCCCGACACGGTGAGGTACGTCGGCGCGCCGAAGAAGTCCTCCGTCCAGTCGACGCCGCCGCCCTCGCCCTGCGGCAGGTGTGTCGGGTCGAGGGCCGACACCCGGAACATCTCGCCCGCCCCCTCGGCGTCGGAGAGCGTGATGACCGGCGCGTGCAGCTGGATGAAGCCCTGCCGGTCGAAGAAGTCGTGGATCGCCCGGGCGGCCGCGTGGCGCACGCGCAGCACCGCACCGAGGGTGTTCGTGCGGGGGCGCAGGTGGGCGATCGTGCGCAGGAACTCGAAGCTGTGGCGTTTCTTCTGCAGCGGGTAGTCGTCGTCCACACCGCCCACCAGCGCGACCTGCGCGGCGTGGACCTCGTAGCGCTGCCCCTTGCCCGGCGACTCGACGAGCTCGCCGGTCACCTCGATGGCGGCGCCGGTGCCGAGCGAGCGCACCACGTCGTCCCAGCCTCCGCAGCCGGGCTCGGCCACGATCTGCACGCCCTGCATGCACGAGCCGTCGTTCAGCTCGAGAAACGACATCTGCTTGGCGTGGCGCGCCGTGCGGAGCCAGCCGCGCAGCGCGACCTCTCCTCCCGCCGCGTCGCGCTCGAGCACCTCGCGAATCGATTCCACCCGCTCCCGCCCCCGGTCTCTCCCACTCGGCCGCAGGGTAACGCCGCCTCGCCGCAGCGGGAATGCCCGAGGCGAGCGACGCGGGCGCCGCGCCGCCTTCGTGGTCCGACCCGGCCGTCGCTATCCTCGCGCCGCGCCCGTGCGGCACCTCACCTCCTCCTCCCCCGCGGCCCCATGACGATCAACTGGTTTCCCGGCCACATGAACCGAGCCCGGCGCGAGCTCGCCGAGGCCATCGCGAAGATCGACGTCGTCATCGAGCTGCTCGACGCGCGCCTGCCGCGCTCGAGCCGCAACCCGATGCTCGGCGAGATTCGGGGCGATCGGCCCGTGCTCACCCTGCTCGGTAAGACCGACCTCGCCGACCCGGCCGCCACCGAGGCGTGGATCGTGCACCTGGGCGCGCAGCCCGGGCACGCCGCGCTCGCCGTCGATGCCGGCCAGCGCGCCAGCATCAAGGCCGTGCCGGGTCGCTGCCGCGCACTCGCGCCGCACCGGCAGGGGCCGGGCAAGACGGTGCGCTGCATGGTGGTCGGCATTCCGAACGTCGGCAAGTCGACGCTGATCAACACACTGCTCGGGCGCGGGGTCGCCGAGGTCGCCGACCGGCCCGCCGTCACGCGCCGCGCGCGACGCTTCGAGCTCGACGACCGCGTCAGCCTGTCGGACACGCCGGGCGTGCTGTGGCCGAAGCTCGAGGACCAGCGCGGCGCCTACCGGCTGGCGGCCTCGGGCGCCGTCGGGGAGGCCGCGTTCGACACCATCGACGTCGCGGGGTTCGCGGCCGGATTTCTCGCCACCGCGTATCCGCAGCTGCTGGCCGAGCGCTATCGCCTGGAGACGCTGCCCGAAGAACCGCTCGCCCTGCTCGAGGCCATCGGCCGCCGACGCGGCTTCCTGCGGCGCGGAGGCATCGTCGACCAGGAGCGCGCGGCGGGCACGCTGCTGCGCGAGCTGCGCAGCGGGGCGATCGGGCGGATCAGCTTCGAGTGGCCGGGCGGGGACGACGACGCGAACCACGACGACGCGGTGACGCCGGCCCCGCCTGACCGAGCGGGCGCCGATCAGTAGCCGCGCTGCTCGCGCTCGACCCGTTCGAGCTCGTCCTGCAGCGCCACGTACGCGGCGTGCCGCGTGGACGAGATCGTCCCGGCCTCGACGGCGCCGAGCACCGCGCAGCCGGGCTCGGCGCGGTGACGGCAGTCGCGGTAGTGGCAGCCCTCGCCCAGGGCCGCCTCGAAGCCCGGGAAGAACGCCGCGACCTCGCCGGCCGAGACCGCCACCGGACCGAAGTCGCGGAAGCCCGGCGTGTCGATCAGCTCGCCACCACTCGGCAGCGCGTGCAGCGTGGCATTGGTGGTGATGTGCCGGCCGAGACCGCTCTGCGGGTTGATCTCGCCGACCGCGAGATCGGCGTCTTCGACGAGCGCGTTCATGAGCGAGCTCTTGCCGACGCCCGACACGCCGACGAACACGGCGCGCAAGCCGGACGCCAGGTACGCGCACAGCTCATCGAGCCCGGTCCGCTTCTCGGCCGACACGACGAGCACCGGCTCGACGCCCGGCCAGTCGGCGCGCACCCGATCTGCCAGGGCGGCCGCGCCCTCGAGATCGGCCTTGTTGACCACGAAGAAGGGCTCGATGCCAGCGGCCCGGGCGCCCACGACGGCCCGGTCCACGAATGCGTCCGGGGTGCGGGGGACCGCCGCCAGCACGATGCCGACCGCGTCGAGGTTCGCCGCCACGGCCCGCAAGCGGCCGCGACGATCGCGGCGGCGGAGCAGGCGCGCCCGGTCGCAGACCCGGGGCGAGCCGTCTTCGAGGACGATGCGATCCCCGACCACCAGGCTCGAGCGGCGAGCGACCGGAACCCGACGCTCTTCGCCACCCGGCGCCCGGGCGAGCACCTCGATGCCGTAGTGCGCCACCACCAGCAATGCGTCTTCGGGAGGACCTGCCTCGTGGTCCCGCGCCATCACGACGCACGATAGCAGGGCGCGCTGCCGGCCCACTTCTGCCGGCTCCGTCCAGCGGCTCCCTCTGCCGGCCGCCTGCGGACTCGGGGCGCCCGGCCGCCGCCCGATCCGCGCGGGTTCGACGCCGACGCGCCGCGGCCGGGCTCAGCTCGGCGAGCGGCCCCAGATGGCGTCGCGCAGGCCCGAGCTGCGCTCCACCCGGAGCGCCAACGCTTCGCGCAGCGCCTCGCGGCTGGCGCTCAGGCAGACGGATTGCCGCGCCCGACTCACCGCGGTGTAGAGAAGCTCACGGCTGACGATCGGCGACGACTCCTCGGGCAGCACGACGAGCACCGCGTCGAACTCGGAGCCCTGGCTCTTGTGAACGCTCATCGCGAAGACCGTCTCGGCGGCGCCGAGCCGGCGGGGCGAGATCCATCGCTCGCCCCCCTCGGCGGTGCGGAAGAGGACCCGCAGCGCGGCGCCCTCGGCCGGGTCGGCGTCGCCCACTGCGTCGCGGTCGACCACGCCCACGTCGCCGTTGTAGAGGCCCGCCGCGTAGTCGTTGCGGGCGATCAGGATCGGTCGGCCCGCGTACCACCCGCCGCGCGCCGGAGCGATCACGCCGCGGTCGGCCAGCAGCGTCTCGACCAGGCGGTTGTGCGCGGCGACCCCCTGCGGCCCCCGCCGATGGGCACAGAGCACGCGGTAGCAGTCGAGCGCCGCCAGACGCTCGGCGGCGCTGACCGCGGCCTCGAAGGGCCCGTAGCCGGCGAGCAGCTCGGCGTGCAGCGCGGCCACGTCGCCGGGCTCGACGAGGCGGACTTCCGGCCGCTCGGCGTCGTCGAGCAGGTCGAGCACACGATCCGCATCGCCGGCATGCACCGCGCCCACCAGCGCGCCGAGCGGGCTGTCCGCATCGAATCGGTGGCTGCGCAGCAGGTGCACGACGGGTCTCGCCGCGGGCGCGGCCGCGTCGTCGTCGCCGGCCCCGGCGATGTCGCCGAGCACGGCGCCCGCCTCGACCGACGCGAGCTGGTCGCGATCGCCGAGCAGGATCAGTCGCGCTTCGGCGGGCAGCGCCGAAGCCAGCCGCGCCATCAGGGCGAGGTCGACCATCGAGGCCTCGTCGACCAGCACGACGTCGGCCTCGAGCGGGTGATCGGCATCGTGCCGGTATCGAGTCGGCGTGCCGCCGGCGCCGAGGGCGCGGTGCACCGTGGAGGCCTCGCGTGGAATCCCGGCAACGACGTCGGCCGCGCAGTCGAGCGCCGCCGCACTTCGCGACACCGCCGATGAGAGGTGGGCGGCCGCCTTGCCGGTGGGCGCGAGCAGCCGGATGTGCGGCGGCGAGCCACCCCGCGCCGCCGCCTGCTCGACGAGCAGGGCGAGGATCTTGACGACCGTGGACGTCTTGCCGGTCCCGGGCCCGCCCGAGATCACGAAGAAGCGCGAGCGCACCGCCCCCTCGGCGGCGATCCGCTGGAGGTCGGGCTCGGCGCCGGCCGCGGCGTCGCGCGGAAACAAACGCTCGAGCCCTTCCTGAAGACGCTCTTCGTCGACCGCGACGGCCTGGCCGGGCGCGAGTCGATCGCGGAGGCTCGCCGCGAGCGTTTCCTGGTGCTCCCAGTAGCGACGCAGGTAGACGCGGCCCGCATCGTCGAACACGAGCGGGCGGATCGACTCGACGTCGGCTGCTCGCGCTTCACCGACCGCGTGCACGATCGGACTTCCGCCGAGCAGCGCCTCCCATGCATCCGCCGAGGGCCAGTCGACGTCCACCCGCGCCCCTTGCGGCTCTCCGCCGGCGTCGAGCAGGGTGTCGATCCCGTGGAGGTCGAGGCAGACGTGCCCGTCGGCCACCGCCCGGCTGACGAGCGCCGCCAACGCGACGACCTCGTCACGCTGCTCGCCCGCCACGCGCGCCCAGGTCCGCGCGGCGTTCGCGTCGAGGCTCGACACCACCCCGGCCTCCGCCAGCCGTGACAGCTCGAGGCTCACCGACCGCCCTCCCCTCGCGCGGCTTCCGGCGCGCCGTCGAGCAGCGCCGAGAGCGCCTCGACGAGCGACGAAGGCGGGTGGTCGTAGTGGACGCCCGCCTCGGCGCCGGTCGCGGGCGACATGCCGCGAACGAACAGGTAGTAGACGCCTCCGAGGTGTCGCTCGGGCGAGTAGTCGGGCAGGCGCAAGGAGAGCAGCCTGTGCAGCGCCACCACGTACAGGTGGTACTGCAGCGTGTAGTCGTGCCGCCGCATCTCGGCAGCGAGCCGTTCCGGCAGGTAGTCGCTCGCGTGTGAGCCGAGTCGATTCGACTTGTAGTCGACCACGTAGTAACGGCCAGCCCGACGGAAGATCAGGTCGACGAAGCCGCGCAGGTGTCCCGAGAGCGCCGCGAAGCCGAGCGAGGCAGCTCGGCCCGCGTACGCGCGCACGTCCGGCGAGACCGCGTGCGCGGCGAACGCTTCGCCGAGACGCGCCGGGGTGAGCGGCCCGCCGCGACCCGGCGCCACCGGCAGCGCAAACTCCATCTCGTCGAGACGCGCATCCCGCGCCAGGTCGCGCAGCGCGAAGTCTTCGAGCGGGCCACCGAGCGGAGTCGCGAGCGCCTCACCGAGCCCGGCGGCGAGCTCGGGCGCCAGGCGACGCGGCATGCCCGCGCGCGCGAGGCCCTGCTCGCAGAGCGACTCGAGGGCGCCCGGCACGGCGCTCGCGAAGTCGTGGTGCTCGAGCACCTCGTGGATCAGGGTGCCGGGGCCGGCGCCGGCCGGAAAGGCGTGCAGCGTCACCGGCTGCTCGTCGCTCGCCGACACCCGCGCGGCGGTCTCCGCGCCCGGCGCCGTCGCATCGTAGTCGTGACCGGCGGCGGCCGGGTGCTCGTCGGGCACGGCGAGGTCCGCCGCGCTGCTCGCCGGTGTCGCAGCGTCCGTGGCCACCAACCTCGAGAAGCTCGAGACGTGCCGCCGCTGCGTGATCCTTCGCCCCATCTCCCGAGCCGGGGCAAGCCTGCGCGGCTCGGGCGGCGCGGCCATGCGCGGCGCCCCGGTCCCGGCGAGCGGCTCGACCGACACGACGTCGCCGGCGCGCGCCAGGAGCGCGTCCAGGTCGGCGTGCATCGCGGCGTCGTCCAGCGAGCGGAAGCGCGCCTTGCAGGCCTCGACCAAAGCCGGATCCTGCCCTGCCGCCAGACGGTCGGCCCCGTCGGGCGGGTGCAACAGGTAGCCGAGGGCCGCGTACTCGCCCTGTTTGACGGCGCCCCACACCACGACGAGCTGATGCTTCGCGCGGGTCAGCGCCACGTAGAGCAGGCGCAGGCTCTCGGCCAATCCCTCGTAGCGGCTGCGTGCAACGCTCGCCTCGTGCCGGTCCGAGCCCAGATCGAGGGTCAGGCGCCCGCCTTCCCCGTCGTCGTGAAACCGAGCCCAGGTCTCGTCCCGCTTCGAGAGCAGCTGTCCGTCCCAGAGGAAAGGGCAGTACACGATGCCGTACTGCAGTCCCTTGCTGCGGTGGATGGTGACCAGCTGCACGGCCCGCGCGTCGCTCTCCAGGCGGATGATCGCGTCGTCGCCCGCCTGCTCGGATCGCGCGGCCGCGTCGCGGCGCATGCGCACGAGCCAGCGGAGCTGCGCGCGCGGGTTGCCGGCGCCGGACCGGGCGTTGGCCTGCAGGAGCTCCGCCAGATGAAGCAGGTTGGTGAGCCGACGCTCGCCACCGACCTCGCCCAGCAGACGCTCGCGGGCGCCGTGCGCGTGGAGGACGTGCTCGACCAGCGAGAGCGCCCCCTGCCCGCGCAGCCGCCCCCCCCAGTCCTCGGCCCGGGCAAGCCACGGATCGAGCAACGCGGGATCCTCGTCGATCGCGGCCAGCTCGGCGGCGTCGACCCCCACCCAGGCAGTGGTGATCGCCGCGCGCACCGCCGCGGGGTTGCCGGGCTCGGCGGCCGCCGCCACCACCCGCTCGAGCGCCGCGGCCTCGTCGGTCTCGAACACGCTCTGCTGTGTCTGCATGACGCTCGGGACGCCGCGCCGGCGCAGCTGCTCCTGCACGGCGCGCGCCTGCAGGTTGGTGCGGCAGAGCACGGCGACGTCCGAAGCCCGGACAGGCGCGCCGTCGAGGGTCGCGGACGACGTCAGCAGCTCCGCGATGTCGTCGGCGACGCCCGCGCAAGCCTGCTGCTTGGCGAGCCCCTTGCTCGGCCGCCCGCCCTCGGCCTGCGACATGTAGAGCAGCCGCAGCCCGGCATCGCGGCCGCTCGCCACGAGCCGGTTCTCGGCGTCCGGCGCCGGCACGGCCTCGTGGAACCCGATGGCACCAAAGAGGAACGGCATGGCGACGCCCGAGAAGAGCGCGTTGACGCCGCCGATCACCGCCGGGTCGGATCGCCAGTTGCGGTCGAGGTGGACGGTACTCTGCGCGGCGTCGACCTTGGCCTGCATGTAGGCGAACACGTCCGCGCCGCGGAATCCGTAGATGGCCTGCTTGGGGTCGCCGATCAGGAAGAAGGCGCCCTTCCCGTCGCCCCAGACGCTGCGAAAGATCGAATACTGGACCGGGTCGGTGTCCTGGAACTCGTCGATCAGCGCCGCGGGAAAGCGCTCGCGAATGCTCGAGGCCAGCGCCTCCCCGCCCTCGCCGTCGAGCGCGTCGGCGAGCACCGTCAGCAGCTCGTCGTAGGAGCGCGTGCGCGAGGCGCGCCGCCGCCTTGCGAGCTCGGCGCGGGTGTAGCTGATCAGCTCGAGCTCGAGGCCGAGCCAGCGCGCCTCGAAGGCCGCGACGCAAGCCGTATCGGCCGCGACCAGCTCCTCCGCGGCGTCGAAGAGCGGATGGGTCGGCGCCTGCTTGCCCTTGTTGGCCTTGCCCTCGACCCGGCTGCGCGTGATGCGGGCGAGGCCGCTCGGAGACTGGCCGGGCTTCGACGCCGCGAATCCCACGAACGGGTCCTCGAGGGCGGCCTCGATTTCGCTGCGCCAGACCGTCGGGATGTTCTGCTTGCGGAAGGCGCTGCCGTTGAGCGCCTTCTGCTCGACCGCGCGCACCAACACGTCGAGCCCGTCCGGACCCTGCTCCCGCCAGATCCGCTGCAGGCGCTCGAGCGCCTGCTGGCGCGCGGCGAGGCCGGCGCTTGCGTCCGGCGCCTGCTCGGGCCGCACCGCGATGCGGGGATGACTCGCCACCGTGTCCGCCAGAGCCGAGAGCAGGCGCGGACCGCGGCGCTCACCCGCGCGCGACGCGCGCCGCAGCCAGGCGGCGAACTCGGGCTCGGCGTCGTACAGGGTCCGCGTCCAGAAGTCGGCGACCACGTCGTCGACGAGCGACCGCTGATTGGGAACCAGATCCGTCCCCAAGGCCACGCCGCTCTCGAAGGCGTTCTCGTCGAGCATGCGCTGACAGAAGCCGTGGATGGTCGAGATCTCCGCCTCGTCGAAGCCGCGCAGCGCCCGGCGCAGCTGCTCGAGCTCTTCGCCGGCACGACCGCGCGCGAGGCTGGCGTCGACCATGGACTGCACCTTCGAGTGCGGTCCGCGATCGATGTGCTGCCCGGTCTCGAGCATCACCTCGAGCGCGTGGACGGTCTCCTGCAGGCGCGCGCGAATGCGCTCGCGCAGCTCGGCGGCGGCCGCGCGCGTGTAGGTGACCACCAGGATCTGATCGGCGTCGAGGCCGCTCTCCATCACGAGCCGCACGTAGAGCAGCGCGATCGTGAAGGTCTTGCCCGTACCCGCGCTCGCCTCGACGAGGCAGCGCCCGTCCAAGGTGATCTCGAGGGGATCGGCCGCGCTCACCGGCGCTCCTCGCGGCTCGCGAGCAGCGGCCCGAAGATGCGCCTCGCGAGCCCGCTGAAGCCGAAGCCGGCGTCGTCCTCGAGTCCCACGGGACGATGACCCGGCGCGAGGGGATCGACGTCGCGAAACAGCTGCGCGAGGTACACCTCCTGCGACTCGGACCGCTCGGGCGAAGACTCGCCGTAGACGGCCCGCGCATCGAAGATCGCCTTCTGCTGCTGGGCGGGATCGTCGGGCGCTCGCGAGAGCGTGTCCGCGTACTTGCGCGACGAGCGCGGCAGGAACGGCAGCGGGCGCGTGCGGCCGAGTCGGTGGATCGCGACCAGCTCCGCGAGCCGGCCGGAGGCGTCCTCGACGGCATCGAACACGACGTGGCCGACGTTCCGGTCTCCGGACCGGCCGACGAGGTGGCTCTGCGGCGCGACGCCGGCCGGCGCGGCGGCGCAGAGGGCGAGGTGCCGGATCCAGACGTCGAGCTCGACCGGACGGCCGGCCTTCGCGAAGCGATGGGCGACGCGGCCGCCGGGGTAGAGGCGATCGAGCCTGCCCACCACTCGCGCGCCGCCGCACTCGACGACCACGTCCTCGTCGGGAAGCGCATCGCCGCCGCGCGCCTCGACGACGCGCTTCGCGATGCCGCGCACTTCGGCGACGAGCTCGGCGTGTGCGGCCCGGCCGGCCTCACCGAGCGGAAGCCGGCCCTGACGGACGAGGCGCCGCATCGTCGACGCGAAGTCGTCGCCCACCAGCGCCGCCTCGAGCAGATCCCTTCCGATCGAGTACGCCTCGAGCCCCTCGACGTCGAGGGGCTCGCGCTCGGGACCGACCTCCTCCGCGTCCTCGAGCCGCAGCCTCAGGACGTCGCGCACGAGGTGCTTCGCCGGGTCGACGAAGTAGGCGCAGAGATCGTCGAGCGCCACCGTGTCCACCTCGCCGGTGGCCCCGGCGAGCGGCTGTGCGACGAACGGCGCGGCCGGCTCACGCGGACCGCTCAGCACGCGCGCTGCCTCGCACCAGGCCGTCGAGTAGCTGAAGAGGCGCGCCGCGGGATCCGGGTCGGAGAAGTACTCGGCGCTCCAGGGCTGCAGCGGATGGCGCACGACGAGGCGATCGCGAATCCAGGCGGCGGCATCCGCCTCGCAATCGCGCGTTGCGTCGGCGTCGTCCTCGGGCGGACGGGCGATGCGCGCCACGTGGTCGAGCAGCTCGTCGACGATCACCGAGGGGGGCTTCTTCTCGTTGTCACGGATGTCGCGGCCCACGTAGCTGACCAGCAGGTGGTCACGCGCCGACAGCAACGCCTCGAGGAAGATCTGCCGGTCGTCGTCGCGAGCGCTGCGATCGCCCGGCAGGCGCCGCGCGCCGATCAGGTCGAAGCCGGGCCGCGGCCGGCGGCGCGGAAAGGCGCCGTCCGAGAGCCCGAGCAGCGCGACGACGCGAAACGGGATGATGCGCATCGGCAGCACCTCGCCCATCGTCACCGCGCCGGTCACGAAGCCGCCGGTCGCCGCGGCTCGCTCGAAGGATCGGCACAACGCGTCGCGAACCGGCGAGAGCGGCACCGGATCGACGTGCGAGGCGAGCTCGGCCGCACGCTCGAGCGCGCCGATCGCCTCGACGACGATGCGCCGCTCGTGGGCGCGGTCGCCGTCGTCGGCCACCAGGCCGTCGAGCGCATCGAGGAAGAGCTTGGCCCAGTCGGCGACGCGAAGGGGCGCCCGGGCCCGGGCGTGCAGAGAGAAGAGGACGTCGGTCAGCTCGGCGAGCCGACCGAGGGCCTGGGCCTCGGCGCCCTCGACGCCCGCCTGGGGCGCTACGTCGGCGAACAGCCGACCCGGCCGATCCTCGATCGCCAGGCCGACGAACAGGCGATCGAGCCCGAACCGCCAGGTGTTCTCATCGGCCCGAGGCTGCCCCTCGCGCGCCCGGTGGTCGGCATCGACCCCCCAGCGAATCCCGGAGGCATCGATCCACGCCCGCAGCAACGCCTCGTCTTCCGCGCCGAGCCCGAAGCGGGCGCGCACGCAGTCGATGGCCAGCAGCTCGAGGACGTCGCCGGCAGCCAGACGCCCATCGAGCACGTCGAGGATCCGCGTGAAGGTCTCGACGACCGCGTACGCGGAGCGCGCGCCGCGGTCGGCCACGCGCACGGGAATCGCAGTGCCTGCGGCACCGCCGGCGGCGAACGCGGCCTCGACGTACGGCGCATACAGGGCGGCGTCCGGAGCCATCACGACCACGTCGTGGGGGGCGAGATCGGGGTTGCGGGCAAACAGCTCGAGCAGCTGATCGCGCAGCACCTCGGCCTCGCGCATCGGGCCGTGGCAGGCGTGGATCTGGATCGAGTGGTCGTCGGCGGCCAGCGTCACCGGGGACGCCGCGTCGCCCACGCCTCCGCGAGCGCGCAGCGCCAGCACGTCGGACTGGATGGTGTGCAGCAGGCACGGCTCACCCGGTGACGAAGCGGCCGGATCGGCGTAGAGGTCGGCGTCGGACTCGTGGTAGTCGGTCCGCTCCTCCAGGATCTCCTGCAGCTCGCGCCCCACCCGGCCGAGCGACGCCAGCAGCGGGTGCCCCTCGTCGAGTTGCAGCTCCTCGATCGGCACGTCGGCAGCGGCGCCGGCCGAGCGACGCCGGCGCAGCAGCTCGCGCTCGCTGCGGATCCAGCCCCAGTACTCGCGCGACGGGCTCAGCACGAAGGTGTGCAGCTCGACGTGCGCCGACAGCGCGGACAGCGCCGAGACGTAGAGGGGCGGAAGCGTCGACAGCCCGAACAGGCAGACCCGCTGCGGAAGGCCGGGGCCAGGCTCGCCGGCGCCGTCGAGCGCGCCGAGCAGCGCGTGCACCCGAGCGGCCGCGTGACCGTCGCCGAGTCGTTCGACGAGTTCGCGCCACAGGGCGGCCTGCCACGCGGCGTCGGGGCCGGCCCAGCGCCGCGCCGCCGCGTCGTCGCCCCGCTGCCAGGCGAGCACCATCTCGGGCCGGTAGACCGCGTAGTGGTCGAAGGTCTCGGCGATCCGGGAAGCCAGCGCGATGCGCTTCTCGCCCCCGTCGTCATCGCCCCGCAGATAGGTCCGGATCGGCGCGAAGGCCCGCTCGTCCAGCCGCCGGGGCAGTGCTTCGGCGATCGCCCACGAGAGCGCCTCGGGCTCCCACGCGGCCCCGCTCCCGCACTCGTCGCCCACCACCGACGCGAGCACCCGGTCGAGAAAGGCCCGGGGGAAGGGAAACTTCGCGTTCGCGAAGCAGCCGAGCCTGGTGGCCAGCTCGAGGGCGAGCCAGCGCTCGATCCCCCGCCCCTGCACCACGATGCACTCGCCGACCAGCGGATCCCGGGTCGGCCCGCCGACGACTCCGGCCAGGGACTCCACGAGCGCCTCGACGCGATTGCTCCGATAGAGCCGCATGCGCGACGCACCATAAGGCGCAGGGCCCACTCTGTCAGGTGCTCGGCACCATTCTCGTGGGCACGTCCTGCTGGCCCCGTCGTGGCATCATCAGAAGCCCGACCCGAGAGCCCAGGGAGCGAGCACGTGCAGGCCGCCTACTTCGCATACGGCTCCAACATGAGCAGCGCCCGGCTGCAGGCCCGCATCCCCGAGGCCACGACTCGCGGGCCGGGCCGGCTCGTCGACTGGCAGCTGCGGCTCGACAAGCCCTCTCGCGACGGCTCCGCCAAGGCCAACATCGCGCCGCAGACCGGCTCGCTCGTCTGGGGAGTGCTCTGGACCATCCCCGAGTCGGCCTGGCCCGAACTCGATCGCTACGAGCCGGGCTACGAGCGAACCCGCTGCCGGATCGTCGACGCGGAGGGCCGCCCGGCTTCCTCCTTCACCTTCACGTACGTCTATCCCGGCCCCGCCTGCGAGCTGGCCCCGTTCGACTGGTACGTCGACCACCTCGTCACGGGCGCCCGAGAGCACGGTCTGCCCGACACCTGGCAGCGACGGCTGACGGCCCTCCGCGTGGCAGCGAGGCCGGAGCCGGAGCCTGATCAGGAGTAGGGAACACGGCCGGGGAGCGATCGCCCCTCAGCCGAGCAGGTCGCGGATGCGGTCGACCGCCTCGAGGGTGCGCTCCGGGCGCAGCACCGTGAAGCAGAGCCGCACCCACTCCGCGTATTCGGCGCCGCTCGAGCCACCGGGAGCGATCAACACGCCGCGCTCGAAGCAGTCCTCGAGCAGGCCGGGGACACCTCGCCCGTCGAGGCGCTCGCGCACGTCGACGAAGAGGAAGGTCGAGCCCGCCGGTGCCGGCAGCCCCAGCTTCGCCGCCGCTCGGGCGCCGACCTCCGCGTAGGCGGCGCGTGCGTCGGCCTGCCAGGCGCCGCCGAGGTCGAGGGCGCGCAAGGCGGCGTGCTGACCGGCCGTGGGCGCATTGTAGAAGGAGTGCGTACCGAGCTTCTGGGCCTCGTGGATCCACTCCGCCGGGCCCAGCAGGTAGCCGACGCGGTTGCCCGCCATGCCGTACGCCTTCGAGAAGGAGAAGGCGGTGATCGTCCGCTCGGGCGCCAGTGGGGCGAGGGAGACGTGCTCGCCGGCGTAGACGAAGTCCTCGTACACCTCGTCGGCCACGAGCCACACGTCCTCGCGCTCCGCCCACTCGGCCAGCGCCGCCAGCGTCGCGCCGTCGATCACCCGGCCGCTCGGGTTCGACGGAGTCGAGACGTAGAGGGCGACGGTTCGCGGGCCCGCCCGCTCGGCCACCGCTGCGACGGCGGCCTCCGGGGAGTCGACGCGGTCGAAGAAGGGCACCTCGACGGGAGTCGCGCCCCAGCTCTGCACGATGCCGCGGATCAGCGGCCAGAACGGCGCGAGGATCAGCACCTCGTCGCCCGCTTCGAGCACCGCACCGAGCGCGCAGGAGAGCCCCGCCGTGGCCCCGGCGGTGATCAGCACCGACTCGCGGGTGCACGCGATGCCGTTGCGCTCCTGCGCCTTGCGGGCGACCGCGTCGACCAGCTCCGGTAGCCCGCGCGTGTCGGCGTAGCGGTGCAGGCCGGCGTGCTCGTCGGCCCGCAGATCCTCCATGCGCGCCCCGACGACGGGCTCGAGCCAGGTGTCGCCGACGTGCAACGGGAAGACCTCGCCGGCGTGTTCGTGAAGCCGGTCGGCGAAGGGCGAGTACACGGCGCCCGGCATGGCGCGGACAGAGCGCGAGAACGGCTTGCGTCGCGGCATGGCAATGGGTGGATCAACCCCGGCGGCGGATCCAGGCATCGGGTCGGCTCCTCGCGCGAGTAGGGGCTGCCTCAGGCCGATCGTTTCCCGCTGTCGGGCAGCAGGTCGGCGTAGCCCTCGCGGTAGGTCGGCCGCTCCAGTTGGTATCCCGTCGCCCGAAGCCGCGTGTTGCGGCAACGCTTGCTGCCCGCGCCCCTCGACGAGTCCGCGGGCTCCTCGGGGAGCACCCGCCCGAGCTCGCGGGCCACCCAGCGCATCACGTCCGCGCGGTCGGCGGGCTCGTCGTCGACGCCGAGGTACGTGGGCGCCGTCTCGTCGAGCGCGAGCAGGTGCGCGATCGCCCCGGCGGCGTCGTCGCGGTGGATGCGGTTGCCGTAGTGCGGCCCGTCGTACACGGGAATCGACTGGCCGGCGACGGCCCGCTGCACGAGCGAGTCACGGCCCGGTCCGTAGATCCCGCCGAGGCGGAGCACGGTGCTCGGATGCCGGCTGCCGTGCAGCAGCCGCTCGGCCGAAAGCATGATCTCGCCCGCGAAGTCGCGCGGATGCGTGGGCGAGTCCTCATCGACCCACTCGCCGCGGCGCTGCCCGTAGACGGCCGTGCTCGATGTGAACACGATGAGCGCCGGCCGCTGCCCCTCGTCGCCGAGCACCCGGAGCACGTTGCCGATGCCGTCGAGATAGACGGCGCGATAGGCGGACTCGTCGCGCGACTTGGCGCCCACGGCGAAGACCACGAAGTCGACGCGGCCGGGCAGCGCGCCGATCCCATCGGCGCGGGTCACGTCGGCCCGCACCGGAACGAAGCCGTCGGGAAGACCCGCGGGGTTGCGGCGCATCGCGAAGACCCGGTGCCCCTGCCCCTGCAGGCGCACGCCGAGCGTCTCGCCCACGTATCCGCATCCGACGATCAGGACGTTGGCCATCGCGATGGGAGCATGCCAGAACGCCCCGCCCGCGACACCCCGCCAGCCGCGGGCGCTCCACCGGCCGCAGGCGCTCCACCGGCCCCTGGCACTCCATCCGCCGCAGGCGCTCCATCCGCCGCCGGCGCTCCATC
>CAZETS010000004.1:81913-103208 GCA_964515335.1 uncultured Spirochaetaceae bacterium
CGGCCCCTGGCACTCCATCCGCCGCAGGCGCTCCATCCGCCGCCGGCGCTCCATCTATACTGCGGCCATGAAGCCCGTCATCGGCATCCCGCTCGGCTTCGACGACCGCGAGCGCTGGAAACCGGGCCGGCGCTATCTCTATCTCGACGAACGCTACTCGCGTGCAGTCGAGCGGTGTGGCGGCACACCACTACTCTTGCCGATGCAGGACGACGTCGCGGCCCTCGCCGAGGGGATCGACGCCCTGCTCGTGCCCGGCGGCGACGACTTCGTGCCGGAAGCCCCCTACCCGCCCGACGTCAGCTTCGACCCGGTACCGCCCGCGCAGGCCGCCTTCGACGACGCGCTGCTCGGTGCGGCGCTCGGGCGCGACCTGCCCGTGCTCGGCATCTGCTACGGCGCTCAGCTGCTGGCGCTCCACCATGCCGGGCGGCTCCACTACCACCTCCCCCTCGACGTGCCGAAGAGCGCGCCGCATGCCCTGCCCGAGCCCGACGGCCGCCACTCGATCAGCGCGGAACCCGGGACGCTGCTGGCTCGGCTGATCGACGCCGAAGCCGCCTCGGTCAACAGCCAGCACCACCAGGCGATCGCCGAGCCGGGAAACGGCCTTCGCGTCTGTGCAAGGGCGGAGGACGGTGTCATCGAGGCCGTCGAGTCGACCGAGCGCGACTTCGTGCTCGGCGTCCAGTGGCATCCGGAGCGCCTGCCCGGCGCCGCGGGCGAAGCGCTGATCGCAGCGCTCGTGGCCGCCTGCCACTGAAGCGCGTCTCATGCGCGCTGAGCCGGAACATGTGCACGAAAGGAGACGATCGTCTCCGCGAAACGACTCGGGGGAACTACCTCGGCGGCCTGACGCGACTCATCCGAAGTCCGGGGTTTCCCCGGTAGCGCGCATATACCCCAGAGGAATTTTGTACTTCGCCCGATGTTGTTGCAAACTTCCGAGCATGCAGACGCTCCATCCCGACCAAACCGCACTGTTGCTCATCGGATTCCAGAGGGATTACTTCGATCCCGACGGAACCCTGAATCCGGTGATCCAGGAATCCAACCGGGTCTCTGGCACGCTGGAAAACACGCTGGCGGTGATCGAGTCGCTCGAGGACTCCGCGGTTTCCATCATCTCCACACCAATCGTCTTCAGCGAAACCTACGCGGAACTCGATGATCCCGTGGGCATCCTGAAGACCATCAAGGAGGTGGAGGCCTTCCGCAGAGGGACCCGCGGAGCGGAGACCATCGACGCGATCAACGACTTCGGAAAGCGCATCCAGGAGATCCCTGGCAAGCGGGGTTTCGACGCCTTCTCGAACACCGACCTCGGCGAGGTCCTCCGGAAGAACGACATCCGGACGGTGGCCATCGCGGGCGCCGTCACCTCGATTTGTGTCAACGCCACCGCGCTGCGAGCCCTGGACGAGGGCTTCGACGTCATCATCCTCTCCGATTGCACCTCCAGCCGTACCCCGACCGAGCAGGAGTTCTTCTGCGACAACGTATTCCCCCTGTTCGCGAATGTGATCGGGCACGAACAGTTCGTAGAAAGCTTGAAGTCCTCCGGGTGAGCGACCCGCAAAAGCCGGCCCGCGATCCGGACTTCATCGCCGAAGCCCAGACGAGGCTCATCGAGCAGCTGCATGCTTCGGAGACGAACATGCGGGAGCTCCTGCAGGACCTCCCGGCGGTGGTCTTGCGCCTCGACGCCGACGGCCGGCTGCTTCAGCTGAACCAGGCCTGGGAAAAGCTCATGGGCGTGGCCATCGAGGAGGCGGTGGGGCAGCCGCTGAGCCGATGGGTAGCCCCCGTCGATCAGTCCCACTGGTCCGAGTTGAGGGCCCACTACGGCTCCCACTCCGCGGACGATGCCGGTCACGGGGCGGCGTCTACACACGGGGAGGAACTCCGGTTCACTGCCGCCGACGGCAGGGATCTCTGGCTGCGTGTGACGTTGCGCCAGAGAGAGGGCGACGAGCTGGTGGGGATCCTCCAGGACATCACCGTGCAACGCGAGCTGATCTCGGAGCGGCTCAAGGCGCAGCGCCTGGAGAGCGTGGGGCGGCTCGCCGGCGGGCTGGCTCACGACCTCAACAACCTCCTCATGGCGATCCTCGGCAACCTGGATCTGGTCCGGGATGCCCTGTCGGAGCAGGGGCTCGACTTCGCGGAGCTGGATCTGGCTTCGAAGGCGTGCGATCGAGCGTCGACCGTCACCCGACAGATGCTGACGTTCAGTACGGGGGGCGCGCCCATCGTCGTGTCGGCCTGGCTCGGGCCGCTGGTTGAGGAGGTGGCGGCCCTGGCCCTGGCGGGCACCTCTTGCACCTGGGAGTTGGCCCAGGAGAGCGACGTTCCGCCAGTGCTCATGGACCCGGGCCAGATCCACCAGGTCATCAGCAACCTGCTGATCAACGCGAACGAGTCCATGCCCGACGGCGGGCACATCCGGCTCTCCATCACCAAGGGCTGGTTGCCCGGAAAGTTGCCCGGCAGCGCGACCCCCGCGGCCGCGCTCTCCGTCGAAGACACGGGATGCGGCATCCCGAAGGCCAATCTGGACACCATCTTCGACCCCTACTTCTCGTCGAAAGAGAACGGCACCGGGCTCGGCCTGACCTCCTCCTACTCGATCGTCCTCCGTCACTCGGGGAGCATCGACGTCACGAGTGAGTGCGGAAGGGGCTCCACGTTCCGTGTCCTGCTTCCGGCTTCGGACGAAATGCCTTCGTCGGACTCGGATGGCAAGGCGGGCCGCGATGAAGCGTCGCGGCTCAAGGTGCTCGTGATGGACGACAACGAGATGGTCCTCGCCAGCATAAGCGCCATGCTGAAGGCCTGCGGGCACGAGGTGAAGACGTCCACCGAAGGAGGGGCATGCCTTGCCGCGTACGAGGCGGCGGCGGTTTCCGGAGAGGGGTTCGATCTGGTGCTCCTGGACCTCACCGTGCCGGGGGGGAAGGACGGCGCCTGGACCATCGAGCGCCTGCTCAAGATGAACCCCCACGTACGCTCCCTGGTCGTCAGCGGGTACGGGAACGACGAGGCCCTGGCCGACTACGCGGCCCACGGTTTCAAGGGGCGCCTCATGAAACCGTTCCGGCTCAACGACCTGCGGGATGCGATCCGGGACGCAATGATCTAGACAGCCTCCCTCGGATGGTGGGAGCGGATCATGCTGCATCGAGCAGATCGAGCAGACGAGCAGGACGCTCAGTCCCGGTCCTCGAGAAGGCGTCGGACCTCGCCCACCAGCTGGGCATAGGGGAAGGGGTTGAAGTCGTGGGCGATCCCGCCGGCCAACGCGCCCGGCCCCGCCAGACGTTTGGCCCGCTGCAGCTCCACCTCGACCTTGTGGCGCTCGGTGACATCGTAGAAGTTGGCGCCGACGCCGACGGCCTCCGGATCCCCGCCGTTGTCCGCGGCGAACTCCCGCCATGCCCGGTTGGCGATCAGGACGCGACCACGATCGTCGAGCAGGGCGATATGCTGCGAGAGCGCGTCGAGGGCCGCCCTGAGTTCGCGCTCCTGGCTACGCATACCTGTCTCCGGATCGCACCGTATCGGCGCCGTCGACCGCACACACCACACACCTCAATGATCGAAACACTCCGAAGTGTATGTTATGCCCCTCGCCACGCCGAGGCTCTCGAAGCTGTTCGCGGCGTGAATTTCGAAAAAGCGTGCGCGCGGAAATCGCCAAGGAACGACTACCGAAGCGAAATGCGATCAACTGTCTCTCATTTGCATAGTTCGGCCGAGACCTGATCGCGGCGCCCGTGCGCTCGACATATCGCGCAGTCGTCCGACCACGAAAGGCCGCCGACACGCCCCTGGGGTAGACTGCCCGTATGCTGCTGCGCTCCGCCCTGTCCACGGTCTTCTGGGTCTTCCTCGTGGTCACCTCGGTGTCGCTGTTTCCGGTGGCGGCCCTGATCTGGCTGGTCACCGCTCCCTTCGATCCCCGCAAGCGCGCCCTCCACCTCTTCACCTGCTTCTGGGCGTCGCTCTACACCTGGGCGAACCCGTGGTGGCCGACCTCGGTGCGCCACCGCGAGCGGCTCTCGTCCAATCGCGCTTGTGTGTATGTCGCCAACCACCTCTCGCTCGTCGACATCCTCGTGCTGTTCCGACTGTTCACCCACTTCAAGTGGGTCTCGAAGGTGGAGAACTTCCGCGTGCCGTTCATCGGCTGGAACATGCGGCTCAACGGATACGTGCCGCTGCTGAGAGGCGACAAGGCGAGCGTCATCGACATGATGGAACGCTGCGACCGACTGATCGGCGGCGGGAACTCGATCATGATGTTTCCCGAGGGCACGCGCTCGACGACCGGACGCATGCGCCGCTTCAAGCCGGGCGCCTTCGAGCTGGCGATCCGCAACCGCGTGCCGGTGCAGCCGATCGTCATTCGCGGCACGGGCGATGCCCTGCCCAAGCGCGGTTTCGTGCTGCAGGGGCGGCATACGATCTCGATCGAAGTGCTCGAGCCGATCGATCCGGAAGAGTTCGACGGAGACGACGCCGAGTCGTTGTCGCTGCGCGTGCGCGCGATCCTCGCCGCCGAGCTGGGCGAGCCCGCGAGCGATCCCGTTGCAGCCGACGCCGTGCCAGCGGGTGCGGCGAACTGAGTGACCTCGCGCGGCGGGCCGAGCCGATCGATGCAGACACCGGCCCTTCGACTCCTCGACACCAGCCTGCGCGATGCAGCCCACAGGCCTCGCATCCATCTGCACGCCGACGTCGGCAGGCCCGGCGCGCTCGCCGCAGCCGACTCGGGGGCGACCACCGTCAACCTGCCGGACTCGGCGGGCCGGCCGGGCACCGGATCGATCGCGACGCGCTGCCGGCTCTTACGCGTCTGCTGAAGGGCCCCTGAGCCGCCGACGCAGCAGCTTGCCCGACGCACTGCGGGGCAGCGCGTCACGGCGGTGGAACGCCACCGGCACCTTGAAGCCGGCGAGCGACGCCCGGCAGTGCTCCGCCAGATCGGGCTCGCTCGCCGCGCCGTCGGTGGGCGCCCAGTACGCGACCGGGCGCGCACCGTATCGTGGGTCCGCGATCCCGACGACCGCAGCCTCGGCGACCGACGGGTGCCGCAGCAGCACGGCCTCGACCTCCGCCGGGTAGACGTTCTCGCCGCCCGAGACGATCAGATCGTCGCGACGATCGAGCACGGCGAGGCGTCCGGCGCCGTCGAGCACGCCGATGTCGCCCGTGTGCAGCCGGCCGCCGCGCAACGCGTGCGACGTAGCGCCGGGCTGACGCAGATAGCCGCGCATCAACGTGCCGCCCGAGACGACGATCTCGCCCGCGATCCCGGGCGGGACGTCTCGCCCGGCGGCGTCGACGATGTCGACGGTCGTGCCGGGCAGCGGACGCAGCCCGCCACTGGCCGGCAGAGCCTCGTCGCCCGGCAATCGCGTCGCCACCTGCGAGGCTGCCTCGGTCAGTCCGTAGGTCGGCGCCACCGGCCAGCCGAGCTCGCGGGCACGCTCGATCAGCGGCGCCGGTGTCGGCCCGCCCCCGAGCAGCGCGCAGCGCAGGCTCGCAGGAGCCGGTCGATCGCCCCGCACGGCGAGCAGCCGGTCGAGCATGCTGGCCACCAGCGACACCACGGTGACACCGGAGCGGTCGAGATCGCGGTCGACCGCCTCGGGATCGAAGCCTGCGTGCACGATCGAAGCGCCACCGGCCAGGCAGCTGCGAACCAGGATCGAGAGACCGCCCACGTGAAAGAGCGGCATGCAGACCAGCCAACGATCGTCGGGCCCCGCACCGATCAACGACTCGGAGGCGCGGGCACTCGCCAAGAAAGCCTCGGCGCCGAGCACGGCGCCCTTGGGAGGCCCGCTCGTGCCCGACGTGTAGAGCAGTGCCATGGCGCCCTCGGTCAGCCCATCCGGCGAACGGCGCGCCGGTCGAAGCCCGGCGTCCAGCGTGATCGTCCCGGCGGCATCGAGCACCGCTGTAGCGCAACCGACGGAAGCCGCGTCCGCGGCTTTCGGTGCCAGCGACCCGCCGGCGTGCACCAGCAGCGAGGCCGCGGACTCGCCGAGCGGATGAGCGAGCTCTTCGGGAGTAAGCCGCCAGCTGAGCGGCAGCAGGACGGCGCCGATCGCACGGAGTGCCCAGAGCAGCAGTGGCAACTCGAGGCCGTTCTCGAGCAGCGCCGCGACCACGTCACCCCGGGCGATGCCGAGGTCGCTCAGCCGCGAGGCCAGGCGCTTCGCTCGCCGATCGAGCTCGGCGTACGAGACGACCCTGCCCCCGCACTCGAGCGCCGGCGCGTCGGGCGTGGCCAGCGCGCGCGCCCCGAGCCAATCGTCTTCGGGCGCGATCACCGGGCGATCTCTCGCAACGGAGCACGGCGAAGACGCTCGAGCAGGGCCGGCTCCGGCGCAAGGCCGAGACCGGGGCCGTCGGGCAGCCGCATGCAACCCGCGGCGACGACGGGACCTGACGCGACGTCGGCGTCGAGCAGTCCACCCGTCGCGAGCCCGTCCGCCGGCCGGCCGGACGGCAGTGCCGCGGCGACGTGCGCGGCCGCCGTCACGCCGATCGCCGAGTCGATGAGCGACGTCACCACCACCCCGCAGCCGGCCTCGAGGGCCGCCCGCGCGGCCTGCACGGCAACACGCGGACCACCGAGAACCGCCGGCTTCAGCACCACGACGTCCGCTGCGCCGGAGCCGACCACGCGCGAAACGTCGGCCGCGCTCGCCACCGCTTCGTCGGCGGCGATCGGCACCGCACCCAGCTCGCGAAGCCGCGCGAGGGCGTCGACCTGCGACGCCACGACGGGCTGCTCGATGAGCTCGACGTCGAGCGACGCCAGATCGGCCAGGCGCTCGCGCGCGGCGGCCTCCGTCCAACCGCCGTTGGCGTCGAGTCGCACGCGCGTTGGCGGCGGCACCGCCTCACGCAGGGCGCGCAGGCGGGCGAGGTCGTCCCGCCAGTCGCGCGCGGCGACCTTGAGCTTCAGGGTGCCGAAGCCCCGCGCGACGGCGGCGCGCGCCGACGCCTCGACCTGTGCCGGCGCATCGCCGACGACCAGCTCGGAAATCTCGAGCGCTCGCCTGCCGGGCGCCCCGCCGAGCTTCTCCGCGAGCGACACGCCGGCGACCCTCGCCGAGAGATCGGTCAGCGCCGTCTCGAGCGCGCCGAGCGCGCCCGGGGCGTCGGCCGCGCACGCCTCGGTGCAAGCCCGCAGCGCCGCGGCGTCGCCCGGCAACTCGTGGCCGATCGTGGCCGCGGCGAGATCGGCCAGCGCCTCGCCGCAGCGCTCGAGCGTCTCCATACCGAAGCCCCGGATCGGACACGCATCACCCCAGCCGGCGGTCCCGTCCCCGGCGATCAGCTCGAGCAGCAGACCCGCCCGCGCCTCGAGCCGCTCGTGGGCGGTGACCAGTGGCGCTCGCAGGCCCAGTCGATACGGATGCAGGCGCGCGGCGCGGATCCTCACCGCAGCCAGCCGATCGCCAGCAGCAGCGAGAAGCCGAGCAACAGCCGGGCGGTCCTGGCGAGCGCCTCGTTGAGCGGCGGACCGTCAGTCTCGCGCAGGACCGTGCGCACGAGCGCGACCCCCCGCGGCAGCAGCAAGAAAGGCAGCAGCACCCACGCGCTGCGGCCGCCGGCGAGCCAGTAGAACGGCAAGGCCGCAAACGAGACGCCGAGCAGCACCGCGTACTCGGCCCGCCCGCCGGCCCGCCCCAACCGCACGGCCAGCGTGCGCTTGCCCGCCGCCCGATCCGAATCGATGTCGCGCACGTTGTTGACCACGAGGATCGCGGTGGCGAGCAGCCCGATGGGAATCGACGCGGCCGCGGCCGCGTCCGAGAGCGCCAGCCCCTGCACGTAGTCGGTCCCCACCACGGCCACCGGTCCGAAGAAGACGAACACCGCCAGGTCGCCGAGCCCCTTGTAGCCGAAGGGCCAGGGCCCGCCCGTGTAGGCGAGCGCGGCGACGATCGACACCACACCGACGGCCACCACCGGCCAGCCCGCGACGGCGGTGAGGTACAGCCCGCACAGCACGGCGGCGCCGATCGCAGCGGCGATGCCCGCCCGCATCGCCGACGACGACAGCAGTCCGAGCTGCGTCGCGCGGGGCGGCCCGATGCGGTCCTGGTTGTCGGCGCCCTTCTCGAAGTCGAACAGGTCGTTCGCGAAGTTGGAGGCGAGCTGCAGGAAGAGCGCGCCGAACAGGGCGCCGAGCGCGGGGCCGATCCGTCCGTGCCCGCTCGCGAAGGCGACCGCGCTGCCCACCACCACCGGGGCCGCGGACACCGGCAGCGTGCGCGGGCGGGCGGCGATCCACCAGGCCCGCGCGGGGCTGACGCGGGGCGGCGCGCTCACGTCGACGACTCCGAAGCCGTGCGCGGCGACACGCGATCCAGAAAGGCTCGAAGCAGTGATGCGAAGGCCTCCGGTTGTTCGAGGTGGGCGGCGTGACCGGCGTCCGCCACCACGGCGACCTCGGCGTTCGGCAGGCTTGCGGCCATCTCGCCGGCAATCGCGCGGAACTTCGCGTCCTCCGCGCCGGCGAAGCACGAGGCCGGCACCTCGATGTGCGGCAGCGATTCGTGGAGCGGCGGCATGGCGCCGGTCCCCATGCCTCGCAGGCTGCCCGCCAGACCCTCGGCCCGGCAGCGCAGCCGCTCGGCGCGCGCGGCGGCGAGCGCCGACTCGCCCAGCCGTTGCTGGCTCGCGAAGAGCGGCAGCGCCATCCAGTGGTCGACGAAGGCCTCGACGCCCTGATCGAGGATGCGGCGGGCCAGCGCCTCGTCGGCGTCCACGCGCGCTGCCCGATCGGCCGTCGACGCGAGTCCCGGCGTCGCGCCCACGAGCACGAGCGAGCGGACGCGCGCCGGGGCCGCGGCGGCCAGCGAGAGCGCAGTGCGCCCCCCCAACGAGTAGCCGAACACGTCGCAGCGCTCGACGCCGAGCGTGTCGAGCAGCGCGAGCAGCTGCGCCACGCAACGCGGCATCGTGTAGTCGCTGGGCGAGAGCGGCGCGTCGCTCTCGCCGTGACCGACCAGGTCGGGGCGGATCACCCGCCGACCGTCCGCCAGCGCGTCGGCCACACCCTGCAGCGACGCCCCGCAGCCCGTGAAGCCGTGCAGCAGCAGCGCGGCGGGTCCGCTGCCCTCGTCGCGCACGTGCAGACGGACGCCGCCCCGCGTCTCGATTCGGCGGCCGGGCTCGCTCACCCGTCGACTCCGCGGGACGCCGCCTCGCAGGCGGCCCGCGCGAGGCGGCGGAACCGCTCGACGTTCGCGTCGCGATCGACCGGCACCTCGATCAGCCAGGCACGGTCGGGCGAACCGTCGAGCCGCTTCGCGAGCGTCTCGTCGAGCTGCGCGAGCGACGAGACGCGATCGAATCCCAGCTCGAAGAGCCGGGCGGCGTGCTCGAGGTCGAGGCCGTGGGGCGTGCGGAAGAGTCGCTCGAAGTCGACCGCCCCGCCCCGCTCGGCGATCGGCAGGAAGGAGAAGATTCCGCCGCCGTCGTTGTTCATCGCGACGATCACGAGCGGGATGCGGTGGCTGCGCGCGGCGAGCAGACCGCCCAGGTCGTGAAGCAGCGCGAGGTCGCCCGTGAGCAACACGACGGGACCGCGCCCCGCGAAGGCCGCGCCGAGCGCACTCGACGTCACGCCGTCGATGCCGTTGGCGCCGCGGTTGGCGAGCACCCGCAAGGGCCGCTCGCTCGCCGGCAGGAAGGCGTCGAGGTCGCGGACCGGCATGCTGCTCGACACGAAGAGGCTCGCGTCGGCGGGCAGCCGGCGGTCGAGCACCCGAACCACGCCGGGCTCGTCGAGCGCGGTCTCGGCGGCCAACGCGGATCGGACCGCCTGCGCGGCTCGCCGGTCGGCGGACAGGAACCCGTCACGAAACGCAGCGTCGCGGCGCGGCTCGCCGATCCTCTCCGCGACGGCCCGGCAGAGCGTCGCCGGGTCGGCCCGCACGACCCGCGTCGCGAGATGGCTCGGATCCTCCCAGCCGTCGCCCGGCTCGACGAGCACCAGCGAAGCGGGCGGCCTCGCCTCGAGCCACAGGCGCTGCGCCTTGCTGGTGGGGGTGTCGCCGATCCGCAGCACCGCGTCCGGCGCGAACCTCTGCCCGAGCCCGGCGTCGCGCAGCCAGAGATCCGTGCACGCCGCGACCGGGGCGCCGTCCACGTGCGGGCCCCGCCGCATGCCCGAGAGCGGATCCGCGAGGACCGGCCAGCCCGCCGCCCGGGCCAGCGCCGCGATCGCGAGGTCGCGCTCGGTCGAGGGCGGCAGCGGCCCGCACGCGATCACGCCGCGCGGCCGGGCGACCATCCAGGCGGCGAGCTCGGCCACGTCCTCGGCGCTCGGGGTGGCCACCGCGTGTGCGACGCGGGCAGCGCCCCGGGCGGCCGGGTGGCTCGCGCCGGCCTCCGGCGCAGCGAACGTCGCTGGTGGCTCGAGGGGCTCGCGCAGCGGCCAGTTCAGGTGCACCGGGCCCGGCGGCGCGCCGCTCGCGTCACCCACGGCGCGGCTCGCCGCCACGCGTGCGTGCGCGATCAGCGACGGCTCGTCGGAAGGCACCGGCATCTCGACGAAGCGGCGCACGGCGCGACCGTACAGGTCCTGCTGATCGATGGTCTGCCCGGCCCCCCACTCGCGCAGCTCGGGCGGCCGGTCCGCGGTGAGCACGATCAGCGGCACGCGCGCGTAGTGGCTCTCGACGACCGCGGGCAGGTAGTTGGCGGCGGCGGTGCCGGAGGTGCAGACCAGCGCGACCGGCCGGCCGCTCTGTCGCGCCAGCCCGGACGCGAAGAAGCCGGCCGAGCGCTCGTCGACGATCGGCACCACGCAAAGGCCGGGCGTGCTCGCCGCAGCTACGACCAGCGGCGTCGAGCGCGAGCCGGGCGAAGCACAGACGTACTCGACCCCGCACTCGGCCAGCGCAGTGAAGAACGCGCCCACGTACGCGTACGTGCGGTGACGCGCCGCCTCGAGCGGCCCTTCGCTCGCCGCGGGCATGGCATCAGATCTCCGTGAGCGGGGCCAGCAGCGCCCGCAACTTGAGTCGTGTCTCGCGCAGCTCGAGCTCGGGCTCGGAGCCCGCCACGATGCCGCCCCCCGCGAACAGCCGCGCTTGCGAGACCGAATCCGCCGCGGCGCCATTGCGCACCAGCGCCGAGCGCAGTGCCACCCACAACTCGCCCGCGCCCGACGCGTCGACGAAACCGACGGGGCCGGCGTACCAGCCGCGGTCGAGCCCCTCGTTGCGCGCGATCCAATCCCGCGCCGATGTCTCGGGCAGTCCGCCGACCGCCGGGGTCGGGTGCAGACGGCCGGCGAGCTCGAGAAGCGACGGGGCGCGCTCGCCCGCCGCCAGCCGACCGGCGAGCGGCGTTGCGAGGTGCTGGATGCCCTCGACGCGCATCAGCTCGGGCCGCTCGGGGCCGGCCAGCTCACCGCACGGCTCGGCGAGCGCTGCGCGGATGGCGCGGACCACGGTCTCGTGCTCGGCTTGCTCCTTCGGGTTCTCGCTGAGCGCACGGCCGAGGGCGTCGTCCTCCTCGGGCGTTCGGCCGCGTGGCGCCGAGCCCGCCAACGCGCAGGTCTCGACCCGCGCGCCGTCCGAGCGCAGCAGCAGCTCGGGGGTGGCGGCGACCAGCGTGCTGTCCGAGAAGCCCACGGCCAGCACCGTGCAGTGGGGATGGATGCGCCCGAGCGACGCCAGGAACGCCTCGATGTCGAAGCGACCCGGATGCCGCACGTCGAGGGCGCGGGCGAGCACCACCTTCTCGAGCGCGCCGGACTCGATCTCGCGCAGGGCCGCGGCCACCTGCCCCCGATACACGTCGTGGGTCCGGTCGGCGACCACCGCGTACTCGTCGCCGGACTCGAAGCCGCCGGCCGGCGGCGTCGGATCCGGGTGGATCTCGGCAGTGCTCTGCCAGACGCGCGCGGCGTCGCCCCGGGCCTCGCCGAGCGCCCGGGCGAAGCGGTCGGCGACGCCCGCGATGGCGTCGCCCGGCGCAACGCGGCACGACACGAAGGCCTCGCAGACCTCCGCTCGGCGGCGTACGAGCAGCTCGGGCAGCACGAGTCGCGAGGCCGGAAAGGCCTGCCACCGCAAGTCGGCGCCCGGCTCGTCGGCGAA
Organism: uncultured Spirochaetaceae bacterium; assembly: GCA_964515335.1. GTDB lineage: Bacteria > Myxococcota_A > UBA9160 > UBA9160 > UBA4427 > TMED88. Next base: position 94,054 of record CAZETS010000004.1, read on the forward strand.
CGCGAAGCCGCCCACGAAGATCGGCGCACGAGAGCCCGGCGACGCGCCGTGCACACGGACGCGCGAGACGACGTCCGAGACGGACGCCCACGCATCGTCGAAACGGCCCGGTCCCTTCGTCTCGAGCGTCGAAACGGCGCCCCGACTCGCGATCGCGACCCCCCGTGCGGGCTGGCACCAGTAGAAGCGATCGCCCCCGGCTGCGCGCTCGAAGACCGCGAGCGGGTCGCAGGCGTCGAGCTCGAGGCGACACGTCGCGAAGTGCGCGCGCCCCGAGCGGTTCGCGTCGGCGGCGGCGCTCTCGACGAGCGCCAGAGCCGCCCCGCGATCCGCGGCGTGCGCGGCCGGCGGCGCGTCCGGTCGGTCTACCGCCACTGGACCTCCAGCTTCCGCGCCGTGTCGGCGAGCGCCTGCTCGAGGTCCGCGCGTTCGTCCGCCCCGGCGCTAGCGAGTCGTTCGAGCGCCCGCCCGACGAGCGTGCGCTGGAAGTGCAGCGCGACGAGCCGCGTCAGCTGCGGCATCAGGGTGCGGAAGGCCTCGGTGATGTCGGCCGGCTCGGCGGCCGTGCGGCGCACGTGCTCGTCGAACAGCTCGACGGCGCGGTCGGCGACGCCGCGCACGTGGCCAGCGTGCTGCATCGACAGCTCGAGCAGCTCGTTCAGGGGAAACCCCGCGCCGAGGATCGCGAGCGCAGCGCGACCCATCTCGACGTCGGCTTCGGAAAAGCGCGGCTCGCCGTCGATCTCGAGCGGCTCGATCAGCTGCGCGGCCTCCGCGGCACGGATCAGCGCCTCGGGCACGCCGGCCTCGCTGGCCAGCTCGCTGCGGGTCAGCGACCGCTGGCCGACTCCCTGCTCGACGAGCGCATCGAGCAGCGGCTCGGCGCCGACGTCGCGATCGAGCACCCGCTCGATCTGCGCGAGCGTGAAGCCCTGGTCGAGCAGGCCGCGGATGCGCCGAAGCCGTTCGAGATGCCCGTCGTCGTAGATCGCCACGCGACCACGGCGCTGGGGCTTCGGCAACAGTCCGCGCGTCTGGTAGAAGCGCACCGTGTCGACCCGGACGCCCGCCGCGTGGGCCAGGGCCTCGACCCGATATTCCATGCGCTGATTCTAAGAGTGACTGCTCTAAGCGTCGAGCACCATTTTCGTGCCCACACGGGTCTATCGCCCCAACCCCTCGACTTCGCGCACGATTTCCGCGAAGCGGGCGAGCAGGCGGGCCGCCTCGGGCGACTCGCCGGCGGCCGCCAGCAGCGCGTCGGGGTCCAGCTCCTCGTCGAGCAGCTCCCCGCGCCGGATCGACAGGTAGGCGCGGCTCACCTCGGCGTCGAACTCGGGATGGAACTGCACCCCCCAGGCCCGCTCCGCGAAGCGCACGGCCTGGTGGCCGTCCGCGTCGTTGGCGGCCAGCCGGACGGCGCCCGGCGGCAGCGCGAGCACCGACTCGCGGTGCGTCTCCTGGGCGCGGATCGCCCGCGGCGTGCCGCCGAGCAGCGGGTCGGTCGCCGCCGCGTCGCTCAGCTGGATCGACACGGTGCCGATCTCGCGGCCGTTCGGGTTGCGCCCGACGAGACCACCGAGCCCGTGGGCGAGCAGCTGATGGCCGTAGCAGATGCCGAACACGGGCGTGCCCCGTCGCACCGCCTCCACGAGCCAGCCGGCCGCGGCTTCGCTCCACGGCTCGCGGTCGCTCACCATCGAGGCCGAGCCGGTCACCACCACGCCGCTCGGGAGGTCGTGGTCGGGAAGCGAAGCGCCCGACGAGACGTCGAGCGTGACGACGTCGAGCGGCGCCGCTTGGAGTCCGGCCTCGATCCACTGCTCGAAGTCGCCCCGCTGCGCGACGATCTCGGCCGGCGCCGAGCCGGTCTTGAAGATCAGGATCGGCCTCACCTCGCACCCGCGTGTCCGGCAGGCCTTCTGAGCTGGTGCAGGGCGATGGCCGCCGCGGTGGCCACGTTGATCGAGTCGACGCCAGGCGCCATCTCGATGCGCACGCACGCATCGGCTTGCGCCCGAACCGCATCCGACAGGCCCTGCCCTTCCGTGCCGACCACCACGGCGAGGCGCTCCGCGGCTCGCGCCGACTCGCCGGCAAGATCGGCGTCGCCGCCGGGATCCAGCGCGACGATGCGGTAGCCGCGATCGCGCAGCCGGGCGAGCGCGTCGGGCCACTTCTCGGCCCGCGCGAACGGCACGCAGAGGCTCCCGCCGAGCGACGTGCGGATGGCCTTGCGGTAGAGGGGATCGCAACAGCGCGGGCAGAGCACCGCCGCGTCGACGCCGAACGCCAGCGCGTTGCGGAAGAGCCCGCCCACGTTGTCGTGGTTGGTCAGGCCCTCCATCACGAGCAACCGCGAGCCGCCGGCGGGCACGGCATCGAGGAGCCCGTCGAGGTCCGTATCGGGCAAGCGCTCGACGAGCGCCAGGCACCCCCGGTGGATCGCGAAGCCCGCGAGCGAGCGCAGCACCTCGGCCGGCGCGCGATACACCGGGACGCCCGGCGCAAGCGAGGCGAGCTCGTCCGCGAGCGCACGATACGCGGGCTCGCCGAGCAGGATCGAAAGCGGCCGGAAGGGCGACTGCTCGAGCAGGCAGCGCAGGGTGCCCCGCCCCTCCACGACGAAGAGGCCGCGGCGAAGGCGCAGGTCGCGATCCTTCAGATCGCGGTAGCCGGCGACGCGCGGATCGTCGGGCGAGTCGACGTCGATCATCGACACCGGACGACGCCCTCCCCCGACCTTCCGCAACGCACGCCCATCGTCAGATGTTCGCGAAGAAGTCGTTGCCCTTGTCGTCGACGACGATGAAGGCCGGGAAGTTCTCGACCTCGATCCGAAAGACGGCCTCCATGCCGAGCTCCGGGTACTCGAGCACCTCTACCCGGCGGATGCAGTCCTGGGCGAGGATCGCCGCCGGTCCGCCGACCGAGCCGAGATAGAAACCACCGTGCTTCTTGCAGGCGTCGGTGACCGCCTTCGAGCGGTTGCCCTTGGCGAGCGTCACGTAGCTGCCGCCGTGCTCCATGAAGAGGTCGACGTAGCTGTCCATGCGCCCGGCGGTGGTCGGCCCGAACGAGCCCGACGCGTAGCCCTCGGGCGTCTTGGCAGGCCCGGCGTAATAGATGATGTGGTCCTTCGCGTACTGGGGCAGACCCTCGCCGGCCTCGATGCGCTCCCTGAGCTTGGCGTGGGCGATGTCGCGAGCCACCACGATGGTGCCCGTCAGGCTGAGCTGGGTGGTCACCGGGTGCTTGGAGAGCTCGGCACGGATCCTGTCCATCGGCTGGTCGAGGTCGATCTGGACCGGCTCGCGGTCGGTCGCAACGGCGTCGAGATCGGGCATGAAGCGCGCCGGGTCCGTCTCGAGCTGCTCGAGGAAGACGCCCTCTCGCGTGATCTTCGCCTTGATCTGCCGATCCGCCGAGCACGACACGCCCATGCCCACCGGACACGACGCCCCGTGGCGCGGCAGTCGGATCACACGCACGTCGTGGCAGAAGTACTTGCCACCGAACTGGGCGCCGATGCCGACCTCGCGCGTGAGCTTCAGGATCTGCTCCTCGAGCTCGACGTCGCGGAAGGCCCGCCCGTAGGCGTTGCCCGATGTCGGCAGGTCGTCGAGTTCGTGACAGCTGGCGAGCTTGACGGTCTTGAGCGTGGCCTCGGCCGAGGTGCCGCCGATGACGATCGCGAGGTGGTAGGGCGGGCACGCAGCCGTCCCGAGCATCTTGATGCGCTCGGAGAAGAAGGCGATCAGCGAGCTCGGGTTGAGGAGCGCCTTGGTTTCCTGGAAGAGGAAGGTCTTGTTCGCCGATCCGCCGCCCTTCGCGATGAAGAGCAGCTTGTAGGCGTCGCCGTCCACGGCCGCGATGTCGATCTGCGCCGGCAGGTTCGTTCCGGTGTTCTTCTCCTCGAACATCGTGAGCGGCGCGTTCTGCGAGAAGCGCAGGTTCTCCTCGTCGTAGGCCTGGAAGATCCCGCGCGACAGGGCCACCTCGTCGCCGCCGCCGGTGAAGACGTTCTGGCCCTTCTTGCCGACGACGATGGCCGTGCCGGTGTCCTGGCAGGAGGGCAGCACCATGCCGGCGGCGACGTTCGCGTTCTTCAGCAGCTCGAGGGCGACGAAGCGATCGTTGTCCGAGGACTCCGGGTCCTCGAGGATCTTGGCGAGCTGCGCGAGGTGGCCGGGGCGCAGCAGGAACGACACGTCGCGCATGGCCTCGCGCGCCACGAGGGCGAGCGCCTCGGGATCGACGCGCAGGATCGTCTGGCCGTCGAGCTCGGCGGTGGTCACGTGGTCGGCGGTGAGCTTGCGGTACGGCGTCTCGTCCTCACCGTGCTCGAAGATCGGCTGGAAGTGGAACTCGGCCATCGCGCGGGGGCCTCCGGGGGGTTGAGCGGCGGCGGTCGCGTCCGGAGGACGGCCGCAGCGTCGCGGAAGACGCCGAGAATAGCGAAGCACCGGTGACACCCGGGCACTTCTCGGCCAAGCTCCGGGGTCGACCCCGCCGCAGCGAGCGGCCGCGACCCGGAGGATCCCGCGATGGCCCACGACCTTCACTTCGGCCTCACGCTGCCACAGATCAAGCGCACCTGGCAGGAGTGCCGCGACGCCGCAGTCCACGCCGACGGGCTCGGCTTCGACTCGGTGTGGGTGTGCGATCACGTCTACGGCGTCCCCCGGCCGGACCTGCCGATCCTCGAGGCCTGGAGCCTGCTCGCCGCCGTCGCCGCCGTGACCGAGCGCGTCGGCCTCGGCACGCTCGTGACGCCGCCCCTCTTCCGCAATCCCGCGATGCTCGCCAAGCAGGTCGCCACGATCGAACAGATCGCGGACGGCCGCGTCATCATGGGCCTCGGCGCCGGCTGGTTCCAGCCCGAGTTCGAGGCCTACGGCAACCCCTTTCCCTCGCTCGGCGAGCGCATGCGCGCACTCGACGAGTGCGTGCAGATCATGAAGAGCATGTGGACCGAGCAGAGCACCACCTTCGAGGGCCAGCACTTCCGCGTGAAGGACGCGTTCTGCGAGCCCAAGCCGCCGAGGCGCCCGCCGGTGCTGATCGGCGGCACCGGAGAGAAGGTGCTGATGGGCATCGCGGCGCGGCACGCCGACATCTGGAACAACATGGCGATCGCCCAGAGCCAGCTCGCGCAGAAGGTCGAGGCGCTGCGCAAGCGCTGCGACGAGGTGGGCCGCGACCCCGAAACGATCCAGGTCTCCCAACAGTGCGTCGTGATCGTCGAGGAGACCGAAGACGCGGCCCGGGCCGCGCTCGCCAAGGCCGGCAAGATCTACGGTGGCCACATGGGTGCGGGGCTCGAGGAGCACGGCATCTGGGGAACGCCCGAACGGGTCGCCGAGTGCATCGAGCGCCACCGGTCGCTCGGCTGCACGGGCTTCGTGATGGAGTTCTTCGGGCGCGACACGCGCCCGCCGGCCGAGCTCTTCGCCACCCGGGTGATGCCGCTGCTGCGAGGCTGACGTCGCCCGCCCGGAAGCGCCCCACCGGACGTTCCGCCGATGGAACGTCCTCAGGCTCGGGTCTGTCCATCCGATGAGAAGAGGTGCGTAGTCGACCACTGCCCTTGGAGGCCCCGCCAGATCGGCGGGATCCCCGAGGGAATCAGGCAGCGGCGGGCCATCCCCCGGTTATCCTTGACCTTTATGATCGTCCGTCTCCTCGCTCTTCTCGGCCGACCCGGGATCGTGATCGCCCTCGGCGTCCTCGCGACCGCCCCGGGCGCCCACGCGACGCGCACCGAGCCGCTCACCTGCGAGCGCATCCCGGAGCTGACGCGCACCTACCTCCACAAGCACATCAGCTTCCACTACGTGAACGACGATCTCCGCCAGCGGCTGATCGACACGTACCTGAAGCGGCTCGACCCATCCCGCAGCCTGTACCTGACCGACGAGGTCCAGGGGCTCGAACGCAAGCTCCGCGGCGTCATCCAGGACGTGCGCGAGGGCAACTGCACCGAGTTGACCGCCATCCAGGCGGATCAGGTCAAGCGCTACGAGGCGCTCGAGAAGACCGTGCGCACCCTGCTCGAGGACCCCGAGTACGCGCTCGACACCGAGGCCATCCTGATCATCGATCCCGAAAAGCGCGCCTGGCCGAAGACCGCGGCCGACCGCGACGAGATCGTCACGAAGCTCGTGCACTTCCAGATGTCGAACTACCTCGGCTCGAACATGGAGCTCGAGGAGGCCAAGCAGAAGCTGATCCACCGCTACGAGCTCAGCACCAAGCGCGCCCGGGAGCGCACCACCGAAGACCTCTACGCGGCCTACCTCGACGCCTTCGCGTCGGCCCTCGATCCCCACTCGAACTACCTGTCGAGCGAAGTCCTCGAGGACTTCCAGATCAGCATGCAGCTGTCGCTCGAGGGTATCGGCGTCGCGCTCTCGTCGCGCGAGGGCTACTCGGTGGTGGAGAAGGTGATCCCCGGCGGCGCCGCCGACAAGCTCGCGGTGCTCGAGCCGAACGACAAGATCATCGCGGTCGCGCAGGACGAAGGCGAGCCGGTCGACATCATCGACATGGATCTGCGCAACGTCGTGCGCCTGATCCGCGGCAAGCGCGGCACGAAGGTCCACCTCACGATCCTGCGGCAGGGCGACAAGACCGAGCGCTTCCGGGTCTCGATCGTGCGCGACAAGATCAACCTCGAGGAGCAGGCCGCCAAGCTCCGCTTCGAGGAGACGGAGCTGCACGGCAAGAAGCTGAAGCTCGCCGTTCTCGAGCTGCCGTCGTTCTACGGCGGGCGCAACCCCGGCGAGCGTCAGAGCAGCAAGGACGTCGAGCGGCTGCTCGAGGAGGCCCGCAAGGCGAAGGCCGACGGGCTGCTCCTCGACCTGTCACGAAACGGCGGCGGACTGCTCGAGAATTCGGTGGACATCGCCGGCTACTTCCTCGAGGGCGGCGGCGTGGTCGCCGTGAAGGACACCTTCCAGAAGGTCCAGGTGCTGCGCGATCGCGACGACCAGATCGCCTGGGACGGCCCGCTCGTCGTCCTGACCTCGCGCGTGAGCGCCTCGGCGTCGGAGATCGTGGCCGGCGCCCTGAAGGACTACAGCCGCGCCGTCGTCGTGGGCGACGACCACACCTTCGGCAAGGGGACGGTCCAGAGCATGGTGCCGCTACCCGAAGGCCTCGGCGCCCTCAAGGTCACCACGGCCCTGTTCTTCCGTCCCGGCGGCAAGTCGACCCAGCACGCCGGCGTCGGCGCCGACGTGGTGCTTCCCTCGGTGTTCGCCACCGACGATTTCGGCGAGGCCCACCAGACCTACTCGCTGCCCAGCCAGACGATCGCCCCGTTCATCGAGCCCGGGAACCGACCGAGCCTCGACTCGAGCGACGAGGGAGCGCGCTGGAGGCCGGTCACCGCCGACCTGGTCGCCGAGCTGACCCGCCGCTCACAGAGCCGCGTGAGCGAGAACGAGGAGTTCGCCGAGGTGCTCGAACGCCTCGCGAAGGCCGAGGAGCGAAACGGCGTCGTCCATCTCGCCGAGCTCATGAAGGAGCAGGACGAGCAGAACGGCAAGAAGTCGAGCGACTCGGAGACGGACGGTGAGAGTGACGCCGAGCCGTCCGACGGGGCCTCGGAGGACGACGCGCAGCCCGACGGCGGGGACGAGGACGACGACGAGGAGCCCTCGCCCCAGCAGCTCGAGGCGCTGCACATCCTGGCCGACCTGGTCGTCCTGAGCACGTAACCAACCCGTCGGCCGCGGCATCCACAACGAACGGATGCCGACCCCGCAGGTGCACCGGGCGTGCGCTAGGCTGCGCGGCCCTCGGCCGCGCGCGGCATCCGGTTGGCTGTGCCGCCGTGCCGCGCCCCCGAGCCACGCGAGGAATCATCATGAGCCTGGATGACGCCACCCGTCAGCAAATCAGCGATCTCGTCGGCCAGAACCGCGTCATGCTGTTCATGAAGGGCGACCGCACGGCGCCCCAGTGCGGATTCTCGGCCCGCGTGATCGACATCCTGGAGGGCTACGGGACCGACTACGAGACCCTCGACGTGCTCTCCAACCCGGCGGTGCGCGAGGGCATCAAGGTCTACTCGTCCTGGCCGACGATCCCGCAGCTCTACGTATCGGGCGAGTTCGTCGGCGGCTGCGACATCATCACCGAGATGCACGGCACCGGCGAACTCTTCGGGGCGCTCGGCGTCGAGCCGCCCGCCGAGGTGGTCCCCGAGATCCACCTCACCGCCGAGGCCGCCGAGGCGCTCCAGCAGGCGGCCTCCCGCACCGGCGACCCCGATCAGCACCTGCATCTCGCGGTCGGGCGCAACTTCCAGAGCACGCTGTCGATGGCCCCTCAGTCACCGATGGACGTGGTCGTCGAGGCGAGCGGCGTGACGATCATGGTCGATCGCATGAGCGCCGCCCGTGCCGACGGTATCCGCATCTCGCTGGTCGACACGGCGCAGGGCCGCGGCTTCAAGGTCGACAACCCGAACGCCCCCAGCATGAACGAGCTCTCCGTCCAGGAGCTGTCGCGGTGGATCGAGTCGGGCGAGAGCTTCGAGCTGGTCGACGTGCGCACCCCCTCCGAGTTCGAGACGGCCCGGCTCGAGCGAGCCCAACTGCTCGACGAGTCCCTCTACCAACGGCTGCAGTCGCTACCGCGCGACACCCGGCTGGTCTTCATCTGCCACCACGGCCCCCGAGGCGTCAACGCCGCCGAGCAGTTCCTGGGCCTGGGCTTCACCGACGTCCACAACGTAACGGGCGGCATCGACGCCTGGTCGGTCGAGATCGACCCGGCCGTCCCGCAGTACTGACCCGTGCCTATCGAGATCGTCGGACAGGGCGGTGCGGCGGAGACCGAGGAGGCGCTGCGGACGGCGATCCGCGAGGCGATCCCCGACGGAGAGATCGAGGTGCGTGCGGCCGGCCCGGGCCACTTCGAGATCCGTGTGGTGTCGGGCGTCTTCGAAGGCAAGAACCGCGTCCGACAGCAGCAGCTCGTCTACGCCGCGATCACGCACCTGATGGCAGGGGCGAACGCGCCCGTGCACGCGGTCGACCGGCTGGAGTGCGTGGTCCCGTAGGGCCGGGCTACGCGCGGGGCGCACGAGCGGTGGCAGGTGGCTCCGTCCGTCTTCTCATCGCGGCTTGCGCAGCTTGAGGACG
>CAZETS010000004.1:103308-113009 GCA_964515335.1 uncultured Spirochaetaceae bacterium
CGGTGGCAGGTGGCTCCGTCCGTCTTCTCATCGCGGCTTGCGCAGCTTGAGGACGAAACGGTCCGTCTTCCCGCGGACCGAGGCGTCGAAGACCATGGCGGTGTGATCGTCGGCCGGATTCGCGAGCACCTCCGACCTGGCCTGCACGACGAACCCGGCCGCAGCGGCGAGCTTCTCGACGGGCTCGGGCTCGATGCGGTGGAGCGCCGCGTTGTCGGCGTTGGCGACGCCGACGTGGTCGATGATGCCGAGCACGCCGCCGGGCTCGAGCAGGCGCATGACGGTGGCGAGGAAGCCGCTTGCCGCCTCGGCGCCGCGTCCGTTGTAGATGTCGTGGAAGTTGAGGGCGGTGATCGCCACGTCGACCGAGCCGGGCTCGAGGCTCAGCGCGTCGAGCTCTTCGTCGAGGCGCACCACGTTCGGCAGCCGATCCTCGGCGAGCCGGGCGGTCAGCGCCCGGTCGTTCGCTCCGTCGCGGAACTGCAGCACGTAGGCGGGATTCTGGGCGTAGACCCTTCCCTTCGGCCCGACCGCCTCTGACAGCACCTCGGTGTACCAGCCGCCGGCCGCGATCAGATCGATGACGGTCATGCCCGGCTCGATGCCGAGGAACGCGACGACCTCGGCAGGCTTGCGACCGGCGTCACGGGCCTTGTCGGCGTCCGAGCGGGGGCCGCTCGCGAGTCGCTCGGCCAGACCGGCGCCCGTGGCCGTCGTCGAGAGAGCCGCGACGAGTATCGGCAGGAGAGTGATCGCAACACGCGAGACGACTCGATTCGATCGATCCATGGGGGCTCCTGGCCGGCGGGCGGTACTGGAGGCGGACACGAGTAGGCAACTCTACCGGAGTGCCGGCAACTCGCATGCAACCCGACATCGGCCGTAGACGAATGGCCTCGAACACTCGCGTGCGTCGAGCCAGCAGCCAACGGGCAGGGTCGCGCGGAACCCCGTGTCGGGTGCGGCGATTCACCGGCCGACTCCGCCGAGCAGGCCGGCTCAAGCGTATCTGCCCCATTTCCGATCAAGAAACCTGAGGAGCTTTCCCCCCCCGTGCCCTCGATCGGCGACTCCACACTCTCGCTCGGCATCCAGCGCCACCTCTCCCTGCACACGCAGGCGGTGGGCCGCTCGATGCATCGCCTTTCGTCGGGGCTGCGCATCACGCGCGCCGCCGAGGATCCCGCCGGGCTCGCGGTCGCCATGCGCCTGTCGGCGCGTGAGCAGAGCATCGGGCAGGCGATCCGCAACGCTTCGGACGGCGTTTCGGCGCTGCAGATCGCCGAGGGGGCGATGAGCGAGTCGAGCGGTCTGCTGATCCGGCTCCGCGAGCTGGCGGTGCAGAGTGCGAACGGATCCTTGTCGAGCAGCGAGCGCGCGGTGCTCGACCAGGAGGCCCAGGGAATCGTCCAGGAGATCGATCGCATCGCCAGCGTCAACGACTTCAACGGCATGAACCTGATCGACGGCTCCACGGCCAGCATCGACCTGCACACCGGGCCCGGTGCAAGCGACACGCTCACCGTGACCGGCGTAGACGTTCGCGCCAGCCAGATCGGCAGCGGCGCAGGCAGCCAGGTCATCGACATCGACATCTCGACCCAGGCGGGCGCCACGACGGCAATCGGCATCGCCGATGCGGCCATCAACCAGGTCTCGTCCGCGCGCGGCGCTCTCGGCACCGTCCAGTCCCGCGCCGAGTCGCAGATTCGCAGCCTGCAGATCTCGCAGGAGAACCTGATGGCGGCCCAGTCGCGCATCATGGACACAGATATCGCCCGCGAGACCGCCGAGCTGACGAAGACGACGATGTTGCAGCAGATGAGCGTCTCGCTGCTCGCCCAGGGAAATCAGCAGAGCCGCATCGTGCTCGACCTGCTGAGCGCGACCTTTCGCTAGCCGCCCGGCCCGAGGCGCCTAGAGCAGCTTGCCCTGACCGTCGTCGTCGACATCGGCCGGCGGCTTCTTCTTCGCGGTCGACTTGCGGGCTCGTGCGGGCTTCGCCTCGGACTTCTCGAACTTGATACGCGAGACGGGCTTGGCGGCCAGGCGCGCGCCCCGGGCGGTCGGGCTCGTGGGCTGCAGGGTCGAGAGGTCGTAGCTCGCCTTCTTGACCCGCTGCCGCTTCGCGGGCACGAAAGCCAGATCGACGCTGCCGGTTTCGCCGGCGGGCAGCAGCAGATCGATGCGGCCGGCCTTGTCCTTGATGAGCTGGTACTCGCGGTTCCGGATGAATCGCTCGATCTTGATCTTCTTGCCGAAAGCGATCTTCTGCTTGTCGCGATAGACGACCGTGAACTCGACGCCTTCGTCCGGGTCGAACGGCTCGCAGTAGATCAGCTTGCCCGTGAAGAGCACCTTTCCGGGGGGCGGCATCACGCGATAGCTGCCGTCGGACGAGATGCCGAGGATCAGGTCGAACTCGCTGACCGTCAGCTTGCAGGCGTCGCCGCGCACCTCGCTGCCGAAGAAACCGGACGCCGCGTCGTAGCTGAGCTTGATGTTCTGCCGCGCGACCGCCTTCTTGTCCACCGCCTTGATGCGCGTGACCTCGGTGCGGCGCGGGAAGCGCTCGCCGTACTTCTCGATCAGAGCCCGCACGAAGGCGATCGTGGTCTTCTTCATGTTGCGGAGCTTCGCGTCGATCGCCTTGATGCCCTTGTCGATCTCCTCGATGTCCTTGCGGTTCTTCTCGATGTCGTAGGCCGAGATGCGGCGGATCCGGATCTCGAGCAGGCGCGTCACGTCTTCGTCGACCATGGGGCGGACGAAGAGCTTCTTGTACTTCGCCATGCCCTGCATGACCTCGGCTCGCACCGCGTCGAGGGTGTCGGCCTCCTCGATGCGCTTGTAGACGCGCTTCTCGACGAAGATCTGCTCGAGGGTGAGCCAGTGCTTCCGGTCGACGAACTGCTCGCGGTCGTACTCGAGCTCGGCCTTGAGCTGCTCCTTCAGGCGAGCCGTGAGTGCGGTGATGATCTCGGTGACGGTGAGCTGCTCGGGCCGCCGGTCGCGGATGACGGTCAGATTCGACGAGATGGAGACCGAGCAGTCCGTGTAGGCGTAGAGCTGCGGGATCAACTCCTTGGCGGTGACGCCTCGGGCCAGCGTCAGCTCGATCTCGACGCTCCCGGTGGTGAAATCGTCGATCGAAGCGATCTTGACGCGGCCCTTCTGAACGGCCGACTCGATCGAGGCGATGATGCTCTCGGTGGTCGTCCCGAACGGAATCTCGGTGATGACCACCTTCTTCTTGTCGCGCACGTTCACACGTGCCCGCAGCTCGACTTTGCCGCGCCCGTCCTCGTAGGCGTCGACGTCCATCAGGCCGCCCTGCTGGAAGTCGGGGAAGAGCTCGACGTTCTTCCCCTCGAGCACGGCGATCTGCGCCTCCCACAGCTCGACGAGGTTGTGGGGCAGGATCTTGGTCGACATGCCGACCGCGATGCCCTCGGTGCCGAGCATCAGCACTACGGGCAGCTTGGCGGGCAGGAAGACCGGCTCTTCGGTGCGGCCGTCGTAGCTGGGGACGAACTCGGTGAGCGGCTTGTGGAAGAGCGTCTCGAGGGCGAGGTCGGTGAGCCGGCACTCGATGTAGCGGGCGGCGGCGGCCGGGTGCCCGGTGTGCAGGTTCCCGAAGTTGCCCTGCCGCTCGATGAAGAACTCCTTGTTGGCCAGCACGACGAGCGCGTCGCCGATCGAGGCGTCGCCGTGGGGATGGAGCTTCATCGCTTCGCCGATGACGTTGGCCACCTTGTGGAAGCGGCCGTCGTTCATCGTGAAGAGGGTGTGCAGGATGCGCCGCTGCACCGGCTTCAGACCGTCGCGGATGTCGGGAATCGCGCGGTCGAGCACGACGTAGCTCGAGTACTCGAGGAAGTTGTCGCGCATCAAGGAGTCGAGCTGCGCCATCGTCCGGCTCCGTTTCCCGTCCCGCTCAGCCCACGTCGGTCAGCAGGTTCTCGACGACGAACTCGCGGCGCTCGGGCGTGTTCTTGCCCATGTAGAACTCGAGCGCCCGCCCCACCTGACCCAGATTGTCGACCGATACCTGCGAAAGCCGCATCTCTTCGCCGATGAACTGTCCGAACTCTTTGGGGCTGATCTCGCCGAGCCCCTTGAAGCGCGTCACCTCGGCGCCCTTGATGGCGTCGGTTGCCGCGTCACGTTCGATCTCGCTGTAGCAGTACTCGGTCGCCTGCTTGTTGCGCACGCGGAAGAGCGGCGTCTCGAGGATGTAGACGTGGCCCTTCACGACCAGCTCCTCGAAGTAGCGGAGGAAGAAAGTGAGCAGCAGGTTGCGGATGTGCATTCCGTCCACATCGGCGTCGGTGGCGATGACGACACGGTTGTAACGAAGCCCCTCGATGCCGTCCTCGATGCCGAGGGCGCGCATGATGTTGTAGAGCTCCTCGTTCTTGTAGATGGCATCGCGCTTGAGACCGTGACAGTTGAGGGGCTTGCCCTTGAGCGAGTAGATGGCCTGGGTCAGCACGTCCCGCGTCGGCACCATCACCCCCGCCGCCGAGTCGCCCTCGGCCAGGAAGATGGTGCTTTCCTCCCGGCGGGCGCCCTTCGCGTCGTCGTGGTGGACCTTGCAGTCGGTGAGCTTGGGGATGCGCAGCGCCACCTTCTTGGCGCGCTCGCGCGCCTCCTTCTTGATGGCCGAGAGCTCCTTCCGGATGCGCTCGTTGCTGGCGACCTTCTCGAGCAGCCTCTTGGCGGCATCCTGGTTCTGGTGCATCCACCGGACGACGTGGTCCTTGACGGCGGGCACGATCCAGCCGCGCACCTCGGTCGAGCCGAGCTTGTTCTTCGTCTGGCTCTCGAAGACGGGGTCTTGCAGCTTGACGGCCACCGCTCCCACGATGCCGTCGCGCACGTCCTCGCCGGCGAAGCTCTTCTTGGCGAACTCGTTCACGCCCTTCAGGACGCCCTCGCGAAAGGCGCTCTGATGCGTGCCGCCGTCGTTGGTGTACTGCCCGTTCACGAACGAGTAGTAGGACTCGCCATAGCTCGTGACGTGGGTGAAGGCGAACTCGAACTTCTCGTCGCGGCAGTGCACGACGTCGTAGATGGGCTCCTCCTCGCCGATTTCGTGGACGAGCAGGTCGGCGAGGCCGTTTCGGCTCTGGAAGGACTTTCCGTTGTAGCTGAGCTTGAGGCCGGCGTTGAGGTAGGCGTAGTAGCGCAGCCGGTGGGCGATGTAGTCCTCGTTCCAGGCGTACTCGCCGAAGATCTCGGGATCGGGGACGAAGCGCACGAAAGTGCCGTCGGGCTCCTTGTCCTTGCCCTTCTTCTCGGCGAGCAGCTTGCCGCGCTCGAAGGTCGCCCGGACGAGCTTGCCTTCGCGACGGCTCACCACCTCGAAGTCGCTCGACAACGCGTTGACGGCCTTGGTGCCGACGCCGTTCAGGCCGACCGAGAACTGGAAGACGTCGTCGTTGTACTTGCCGCCGGTGTTGATCTGGCTCACGCAGTCGACGACCTTGCCGAGCGGGATGCCGCGCCCGTAGTCGCGGACCTGCACCTGGCTGCCCTCGAGGCTGATCTCGACCTTCTTGCCGACGCCCATGATGAACTCGTCGACGGAGTTGTCGATCACCTCCTTCAGCATCACGTAGATGCCGTCCTGGGCGTGACTTCCGTCCCCGAGCCGCCCGATGTACATCCCCGTCCGCAGGCGGATGTGTTCCAGGGCGTCGAGCGTCTGAATCGCCTTCTCGTCGTAGGCGACCTTCTGCCGTGCCATGTGGTCTCCGAGCCGGGCCGCAGCCCGACGCAGGGTATGTCGGGGGGATGGCGCGGAGGATGGACGATTCGCCGGATCGGTTCAAGTCGGCGGGCCGCGGCCCGCGGGGCCCCGCGTCCGACGCCGTCCTCAGTTGATCTTCCGACGCGACTCGGTCCAGGTCCCGACCGGCGCGCGGAACACCAGCACGCGGCGGCTGGTCGAGATCGTCGCCATGTTGGCGCCGACGCGCACGCCCTCGACCCGCTCCTGGATGGACATCGGCGTGCCCACGAACCCGCCCTGATCGGGCGACAGCCCGTAGGCCTTGCGGCTGGTCAGCACGACACCGGTCTGCGCGCCCACCCGCGCGTCGCGCAGCGTCTCGTTGGGTCCGATGTCGATCGCGAGCCAGCGACCGCCGCCCGCATCGAAGCCGAGCAATCGCTTGTCGGTGACCACCAGCGCCACCCGCTTCCCGAGCAGCGCCCGGTCGGGCCGGCTCTCGTGGACGCGCAGCCGCTCCTCCTGCCACGAGCCGCTCGCGTTCGTCACGGCGAGCAGACGGCGGTCCGTCACCACCACACCCACCCGCCCGCTGGCCCGCAGCCACACCACCTCTTCGCCGATCTCGAGGCGCAGCGCCGGCGTGCGCGTCCCGAGCAGGTCGTAGGCGAAGAGATCGCGGCCGACGAGCTCGATCTCGAGCACGTCCTCGAGCTCGACCTCGGGGTCGCTCAGCGTCTGGGCCGCTGCCGGGACGGGAGCGGCAGCGAGCCCCAGGCCCAGCGCCAGCGCGCCGAGCGCGGCGGCGCCCCGCCCCCCCGGACGGCGCTGGACGCCGTGCCCTCCGGCGGCCGTCTCGTCCGCGCCGCTCGGCCGCCGCCTCGCGATCCGCCTCGTCACACCGCCAGAGTAGCGGCTCGGACCCCCGGCGTTCTCGGCCCGGCAGATTCGCTATCCACTCCCCCCCATGGACCCGCGCTACGTGAGCGAGCTGAACCGAGGCGTCGAGCCCGCCGCGCCGGGCGAGTTCGCCCCGGTGCGCATCGGCGGAATCGAGCTCGGCACGCCGGTCGTGCTGGCCCCGATGGCGGGCATCACGAACGCGCCCTTCCGGGCCGTGTGCCGCGCGTTCGGGGCCGGGCTGTACGTGAGCGAGATGATCACGGCTCGCGCCCTGGTCGAGCGCAATCCCAAGACCCTCCACCTCGCCGAATTCGGCCCGGACGAGACGCCGCGCAGCCTGCAGCTCTACGGCGTCGACCCCGAGTACGTCGGCAAGGCCGTCGCGATGCTCGTCGCCGAGGACCGCGTCGACCACATCGACATGAATTTCGGGTGCCCGGTCCGCAAGGTGACGCGCAAGGGCGGAGGCGCCGCGATTCCGGTCAAGCCACGACTGCTGGCGCAGATCGTTCGCGCCGCGGTGCGCGAGGCCGGGGACGTCCCCGTCACCATCAAGTTCCGCATGGGCATCGACGAGGGCGTGATGACGTACCTCGACGCGGGTCACGTCGCCCAGGAGGAGGGCTGCGCGGCGGTGGCCCTGCACGCGCGCACCGCCGCCCAGCTCTACTCGGGGGAGGCGCGCTGGGAGGCGATCGCCGAGCTCAAGCAGGCGGTCCGGCACGTGCCGGTGCTCGGCAACGGCGACATCTGGGAGGCCTGGGACGCGCTGCGCATGATGCGCGCGACCGGCTGCGACGGCGTCGTGGTGGGACGCGGCTGTCTCGGCCGCCCGTGGCTCTTCGGCGACCTGGCCGCCGTGTTCGCGGGACGACGGCCCGAGGACCCGCCCGACTTCGGCCGGGTGCGCGAGGTGATGCTCGATCACGCGCGCCGGCTGGTCGCCTGGGCGGGCGAACGGGGCGGCATGCTCTCGTTCCGCAAACACGCCACCTGGTACACGAAGGGCTTCCCGGGCAGCACGCGCTGGCGGGAGCAGCTGATCCGCATCACCACGCTGGCCGAGCTGTCGGCGATCCTGGACCAGACGCCGGGCAAGCTCGCCTTCCCGCCGTCGGCGATGCGGGTCAAGCGCGGCAAGAAGGGCGGCAGCCAGCGCGTGGCGCTGCCCGAGGGCTACCTCGACGACCGCCTCGACGCGACGCCCCCGGGACCCGAAGCCGAGACCGCCGACTCGGGGGGCTGAGCGGGCGCAGGCCGCAGCGCCGGGGCGCGGGCCGGTGCAGGCGCGGCTGCAGGTGCAGCAACCCCACGGCACTGGCAGGCCGCGGCTGCAGGGAGCGAGCGATCCTGCCACCCGGGGCTGCGTGGCGGCCTCCTCACGGCCACGAGGCGCCGTCCGGCCGCGGCGCCCCTGTGGCATGCTGCTTGCTCTTCTACATCGCGTGTAGATCTTCGAGCAGAACCACTCGACGAAGGGAGCAATCTCCATGGCAATCGACGACATCACCGGCCACGACTGGAACGCGGGCGAGGAGAGCGCTCGCGTGAGCCGCTCGGACGTGATCATCCGCATCGTCTACACGCTGCTGTTCACCGTGATCCTGGGAATCGTCGAGGCGCTGCTCGGCGTGATCGTGGTCTTCCAGCTGCTGTTCTCGTTGATCACGCAGACGCTGCCGACGGCGCGCGTGCAGACCTTCGCCAACCAGGTGGTCGCCTACTACTACCAGGCGCTCCGCTACATGACCCACAACGACTCGCTGATCCCGTTCCCCTTCTCCGATCTGCCCGAGCCCCTCGAACCGACGCGGCCCGCGTACGCCGCGGTCCCGGAAGAAGAAGCCGACGCGGCCGGCTGAGCGGGGGCGCGCCGGGCGACGAACCGCGACAGCCTCGATCCCAGCGACGCGACAGCCCTGTGCGGCGAGGCTTCGCGCCACCAGCCCTCACTCGGCGAACTTGCCGCCGGCGGCAACCCACGCCTTCATGACCTCCTGGCCTTCGCGCGGGTTGTAGAGGTCCTCCTGGTAGGACCATTCGCCGTTCCCCGCGTAGACGAGGATGGTCACGCAGCCGAATCGGTACACGTCGCCCTGGTTCTTCGGATCGGGCATCACCTGGGCGGGGTAGTAGACGACGCGGTCGCCGTCGATGACGTGCCAGTCGACCGGGAACTCCATCATCGGCACCGGCTTCATGACTTCGACGATCGCCTTGCGGATGGCTTCCCGGCCCTCGAAGGTGCCGAGGTGGCGCTCGACCCAGACGCCGTCGACGGTGTGCAGATCCGCCCAGGCGTTCCAGTCGCCGCTGTCTCCGACCGCGACGAAGTGTTGATAGGCCTCTTCGACTTCAGCTCGTGCGTATGCCATCGGCTCCTCCGGTGGGGGCGGCGACCATCGCCGGGCGGGCCTCGGTCACGTTAGCCCTCACGGCGCCTCGCCGGTGACTTCGCCGTCGGCTTCGATGAAGTCCTCGATCACCTGATAGAGGTACTCGCAATCCTCTCGTGTCAGCGTCGGGTGGCAGGGCAGCATGATGCCGTGCTCCATGATCCGATCGCAGGTGCCGAGACCGTCCGAGTGGATCCGGAACTCCTGGTTCCGGAGCTGCGGGTGCCGCGTGATGTTTCCCGAGAAGATCACGCGGCTCATGATCCCCGAATCCTCGAGCTGCAGTTGAAGCTTGCGCCGGCTCCAGCCCGTCTCGGGGCGGAGCTGGACCGGGTAGCAGAGCCAGGTCGTCTCCGTGTCCTCGGTGATCGTCGGGAGAACGAAGGCGTCTTCGTGGGCGCGGAGGAACTCGGTGTGCCACTGGAAGCGCTCCTCGCGCAGCTTCCAGAGCATGTCGATCTTGTCCATCTGGCCCAGCCCGAAGGCGGCGCCGACCTCGTTCGGGATGAACCCGTAGGCGTTCTCCTCGAAGATGAAGAGCCCGTCGTACTCGACGCCATCGAGGTCCTCCAGGAAGCGGCCGTCGCTGCTCTCCCTTTGGGTGCCGAACCACCCAGGTGCCCCACTCGCCCTCTTCGCGACAGCGGTAGCAGCCGTGGGGCGCC
>CAZETS010000005.1:0-106391 GCA_964515335.1 uncultured Spirochaetaceae bacterium
TGGCCCAGCAGGGAAGTCAAAGGGTGATTTGCGGACAGTTCTGGCAAGAATCAATGCCTCGTCTATCTGCAAGTGGCGCCTCCGAACCGATTGTGTCCCCTTTTTTTCGATCAGGACCCGTGGCTGAGACTTTCGAGGGGCCCAGCGCGGCCTCGTGGCCAGCAGGATTCCCTCTATTTCCCCTAGGTTGCTCTACGTTTCTCTACTCCGGTACTCCGGTCCGGCCCACTTCCCCGCTTCCCTCTATAAATCTCTTGTATTCCGAGGGAATTCGGGCCGAAGCCGTCGCTCGAGACATTAGTGTGCAATGCGCATGCCCATGCGGAGAAATCTGCAAGTAGCTGGAATTGAAACGAATCAAGTCCAGCTGGACCCCTGGGGATGAGAACGGGTTTTCCTCTAGGGGGATAGAGTGGGTAACGTCGTTCCTTTCCCGACTAAACCGTGCCGTTTCTCGCACAGGCGTACCCTCTGGGCCTGGCGAGCTGCGAGCGGCGCCGTCACGGCAGCAGGACGAAGCCGGCCACGGCGGTCACCGCACCCGCCAGCACCGCGAGCAGTGCCAGGCGGGCGTGAAGCTCGACGGCCTGCGAGCGCCCGTGCTGCAACTGCCAGCCCAGCCGGCCGGTCGCGGCGAACAGCAGCACCGCCACCACCCCGGCCCAGCCGTGAAGAGTGCCGAGCGGCTGCCAATCGCGCAGCCACACCGTCGAGGCGAGCCCGCCCATCAGGCCCACGACGAGCAGCGCCACCGCCGGGCGGGCGATCGCCAGGTGGGATGCCAGCGCGGTGCCGCGTCCACGCACGCCCAGCAGGCGCTGACGGCGCAACGCCAGTCCCCGACGCAGCGCGAGGGCGGCCAGCGCGAGGGCGACGAGCATCAGCGCCGGATGCCCGTACGCGAGCCAGCGCATCACCGGATCGTGGGCGGTGGGATCCAGGGCGCCTACTCGATGCGCTGGATCACGTCCGACGGCAGCCGCGCGCAGAGCGACTTCGTGGCGCGCTCCAGGTAGTCGGGGTCGCGGGATTCCAGGGTGAGCATCACCCGGTAGTCGGGCTCGCCGATACGCGGATACGAGCCGAGCATCAGCTCGGGGAACTCGCGCAACAGCTCGTGCAGGTCCTCGGCGATGTCGCTCTCGTAGCGGGTCACGAATACGCGCGTCAGCTTGACGGGGACGCCGCCGAAGCGGTCGCGGATCGACGCGAACTTCTTGCGGAAGAGCTCGGGGATGCCCGGGAAGACGTGGACGTTCTCGACGCAGACGATCGGGAACCAGAGATCGCCCGCGTCGATGGCCGTCGCGCCCTCCGGCAACATGGCCATCTTCTTCATGGCGTCGTTGAGCGGCTCCTCCTGGACCCGCCGGAGGCGCTCCATCAGCGCCTCGCTGGGCACGATATCGCGCCCGAACGCCTTCGCGACGGCCTCCATGGTGACGTCGTCGTGGGTCGGCCCGATGCCACCCGAGGTGAACACGAAGTCGAACGCGTCGCTCATCGCGCTTACGTCGGCGGCGATCACGTCGACGACGTCCGGAACCGTGATGATCCGCTCGAGGTCCACGCCGAGTTGGCGCAGCTCGCCGGCGAGATACGGCGAGTTGGTGTCGACGATCTTGCCCGAAAGGATCTCGTTGCCGATCACGAGCAGGCCTGCGGTGGGCATCCGAGGAGCGTATCCGAGGGCCGGACGGGCGGCGAATCGCCCCGGAGAGGCGGGCTGTCGCGAGTCGGACGGTCGACTACCCTGGCCGCCATGGATCCGGTGGTGAAATTCCTGCCCTCCGAGCGGACCGTGAGCGTGCCTGCCGGAACGAGTCTGCTCGACGCCGTGCGACTCGCCGGGCTGCCGATCGCCATGGGGTGCTCGGGCGGCGGCGCGTGCGGGCGATGCGGCCTGAGAGTCCTCACGGGCCCCATCGACTCGCCGGACGACGGCCGCACCGAAAGCCGGGTGAGGGCCCGCAACCGCATCGACCCGGACCTCCGGCTCGCCTGCCTGCTCGCCGTGTCCGCCGACATGACGGTCACCGCGCCCTACTGGTAGCGGGCGATTGGCCCCCGCGAGCCGCCAGCCGAGGCGCCGCGCCCTGCTGATCGTCGACCACGGCAGCCGTCGCGCCGAGGCCAACGAGGCCGTGGCGCGATTGGCCTCCAGGCTGCGAACGCTGCGGCCGGACCTCCACGTCGAGCACGCCCACATGGAGATCGCCGAGCCGTCGTTCGCCAACGGCGTGGCGGCCTGCGTGTCGGCCGGCGCCCGGGAGATCGTCGTTCAGCCCTACTTCCTCGGCGACGGTCGGCACACCAACGAAACGATCCCCGCGCTGGTCGCCGAGGCCGGCGCCCGCCACCCGGAAGTCGTGATCCGCACGACCGGGCACCTGGGCGGACACGACAAGCTCGTCGAGATCGTGCTCGAGCGTGCCGGTGAGGTGCTGGACGACTGATGGAGGGGCAGCGGCTCAGCGCCCGCCGCCGAGGTCGAGCAGGAGTCGGTACAGCGCCACCTGGACGAGGGCGTGGTCGATCTGGCCGGCCTCGATCATCCCGCGCAGCGCACCCGCGCTCACGACCTCGACGACGGTCTCCTCGGTCGGTCCGTTTTCGATCTCGGCCACCGGCACGGCGTCGCGGATCAGGTAGGTGTGGCAGAGATTGCCGAAGAGGGCGGGATTGGGGTTCACGCGACCGAACGGCAGGACGTCGCCGCCTCGGTAGCCGGTCTCCTCGAGCAGCTCGCGCGCGGCCGCCTCGGCGGGATGCTCGCCCGGGTCGACCAGGCCGCCCGGGATCTCGAGGGTCACGTCACGCTTGCCGTGACGGTACTGGCGGACCATCACGACATCACCCTCGGGGGTGATGGGCACGACGTTCACCCAGTCCGCCGAGTCGATCCTATAGAAGACGTGATCGGCGCCGGTGGTGGGCGAGGTCGCCACCGAGCTCGCCACGCTGAAGACGCGGCACTTCTGCAGCTCGGTGGTCGCGCCGTGACGCCAGGGACGCGGGGCGCTCACGACGCCTACTCGAGCCGCAACGCGACGCCGGCGTCACCGGGCGAGGCCGCCACCGCTGAGCGGGTCTCGCGGTCGCCCTCGGCGCGGGTGCTGGCGTTGCCGTCGGTGTCGAGGCGCGCCGACAGCTCGATCGGCCCCTCGAAGCGCATCGCCGGCATCATGACGTCGTCCGGCCCGATCTCGAAGTCGAGGGGAAAGCGCGGCTCGGGGATGCGGACCACGGCCAACGGCGGCCCGCCCACCGCGCCGGCCGGCCGCGCGATGACGAAGAGCACCGAGCCGGCGCCGCTGCGGCCGTCGCCCTCGACGTACACGCTGCCGCGGATGGCGGCGCCGGCACGACCGGCGCCCGGCGGAGCCGCCGCCATGCCCTCGCCGGCTGGGCGGGAGCTCTCGTCCGGGACCGGGAAGATTCGCGAGAGGTCCGGCTGACGCGGCTTCTCGCTGGGATCGAAGGGCGCGATATTGCGGTCGCACCCCAGCGCCAGGGCGCAGATCGCGGAAAGCCCGAGCGCCAGCCACGTGGCTTCTCTCACCTGTCTCTGCGCTCCTCTTATTACTCTCATCACTTATTGCTGGTTGCTTATTGCTGGTTGCTTGTTACCGGCTCTGTCTCTCGACCGGCCGGTTCTGCGGGCCGTCTCTGTCTTCGGGTCCGCGCCCGGACGCCGAACGGGCTCTCGCGCCCCACCCGGGTCCGGGGCGCGCCAAGTAAACCGCCCCCCGGTCGGCCGCGCCAACCAGCGGCAAACGCGCGGCCCGCTAGGGGCGCCGGACCGGTATCACCCACCGCAAGCTCCGGTCCACCGGTCGACCGGAGGTGCTCGGGCCGTTAGCCTTGCGGGCCAAGACGGAGCCTGGGGGTGGCCGGTGGCGCGGCGCACGGCGCGTCGCATCGCCGGCCTGAGATCACACCCTTTGAACCTGATGTTTTCGTCCAGTCCCGCAAGGTTGCCCGCGCTGCCGGGCCGCTCGGCGGGAGGTCGCGAGACGGAAGCGTAGGGAAGGCTCGACCGGCGCTCCGTTGCGAAACCGTCGCCACGCCTCCGGGCGGTGACGACGCCCGAGAGCGCCCAGCACGCCCCGGGTCGGCGCAAACCCGCACGATCCGGCGTCCGGTCGCTCCGGCAACCACGACGAGGAGCGGCCTCATGAGTGATGCCCGTATCGACCCCCGGCCGGAGCCCGCAGCCAACCCCTCGAGCCGCGGCCAGGGCACCAACCCGGGCAGCTTCGCGAACGCGCCCGACGTCGGCGGACCGCGCGCCTACTCGTCGCCGGACACACCCGGCATGCCCGAGCCCTCCGAGCGATCGGCCTGGGACTTCATGCCGACCGACTGGACCTGCGTGGGCGGGCAATGGCACGCACCGGAGGGATTCCGCCCGATCACGCAGCTCGAGCACGCACGGCTCGGCATCACGACGCCCGAGATGGAGCGGGTCGCGGCCCGCGAGCCGCATCTCACCGCCGAGCAGGTGCGCGACGAGATCGCCTCCGGCCGCATGGTCATTCCCGCGAACCGCGTGCACCTGGGCATGCAGCTCGACCCGATGGCGATCGGTCGGGCGACCCGCACGAAGATCAACGCCAACATGGGCGCTTCGCCGGTGTCGAGCGGCACCGGCGAAGAGGTCGAGAAGCTCGACTGGGCGCTGCGCTGGGGCGCCGACACCGTGATGGACCTGTCGACCGGCGGAGACCTCGACGCCACGCGGGACGCGATCGTCGAGGCCTCCACCGCCCCGATCGGCACGGTGCCCATCTACTCGATGATCCTCGACCGCAAGATCGAGGACCTCGATCGCGAGACCGTCCTCTCGGTGCTCGACCATCAGGCCCGTCAGGGCGTCGACTACTTCACGATCCACGCCGGCGTGCGCCGCGCGCACCTCGACCTGGTCGCGAAGCGGCTGATCGGCATCGTGAGCCGCGGCGGCTCGCTGCTCGCCAAGTGGATGCTCCACCACGGCCGCGAAAACCTGATGGCCGAGATCTGGGACGACATCTGCGAGGTGATGCGCCGTTACGACGTGACCTTCTCGATCGGCGACGGACTGCGACCCGGCGGGCTCGCCGACGCCACCGACGCCGCACAGCTGGGCGAGCTGTCGGCGCTGGGCGAGCTGTGCGAGCGCGCCTGGCGGCACGGCGTGCAGGTGATGATCGAGGGGCCGGGCCACGTGCCCTTCGACCAGATCGAGTACAACATGAAGCTGCAGCGGCAGGTGTGTCACGGCGCGCCGTTCTACGTGCTGGGCCCGCTCGTCACCGACGTCTTCCCGGGCTACGACCACATCACGAGCGCGATCGGGGCGACCTCGGCCGCCTATCACGGCGCCAGCATGCTCTGCTACGTGACCCCGAAGGAGCACCTCGGCCTGCCGAAGCGCGAAGACGTCAAGCAGGGCTGCGTCGCGTACCGGATCGCCGCGCACGCGGCCGACGTCGCCCTGGGGATTCCGGGGGCCCGCGACTGGGACGACGAGCTCACCCGGGCCCGCGCCGCCCTCAACTGGGAGAAGCACTTCGAGCTGGCCTTCGACACCGACACGGCCCGCGCCTTCCACGATGAGGACATGGACGTCGACACGGACTTCTGTGCGATGTGCGGCCACGACTGGTGCGCGGTGCGCATCAGCAAGGAGATCTCGTCGTTCGTCTCGGGCAAGGACGAGACCTACGCGTGGGAGAAGCCGAAGATCTCGGCCGCCCTCTCCTCCGAGCAGAAGCAGATCCTGCAGCGGCGCGGGGTGCTCGAGCCCGCCGAGCTGCACCGGCTGGCCTCGAAGACCCGCAGCGCGATGGGGGCAGAGGAGGGGCGCGCCGGCTGCCACAGCGACGTCCGCGACGACGACGGCGCGCGGGCCCTGCAGGAGCGGCAGCTCGACCCCGAGGAGCGCGGAGACGACCTCGACCCGGGGCAGGCCCCGCTGCCCTGATCGCCGCGGCGCGGGGTAGGGGCGAGATGCAGGGGCAAATGAGAGACGCCCCGGAGTCGATCGACCCCGGGGCGCATCTTCGAAGCCTTCCCCCCCGTTCGGGCTCCGAAGCTCTTCCCTACTGATCGGCCCACCGATCGCGACCATGAGGGGTTTCTTGCGCTCGAGGTGCGCGCCCTCGCGCACCGGCAGGAAGGCTGCGGGCGCACCCTCGCCGGGCCTTTTTGGCCACATACGGCGCACGATTGCAGCCGAGCAGCGTAAACTCCCGAAAATGCGCCGAAACCTCATAGACCCGCCGGATGGGCTGGTGTATGCTTGGCCGCAGTTCAAATAATTTCAAGGATTCCGGTCAGTTACGGCATTGGCCCGATTGCTGCACAGCGCTTCGGGCCAGGCGGGACAGGCTTGACGTGCCTTCCCGTATGCGAGCCCGTGGCCCGGGCGAGTGGTTTTTCTCGAACCGGGCGGCCCGTCGACTTGTCGTATCGACTCGAGGACGAGACCAAAGAGCCCTTGCGAAGAGCCCTTACGAAGAGCCCGAAGGTAGGAAGGGCCCGTAGGGGTGACCACCCGCGGGTCGTCAGGCACCGGTCTCCTCGCGCCCGGACATCAGGCTGCCACGAGACGGCGAGAGCGAACGGAGGCGACAGCAAATGGATGTGAAGATCAAGATGACCTTGGAGTTCTCCGTCTCGGAACAGGGCCTCGAGGAGGCGCTCGCCGAGTACGACGAGCTGACCGTAGAGGGGCTGATCGGAGAGGTGCTCGACAAGTCGATCGCCTGCGACGAGATCGTCTCCAAGGTCGTCGAAGGGCCGAACAACCTCGAAGAGTACGACGAGCAGAAGGCCCGCCTGGCGGGCTGACGCCGCGGGGCGCCTCGCCTCCTCGGCCTCCAATCGGCCTCCTATCGGTCGCCAACACACGCCCGCAGCCCGCCACCCGGAACACAGCCACTCCCGCCGCCCGGCGCGATGACTCGCGTCAGAACAGCGTCAGCTGCTCGGGGCCGTGTCGTGGCTCGCGCGCGGCCGCGGCGGGCCGGGGCGCCGAACGCCGAGAGGGCTCGGGGGGACAGGCCCCCGCAGCCGCGAAGAGCCAGGGCGTGCCTGGGGCCGGCACATCGCGCCGCGGACGGCGCGGTGTCGGCCGGTAGATGCCCTCGCGACGAGACCACGCCAGCAGCTCGTGATAGAAGTCGTAGAAGCGCGGGCTGTGGTCGAAGTGGCGCAGGTGCGCGAGCTCGTGGCACAGGGTGCTGACCAGGCTCGAGTATTTGAGGGGGCGCCCGTTGGCGGCGTGCCGCAGCCTGATCTTGATCGTGCCGTCCGAGTAGCAGATCCCGTAGCGGCGCTTCACGTTGGCCCGCTCTGCGTCGATGGACGCGTAGCTGAGACCGAAGCGGGCACAGATCACGTCGGCGTCTCGGCGGAGCCTTTCGAGCAGCGCGCGGGCGGTGCGGCGATCCATCGGGCGCGGTCAGTCTCCGGCGCGTACGCTCTCTCGTCAAGTGCGCGCCGGCGTCACGGCGGCCGCGCCGAGCGGCTCCTATCCTCACGGGCGGTCGGGTGCCGTGGCCGAGCGTGGCGAGCATCCGGGAGGATCCGTCATGCGCGAAGGCGCGCCCGAGACGCTTCCCCTCTTCCCGCTCGACGCCGTGGTGCTCTTTCCGGCCGTCAGCGTGCCGCTCTTCATCTTCGAGCCGCGCTATCGGCAGCTCACCCGGGACGCCCTCGCGGGCGACCGACGCATCGGCATGGTGGCCGTGCGGCCCGAACACCGGGGCGAGATGGCCGGGGACCCGGCGCTCTTCGAGGTGGGGTGCGAGGGCGTCATCGCTCGCGCCGAAGAGCGTCCCGATGGAACCTGGAACCTGCTGCTCGCCGGGACCGAGCGCTTCCGCATCGTCGACGAAGCGACCCGGCCGACGGAGCGCCCGTACCGCACGGCGCGCATCGAGCGCCTCGACGAGAGCGAGGGCGGGGCCGACGGCATGGCGTCACGGCGAGCATCGATCCAGGACCGACTCCGAGATCTGCTGCGAGGAACACCGGGCGCCGAAGACCTGCGTCGATCGCTCGCGCGACTCGACGAACTCGACGATCGACGCTTCGTCGACGTGCTCGCCCAGGCGCTCGACTTCGATGTGCTCGAGAAGCAGCAGCTCCTCGAGTCGCCCGGCCCGCTCGAGCGCGCGGACCTGCTCGACGATCTGCTGCACTTCCGGATGGCGCAGACCGGCGCGCCGACGCGAAGCCAGCGAACCCACTAGTGGAACGCGGGACGCCCCATCGACAGGGCATTGATAGATCGAGAAAAATCGAGAAAATTGCAGAAATTTATCGAAAATAATAGAAACAACTACCAGGCCACTCGACGCCCCGGGCTCTGTCGACACCGGGTCTTCATTGCGAACGGCTCTCAAAGCTTCGCCGAAACCCATGCGTATTCCAACCGGAATCAGAATACCAAACAACGGTTTCGGACGTCCTAAAACCGCTTTTCTCACTGATTTCGCACGCACACACATCCCGCGCACGTTCACGTAATTCACCTTTGCGTGATCGGCGGGGTATGTGGTTTACTCTGCCGCACTCGGACCGACGACCCGCCCCTCTCGCCGAAACGGCGGCGAATCGGTCCAGAATCCCCCAAAAACACCGCATTCGAGCAAGGACCAGCCCCGATCCGTGACCTTCCCCCCCGAGGTCTGGGACGGCGTTATGCGCCGTCTCCGAAATGAAGTTCCCTCCTTTTGCTTCGAGGCGTGGCTCGAGCCGCTCGAAGCCCGCGCGGCCGACCGCGGGCTGCTGCTCGTGTGCCCCTCGACGTTTCACCGCGAGCGCATCCGCGACCACTACCTGCCGCGCATCGACGCGTGCCTGCGGGACGAGCTCCGTGCACGACCCGACGAGCCCGAGGCCGCGCAATCCGGACTCACGATCGAGCTGGGGGTGAGGGCGCGTCGGGCCGAGCCGGCCGGGTCCGCGATGGGATCGGGCCGGCCCGAGCGTGGCCTCTCGAAGCCACGCGAAGCCCGACGCGCCACCAGGGACCTCCCGCCGCGCCCTCGCCAACCCACGAGCTCGCCCGCCTCGAGCGAGGCCGGCGAGCCGACCACCACCGGCGGGATGGGCGCGGTCGATTCACGGCCGGCCGAGGCGAGCAAGACCCTGCCGGCATCGGTCTCGACCCCCTACTCGTTCGAGACCTTCGTGGTCGGACCCTGCAACGCACTCGCCCGCGAAGCGGCCTTCGCGATGGCGCGCGAGCAGCAGAGCACGCTCACCCAGCTCTACGTCTGCGCCCAGCCGGGTATGGGGAAGACGCACCTCGCGCGCGCGGTCGCCGCCGAGGCGAGCCGGATCGACGCGAGCTCGGTCCGGTACGTCTCCGCCGAGGGGTTCACCAATCAGTTCCTCGCGGCGCTCAAGAGCGATCGCACCAGCGACTTCAAGCGCCGCTACAGGGGGCGGGGCCAGCTGCTGGTCGTCGAGGACGTGCAATTCCTCGAGCGCAAGGAAGCCACCCAGCTCGAATTCTTCCACACGATCTCCCACGTGATCGACGCCGGGGGGCGCGTCGTCTTCACCGGCGACCGTATGCCGGCCCAGATGTCCCTGATCGGCGAGCGACTCCGCTCACAGCTGATGAGCGGCTTCCTGGCCGAGGTCGAGCCGCCCGACGCCCAGGTGCGCCGGGCCATCTTCCAGGCCAAGGCGGCCCACGGCGGCTGGCGGCTCCCGCAGGAATGCCTCGACGCCCTCGTCGAGTCCGTAACGGGAAGCGTCCGCGACCTCGAGGGGGTGCTGATCCAGCTCGTCACGACGGCCGCCCTGATGGGCCGACCGATCGACCTCGAGCTGACCCGCGTTGCGATCGCGGCCAAGAGCCCCGCCCAGGCGCCGACCCGCAAGAAGCGCACGCTCGACGAGGTGATCGGCACCGTGGCGGCGTTCTTCCAGACCACGCCCGAGAAGCTGGCCGCGCGCTCCCGGCGCCAGCAGGTCCTGATCCCGCGCCAGATCGCGATGCATCTCGCCCACCGCTACACGGACGCAACGGTGGCCGAGATCTCCCGCGCGTTGGGGCGTGACCACCCGGCCGTCCACAACGCGATCACGAAGATCGAGCGCTCGATCCTCGAGAAGCCGAAGCTGCGATACCAGATCGAGGCGGTCGTCGAGCGGCTCGGGGTCTAGAGGCCGCCGACCCATTCCGTGACGGCATCGGCGACGCGATCCACCTCGCCGTCGCTCAGCTCGGGGTACAGGGGCAGGGAGACGACCTCGCGAGCGAGCGCTTCGCTGTGCGGGAGACTTCCGGCCGCATGCCCGAGAAACGCGTACGCGGGCATCAGATGGATGGGATGCGGGTAGTGGACGCCCGTGGCGATCCCTCTCCCGGCGAGCGCCTCGCGAAGGGCATCGCGCTCTTCGCTGCGGATCACGTACTGGTGCCGGGCGTGCTCGACGCCCGCTCCGGCCAGCAGCCTGGGCACGACACCCCCGAGACGCTCGTCGTAGCGATCGCCGATGCGGCGACGGCGCTCGAGGAAACGCGGCAGATGGGGCAGCTTGGCGCCGAGGATCGCGGCCTGCAGTTCGTCGAGGCGTGAGTTCTGCCCCTCCCGCTCGGCGCACACCGCGCCCTCGAAGCCGTACTGCCGCAGGCTCCGCATCAGCGCGACGAGCTCCGGGGCGCGGCTGGCGCACAGGCCTGCGTCCCCGTACGCGCCGAGGTTCTTGGTGGGGTAGAAGGAGAACGCAGCGACGTCGCCGAGCGTGCCGGCCATTCGGCCCCGGATGGTCGCGCCGTGAGCCTGCGCGCAGTCCTCCAGGATGCGGATCGGGCGCGCTCCGATGATCTCGCGCAGGCCCGCCACGTCGACGACGTTGCCGTAGAGGTGCACCGGCAGCACCGCACGGGTGCGCGCACCGATGCGTTCCTCGACGGCATCGAGATCCATCAGCCCCGTCGCCGGATCGACGTCGCAGAAGACCGGCGTCGCCCCGACCTGGCGAATCGCACTCACCGTCGCCACCGCGGTGTTTGCGACCGTCAGCACCTCGTCCTCGGCGTCGACGCCGAGGGCTCTCAGCCCGATGACGATCGCATCGGTGCCACTGGCGACGCCTACGCAACGGCCTGCGCCCAGGAACGACGCGAACCCCTCTTCGAAGCGCTCGACCTCTTCGCCGAGAATCAGGCGCCCCGAGGAGATCACCCGATCGATGGCTGCCTCGATCTCGCCGCGCAATACCTCGTGCTGCGCCAGATAGTCGAAGCTCTCGACCGGCGTCATCTCCAGTCGATCTCGAGGTTGGAGCCGAGGAGGCCGGGACCTCCCGTCACCGGAACCGGACTGCCGCAGAAGTCCTCGGCGAAGCTCATGACGGCTTCCGATCGTCGTCCTCGCAATTCATCGTCCTGCGGGCGACGAACATCGGGCTGCCGTTGCCCTGCAGGAAGAGACGGCCGAGGTACTCGCCGATCATTCCGAGAGCGAACAGCTGAACGCCGGAGACGACGAGAATCAGCACGGCCGTCGAGGCCCAACCGGGCACGAGTTCGGGATCCTGCAGGCGCTCGGCCATCACGAATACGGTGAGAACCAGCCCCACGAAGGCGAACAGGATCCCGAGCAGGGACGCGATTCGCAGCGGCAGGATCGAGAAGTTCGTCAGCATGTCGAGCCACAGGCGCGTCAACTTCATGAGCGTGTAGTTGGAGCGGCCTTGCTGGCGGGGGCTGTGCTCGACGAGCTGAGTGGTGTAGTTCGCGGTCGAGCGCAGGATGAGCCCGTCGACGTAGGGATAGGGGCCTTCGTACCGCGTGATCTCGTCGATCATGAAGCGACTGATCGCCTTGAAGGACGACAGGTAGAGGCCCCACTCCTTCTTCAGCATCACGCTGGCCACGGCGTTGTTGAAGCGGCTGCCGAGGTTGCGGAAGGCGCTGTGCTGCTTCTTCTCGTAGCGGGAGAAGACGACGTCGTACCCCTCCCGGAGCTTCTCGACGAGCTTCGCGACCTCGGCAGGCGGGTTCTGGAAATCGTCGTCGACGATCACCGCGCAGTCGCCCCGGCAGTACGAGAGCCCGGCCATCACCGCGTTGTGCTCTCCGAAGTTGCGGGCGAGATCGACGAAGCGCACCCACGAGTGGGCGGTCGCCAGCCGGCGGCAGATCTCGCCCGAATCGTCCGGGCTCGCATCGTTGACCAGGACGATCTCGAAGTCGTAGCGCGTCGCCAGCTCGGCGTGGAGCCGCTCGACGAGCTGCTCGAGGGTGCCGCTGCTGTTGTAGACGGGAACGATGACCGAAACGCGCAAGCAGGGCGCGGCGGCCTCCTCCAGTCCGGGCTGGTGCGCTGCGCGCGTCGTCTTCTCCGATGACATCAGCGGGCCTTGCTCGCTCGCTCGTGGAACGACCACGCGTCGATTCCGGCGCCGAGAGCGTAGGGAAGGGACGCTCGGCGCTGCAACCGAAGCCGGGCCGTCGTCGCGACGATTCTCCTCTTGCCTCGCGGGCGGCCGGGCAACTCGCCTACGTGCTCACGGCTTGCGTCCGATCGCGTACACGGAGCTGCCGAACGGGAAGCGCACGCCCTGCGCGATCATGCGGTTCTCCAGGGCCAGCACCGAGAAGAGCGCGCGATTCACGAGTGGGTGCGGAACGCTGTGCAGATCCGACCGGGCGGCCTCGTCGCGGCGTGGCTGGCGGAACATCGTCGGCAGGCGGCGGGCAACCACCAGCGGAAACAGCAGACACAGTCGATACGTGATCAGCTGCACGCGCAGCCCGAGCTGGTTGAGCAGCCCGACCACGCGGCCGGCCGTGTAACGTTCACGGGTGTGGACGGCCACGTCGTGCTCGCTGTAGAGCCACTCGTAGGCGGGGAGGTTCAGCACGAAGAGCCCACCGGGCCGCAGCGCTTCCACGAGTCGCCGCAGGCCCGGCAGTGCGCGATCCACGCCCGGGATGTACAAGACGTCGAGGCTCGTGACCAGATCGAGGCCGCCGGCAGGCAGCGGAGGGTCGCAGATGTCTCCGCCACGCAGATCGGCGCCGGGGACCCTGCAGCGGGCGAGGCTCAGCGCCTCTTCGGACACATCGAAGCCGCCGAGACAGGCCGGCTCGAGGTGATCGCGCAGCTCGGCGAGGTTGCGCCCGGTTCCACAGCCCGCGTCGAGGACTCGCGGGTGGCGGGGAAGTCCCGAGCCGGGCGGCGTCAACGTGCGCACGAGCACGTCGCGAAGCCCCCTGTACCACCACAGGTCGTCCTCGACGCGCGCCATCGTCTGGTGTTCGCCGGGATTCAATCGACCCGCCTTGCCACGCTATCGGCCGATCGAAGACCCGGTCAGGACGCGACGGGAATCGACAGGCTGACCTCGTCGGCCTCTGCACCGGCCGCCTCGGGCTCGAGGGAGGGCGGGTCGAGGGCGGGATCCTCGAAGCGGCGCAGCGGCTTGTAGAGGGTCGAGCGCTCGACGGGCACCCGTCCGATCTCGCGGATCAGGCGCCTGAAATCCTCCGGTGCGGTGTTCTCGCCGAACATCGAGCCCGACTCGCGGCTGATGGACTCCTCCATCAGCGTGCCGCCGAAGTCGTTGGCGCCGGCGGTCAGCGCCATCTGCCCGACCTTGTGGCCCATCTTGACCCAGCTGACCTGGATGTTCTGGATGTACGGCCGCAGGAAGAGCCGCGAGACCGCCACCATCCGCAGGTCCTCGTAGACGCCCGCTCCCGGCCGCGAGCCGAGCACGTTGTAGAGCTCGTTCAGCTCGTGGATGTAGCCGAGCGGCACGAACTCCGTGAAGCCGCCGGTTTCCTTCTGCAGCTCGCGAATCAGGTTCATGTGCGCCGCCACGTGGCGCGGCGTCTCGATGTGGCCGTACATGACGGTCGACGAGGTCGGCAGACCCAGCGCGTGTGCGGCGCGGATGATCTCCACCCAACGGTCCGTCTTGATCTTGCGCGGCGACAGGATGTTGCGGATCTCGTCGTCGAGGATCTCGGCCGCCGTGCCGGGCAGGCTGCCGACGCCGGCGTCCATCAGCCAGCGGATGTAGTCGGGGAGCGTCATGCCGCTCTTGCGGTGCCCCCAGTCGATCTCCTCGGGCGAGTAGGCGTGCAGGTGAAGCCCCGGGAATGCCTCCTTGATGGCGAGCACCACGCGCCGGTAGTCCTCGTGGTCCTTCTGCGGATGGATGCCGCCCTGCATGCAGATCTCGGTGGCTCCGCGCGCGACGGCGTCAGCGCACTTCTCGAGCACCACCGACATGTCGTGGTCGTAGGCCTCGTCCTGGTGCTTGTGGCGCGCGAAGCCGCAGAACGAGCAGCCCACGTAGCAGACGTTCGTGAAGTTCACGTTGCGGCAGACCACGTAGCTGACGTCGTCGCCGACGTCTTCGCGGCGCGCACGATCGGCCGCCCACAAGAGGGCGTGCAGGTCGGCGCCCTCGGCGGCGAGCAGCAGCTCGGCGTCCTGCTGTGAGAGGTCTTTTCCGTCGAGGCAGGCGTCCAGGGCTCGCGCCACTCGCGGGTTCACGTCGTCGGTCATGCGTTCGAACATCAGGCAGCCTCCTCGTCGGACTGGTGGGAAGGTCGCCGCGCGTAGCCCTCGTCGGTAGCGAAGCGCGGCAAGGCATCGAGAATCCGTGGATCGAAGAAATCCGGGCGCCCGAGCACCCAGTCGGGATAGACGGGCCCGCGGTCGCGCAGCTTCTGTCCGCTGCGCTCGGTCAGCTCGCGGAGCCGATCGATCGCGGGCCACGGGGCCTCGGGGTTGATGAAGTCGACGGTGACCGGGGAGACACCCCCCCAGTCGTTCAGTCCGGCCGTCGCCAGCCGGTCGAGCATCTCGGGCGCCAGGTTCGGCGGCGCCTGCACGTTCATCGCCGGGCCCATCACGAGCCGCGTCAGCGCCACCCAGCCGATCACCTCGTCGTCGCGGATCGGCGGCGTCGCGCGCATCGGCGTGCCCGGCTTGGGGTGGAAGGGCTGGACGATCACCTCCTGGATGTGGCCATGGCGGTCGGCCAGGTCGCGGATCGTCAGCAGGGTGTCGATGCGCTCCTCGTCGTTCTCCCCGATGCCGAGGAGCAGCCCGGTGGTGAACGGAACGCGCAGCTCGCCGGCCTCCTCGTGCATGCGGATGCGCACCGCGGGATCCTTGTCGGGGGCGTGGAAGTGCGCCATGCCGCGGCCGCGCAGCCGCTGACTGGTGGTCTCCATCATGAGACCCATCGAGGCGTTCCAGGGCCGCAACGCCGTCATCTCCTCGGCGGAGAGGATCCCGGCGTTGGTGTGCGGCAGCATGCCGCCCTCGAAGGCGACCCGGCAGGCCTCGAGGACGAGATCGACGGTGGTCCCGAGCCCCCGCTCGGCGAGCCACTCGCGATGGGCCCGGTAGGCGACCTCGGGCTTGTCGCCGAGACACATCAGCGCCTCGGTGCAGCCGGTCTTCACGCCGCCGCGCACCACCTCGGCCACCTCGTCCAGCGTGTAGGTGTGCGCCTCGGGCGAGTCGGGCTGCTTGGCGAAGCTGCAGTACGTGCAGCGGTTGCGGCAGAGATTCGTGAGCGGCAGGAAGACGTTGCGCGAGACCGTCACGACATCGCCCTTGCCGGCGAGCTTGCTCGCGTGGGCGACCTCGGTGAGCGCGGCCAACACGCCCTCGTCGCGCAGGTGCGCGGCGAGCCGCAGCGCCTCGGCCCGCTCGAGCCGGCCGGCGTCGAGTGCGGACGTCGCGAGGCGGGCCGCGTCGTCCGCCGTCATCGATGAGGCGGGGTCGGGGAGGGTCACGGTGGGTAGAGGCCTTCCGAGCGCGGGCGAGCGACCACGATAGCGCCGGCCCGGTCGGGTCGCCGTGCCGACATCCGGCGCCGCCCCGGCCCCGGCCGGCGCAATGACCGCTCGGAAATCCGGCGCCCCCGGGGGCTCGAGCCGGCACGAGGAGCGGCCGAGGGCCGATCAGACGGCGTCCTCCCCACGGCGCGCTCGCCGATCCAACGCCTCGAGGATCTCGCGATGCCGCTCACGCGTCATGCGGTAGCGCGAGAGGAAGATCAGCGTCAGCACATAGCAGAACATCAGCCCCGGCCCGACCGCCAGACCGAGCTTCACGATCTTGTCCGCGGACACCTCGCCGACCTCGGCCCCGCGCGGAAACGCGATCGCATCGAGAGCGATGCCGGCCGCGAACGATCCGATCCCCGACGCGGACTTGAGCGAGAAGGCGATCGCGGCGGAGAAGACGCCCTCGCGCCGCTGCCCGGTCTCGAGCTCACTCTCGTCCACGGTGTCGGCCACCATCGACGACGCGATGATCCCGATCGCGACCACCGGCACGATCAGGATGGTCACGTGCACGAGGATCAGGACGAAGAGCAACGGCTCGCCGTTCTCGGGCATCCATCCGGCCAGGCGCAGGAAGATCGGCAGCGGGCCGAAGAAGACCGCGAAGCTGGCGAGCCCGAGCGCGGCGCCACGCTTGTCGTAGCGCTCGGTGAGCCGCCGCGTGCCGAGGAAGGCCAGCACGATGGACAGCCCGGGCGTGACGAGCAGGAGGCTCAGCTGCTCGGTCGTGAACCCCCAGTAGTAGGTGTTCACGTACAGGCCGACGACGTCGTTGAAGCCGCCGGCCACCGAAGCACACATGAAGCTCGCGACGATCATCCGATACGACCGGTTCCCGAACGCGTCGCGCAGCTCGCCGCCCAGGCGCCGAAGCGAGAAGGGCTGAGCGGCGCTCGCCCCGCGCATCCGCGGGATCAAGCGGTGGGTGCCCGCCGCGCAGCTGATGATCGCGAGCACGACGACCACCGCACAGACGGCCCCCCAGCTCGCGTAGGCGCCCGGGTTCAGGCGCCCTTCCGGATACTCGGGGGTCGGGACCAGGAAGTACCGGTAGGCGACGAACGTCATCGCGATGCCGCCGAGCCACCCGAGCAGATACCGCCAGCTCACCAGCGACGTACGCTCGTCGTAGTGGGTGGTCATCTCGGGCACCATGGCGGAGCTCGGGATCGAGTAGAACGTCATCGACACCCTCACGCCGACCGCGAAGCCGCAGAGCCAGACGAACAGGCCCGTCTGCGACAGCTCCGGGGGCGAGAAGAGCATCCAGAAGCACACCGCCATCGGGAGCGCCGAGCAGTACATGAACGGATGCCGCCGGCCCCAGCGCGACCGGAAGCCGTCCGAGAGCGAGCCGACGAGCGGATCGGTGACGGCGTCTACGCAGAGGGCGAGGAAGATCGCCAGTCCGGCCAGCGATCCCGAGAGCCCGAGGACGTTGTTGTAGTAGAAGAGCAGGAAGACGTTGAACGCGAAGTTCTTCGTCCCCTCGGCGATCGAGCCGCTGCCGTAGAAGGCCTTGACGGAGAGCGGCAGGCGCCCGGTCGACGACGCTCCGGTCATTCGCCCGCGCTGAAGAAGTCGGCGCGGGGCTGACCGTTCGAGTCGTAGACGGCCTCGCAGAGATCCACGCGGTACTTCGAGACCTCGGCGCCTCTCAGGCCGTGACGGCCGAGCGTCCGAAGCATGGCCGCGTAGTGGGGGCCCGCGAAGTGGGCGGCGAGATCCGCCTCGCGGGTCCAGCACTCGAAGACGGCGACGCGGCCGGGGGAGGCCGGGTCGGCGGTCCAGCTGTAGGCCTCGCAGCCCGCCTGCGCGAGGGCGCCGTCGATGTGGGGACGGGCGGCGTCGAGGGCAGCCTCGCGTCGATCCGGATCGATCGCAATGGTGCCGGCGACGACGATCTTCATGGACGAGCTCCCTTGCCGGCCGGCGCGCGCAGAGGATGCGGGCTCGCACCCGGCCGGGCGCCCGAGTCTACACGAGCCTCCGAGCCGCCATCGGCCATCCACCCGGCGCCGCTCGGTTCCGTTCCCGGAGACCGGCGGGGCCGGCCCCGCTCGTCACGCCGTGCGTCGTCGTGGCGAGCCGGCGCGCAGCCGGTGCCGGACCCATCGCAAAGCGCCCGTCCGCGGCGGATACGGGTCGCTCTGCTCGATCTCCGCGGCGGGGGCGGGCGGCCGGGTCCGCCAACGGCGCTGCGACCACATCCACTGCTCGGGGTGGCGGCGCACCGCCGACTCGATGGAAGCGGTCATCCGCGCCACGTTGCGCTCGAGCGCTGCGGCGAACTCGGCGCTCCGCGGATCGCCACTCGCGGACTCGAAGTCGAGGGGCGGCCCGGCCGACACGACGTGACGGGCCTCTTCGCCGACGCGGTGACCGAAGACCGGCACCACCGGCACGCCCCGCCGCATGGCGATCAGTGCCGGCGCCGAGCGCGTGCAGGCCAGGCGCGAAAAGAATGGCACGAACACACCCTCGGCGGCCCGCGCGTTCTGGTCGAGCAGCACCACACCGATGCGCCCGTCGCGCAGCGCGCCCAGGAGCCGGCCGGCGGCGCGGGGCCCCATGCGGATCTCTTCGAGGTCACCGTCCCCGGCACCGCGCACGCGCGTCATCATGCGCGTGAGGCGCTCGTTGCCGAAACCTCGGTGGACGACGGTCAGCGGATAGCGGCGCGCGAGCGCCGCCGCATACAGGTCCCAGGTGCCGAAGTGTGCGCTCACCACGAGCACGCCACCGGTCGGCGAGTCGGCGATCGACTGCTCGATGTGCTCGGCTGCGTCGAAACGCACGCCGTCGAGCACGGCCTCGCGGTGCGGCCCCTGCAGCAAAGCCAGCTCGGCGATTCCTCGGCCGAGGTTCGAGTAGGCGTCGCCAAGCAACCGCTCCCGATCCGCCACCGTCGCGTCGGGGAACGCGATGCCGAGGTTGATGCGCGACAGGTCGGTCGCCGTGCCGCCGAGCGAAGCGACGCGCCGGCCCCAGGCGCCGCCGATCGCCAGCGCGCGCTCGGGCTCGCGGGCCGCGAGTGCGTCGCGCACGAGCCGCACGGGCAGGAACGACAGGGCGTCGCGCGTCGCGCTCGCCCGGTCCGAGGCGCCCTGCACGCTCACGCCGGCCGGCGTCGCGTGAGGCGGACGCCCGTGCCCTCGACCGGTCCCGCGAGCGGCGCCGCCTTGCGCACGGTGACCGTGACGTGATCGATCGGGAAGCGCTCGAAGAGCGCCGAGGCGATGCGCTCGCCGAGTGCCTCGACGAGGCGGTGCTCGCCGCCGCCTGCCACTTCCTCGACCACCGCGTAGACGGCCCCGTAATCGATCGTGTCGGCGATGCGATCGCTCCGGCCCGCAGGCGCGAGCGAGCAGCCGAGCTCGAGGTCGATGCGCACGGGCCGGCGCATGCGGCGCTCGGCGGCCGTCACACCGAGCGCCGACGGCACCTGCACGCCCTCGAGGAGGATCACGTCCGCTTCGGTCGCCCGTGCGGACCGGGATCCACTGTCGACCTCAGCTCGAGGCATCGCCGCGACCGCGGGGCGTCGCATCGCTCGGCCCGGATCGGCCGATGCGCAGCGCGGCCTCGAGGGTGGCGATCAGCTGCTCGCGCATACGTCGCGGCTCGATGATGGCCGACAGCGACCCAACGTCGCGCGCTCGCTCGACGCTGTGGATGCGATCGAACTCCGCCGCCACCTCGCCCTGCTTCTCGAGCCGGACCTCCCGAAGCAGCGCGTCGAGCTCGGCGCGACCCTGGTCGGTGGGCTGGCCGCGCAGGCTCTGCTCCTTCTCGACGACGCGCGGATCGCGCACTGCCTGCGCGCGCACCTCGCGGGCGAACACCACCGAGGCCGCGGGGCCGCCGCCGATCACCGACGCGTACGAGCCGGTGAGCGCAGTCGCCTCGAGGCCGGGATTCAGCTCCTGCGAGAAAACCACGTAGGCGCCGCCGTGGTAGCGCGATACCACGGTGAAGAGGATCGGACCCTCGAAGTTCACCACCGCGCGGGCGATCTCCGCCCCGTACTCGAGCTGCAGCTTGCGGAGCGACTCGGGGGAGCCGTCGAAGCCCGACAGGTTG
The DNA here is from genome assembly GCA_964515335.1 of uncultured Spirochaetaceae bacterium. Lineage (GTDB taxonomy): Bacteria > Myxococcota_A > UBA9160 > UBA9160 > UBA4427 > TMED88. Next base: position 19,919 of record CAZETS010000005.1, read on the forward strand.
GCGAGCACCACCACCGGGCGCACGCCGCTGGCCGCGTTGATGGCCCGAGCCACCTTCTTCGACGAGAACGGGAAGAGCGTGCCGCCGTTCCAGTCCTCCGGTCCGTCGTGGGGCCGGTAGCCGTCGCGCGGCAGCGTGTGACCCTCGATGCCGATCAGCGTGGTCGAAATGCCGCCGAGGTGCGCGTCCCACACGATGGCCGTCTCGCCGCCCACCATCCGCTTCCAACGCTCGAGGTGTCCGCCGTCCTCGTCGATCAGCGCCGACATCACGTTCCGCATCGCGAATGGCCGCTTGCGGCCGGGATTGGTCTCGTCGTCGAAGATCTCGCCGACGCTCGCGAACCCGAACGCGTCGTCCGGCGTCGCGAAGTCGCAGACCGAGCGGTGTCGGTCGTCCCCGCTCTCGCTGTGTCGCGGGCCCGGCTCGCCGGGCACCACGTACGAGTAGCGGTAGTGGTCGTAGAGGATGCGATAAGCGTCCGCGATGCCGATCGCGTAGTGCTGCGCCTCGCCGTTGGGGCCCATGATGCGCTCGTAGCCGCCGATCGCGAGCTCGTCCTCGGCCGAAACCGAGCCGGCCGCCTCGAGGGCGCGGCGGCCCGTCAGCACCATCGACGCCTCCTGGGTCATGATGAGCGTGCCGCGGGTGTGCATCAGCATGGTGGCGAGCGCGTCGAAGTAGGCCTGGGCGCCGATGTTGACGCCGCAGACGATCACGTTCACCTCGCCGCCCGCCTGGGTGAAGGTGACGATGCGGCGCACCACGCGCGCCGTGGCGTCGAGGTTCTCGGTGCCGCTGTCCATCGCGATGCGCGCGCCGCTCGACACGGCGACCCACTCGAGCGGCACCTGCATGCGCTCGGCCAGGTCGAAGGCAGCCACCAGGCGGTCGCACTCGGGCGCCGCGAGCGCCCCCATGCCGATCGTCGGGTCGGAGAACGCCACGACGCGACGCATGCCCTCGGGCAGCTTCTCGGTCGGCGTCGAGATGACGCCGATCACCACGCCCGCGCGGTTCTCCCCGTAGGCCCGCCCGGCCACGCTGATCGCGGTCGGGACATCCACCTCGGGATCGAGATCGTACTCCTCGAAGGTGCCGGTCGGCAGCGCGCTGACGGCCCGGTCGGGTGCACGCTCGACCAGGTTTCGATCTTCCGAGGTCAGGAGCTTCACCACCTCGTAGGGGTACGGCTGCCGGCTCCGCCGCGCGGCCATCACGCGCCGCTCGTAGTCGCCGGCGGGCTCGAGGGGATCTCGATGCGGCTCGCGCATCGAGATCTCCATCTGCTCGCCGGTGTCGAGGATCTCGATCTCGCGGGTTCGCGCCGGGGCGTCGGGCTCGGCCGGGTCGAGGAGATTCAGCCGTACGATCACCTTGTCGAGACCGAGGTGCCGCGTTGCGGGGGCGAGCCGGCGGGACACCTCCTCGATGGATTCGTCGTCGAGGTAGACGGGCGGGGCGACGAACACCGCGATGCGGTTCCACTGCAGCCGGCGGCGCGCATCGCGCACCTGCAGGATGCCGCGCAGGCTGCGCGTCGCCCGGTGGAAGACCCGCTCGAAGCCGGGCAGGTGGTTCGAGAGCTCCGGGCCCGCCTCCGAGGCGCGGTCGCGCATGTCGGCAAGCACGAACACGCGCTCGTCGCCCGGCATCCCGATCGCGCGGCCGTGGAACGAATAGACGCCCTCCTCGGCGGGGATCCGCTCGAGCTCGAAGTTCGAGTAGCGATCGAGGTCGATGCGAGCGGCCGTCTCGGGGTGCAGGTCGTAGTACTGCCGGAGCACCACACCGCCCGACACGCGGTCCCAGGTCTTGAAGACGTGATCGATCCCGCCCTCCTCGCCGAGCAGGCCGAGCGTGAACCGGCAGTCGGGGCCGTCGCGGCCGAGCAGCGGCTCGAGGTCGGCGCGCACCGCCTCGAAGTCGATCTCCTCGCCGGGCGGCACGGCGAGCTCGAGGGCGTGCAGCCGCGTTCCGGGCTCGAGTTCGACGATCCGGCGCGCGGCGCGACACAGGCGCTCCGCAGAGTCGAGCAGGTCGCCGGCGTGAGCCGCCCCGACCATCACGAGCCCCGCCTCCGGATACTCGACGCAGTGGATGCGGGCAGTGTCGACGACCGCCGCGCGGAAGACGCTCGGAACCCGGGGCGAGTAGCGGCGCTGGGTGTGGGCGGCGAGCGCGATCTCGCGCCGCGTGACGTCGTCGGAGCTGATCCACTGCCCGACCCGGTCGAAGACCGCGCGCGGCGCCGCCGCCACCTCGAGCAGCACGCTCGTGGGCGGCACCGTGATCTCGTGCTCGGCCTCGGCGATCCACCGCTCGACCTCTCCGGAGACCCGCGCCGCCCGCCCCTCGATGCCGGGACGCAGGTGCGTCACGTAGGCGGCCTCGAGGGCGGCGTCGGCGACGGCGTCGCTGACCTGCGGCCGCAGCCGGGCGATCCGCGCGAGTGCGGTCGCCAGCGGAGCCTCGGTCTGGAGATCGATGCCCGCCTTGGCGAGGTCGGCGACGCGGCGAAGCATCGCCAGCACCAGTCGGTAGCGAAGCCCCGTCTCGCGTTGGGCGGACAGCATCCGAAGCACCGCGCGCAAGAGCCGGCCGCTCGGCGTGAGATCGCGCACGCCGTACTGCGCGAGTGCGCGACCCACCAGGTCGAGGAACTCCTGCTCGATGCCCGCCCCCTCGGCGCGCACGCGCCGCACGTACATGCGGAAGCGCGCGTCGTTGGACGGTCCGAGCTCACCCGACACCGAGGCTCGTGGCGCGCGGATGAAGACCTCCTCGAGGTCGACGAAGGTCTGCAACTCGTGACGAATCTCGGCGAGCTCCCGGCGGAAGCTCTCGGACAGATCGGGCGGGATCGGCGCCTCGAGAAAGTCGACCAGCCGATCGCCACGGGAGGGGTTGGCGTCGTAGCCGAGGATCAGCCGCCGCACCTCCTCGCGCACCGTGTCGATAGCCGCCCGGCGCGCCGTCAGGTCGGCGCCGTTCGCGGCGACGAGGTCGGGGATGCCGAGCGGACCGTCGCTCGACGGCGCGAACAGCACCGCGAGCGGGTCGACCTGGTCGGGAAGCGCGAGCCGCCGCGAGGGCACGCCGCCTTCGCCGCCCTCTGCGCCCGGGTCGATGACGAGCAGCACCTCGCCGGCCGCCACCTGCTGGCCGCTGTGCACGCGCACCTCGCGCACCACGCCCGAGACCGGCGCCTGGAAGCCGATCTCCATCTTCATGGCCTCGACGAGACCGAGCGACTGCCCGGCCTGCACGGTGTCGCCGACCGCCACGTGCACCGCCACCACCATGGCGGGCGTGCCCGAGCGCACCTGGCCCGCGGTCTGCAGCCCGTACGCGTAGGGGCTGCCGTCGACCTCGAGCCGCATGCCCAGGTCGGAGGCGTCGTACTCGATGCGGCGCACGCGATCGTCGATGATCAGGCGCGCCTGGTGGTGACCCTCCTCGCGCATCTCGGCGCCGACCGCGCGGCCCTCGAGGTGCACCCGATAGCGCCAGGCGCCGATCGCGTAGACGGTGAGCTCGTATCCCTCGCCCTCGTAGGTGAGGTCGATCTGCTGCCCCTCGGCGGGCGGGATCGACGCGCGGGAGAGCGCACCGGGGTCGGCGTAGAAGGTGTCGCGCGCCCGGGCGCGGCCGCGTTGATAGGCGATGATGGCGGCCGCCACGAAGGCGTCGCGCTCCTCGGCGACGTCGCACAGCCGCGCGGTATCGCGCTCCTCGTTCCAGCGATCGAGCCAGGTGGTGTCGACGGGCCCGCTGCGGAACGCCTCGGCGCCGAGCAGCTCGATCAGGTAGCCCTTGTTGCTGGCGCCGCCCTCCACGACCAGCTCGAAGTCGCGCAGCGCGCACTCGAGCCGGGCCCGCGCCTCCTCGCGGTCGTCGCCGGTGGCGATCACCTTGGCGATCAGCGAATCGAAGTCCGACGAGACCGAGGTGCCCGAGGTCACCCCCGAGTCGATGCGAATCCGCGGGCCGAGTGCCGGGTCGAACCGCGCGACGAAGCCCGGCGACGGCAGGAAGCCCTGGTCGGGATCCTCGGCGCAGACGCGCGCTTCGATGGCCACGCCGCGCTCGACCACCTCGACGTCGGCGATCGATTCGCCGCGTGCGATGCGGACCTGCAGCTGCACGAGGTCGACACCGGTGATCTCCTCGGTGATGCCGTGCTCGACCTGCAGGCGCGGGTTCACCTCGAGGAAGAAGAACTCGCTGCCGCCGAGCAGGAACTCGACGGTGCCGACGCCCGTGTAGCCGACCTGGGTGGCCATCTCGACGGCCGAGCGCTCGAGCGCTTCGCGCACGGCGGGGTCGAGACCGGGGGGCGGCGCCTCCTCGAGCACCTTCTGGTGTCGGCGCTGCACCGAGCAGTCGCGGCTGCCAACGGCGGTCACGTGGCCGTGCCGATCGGCGGCGATCTGCACCTCGATGTGGCGTCCGCCGGTCACCATCTTCTCGACGAAGAGGGCGCCGTTGCCGAACGCCCCCTCGGCCTCGGCGGCCGCCGAGCGGAAGGCCTCCTCGATCTCGGCCTCCTCGCGGACGATGCGAATGCCGCGCCCGCCCCCGCCCGCCGTCGCCTTGATGACCACCGGGTAACCGATGCGCGCTGCGTGGCGGCGCGCCTCGGCGGCATCGGCGAGCGCGCCGCCGCTCCACGGCGTGACGGGGACGCCCGCCTTCTCGGCGAGCTGCTTCGAGGTGATCTTGTCGCCGAGCCGGCGCATCGCGTCGGCGGACGGGCCGAGGAAGCGGATCCCCTCGGCGGCCAGACGATCGACGAACAGCGGGTCCTCGGCGACGAACCCCCAGCCCGGCCAGACAGCGTCGGCCTCGACCTGGCGCAGCGCCGTCAGCAGACGCGCGTGATCGAGATACGCGGCAACCGCGCCGCCGTCGCTCGGCAGCTCGATGGCGCGATCGGCGTGCCGCACGAAGGGCGCATCGCGATCGGGCCGCGTGTAGAGGGCCACCACCTCCATCGAGCTGCCCTCGACGGCGCGCAGTGCCTTGACGGCGCGAATGCAGCGCAGCGCGGGCTCGCCGCGATTCACGATGGCGAGTCGCCGGATCTCGTCCCGGGCCGTCACGAGGCGAGCCTCGCGGGCGTGTGTGCGGCCGGCAGCCGGCACGCGAAGGCGACCAGCCCGCCGTGGTGGGACAGCGAAAGGTCGGCGCCGCTGGGCGCCCGGTCGAGGAGCAGCTCGGGGATGCGTCCGCGCTTCGCGATGGCGAGGCGCGTCACCGCGACCCCCAGACGGTCGGCGAGGCGCTCCCGGGCGAGTCGGCGCGCCGCCGCGCTGTGCACGGCGGGCGTGAGCGGGGCGTCGGGCCCGGCGGCGAGGCGCTCGAATCCGTGGACGAGGCCCGCCGGTCCCTCGTCGGACCAGGTCGCGATGGCGTGCACGGCGCCGTCCGCGCACGTGATCGAGAGCGCGACGCGGTGGTCGCCGTGAACCACCCCGCCGGCCCGCGAGGTCGGTGCGGCGCCGCGCTCCAGCCAGGTGTCGGGCTCGGCCGCGAGGTCGACCCGAAAGCGCACCGGAGAGAAGGCCGTGTCCGGGTCGCGCTTCTTCACGAGCTTGTAGGCGGCCTCCTTGGCGGCCCAGTGACACCAGCGCTCGCGGCAGGGATCGGCCGCGCCACGAATCGCGACGCGCTCTTCGGGCCGGCACACGCGCGCGTCGAAGCGCTCGCGGGGCCGACGCGGATCCGCGTCGCGATCGCGCAGGTCGACGATGTCATTGCCCACCATCGACAGCCTCCGGCGACTCCGCGCAGGCACCCCGTGCGCGGAAGTGCTCGTCCTCCATGCGGGCGAGCTGAGCGAGCACTTGATTGGCGAGGTCGCGCGAGCGGCGCGCGCCGCGCGCGTCGGACTTGGGCTCGATACACGAGACCGACACGCGGATCGTGTCGCCGCGCGCCGGGTAATCGCTCCAGCTCGCCTGTGCGTCGCCGCGCATGTACACACAGGCCACTCGACACCCCTCCACGGAGCCGACGACGCGCCCGACCCCCCAGGCCGCGTTGTCGACCGACACACGGCCCGAACGACTGCGCCCACCCTCCGGAAACAGCAACGCGATCTCACCGCGCTCGAGCACGTAGCGGATCCGGTCGAGCACCTCGGCGACGTCCTCGCGGCTGCCGCCGCGCCGGATCGGAATGCACTTCGCGAGATAGACGAGCACGCGCATCGCAGCGGTCCGCGCGAAGTTCGCTTCCTCGGGCGTGTTCCAGGGCAGGGCGTCGAAGTCCACCACGTACCGCCAGCTCGGCCCGATCGCCCAGGCGATCAGAAACGAGTCGATCAGCGTGAGGTGGTTGGCGCAGATCAGCAGCGGCGCGCCCGACGCGGCCCGGATGCGCGCAAAGGCGCGCCGCGTCGCGGCGACGTCGGCGATCCGGTAGCCGAGCACGAAGCGCAGCACGAGCGCCGCGGCCGGCACCCAGATCGGCGCGACCAGCCAGCCGACGGCCCGCTGCACGCGGTGCCGCCGCTCGAGGGCGGCCGCCACCGGGATCGGCGTCATGGCGTCGACCCGGGTCACGGCAGGCTCGGCGCGATCGGCTCGGGGGCGAGACACGGCGCTGCCCGGCGGAGGCGCGAAGCCTCGTTCACCCGAGCTTCGACGAGATCAGGCTCACGGCGTCGCCGACGGTATTCACCGAATCGACGTCCTCGTCCTCGATCTCGATGTCGAACTCGTCCTCGAAGGCGATCACCACGTCGACGAGGCGGGCAGAGTTGACCTTGAGGTCGTCGAGGATGTTGGTCTCGGCCGACACCGACGCCAACGCCTCCTCGTTCTTCACCCATGGAGTCAGGATCTTGACCACGCGCTCCTGCACTTCGCTCTGATCCATCTTCTCGTCCTCCCTTTAGTCCCTCTTCGAAGCCCTTTTGCAAGCCTTCTTGCGATCCTTCTCGCGGTCCAACGGACCCCGATCGGGGTCGCCCGTCTCACGGACGCCTTCGCCCGCTCAATCCTGCCACCGCCTGAAGACCAGGCAAGCGTTCACGTCGCCGAACCCGAACCCGGCCTTCACGAGCACGTCGAGACCCTCGAGCTCGCGCAGGGTGTGAGGAATCGATGCCTCATGGGGCTCGATCTCGGGGTGGACGTCCTCGCAGTTGATCGACGGGTGCACGAAGCCCCCGCGCACCATCAGCACCGAAGCCACACACTCGACGGCGCCGGCCGCGCCGAGCGCGTGGCCGATCATCGATTTGGTGGACGTGATGGGGGGCAGCTCGCCCGGCCCGCGGCCGAGGGCCGCCGCCCAGGAGCCGATCTCCTTCGGATCGGCGCCGGTCGCGGTGAGATGACCGTTGATGGCGTCCACGTCGTCGGCCGGGGTGCCCGCGTCCTCGAGGGCCGCGTGGATGCAGCGGCGCACGCTCTCCGGGTTGGGGGCCGTCATGCTGCCCCCCATCCGGTGCCCGCCGCAGTTGATCGCCTGCCCGGCCACCTCGGCGTAGATCCTTGCGCCGCGCGCCCGCGCCGACTCCTCGCTCTCGAGCATCAGCACGCCGGCCCCCGAGCCCGGCACGAAGCCGCCCGCCGAGGCGCTCATCGGGCGCGAGGCCTTCTCGGGGGCGTCGTTCGAGCCGCGGTTGAGGACCCGCATCGCGTCGAAGCCGGCCCAGATGTAGTGGCTGGCCGCCTCGGCGCCCCCGCACAGCATGCGCTGGGCGCGTCCGGCGCGGATGCGCTCCAGCCCCATCGCGATCGCCTCGGTGCCGGTGCTGCAGGCGCTCGAATTCGTCGTCACCTGGTTGCCGAGCGCGAACTGGCCCGACACCCGCGCCGAGATGCCGCTCGCCATCACCTGCTCGACGGCCGTCGACCCCAGCCGACGCGCCTTGCCGGCGTCGGTCAGCGGAACCACCCTGGCGCCGATCGTGTCCATGCCGCCGATGCCGGTGCCGAGGATCGCACCCGTGTCCCAGTCGACCACGTCCCCGTCGCGCGCCGGGCGCTCGAGGCCGGCGTCGAGCCAGGCCTCGAGGGTGGCGAGGCTCGCGTAGCGGTGGCTCATGTTCATCGCGAGGAGCTCGTCCTCGTCGAAACGCTCGGCGACCAGCTCGTCGACGCCCTGCGGCACACCCGCCACAGTGCAGCCGAACTTGCTCTCGGCCATCTGCTCGATGTGCCGGATGCCCGACTCGCCCTTGCGGAGCGCCTCCTCGTAGTCGCCGAGCCCCACGCCGTTCGGCGCGACCACCCCCATTCCGGTGACCACCACGCGCCGTGTCATTTCGGAACCCCCATGCCGGACAGCTCGCCCGAGCAAACCACGCTGCCGTCATCGAGCTTCATCTCGACCTCGGCCCTCAGCTTCTTGCGGCGAAAGAACTTCACGCGGCCGGTCGTGGTCACCCGGTCGCCCGGCAGCACCTGGCCCGAGAAGTCGATCGTGCAGTCGGTGAACACCGTCACGACCTTCTCGAGCTCTTCGGGCGCCACCTCGAGCGCATACAGGTAGAGGCCCTGCGCGACGACACCGGCCTGCGCCATCGTCTCGATCAGGATCACGCCCGGCGTGATCGGGTTGCCGGGGAAGTGGCCGCGGTAGAAGTCGGCGTCCTTCGGGAACGTGTAGCTCGCCACGATGTGCTCGCGGTCGAGCTCGTGGATGGTGTCGATGAAGCGGAACGGCGCCTGCTGGGGGACGCGCGCGAGCACCTGCTCCTTCGTCAGCACCTGGGCGACGTCGCCGCTCTCCGCCCGACTAGCCACCGTACATGCCCCCGTTCACGTGGATCACCGTGCCGTTCACGTAGCTGCCGCGGTTGGCGAGGAACGAGACGACGTCGGCGACCTCTTCGGCGGTCCCCATCCGGCCCTGCGGGATGCGCGAGAGGATCGCGCCCTTCACCTCGTCGGGCAGCTCGTCGGTCATGTCCGTGTCGATGAAGCCCGGCGCCACCGAGTTGACGAGGATCTCGCGACCGGCCAGCTCCTGGGAGAGCGACTTGGTGAACGCATCGAGGCCGGCCTTCGCCATCGTGTACGGGATCTGGCCAGGATTGCCGGTGTGGCCGACCACGCTCGAGATGTTGATGATGCGCCCGGCCGACTTGCGGAACATGAAGCGGCGCAGCACCAGCTTGGTGAGGTACCAGGTGCCGCGCGCCAGACCCGCCACCGCGTCGTACTGCTCGAGGTTCATCGTCAACATGGGAGCGTTGACGTTGTAGCCCGCGTTGTTGACGAGCACGTCCACACGGCCGGCTTCTTCCTTGATGGTCTTGATGACCGCGTCGACCTGCTCGGCATCGGCGAGATCGCCCTGCAAGCCGAACGACTCCGGCAGCTCGGCCATCAGCTTCCGGGCCTTCTCCTCGCTCGAGCGGTAGTGGACCGCCACCCGGTAGCCGTCCGCAGCAAGGCGACGCGCGCAGGCGGCGCCGATGCCGGTGGCGGCGCCGGTGACGAGGGCGACGGGCAGGTCGCTCATCGCTCCATCCTCCCGCCGCGCGAGCGCTCGGAGGCCAGCGGGTAGTCGGGGTAGTCGATGTCGCGGAAGAGCCCGACACGCGCGCCCTTCACGGTGTAGATCTCGTCGTCGTCGACGAACAGGCTCGCGTCGCCGATCACCATGGAGGCGCCGGCGTTCTGCAGCTCGGTGTAGCGCTTCACCTTGATCTCGTAACGAATCACCGAATCGTGGGGGCGGATCTGCCCGAAGAACTCCACCTCCCCGCAGCCGAGCGCGCGGCCGCTGCCGAGCCCGCCGCGCCAGTTGCAGTAGAAGCCGAGCAACTGCCAGATGCCGTCGAGGCCGAGACAGCCCGGTTGGACCGGATCACCCTGGAAGTGGCACTGGAAGAACCAGTCGTCGAGGTTGACGTCGCGCTCGGCCACGATGCGCCCGCGCGGCCCCTTCGCGCTGATCTCGAGCACGCGATCGACCATCAGCATCGGAGGCGTCGGCAGCCTGGCCTTGAGGGCCTCGGGCGCATCCTTGACGAGCCGACCGTACGCGAAGGCCAGCAGCTCGGGCTTCGCGAAGTGATCGCGCGCCTTGAACTCCTCGTAGGTCATCATGACCCGGCACCCGCGTCGAACCGCAGCAGATACGACGACCAGGTGAGCCCCGAGCCGACGCCCACTACCGCGATGTCGTCGTCGGCACGCCACTTGTCCCACATCTGCGAGACCACCGATCCCGAGCTCGCCGCCCCGGTGTTGCCGTACCACTCGGCGTTGCTGTGGTGCCGGTCGGAGGGGATATCGCAGCGCTTGCAGACGGCCTCGAGCATGCGCAGGTTGGCCTGGTGGCCGACGAAGTGCAGCCGCCGATCGCCGCCGTCGTGCTCTTCCTTGATGGCGTTGTAGAGCAGCGCCGTCTTCTTGATGGCGAACATCTGGACGGTGCGGCCCTCCTGCTCGAAGTAGCCCTCGCGCGGGATCAGCACCTTGTCGTTGCCCGCCGGACTCGACTCGAGCCGCGTCGAGACGATCTCGGCGCGGCCCTTGCGGCGCGGCGAGAGCACCGCCGCGAGGCCCGCGTCGCCCCACAGCACCGCGGCGGCGCGATCCGAATAATCGACGGTGCGCGTCATCGACTCCATGGAGACCAGCAGCACGTAGTCGGGCAGCGCGTCGGGCCGCATCATGTCGAGCATGTGCAGGCCGGCGAGGAAGCTCGTACAGGCCGAGTTCACGTCGACCGCAGGCGCCTCGATGTCGAGCGCGCGCGCGAGGTTGCAGGCCTCGGCGGGCGATACCGTGTCGGGCGCACAGCTGCCGCCGATCACCAGGCCGACGTCCGAGGCGGAGATACCGGCCCGCTCGAGGGCAAGGCGGGCGGCCCGTGCTCCGAGTTCGGCGTTCGAGTGCTCGGCCGCCTCGGCGGCCGCGCGGGTCTCGGCGTTGCGGGTCTCGCGGATGTAGTCGAGCGGCAGCACGGTGCGCCGGGCCCGGATGCCGACCCGTTCCATCACCCACTGGTCGCTGGTCCCGATGTCGAGCGACTCGAGGAAGGCGTTCGTGATTTCGTTCTCGGGATGGAAGTGCCCGAGCCCCAGGAGATTCAACGTGAATCCCTCCTCGACTGTGGCAGTCCGCTACGGGACGCCTCGTGCCACCCGCTTGGCGTGTCGGGAACCTCCATCGACGCTGCGTCCACCTCTCCCGGCCAGCTCCGCTTCATGCACACCGAGTCGAGGGCCGCCAAGCCGCGCCCCCGGCGTTCTGCTCCGACGGGGATCATGTTTCCCCGCTGCGCGACCCACACCGGGGCCCACCGACACCAAGCCATCGAGCCCTGACCGGGATTCCCTCACGGGAACGCAGCCAGGCCGAACTTAGCCCCGCAAGGGCCCGTTTTGGCGGGACCCAATGCAAATGTCCTGCAAATTCTCGCCGAACGGATCGACTACCCCGGGCGCTGATTATGACTTGGAGTCACACCCCGTCAACGCAGCGCCGAGCTGCACCTCGGTGGCCAGCTCGACCAGCTCGCCGGGCCCGATCCAGTGGACCTCGGTTCCCGCGGGGAATGCGTCGCCGAGGCGGCGCGAGTAGCCCCGCGAGCCCCGCGGCTCGACGATCACCACGATGCCCCGGTCGCTCTCGCCGCGGATCAGCCGGCCCGCCATCTGCTTGAGGTGCAGCAGCATCTTGCCGAGCCGGTAACGCTCGAAGGCGTTCACCCCGAGGTCGCGGATGCGGGCCTCGCGGCGGCGGCGAAGCTCGGTCGGCACCTCGAAGGGGAGCTTCTCGATCACCACCGCCTGCAGGTCGTCGCCCGGGATGTCGACGCCCTGCCAGAAGGTTCGCGCCCCCAGCAGCACGGCGCCGCCGGGCGCGCCGCGGAAGCGACGGACCAGCCCGGCCGGGTCGGCGGCGGCGCGCTGCGGCCACAGCACCTCGATACCGTCGCGAGCGAGCTCGACCTCGAGTCGCTCGGCGACTTCGCGCATGCGCCGGAGACTCGTGAACAGGCCCAGTGTGCGACCGCCCAGCCGGCGCGCCAGCAGGGCGATCGCCTCGGCGGTGCGGGGCACCAGCTCGTCGGGGCCCTGCGGATCGGGCAGGGCGGCGATCCGCATGTTGCTCGCGTAGTCGAAGGGGCTCGCGACCGACAGGCGATCGACCCCGAAAGCGGTGCGCTCCTCGAGTTCGAGCTCGCCGAGCGCCGCGAAGGCGTCGCCGCCCACGAACAGGCTCGCCGAGACCGCCGCGAAAGAGTCCCGGCCCTCCAGGAACTGGCGATGGAAGGAGCCCGCCGGCGATACGGGCCGAAGGGCCAGCAGCCAGCGGTCGTAGGGGACGACCAGTCGATCGAAGGCCGCGACGACTTCGGCCGCGTCGGCGCCGAACGCCGTGCGCAGCGCCTCCGCGGACTCGCGCAGCGCGCTCGCGTTGCGCTGCACGGCCGTCGGACCGTCGCCGACCGCCGTCGGCGCCTCGTCGAACGACCACTCGGCGCGCGCGTCCAGCTCGTCGGCGAGCCTCGCCAACGACTCGAGCCGCCCGGCCGCCGCATCCGCGGCCTGCGCGGCGGCGGGAAACAACGCGTCGGCGGCCTCCGGCAGCTCGACCTCGCCGTACTCGCCCGCGCGCGCCGAGACGGTGCGCCCGATCGTGCCCAGATCGAGGGCCAGCTCGCGGCGGGTGTCGCGCACGGTCTTCTGCGCCTCGAGGCGCTGCTTGCGGGGCAGCAGCGCCGCGGCCGGCTCGGCGCCGTTCGCGGCCGGCGAAACGCCGAACACCTCGTCGATGCGTTCCATCAGCTCTTCGGGCCGCACCACCTGGCTGTAGACGTCGTCGGCCACGCCAGCGAGCTCGTGTCCCTCGTCGGCGATCACGTGACCCACGCGCGGGTAATCGGGCGGCCAGCGCAGCAGCAGGTCGTGGTTGGCGACCACCAGATGCGCCTTCGCGAGCGCGGCGCGGCGCTGCCCGAAGGGGCAGCGTTTGCGATGCGCGCACTCCTCGCGGCTGCACTGCTCGGCACGTTGCGCGACCGAGCCGCGCACCAGGTCGCGCAGCAGCGGATGACGCGACAGCAGCGAAGCGGGCAGCGCCCCCACCTCGCCGGCCGACCGGTTGCGCGCGCAGCCGAGCAGCGTCGCGAAGGCGAGCCGATCCTCCTCGAGCAGCTCGCCATCACCGCCGCGGGCGAGCGTCTCCTGCAGCCGCTTCTCGCACACGTAGTTGGCGCGGCCCTTGATGGAGAGCGCCCGCAGATCGGCATGGCCCAGCATGCGGGCCGCAGCCGCGATGTCGTTCTCGAGCAGCTGGTCCTGGAGCAGCTTCGTGCGCGTCGAGACGACCACCGGGTCACGCTCGCCCTCCGCGGCGCGCGCCATCACGAAGGGAATCGCGGCGGCCAGATAGGCGAGCGACTTCCCGACGCCGGTGCCGCCCTCGAGGAGCAGCGTGCCGCCGCCGGCGAGATTGCGGTGGAAGCCGCGCATCAGCTCCACCTGCTCGGCGCGCGCCCGGTAGCCGGGGAAGTGGCGGCGCCCGCGCGCTTCGTCGAGCAGCACCGCCGCGATCGCGTCCGCGTCGAAGGGCACCGGCGGCTCGTCGCTCTCGCCGATCGCGAGAAACTGCGGCTCGTCGTGGTCGTCGGCCGAGTGCGGGGCGGAGAGCAACGCGAGCCACGGCGAGCCGGGCACGAAGCGGCGCAGCGCGCGGGCCGCGACGCGGTAGCGCCGGGCCGCGGCCGATTCGGCGACGCGGCACAGCACGGCGAGCAGGTCGACGGCGGCCTCGCCCGCGCGGGGGCGCGCGGGCCGCTCGAGGACGCGCAGCGTCAACGCGTCGAAGCTCGAGTCGCGGACGTCGGGATGGGCGAGGGAGACGAGGTCGCGCGTGTCGAGGCAGGCGGCGCGGGCGAGCGCAGGCGAGATCTCGCGCGCGAGGAAGGGGCGCACGGCGCCCTCGTCGTGGACGACGAGGCGTCGTCCCTTCAGCGCGTCCCGAAGGTGGGGCGCTGCATCTTCGATGGCGGGCGCCGACGCGAGGTCGTCGGTGGTCAGGCCGATGCGCTCGGCCGCAGCGGCCGGACGACCGTCGCGCACGCGCAGCGGCGTGGAGAGCAAGCGCGGCGCCTCCCCGCCGGCCCCGTCGACCAGCACGAGACCGATCTCGAGGATCGCGGACGAACGCGAGTCGGCGGAGCCCGTCGTGACGAGAGCCACGACGGCGAGCGGCCCGACCGCCTCGACGAGCGGCGCCAGCGTACCGCCCACCGCGTCCGCGGCGGCCACGTGGACGCCGTCCGCGCCGGCGAGCGGCGCGCTCTTCAGCTCGGCACGGTTCCGCGCCGGCTCCCGGGCACCCGGCTCGCCGTCAGACGTAGATCCCGCCCTTGAAGTCACGATCCTGCTTGATCATCACGTTGACGAGGGCCGGCTTGCCCGAAGCGGCGGCCCGCTCGAGGGCCGGCCGCAGCTCGTCGGGCTGCTCGACCAGCTCGCCGTGCCCGCCGAGCGCCTCGACGACCTTGTCGTAACGGGTCCGGTTGAGCAGCGTGCCGTCGAGCCGGTCCCAGCCCATCATGGCGCCCTGCGGGCGCATCATCTGCCCCCAGGCGCCGTCGTTGCCCACGATGCCGATGATCGGCAGGCCGAAGCGCACGGCGGTGTCGAACTCGAATCCGTTCAGCCCGAAGGAGCCGTCGCCGAAGACGATCACCACCCGCTTCTCGGGATGCGCGAGCTGAGCGGCCAGCGCGAACGGCGCACCCACGCCGAGGGTGCCGAGCGGACCCGGGTCCATCCAGGCCCCCTCGCCCTTCACGGGAATGATCTTCGCTGCGGTCGCCACGATGTCGCCACCGTCGCCGACCACGATCGGGGCGTCCAGTGTGTCCAGCCAGTCACGCACCTCGCGGCACATGCGCTGCGAGTCGATCGGCACCTCGTCGCTGTTCAGGTTGGCCTGGACCTTCGCTTCGGCGGCGTCCTCGATGACGCGCAGCTCGTCGCGCCAGCCCGAGTAGTCGAGCTTGACGCCCTGGTTCTTCATCTCCTCGAGCAGCAGATCGAAGCTGCAGCCGAGGTTGCCGACCAGCGGCACGTCGGTCCCGCGGTTCTGGCCGATCAGCGTCGCGTCCATCTCGAGCTGGATGATCTTGGCGCCGGCGGGGATCGTCTGGCCGAAGCGCATCCGGAAGTCGAGCAGCGTGCCCGCGAGCAGGATGCAGTCGATCTGCTGCATGGCGTCGCGCCGCGAGCGGTTCAGGAACTCGGGCGAGTCGTACGGCACCGTGCCACGACCCATGCCGTTGGTGTAGGTCGGGATGTGGGTCTCGCTGATGAAGCGGTTCATCGCCTCGCTGCCGCGCGACCACTTGACGCTGGTGCCGGCCATCAGCATCGGGCGCTCGGCCGCCGCCAGGGCCTCGATCGCATTCCGAACCTCGTCGCGATCCGGCGACAGGCGCGGCGGCTCGGTGCGGATGCGCGGGACCGTGACGTCCTCCCACTCGCACTGGCCGTTCCAGGTGTCCATCGGGATCTCGAGGTACGCCGGGCCGGGAATGCCCGACACGGCGTGCCGGATCGCGAGCTCGACGAACTCCGGGATGCGGTCGGTCGTGTAGACGGCATCGCAGTACTTCGTGATCGGCCGGACCACGCCGAGGTGGTCCATCTCCTGCAGCGATCCCTTGCGGAGCTGGCTGAAGGGCCCCTGGCCGCCGAATACGAGGATCGGCGAGTTGGCCCGCCACGCGTTCGCGATGCCGGTGACGCCGTCGGTCACGCCGGGGCCCGCCGTGATGGCCGCCACCCCGATGCTGCCGGGATTGCAACGCGCCCAGGCGTCGGCGGCGTGGACCGCGGCCTGCTCGTGACGCACGTCGATGATCCGGATGCCCTCGTCGAGACAACCGTCGTAGAGCGGCATGATGTGGCCGCCGGAGAGCGTGAACAGCACCTCGACGCCGGCGTTCTTCAGGGCGCGGGCCGCGAGCTTGCCACCGTGCACGGGCATGGGGGACTCCTATCGATCGAAGGGAGGGGGGGATGAGGACGAGAGGCGAAGAAGCACGATATCACCGCCCAGGACCGAGCCGCCAACTGCCCTCCGCCAACTGCCCCCCAAGAAGGACGAAGGGCGGAGCCGCCCGGCGGCTCCGCCCTCGAATCCCATCCCGCGCGCCGTCGGGCGCGTCTGCAGCGATGTCTCGCGGCGTCTACTCGGCGGGCTCGAAGTCGGCGCGGCGGTTCAGCTGCCACGCCCTCTCGGTGTTGCCCTGCGCGGCGGGGCGCACCTCGCCGTAGCTCACGATCGTCATCTGATCCATCGGAACACCGAGATTGGCGAGATAGCGCCGCACCGAGGCCGCGCGCCGCTCCCCGAGGGCCAGGTTGTACTCCTCGCTGCCCCGGTTGTCGGTGTGGCCCGCGATCACGATCGCGATGCCCGTTTCGTTCAGCGCCCCCGCGCCGCCGCGCAGCTCGTTGACCGCATCCGCGCGGATGTCCGACTTGTCGAAGTCGAAGTAGACGGGCTCCATGCCCACCCACTCGACGGTCTCGACGACCAGCGTCGACTCTTCGACGACCGGAGCCGTCGCGCCCGCATCGCTGAACTCGCTGCCCGTCGAGGGCTCGGCCGGGGCTTCCTCTTCGGTCGACGCACATCCCCCGAGAGCGATCACGAGTGCCGACGCGACGCACAGCACGAGCCTCGACACGGTGGGTCGAGAGAGAAGGAGGGCTTGTCGCTTCATGGGTGTTGGATTCCTTTTGATGGCGGGTCTCGTGATGGAGGGCCCCGATGCCGCGCCGCCCGGCGGCGGCGCGGCGAGAAGATGGAGATTCCTGCGGGATGTCGCAAGCGCGAGAGCCTGTGCGACGGCCGCAAGCGCGCTTTGGCCGGCGTTTCCGTCAGGCGACACCCGCCGTGGGCCCCGACGCCACAGCGGCGACGACGACCAGGCCGATCGATATTCGACCGATGCCCCGCAACACGATGTGACGAGCGACACCGCCGCGACTTCCCCACAATGCCGGCCTTCATCGGTTTGCCCGGAGAGGAAGCGTTGGCGAGCACGCCTCCCGACACAGATAGCGCCGTCGCGCCGCCGCTCGACGCGACCGAGCGCCGCCGCGGTCGCCGGCTCGCGATCTCGAGCCATCCGCTCGGCATGACGTTCGGACTGGTATTCACCCAGCACCTACCGACCCTCGCGCTGGTGTCGCTCGGCGCCAGCGAGACGGTCGTGGGGCTGCAGAGCGCCTTCGGGGCCGCGGACCTGCTGCGGCTGCCCACCCTGCGCGCCGTCTCGGTCTTCGCCAAGCGCACGATCCTGGTCGGCGGGCAGGTGGCCGCTCTTGTCGCGGCCACGCCCATGCTGGCCTTTCCCCTGCTGCTCGACGAGGCCCGCGCGGGCAGTGATCGCGCGGTGGGGATCGCGTTGCTGAGCCTGATGACCGTCGTCGCCTGGATGCGCATCTCCGAGACGGTCTGGTTTCCGCTGCTGCGCAGCTACGTGGAGCCCGACCGCATCGGCCGCTTCTTCGGAACGCTCCGCTCGGGCTGGCACCTCGCCCTCATCGTCTACTACCTGGGGGCCAGCTTCTGGCTGGCCCGACACCCGGACGGGTTCGGTCCGCTCTTCGCGGTCGCCTGGGGGTTCGGGCTGCTTCGCATCCTGCTGATCCGCAGGCTGCCGGAGCGCAGCGAGCAAACCGGCGAGCGCATCCGCGCCCGGGAGGCGATGGCTTTGATCGTTCACGAGCGACCGCTGCGCCGCTACCTGGTGGGCGCGAGCATCACCGCCGCCGTACGGGGGAGCGTCGTGCCCTTCGTGCTGGTGATGATGCGCCGCGAGATCGGCTTCGCGGACGGCGAAGTGCTCTACACCACCGTCGCCTTCTTCGCGGGCGGGCTGGCTTCGCTCTATCTGTGGGGCCGCACGGTCGACCGCGTGGGCCCCGCGCCCGTCTTCCGCCTGACGTCTCTCGCCGGCGGCGCCCTGATCGCTTCGCTCGTGCTCGTCGAGCAGGCGAGCGCCGGAGCGCTCGTCGGACTCGTCGGCTTCTTCTTCGCCTTCGCGGTGCTGAACTCCGGCTTCGGAGTGGCCGACACACAGGTGCTCTTCGGTCTCGCGCCGCCCGAGGCGCCGGCGCGCACGTTGGTGATCGCCCTGACGGTGTCGGCGGTGCTCGGCAGCCTGGCGCCTCTGGTCGTGGGGAGCGCGCTCGACGCCTTCCTCGACGGCCGGGAGAGCGAGCGGCTGCTGGTCTACCATGGGTTCTTCGCGATCGCGGCGGCCGTTCAGGCGCTGGCCTTCCTGCCGCTTCGCGGCTTCCGGCGCGAGGTCGGCGGCGACCGCGCGAGGGATCGGGCGTGAACGCGATGGGCAGCGGCGGCGGCACTGGAGACGCGGGCGACGTGCACGCCGAGCGGCTCCTGCTGGTGCGCTTCAGCGGCGACATCACCACCAAGGCCGAGGCGACCCGCCGCCGCTTCCTGCGGCGCATGGTGCGCAACATCAAGGACGCGCTCGCCAGCGAGGACGTCTCGCACCGGGTCACCCGCACCCACGACCGCATCTTCGTGTCGCTCCCGCGCGCGGGCGCCGAGCGCGGAGCCGCGGCGCTGCAGCGCGTGTTCGGCGTGCAGTCGCTCGCGCCAGTCGAAGAGATCGACTGGGAGACCGTCGACGACCTGGTCGCCAGGGGCGAGCCGTTCTTTCGCGAGCTCGTGCGGGGCCGGCGCTTCGCGGTGCGGGCGCGCCGTGTCGGCGACCGCAGCGCTATCGCGGCGCGCTCCGGGGACGTCGAGCGCGAGCTCGGCGCCGCGCTGCTGCCCGTCTCCGCCGGCGTCTCCCTCGACGAGCCCGAGGTGACGGCTTCGCTCGAGCTGATGCCGGACCGCGCCTACCTGTTCGAGCGGAGTCTGCCCGGCGCAACCGGCCTGCCGCTCGGCGTCGAGTCGCGCGCCGTTGCGCTGATCTCGGGCGGCTTCGATTCACCGGTGGCGGCCTGGATGATGATGAAGCGCGGCATCGCGCTCGACTACGTGCTGTGCAACCTCGGCGGAGCAGAGCAGCAGCTCGAGACGCTCGCCGTCGCCAAGCGGCTCGCCGAGCGCTGGGCGTACGGAACGCGCCCGCATCTGCACGTGGTCGACTTCGACGACGTCACCCGCGAGCTGCAGACCCACGTCGCGACGCGCTTCTGGCAGATCGTGCTGAAGCGCTGCATGATGCGCGCCGCCGAGATGGTCGCCGCCGAGCGGGACGCGCAGGCGATCGTGACCGGCGAGGTGGTCGCGCAGGTCTCCTCGCAGACGCTCCCCAACCTCGCGGTCATCTCCGCCGCCACGCCGCTCCCCATCCTGCGCCCGCTGCTCGGTTTCAACAAGCAGGAGATCATCGAGCTCGCCCGGCACATCGGCACCCACGACCTGTCGGCGCGGGTCGCCGAGTACTGTGCGCTGGTGCCCAGCAAGCCGGCGACACGCTCGACCGTGGCGCAGATCGAGGCCGAGGAGACCGATCTCGATCCGGCCATCCTCGAGCGGGCGGTCACCGAGCGCAGCGTCTTCGATCTGCGCACCCTCGACCTCACGAGCCTCGAGCGCCCCGAGATCCGCATCGACCACGTTCCCGACGACGCAATCGTCCTCGACCTGCGCTCGAAGGCCGCCTACCAGGGCTGGCACTACCCGGGCGCGCTCTTCCTCGACTTCGCGAACGCGCTGCGCGTCTACGCACAGCTCGATCGCAACGAACGCTACGTGCTCTACTGCGAGTTCGGGCTGAAGAGCGCGCATCTCGCCGAGCTGATGCGGCGCGAGGGCCTTTCAGCGAGCCACTTCGACGGGGGCCTCAAGGCGCTGATCGCCTTCGCGCAGGCGAAGGGCATCGCTACGCCCGAGCGCTGACGCGGGGCGATTGCGGGGCGGCCGCCGGGCCGAGCGGCGAGGGCGTTCGGGCGACTACTCGTCCGCGCCTTCAGGCGCGGGGGTGCCGGGGGCGCCGAGGGCCTCGTCGAGGAGGCGTTGGCGTTCCTCGACCTGCATCTCGCGCAGGACGCGCAGGCGACGGCGCATCTCCTTTCGCTCGGACTCGCTCATCTGCTGCCAGCGCAGCTTGTTCTGCTCGATCCGAAGGCGATCCTCGTCCGAGAGCTCGAGCAGGTCGTGGAGGCTTTCGCGCAGCGCCGCCTGGGCGTCGTCGTCGAGATCGCGATAGGCGCGCAGGCTCTCGCGAAGCGCGCGGCGCTCGTCGAGCGACAGATCGCGCAGCTTCTCGCGCACGGCGCGGCGCTCGGCCGGGCTCAGGTCCTGGAGCCGACCGCGCAGCGCCCGGCGCTCGGCGTCGGGCAGGTTCTCGAGCTGGCGACGGCGCTCGGCGGCACGCACGCGACGGCGCGCATCGCGGCGGTCGCGAAAGGAGAGGTCGTCCGACAGCCGGCGGCGCATCGAGCGATACTCGGCCCGCATGGCGGCGCGCTCGCTCGGACCCGCCTCGCGCCACTTCTCCCGCAGCTGCTCGCGCACCTGCTCGCGCAACGCCCGGCGCTCGGCGGTGGACAGCTCGCGCCACTCCTGGCGGTCGGCGAGGCGCTGCTCGCGCACCTGATCACGCACCGCGCGGCGCGCGTCGCGGACGCTCGCGTCGACCGTCACGTCCGAGGCCGTAGCGGCGGACGCGGCCACCATCATCAGACAAGAAAAGACGAGAAAACGCATCAGAGCGCCTCCGGACCGTCGAGCCCGCCGAGCAGCTCGAGCAGCTCGAGGTTTCCGATCACGTCGAGATCGCTGAGCACCTCGTACTCGAGCGCCACCGCGAGCTCGACGTCACTCACCGCGGCGAGCAGCGGGTCGTCGGAGGCGAGCGGGGACGCGTCTTTCACGGGCGCTTCCGCCCGGGCCAGCTGCTGTGCGGGCGGGGGGGCCGGGACGGTCGCGGGGAGCGGCTCCTCGACGGCGACCGGTGGCGCATCAGCCCGGGCGATCCGGTCGGCGCTCGGCGGGCGCGGCGCCGGCGCTGCCTGCGCGTCGGGGACGGGCGCCGGCTCGACGCGCTCGCTGACGGCGACCGGCGTCAGCGGATCGCCGTCAGCCGACGGCGCGGGATCGGTGTGCGCGATCGACGGCGCATCGGCGGGCCCGGGACCCGGTCGGGGCCCGGTGAGCAGGTAGAGGGCGAGGCCAGCGGCCAGCGCCATGCCGACCGGCGCGCGCCAGCGCCCGCGCAGCACCACGACCCGCGCGCGCCCCGGGTCGACGGCGGGCTGCGCGTCGAGCTTCGCGCGCAGGTCGGCGTGCAGCCGCGACAGCCGGTCCGGGGCCGGCAGCTCGCCGCCGAGCAGGCGCAGCTGCCCGTCGATCTCGCCGAGGCGCTCGAAGCGGGCGGCCAGCTCGGGCTCGCGAGCGAGCCGGGCACGCAGCGCGTCCGCGGCGCCGGCCTCGAGTTCGTCGTCGAGCAGCGCGGAGAGCGCCTCGTCGAGCGCTGCCTCCGGGGCGCTTTCGTCCATGGGAGGGGAGCGATCGTCGTCACGCGTCATGACCTTCTCCCGTTCGTTCCGTCTCACCGGTTCGTTTCATGCTTCTCTTCATGCTTCTTTTCATGCTTCTTTTCATGCTTCTTTTCATGCTTCTCTCGGTTCGACCCGTCGTCGCAAGGGTTCCGCTTCGATCTCTGCCGTCAGCCCGCGGACTCGTGGGCCACCGCCCGCAGCGGCCTCGCCTCGAGGCCGCCGTCCAGCGCATCCACCCTCGACACCAGTGCACTGCGTCCACGATGCACCAATGCCTTGACGGACTTCTCGGTCGTCTCGAGGATCGCCGCCACCTCGGCGTACGAGTGTCCTTCCGCGGCCGACAGCCAGAGCGCCATGCGTTGTCGCTCCGGCAGGCCGTCGAGCAAGCGCTCGACGGTGGCACGACGACGGCGCGACTCGACCAGGCCGTCCACGCGCGGCCGGGCATCGGCGATCACCCGCTCGTCGGCCTCCTGGTGGCGATGGCGTCGGCGCGGCCGCTTCAGCTCGTTGAGGGCCAGGTTGGTGGCGATGCGATAGAGAAAGGTCGAGAAGCGGGCGCGCGGCTCGTAGCGCTCGCGCGCACCGTGGAGCCGCAGGAACGCGTCCTGGAGCAGCTCTTCTGCGGTTCCCGTATCGCCCACCATTCGCTCCAGATACCGCAGGAGCGGACCCGCCCAGCGGTGATAGAGCCCGTCGAACGCGGAGTCGTCGCCCGCCTGGAAGGCAAGCATCAATGCGACGTCCGGGTCCGAGTCCTGCACGACGACCTCCGCTGCGTCTCCAACCCCACACAACCACTTTGGTTGCGCGAACACCAGAGGGCGGCCCCCGTGGGGGATAAAACCTCGTGGGGGCCGCTCAGGCTGTCTCAAAAAGCTTGGCGAGGAACTCGACGACCAGCCGGTCGAAGGCCTCGGGCTGCTCGATGTTCAGGATGTGACCGGCCCCGGGCACCACCTCGCTTCTCGCTTTCGGAAGCTTCGCGGCCATCACCTCGGCGGCCTGCAGGTAGGCGTCGTCGTGCTCGCCGACGAGCACGAGGGCCGGCTTCTCGATGCCCGCGAGGTCGTCGATCACCGACGGCGCGAGGCCCGCGACTCGCCGGCCGAACTCGGCGACTCCGTGCGGGCTCTGGGCCGCGATGGCCTCGGCGGCGACCCGCGCGGCGGGCAACTCGGGCTTGCGGCCGATACAGGTGGGCGCCGCCTTGCCGGTCACGAAGGCCTCGAAGCCGCGCGACACGATGTAGTCGGCGGTGCGCTCGGACTGCTGCTTCCAGCGAGCCGCGGCCTTCGGGTTCTTGAATCCCGGTCCGCTCCCGGCCAGCACGAGGCCGCCAACGCGATCGGGATGCGCGACGGTGAAGTGCAGCGAAGCCAGCCCCCCGAAAGACAGCCCGGCCAGCACGACGGGCTCGCCCGGCGCGAGCCAGTCGGCGACACGGCCGAGGTCGGACACGACCTGCTCCATCGAGTAGGCGGAGGGGGCGTCCGGGGCCTCGGAGCGACCGTGACCCCGGTAGTCCCAGAGCCCGACGCGATGACCCGCACGGACGAGCGGCTCGACCTGGGGCAGCCAGTTCGCGTGGGTGGTCGAGTACGCGCACGAGAAGATGATCGGCACACCGCCGCGCCCCGGCTCACCGTGGCGCTCGACGTAGAGCCCGACTCCGTCACTCGCTTCGATCACCGCCACCTCTCCGGTCCGGTCAGCCGCCGAGCGCCGACTCGAGGGCATCGACCATCTCGCCGAGCTGGTCCTCCATGGGCCCCTTGATGGTGAACTCGGGCACGAAGCTCTTCGTGCGACCGGTCATTTCGATGGTGACGACCGCCGTGTCGCCGTGGTCGTCCACCTCGACGAGACCTTGCAGCTCGCGCCAGACCTTGCCGTCACAGACCTTCTCGAACGCGACGCTCCCGTCCATGCGGAACCGCCAGTGGAAGGTCGCCTCGCCCTCGCGGCCGAGGGCCGTGTAGGCGGTTCGTGTCGTCACCTCGTCGGGCTTGCGGCCGACGACCTCGGTGCGGCCGGGCAGCAACGAGACCAGCACCTCCTCTCGCGCCAGCGTCTCGACGACGGCGTCGCGAGAACGATCGACGGAGAACCGCTTCGAGATCTGCATCACCTCGCCTCCGCGCTGGACAGCCAGCAAGGCCAGTCTAGCTCGGGCGCGACACGGTTCCCGGTCGATCCTCGTCGCATCCCGCCTATGGCAAAAGCCGCAGCGGGACGGCAGCATCACGCCCCGTGGGCGCCCCGTCGACCGAACCGTCCCCGCAGCGCAGCTGGATCCGCATCGCGATTCCCGCGGCGGCCGCCTGCCTGGCGTTCGCGGCGCTGACGCCCGCCCTGAGCGGCGAGTTCGTCAACCTGGACGACCCCGTGAACTTCGTCAGCAACGACGCCTGGCGGGGCGTCGGCAAAGCCCAGCTCGCGTGGATGTGGTCCCACTTCGACGGCCACTATCAACCGCTCACCTGGCTCAGCCACGGCATCGAGTTCGCGCTGTTCGGCCTGAGCCCGCGCGCCTTCCACACCACGAACCTGCTGCTGCACGCCGCCAACACGGTGCTCGCCTACCTGGTCTTCCTGGCGCTCCTCGCCCGCAGTCCGGGGCTCGCCGCGCACCGCAACGACGACCGGCTGCGATGGGCGGCGGGCGCCGGCGCCCTGCTGTTCGCCCTGCATCCGCTTCGCGTCGAGGCGGTGGCCTGGATCACCGAGCGCCGCGCCGTGCTCTTTCTCTTCTTCGCACTGCTGAGTGTGCTCTTCTATCTGCGCAGCACGGCGCCGGAGCTGGCCGCTGTCCGGCGGCGCGGCCTGGCCGCGATCTCGGTCGCGTGCTTTGCGCTCTCGATGCTCTCGAACGCACTCTGCATGACGCTGCCCGTCCTGCTGCTCGTCATCGACGCCTATCCGCTCCGTCGGCTGCGCGGCCTCGCCGACCTTCCAGCCCGGGTCGTCGAGAAGTGGCCGTGGTTCGCCGTGACGATCGCCGGCATGGCGGCACAGCTGTACGCCCAGAGCGCCGGTAACGCCATCGACCCCGAGTCGACCTACGGGCTGGCCGACATGCTGACGCAGCCCGGCTACCGCTTGTCGTTCTATTTGTGGAAGACCGCGGTACCGACGGGCCTGTACCCGATGTACACGCTGCCCCTCGTGCGCGATCCGTGGTCGACCACGAACCTGCTCTGCGCCGCGGGAGTTCTCACCATCACCGGCGTTCTGATCGCCTTCGCGCGCCGCGCACCGGCGCTGCTCGCCGGGTGGCTGGCGTTCGCGCTGCTGCTCTCACCGGTGCTCGGCCTCGTGCAGGTCGGCTACCACTTCGCGGCGGACCGCAACACCTACTTCGCGGGCCTGGTGGCTGCGCTGCTCTGCTCCGGCGGACTCGCCTGGCTGTGGACGAGGGGGCGCCTGGTGGGGCCGACCGCGGCGCTCGCCGCCGGCGTGATCTCGCTCTACGGCGTGATGAGCTTCGAGCAGGCAAAGACCTGGCGCTCGAGCGTCGCGATGTGGAGCAACGCGCTCGAGCACGACCAGGACAGCTACGTGGCCCACTACAGCCTCGGCCACGAGCTGTACGACCGGGGCGAGTTCGATCTCGCCATCGACCACTACACCCGCGCCATCTTCGCCCGCGACGACGATGCACGCTTCTGGTACAACCGCGGCGTCAGCTGGGCCGCCAAGCGCGAGCCGACCCGTGCGATCGCCGACTTCGACCGCGCGATCGAGATCGATGCCGGCCACTGGATGGCCTACAGCAACCGCGGCGTGCTCCACATGATGCGCGGTGACGATGAGCTCGCCGTCGACGACTTCACCCGCGCCATCGACCTCATGCCCACCGGGAGCGGCCTCTACCTGTCCCGAGCCCGGGCCCACGAAAACCTCGGCAACCACGCCGCCGCCCAACGCGACCGGGCCCGAGCCCGCAACCCGTCCCCCTAGCGCCCTGCGTCCTCGCGAGGGGCCCCGATCCCCGCGCCCCCCGCGCCGCCTCAGCGAATCTCCACCAGCACCGGCGGCACGAGCAGGGGCCCATCGGCCGAAACCGTCGCCAGCAGGGAATCGACCCAGCCGAAGCCCCGAGGCAGCGGCAGGGCCTCGTAGACGACCCGCGCCAAGCGGGCTTCGAGCAGCTCCGCGAGCTCTTCCGACAGACGCTTCGGGGCCGGCCGCGCCACCAGCTCCACGTCGGCATCCGGATCGAGCTCGAGGGCCCGCCGGATCCGGTCGACGGCAGCCCGCAGTCCGCCGATCTCGTCGACCAGACCGATCTCCAACGCCTGCCGTCCCGCCCAGACCCGCCCCTGGGCGACCGCGTCCACCTGACCCAGCTCGAGCGGGCGACCTTCGGCGACGCGCTCGAGGAACAGCTCGTAGGTGCTCTGCACGATGCCCTGCAGCCGCGCTCGAGCGCCGTCCGAGAGCGGCTCGCTCGCGAGCAGGAAGTCCGCGTAGGCGCCGCGCGTCATCGACTCGCGCGCCACACCGAGCTTGTCGAGCGCGCCGCCCATCAACGGGCGCAGGGCGAACACACCGATCGAGCCCGTCAGCGTGCCGCCGTTCGACACCACGCCGTCGGCCGCGGCCGCCACGTAGTAGCCGCCCGAGGCAGCCAGGTCCGAGAACGACGCGACGATCGGCTTGCCGTGCTCGCGCGCGGCCACGATGGCGCGCCAGATCTCCTCGGCGGCCAGCGCCGAGCCACCCGGGCTGTCGATGCGCAGCAGGATGGCGTCGATCTGCGGATCCTCGGCGGCCTGCGCGATGGTCTCCGCCAACGTCTTCGACGCCATCACGGACCCGCCTCCCCACGACCGCGAGCCACGCCCCTGCACGACGGGACCGCTGCCGTAGACGAGCGCAACGCTCGCGACCGGCCGGAAGCCCACCTCGGCGGGCAGCACGCCCGCGTAGGTGTCGTGGCGGACGATCTCCCCCGGCATCTCCTCGAGCAGCTCGTCGAGGTGCAGCGAGCCGTCGGCGAGCCCCTGCACGACGAGCTCGACCGGCAGCACCGGGCCGCGGTCGATCGCGGCCACCACCGACGTGCGATCCATGCCGCGGCCCTCGGCGATCGCGTCCACGAAGGCGCCGTTCGCCGAGTCGAGGAGCGACTCGGCCATTTCGCGCGTCGGCTCCGACATGCCCCTGCCCGTGTACGACTCGACGGCACTCTTGTACTTGCCGGCCTTGCCCACTTCGAATCCGACGCCGAGCTTCTCCCACAGGCCGCCGAGGAAGAGGTACTCGGCGGCGAGCCCCACCACCGGCACCGCCCCACCCTCGACGACGTAGATCTCGTCGGCCGCCGTGGCCACGTAGTACTCGCGCGTGGCACTGAAGGACGCGACCTCGAGGAACGCGACCGTCTTGCGCCCGGCGTCGCCCAGCCGGCCGACCGCCGCGCGCAGCTCGTCGGCCTTCCCCCAGCCGATCTGCAGCGGCCGGATCACCAGCACCACGGCGGCGAGTCGATCGTCCCGCTCCGCCATGGTCAGGGTCGAGAGCAACGACACGAACGAGCGTTGGTCCTCGCCGAGCGCCCGGGCGATCAGCGACGGCTGCGCGGCCTCGACGTACTCGCCCCCTATCTCGAGCACCAGCGTGCTGCCGGGCGAGATCTCCGGGCCGGCGCGGTCCTGCAGGAACGCCATTGCCAGCAGAACAGCCAGCACGACGAGGAGGAAGATGCGGAACTTGCTCGGTCGCTTCACGGTCGTCCTCTGTGGGATCGACGGCAAGGCTATCCCACCGGCGCGGGTCCCCGCATCGTCGGCTGAGCGACGCCGGGAAGATCGACCGGCGACGCGCCTGCGGCCCTCTTCAGCTCGCCGCCCCGGACGCCGGATCCCGGCGCTGCGAGACCAGCCAACGGTCGGCGAAGTGCTGCGCGACGATCGAATTGTTGCGCGTCGCGACATCGTCGCCGCTGCTGTTGATCCAGCCGAGGCTCGTGCGGTCGTAGAAGCGCTTGCGGCGACGCGGCTGGTAGTTGGAGTAGCGGGCGGGCACGACGAACTTGGGGGCGCGCAGGTGGGCGCTGATCCAGACGTCGTCGACGAAGAAGGCGGCCTCGGGGGCCCCCGAGTAGTCGACGAGCGCGTCGGCGTCGAAGAAGCGCGGCCGGACCAGGTAGCCGCCGACGCCGCGAACGACGTCGACCGGCCACTGTCGTCGGATGCGGCGCGCCAGCACCGGAGCCGGCGGGCGGATGAACACGATGGTGTAGAGGTTGGCGGGCCGGTGGACGAGATCGGGCGGCACGATCCAGCCGCAGAAGGAGAACGCCGCGCCGGGATCGGCATCGGAGGCCGCGGCCAGGTCGGCGAGCAGGTTGGGCGGGTAGGCGCGGTCGTCGTCGACCACGACGACGCGCTGGTCGGGCGGCAGCTGCAGGACGGAGGGAATGAGCTTGGTGGCCGGCCCGTGGTCCTCGCAGTCGACGATCGTCAGCGCCGACAGCTCGCGCAGATGATCGGGCACCTCGTAGGCGCACTGCTCGCGCTTCGAGTACTTGGGAACGTTCAAGCGTATCTCGCGGGGCGCGAGATCCTGACGCAGGAGCGATTTGAGGGTGTCCTCGATGTGGGGGATCCGGCTGGGGATGGTCGTCAGGCTGACGACCACGTCCGAGCGGTTCGGGTTGGCGGCCCACGCGCGGTCGAGGTCCTGCAGGCTCGCCCGCGAGAGCCGCCACTCGTCCAGCGTGTCGTGGACGAGCGTCTTGCCCTCGATGAAGTCGTAGATCCCGACGAGGGTCAGGACCGCCGCCGGAATCGCCAGTAAGAGCCACTCCATCCCGCTCTCCAACCGCCTCTACCCGTCTTCGAGGTTCGCAAGCTCGCGCTGATCGAAGACCACGAGCAGCAGCGCCACCCCGCCAGCCGCCCACGCGAGCGTGCGCGGCAAGACGTCCCAGGCCGAGATCGTCTCGGGAACCTGCTGCGACCAGGGCGAGAGAGCCAGGATCAGGGTGCTGAGCAGCGGCGGTCCGAAGCTGTCGAGCACGAAGTAGAAGCCCGAGAGCGATCGACCCGCCGCGCTGGCGACGTTGAGGACACCGATCAGCCCGACGCCGCCGAAAACGAACAGCATCGTCACGATTCGCGGCACGAAGAGCGAAGCCGTCATCGCCAGCGCCGCCACCGCGACCGACGACATCACCACCGCCAGGGTCGCCCCGATGGCGGGCCCGAGCGGCAGACCGCCGCGCACGGCCAGCAGGAACGTCGCTCCGAGGCAGAGGACCAGGGCGGCGCCGAGCGACACCGCGAGCGATCCGAGCAGCCGCGCCAGCGCGAGGGTCGGCCGACTGATCGGCCGCGCGAGCAGCAGTGTCGCGCTGCCGTCGTCGAAGACGGCGCGTAGATGATCGGAGGCGAGCAGGCCCGCGAGCGCGATGCTCCACAGTCCGAGCACGGCGAACGTCAGCATGCCGGTCCAGCTGAGCACGTCGACCGGGACCGGCTGATCGCCCACGCCGAGGTTTACGCTGCACGACGTGCAGCTATCCATCATCATCAGCGAGAGGAAGCTGATCGCGAGCACGGCGGGTACGATGCGACGCCGGCTGGCATCGCGAACCGCCTCGCCGGCGAGCAAGCGGAGCGCCCGCGACTCAACGCGCATCGTCGCGACTCCCGCCCAGGCGGTTTCGGCGTTCCGCGACGAGCCGCACGAACGCGTCCTCGAGCTCTTCGCCTTCGCGCACGATCTCGCCGACCGGCCCCTGAGCGACCACGCGCCCCTCGTCGAGGATCGCGAGCCGATCGCACAGGCGCTCGACCTCGGAGAGCAGGTGCGAGCTGATCAGCACCGTGGCGCCCCGCTCGCGGGCGCCGGCGATCCAGTCGCGCGCTTCCCGCATCCCGATCGGATCGAGGCCGCTGCTCGGCTCGTCGAGCACCACCACCCGCGGCTCGCCGAGCAGCGCTTGCGCGAAGCCGACGCGCTGCGCGAGGCCTTTCGAGAGCTCGCCGAGGAGATCGTCGAGGCGGCTCTCGATGCCGGTCAGCAGGGCGACCCGGTCGATCTCGTCCTCGAGCGCATCGCCGCTCAGGCCCGCGAGCGCGCCGTGCAGTGACAGGAAGCGATGCACTCCCACGTGGCCCGGCAGGGCGAGCCGCTCGGGCAGGTAGCCCACCCCGCGGCGCGCCTCGGCGTCGAGCGGGTCCCATCCCTGCAGCTGAACCGTGCCGTCGGACGGATGGCT
The DNA here is from genome assembly GCA_964515335.1 of uncultured Spirochaetaceae bacterium. Classification (GTDB taxonomy): domain Bacteria; phylum Myxococcota_A; class UBA9160; order UBA9160; family UBA4427; genus TMED88. The sequence goes on from CAZETS010000005.1 coordinate 49,645, forward strand.
GAGCCCCAGGATCAGCCGCAGCGCCGTCGTCTTGCCGGCGCCGTTCGGCCCGAGCAGCCCGAGCGCTCCACCCTCCGGCACGGCGAAGCTCACCCGGTCGAGCGCCGCCCGCCCCCCGTACTGCTTCGTCACCTCGACCAGCTCGATCACCGACACGGCGCGCAAGCCTAACGCCGACTCGGGTCGGGCGCTCCGCTTTGGCGCGGGAGCGGCCCGCCGGGTGCGGGCCGGACCTTCAGCCGTCGATCAGCCCTCGATCAGCCCTTCGAGCTGCTCGTGCCCGAGGGCCTCGGCGAAGAGCGCGTCGACGGCCCGCTGCTGCTCGGGACCGAGGTCGACGAACTTCACCCCCATGCCGAGCTGACGCCCTCTCATCGCCGCGTCCAGGTTGAGGGACACCACCTCGCAGGGCACCTCGACACTCTCGTTCGCGGCGTCGACCGCGAGGATCAGGACGAATTTCGCGCCGATCTCCAGCGGAAACGCCGTGCTGATGAACAGGCCGCCCTTTGAGACGCTGCTGATCATCGCCTCCTCGAGGTCCTCGCGGGAGCGGTACTCGACCAGCATGCGGGTCGGGACGCGCAGGTGCTTGCGGCGCTCGCCACCGGCGGGCCTCGATACGTCGGAGATCTGTTGTCCGAGCTTCTGCTCGAGCTCGCGCCAGCGCTCGTACTCGCTCGGCGTGACACCCTGGTGGACGCGCTTGCGCTCGAGCTGCCCGTACTCGCGAAGCAGGGGAAGCAGGCGCATCATCGACTTCCGGGGCGTCATGCCAGGCTTCATCGTCCCGCCCGTCGCACGAGTGAAGCGCCCGGCAGTCGCCCGCGCCCGAAGCGGCGGGCCGACGAGCCACCACTCACTCGCCACTCATCGATTCATGGGAGGCAAACGGCGCGTCGACTACGCTAGACGGCATGTCCGAAACACTTCCGCTGCCCTTCATCCCCGACCACCGCCCCCCCGACGACCCCGGCGCCGACCCGCTGCTCTTCGCGTTCTGGCGCCGCGAGCTGCTCGTCACGACCGACAACTCGGTGCCGGCCGTCGGCGTCATCGATGACCACGACATCGAGGCCGTGCGCACCCAGTACCTCGGCCGCCTCGGTGAACGCCACTGCTTCTCGGCGCAGCTCGACGAGGCCTTCCGGCCGCCCGAGGGCCTGGCGCTGCGCGATCTCCGCATGCTCTTCGGCGCCTTCGACGAGACCCTGCACACCCTCGCGGGACGGGCCGTGCAGATCGTCGAGTGGGAGCGTACCCACCAGTTCTGCGGTGCTTGCGGGGAGCGCACCGTCCCCTCGAAGAACGACCGCTCGCGCACCTGTCCGGACTGCGAGCTGCCCGTCTACCCGCGGCTCTCGCCCGCGATGATCGTGGTCGTCGAGCGCGGCGACGAGATCCTGCTCGGTCGCTCGAAGCACTTCCCGGCCGGCATCTACAGCACGCTGGCCGGCTTCGTCGAGCCGGGCGAGAGCGCCGAGCAGGCGGTGATCCGCGAGGTCTGGGAGGAGACGCGCATCGTGGTCGGGGACGTCCGTTACTTCTCGAGCCAGCCCTGGCCGTTTCCCAACTCGTTGATGCTCGGCTTCACCGCCCAGTACGAGAGCGGCGAGATCGACACCCGCTACGACGACGAGGTCGAGGCCGCGGGCTGGTTCCACGTCGACGCGATGCCGAATACGTTTCCCGGCAACGTCAGCATCTCGCAGTGGCTCATCCAGGACTTCATCCGGCGCAAGCGGGGCAGCGCCTAGCACCGGGCGCGGCGGTCACGACTACCCGCCGGCCGCCTCGTCGCCCTTCTCGCCGAAGCGGGGGGCGTGGCGGCCGTAGACGTGGTCGCCGATCCGCTGCATGCGAGCCATCTCGTCGGCGTCGAGGGGACCGGCGTCGAGAGCGCGGATGGCTTCCTGCATCTGCTCGCGATCGGCGGGGCCGCAGAGCACCATGCTCACGGCGGGGTTCGAGAGCGCGAACCGGTAGCAGTCCCGGGCGGGCGGCGGCTCTTCGCCGGCGGGCATCTTCTTGGGATCGAGCAGCTGCCCCCAGCGCGTCGCCGTGTAGCTGACGATGCCCGGTCGCGGCGATTCGGGGACGTGGGGGAAGACATCGCGCTCGGCGCCCCGGTTCGCCGCGTTGTAGCGCAGCATGAAGGCACCGAACGGGCTCTCCTTGGCGGCATAGCGCCGGAAGTGATCCTGCAGAGATGGGCGGTTGTGGGTGCTCATCATCAGGTGCCGCACCTTGCCCTTCTCGACCAGGCGGCGGGCCGCATCGATCAGGGCCTGGCCGGGAGGCCGGTTCCACATGCCGAGCAGCAGGAAGTCGAAGTACTCGACGCCGCTGCGCCGCAACGCCACGTCGATCGAAGGCCCGAGCAGAGCGGCGACGCGTGTGTAGGACTGCACGGTCAGCACGACGCCCTCTCGATCGCGGCGCGCCACGTGCCGGATGGCGCGCCCGAAGGCGGGCCTGCGGATCGACCCCCAGTAGAGGTAGTTGATGCCCTGCTCGACGGCCTCCTCGATGAACGCCGGGTCGCCGGTGAAGCTGCTGCCGATGCCGAGTCGTGAGACCCGAAGCCCGGTCTCGCCGAACGGGACCGGTGTACGGAAATCGGACATGGCGTTCTCCTGTGGTGCGTGGGGCCTGGCCGGGCAGCTTCGCGTGCGCCGGAGTCGCGTGGGCGGTCGTCCCCTACGGCAGCCCCGCCCCGGCCACGTCCACCTCCACCACCTCGATGCGCCCATCGCGCTCGCGCTGGCAGTACTCGGGATTGCTGTCGCCGGCCGTGCACACCAGCAGGTGCCTGCGCTCGGGCCCGCCGAGCATGCACGCAAACGCCTGGCGCTCGACCTCCACCTTGTGGGTGATCTCGCCGCCTTCGAGGACGCGGAAGCAGCCGTGACTGACCGGCGACGCGACCCAGACGGCGCCCTCGGCGTCGAGCGCGATGCCGTCGGGCAGCACGCCGTCGAGCCGGGCCCAGACGCGGCGATTCGAGAGCGAGCCGTCGTCGGCCACGTCGAAGGCGCTCAGGCATTGGCCCATCGTCTCGCCGATGATCAGTGTGCGGCCGTCGTCGGTGATCACGGTGCCGTTCGGGAAGGCGAGATCCCCGGCCACCACCCGCGCACCGCCGTCCGGCGTCACCAGGATCAGGTCGGCGTTGCGCCGCTCGCCGCCGCCGTGGAGATCCCAGCCGAAGTTGCCCACGTAGGCGTTGCCGCGCGCGTCGACCACCATGTCGTTGCAGTGGAAGCCGGCGAGTGGCGAGAGGTCGGCGTGCAGGACGAGCGTTCCGTCGGGCTCCATGCGGAGCACTCGCCGGTCCTGCATGGAGACGACGAGCATGCGGCCGTCGGGCAGCCAGCCGAGCCCGGAGGGGTCGTTCTCGACGAACGCGACCTCCTCGCGCTTGCCGTCGAGGTCGACGGTCAGCACGCGCTGGCTGTGCATGTCGGAGAAGTAGAGCCGCTCGTCGCGCCAGCGCGGCCCCTCTCCGAAGGCCACATCCTCGAGGAGCGTGGTCGTCCCGAGAGTCTGCATCCTCTACTCCTCGTCGCTCGCCGGCGCCGGGATCAGCTCGACGTCCGGGCGATCGTCGCGAACGCCTCGCGCACCTCGTCGGGCGCCTGGACGAGCTCGACCAGCACGCCCTCGGCTCCGATCGGGGCGGCCTCGTTGCCCTTGGGGTGGATGAAGCAGACGTCGAACCCGGCGGCGCCCTGGCGGATGCCGCCCGGCGTGAAGCGGACGCCCTGGCCCTCGAGCCACTCGACGGCGGCGGGCAGGTCGTCGATCCACAGGCCCACGTGGTTGAGTGCCGGGTCGTGCACCTTGGGCCGGCTGTCCGGGTCGATGGGCTGCATGAGGTCGACCTCTACCTTGAAGGGGCCGTCGCCCGCCTCGCAGATGTCCTCGTCGACATTCTCGCTCTCGCTCCGGTAGCTGGACGCGTACGAGAGCCCGAGGGTATCTACCCAGAAGCGCCGCAGCTTCTGCTTGTCGAGACCGCCGACCGCAATCTGCTGGACACCGAGAACCTTGAAGGGGCGGGGGGAGGGCAACGCACTGCTCCTTTCGCTGAGATCGTCTGAGTGGTGGGTTCGCTCCGCCCGCAGGGCGGATCAGTCAGTCTAGTCAGTCGTCACGCTCGGCGGTGCCCCGATAACCCCGTGCCAGCAGGTACCGCTCGCTGCTGCCCTTGCGGGTCGCCCCTGGCTTGACGGTCTTGACCTGCGCGAACGCCGCGCGCATCCGGCGCTGGAATTCCTGCGCCTCCGGGCAGTCGAGGAGCTTCACCAACAAGGCGCCATCCTCCCGAACCAGCAGGGGAATCAGCCCATCGACCGCCTCGAGGAGGCGCTCTTCGGCGGCCCGGTCGGTCTCGCGGATGCCGGTCAGCTTGGGGGCGGCGTCGGACAGCAGCACGTCGCAGCGCCCGCCAAGAACTTCGCGAATGCGTTCGCAAATAGCCGGATCCTCGATGTCCCCCACCATTGCGAACACGTTCGCCAACTCGAGGGGCGGGTCGATGGCAACCCGGTCCACGCCGACCACGCGCCCCTGCGGGCCCACGGCCCGGGCCGCCTCCTGGAGCCAGCCACCCGGCCAGCAGCCGAGGTCCACCACCCGCTGGCCCTTCGCGAGCAGGCGGTGGCGGCCCTGCAGCTCGGCGAGCTTGTAGACGGCCCGCGAGCGAAAGCCCTCGCGCTTGGCACGCTGGTGGAAGTGGTCCTTGCGGTCGTAGCGGGCGACGGCGGACTACTTCTTCGGTGCCACGGCGCGTCGCACACGGACGAGGCCGTTGTTGTGGCCGGGCACGGCGCCGCGCACGAACAGCAGGTTGTTGTCGGCGTCGACGCGCACCACCTCGAGGTTCTGCACGGTCACGCGCTCGGCGCCCATGTGGCCGGCGTGCTTCTGGCCCTTCCACACCTTGGCGGGATAGGCGCCGGCGCCGATCGAGCCGGGGTGCCGGAAGTACTCGTGGGTGCCGTGGGTCTTCTTCTTGATCGCGAAGCCATGGCGCTTGACGACACCCTGGTAGCCGCGCCCCTTCGAGGTGCCGATCGCGTCGACGCGTTGCCCGGCCTCGAAGATGTCGGCCTTGATGACCTGGCCGACTTCGATCTCGCCCACCTCATCGTCGGAGAGGCGGCTCTCGGCGAGGTGCCGCTGGGGCTCTACGCCCGCCTTCGTGAAGTGGCCGGTCTCGGGCTTGTTGAAGAGGTTCGCGCGGCGCTCCCCGAAGCCGAGCTGCACCGCCGAGTAGCCGTCGGGCCCGTCGCTCTTCTTGATCTGCACGACGGTGTTCGGGCCCGCCTCGAGGACGGTGACGGGGACGGCCTCCCCGGTCTCGTTGTAGACCTGGGTCATGCCGAGCTTTCGGCACAGCAGTTCGATGGACATGGTGGGACTCCCGACTCCGTCGATTGGACCACCCGAAGGGTGTTCGTCGCGGGTCTGCGAGGGGATTGTCTGACTGCCTGTCCGGGCGGGGGCACGCCTTGCACGCAACCACCCGCCCCGTTGCGGGGTCCCGAGTCCTGCTAGCCTCGGCTGCCCGCATCGCCGGCCCGGGCTCCCGGCCCGGATGGCATCCACCCGGCCTGGCTGCCCGGGGGGGCCGCAATATAGGAAGACGCACCCCGGATGTCCAGGCGACCGTCGAGTCGAGAGCCGAGCCGACCCGCCGGCGTCCGGCCCCTGCTCGTCCTCGCCCTCGACGGCGCCACCTTCGACGTGATCCGGCCCCTGGCGGCCGCCGGGCGGCTCCCCAACCTCGCCCGCTGGATCGACGAGGGCAACGCCGGGACTCTCGCCTCGACGACGCCGCCCGTCACCTTTCCCGCCTGGACGACCTTCATGACAGGCCTCTCCCCGGGCCACCACGGCGTCTTCGACTTCACGCAGAAGGTGCCGGGCGCCTACCGGATCCGCTTCGTGAACGCCTCGGACCGGGTCGGCGAGACGATCTTCGCCGGCGCGGCCCGGGCCGGCGGACGCGTGCTGGTGCTCGGCATGCCGGCCAGCCATCCCGTCGAGCAGCTGCCCGGCCTGTTCGTGCCGGGCTTCGACGCGCCGGTCTCGACCGGCAGCGACGCCGAGGCGACCAGCGACCCGGACCTCTATCGCCGCATCGCGGCTCGCGCCGGGCCCTGGATGCGCCCCGACATCGACGAGTCCGCGCAGGGCGACGACTTCGCGGAGCGGGCCGTCGGAACGCTGCTGGCCCGTGTCGAGCGGAAGAAGCGCTTCGCGTTGGCGGCCCTCGACGAGATGAAGCGGCGCGACGGCGTGCGTCCCGATCTGGTCACCATCGTGTTCGCCGAAAGCGACACCGTCGGCCACCACTACTGGCGCGACCACGACCCGAAAAGCCCGCGGCACGACCCCGCCGCCTCCCCGGCCCGCCGGGACGCGATCGCGGCGGTGTACGGCGCGCTCGACACGGCTTGCGGTGAGATCCGCGACGCCTACGGGGACGACGCCGCGTGCCTGGTCGTCTCGGACCACGGCATGGGGGGCGCGGCCCGCGAGATCGTCCACCTGAACCGGCACCTCCGCGACTGCGGGCTGCTGGCCCGGCGCTCCGAGCGCGCCACCGCCTTCGACGCGCTGGCCCGCACCGCCCGCGACACCGCGCTGCGCGTGCTTCCAGCGGCGCTCGCCCAGCGCATCTTCCGGCGCGCTCGCGGTGCGGCGGCGCGGCTCGAGAGCGCCGCCCGCTTCGGCGGAATCGACTGGTCGCGCACGCTCGCGTTCTCCGAGGAGGCCAATACCCTGCCGGGCGTGTGGATCAACCTGGCCGGCCGCGAGGCCGCGGGCTGCGTGGCGCCCGGCGACTACGAGAAGACGCGGGACCGCGTCATCGATGCCCTGGCGGGATGGCGGCTTCCCGGCGGCGGGCCCGTGGTCGCCCGGGCGGTCCGGCGCGAAGAGGTCTACTCGGGGCCGTTCGTCGACCGTGCCCCCGATGTGCTGGTCGAGCTCGCCCTCTCCCGGGGCTACGGTCTCTCGCTCGTTCCGACGCCCTGGGCGGCGGCGACCAGCGACTCGGCGCGAACGCTGTCCGAAGCCGAGCTGGCCGGAGGACGCGGGCGCGGCATGAACGGAACCCATCGCAGCGACGGCATCCTGATCGACGTGCGAAAAAATGCGAACGACGAACAGGAACCGAGAAATCCGGCCCTGCCCGCCCGGCTGGCGGACGTCGCGCCCTTGATGGCGGACCTGATGGGGCTCGACTGGCGACCCGCGGCGGCGTCACCGGGCGACGGTCAGCGACGCGACTACACGGACGAGGAGGACGCCATCGTGGCGGGCCGGCTGCGCGCGCTGGGGTACCTCGAGTGAGCGGCGCGCTCTCGCAACCGGGCGACCGCCCGAAGCTCTCGCTGGTGTTCCCCGTCTTCGACGAGGCGGCGAACGTCGGGGAGGTGATCGAGAGCGCCTGCGTGATCGGCGCGCAGCTCGTCGAGCGCTTCGAGGTCGTGGTGGTCGACGACGGCTCGCGGGACGGCAGCGCCGACATCATCGACGCCTGGTCGGCGAGCGACGCGCGGGTTCGCGCGGTGCGGCACGGCGCGAACGCGGGCTACGGGGCGGCGCTGCGCTCGGGGCTGACCGCCGCCCGCGGCGAGCTGGTATTCTTCAGCGACGCCGACCTGCAGTTCGACCTGGCCGAGCTCGCCCGTCTGCTCCGCCACACCCGCGACTTCGACATCGTGGCCGGCTATCGCTCGCCGCGGTGCGACCCGTGGCCGCGCATCGTCATCGCCCGGGTCTGGGCGGCGCTGGTGCGCGTGCTCTTCGGCTTGCGGGTGCGCGACATCGACTGCGCGTTCAAGGTGTTCCACCGGCGCGTCGTCGACGAGCTGCCGCTCTCTTCGGTCGGCGCGTTCATCAACACCGAGCTGCTGGTGCGCGCCCGCGCGGCCGGGTTCCGCATCCAGCAGGTTCCGGTCAGCCACCGTCGGCGGCTCCGCGGTCGGCAGACCGGCGCGAGCCCCCGGGTGATCGCGCGCGCGGCGGTCGAGCTGGCGCGCCTGTATCGCACCTTGCGCACGCCGCCGGTGGGCGGGCGCGCGGCCTCGCGGGCCGAGTCGGAGTGACGTCGCGCCCGTCGGCGCGCCGCGACGAGATCGCGCTGGCGCTCCTCGGCGCGTTTCCGTTTCCGCTGCCCCAGGGCTCGCAGATCTTCATGGCCGACCAGGCCCGCGCACTCGCGCGGGCGGGCGCACGGCCGACGCTCTTCACCTACGGGCGCGGACAGGGAGCCCCGCCGCCCGATCTCGACGTCGCGGCCGCGCCCGCCTGGACGACACCGCGCGCGATGCGATCGGGACCCAACGCCGGCAAGCCGTTGGCCGACAGCGCACTGCTCGCAACCTGGACGCGCGCGGCCTCGCGGCAGCGCTTCGCGTTCGCGCTGGCCCACAACGTCGAGGCGGCCTGGATCGGGCTGCTGGCGAGGGCGAGAACCCGCGTGCCGGTCGTCTACGTCGCCCATACGCTGCTTCGTCACGAGCTCTCCGCCTACGCGCACCCGCGCTGGCGCAGGGTCCTCGATCGCACGGGTGCGCGCATCGATCACTTCGTGGCGCGGCACGCGGACGCCGTGCTGGCGCTCTGCGAAGAGGCCGCCGACGAGCTGGCCCCGCACGCACGCGGTCCGGTCGCAGTGATTCCGCCCGGACACGATCCGGCCGGGCCGCCGTCTTCCGCGGCGATCGACCGGGTCTGCGCGCACCACGATCTGCGCCCGCATGCGTTCTTCCTCTACACCGGAAACCTCGACGGCTACCAGGAGCTCGAGCTGCTCGCGGCGGCCGCGGGGCGACTCCCGGCGGGCGCACCGCCGGTCGCGGTTGCGACCCACGACGCGCCGGCCGCCGCCGCCGCGGCGCGCAGGCTCTCTCCGCTTCGCATCGTGTCGGTGAGCGCCTGGGACGAGATGCGCGCGCTCATACACGCCGCACGGGCGCTCGTGCTGACGCGCCGCCGGCCCGGCGGCTTCCCCGTCAAGCTGCTCAACTACATGGAGGCGGCACGGCCGATCGTCGCCTTCGAGCAGGTCGCCGTGGGGCTCCGGGACGGCGAGTCGGCCCGCCTGCTCGACGCCGCCGCCGGGGCCGCGGACCTCGCCAGCGCGCTCACCGGCCTCGATCGCGAACCCGCGGCCGCCGAGCGGCTCGGCGCGGCCGCGCACCGGCACCTGCTCGACCATCACGGCTGGGAGGCGATCGCGCAGCGCACCCTCGAGCTGCTCGCGAAGCTTCGCGACTAGTCGCCCGGCAGCGGCGGATCGATGCGGCCCGTCCGCTCGAGCCGCGCCAGAACGCTCCCCTCGGCGTCGAGCAGCTCGAGGGCTTCGTCGCGGACCCGCCAACCCACCACCGCTTCGAGCGCCTCGAAGTAGCGGCTCTCGACTTCGTCTGCCGGCGGCCCGCACGCCATCCGCGTACTGGCCAGCGGCCCGAACGAGATCGCATCGCCGTCGATCGTGTAGCGGCCCGTCATGCGGTTGCAGCCCGCGAAGCCGCTGGCGCGTGCAGCCGCCGCGTCGAGCAACAGCGTCGGGGCGCGGTTCGCGTGCAGCCGCGGCACCGGCCGACCGTCGAGTTCGGCGACGCGCCAGACCGTATCGACCGGCGGCTCGCCCGGGCCCACGAGCGACGCGCAGCCGGCCAGCGCGAGCAGCGCGACGGCCGCAAAGACGCGGGGCGAGCGCAGCTTCGTGGATCCCCGACCGCGCCTCCCGAAGACGATCACCGGCGGATGCGGGGGCAGCGGTCTCTGCACGGCGAAAGGCCTCGAGCCCCGTCGCCGCTCAGCCGGCGCGCCGGAGTGCGTCGGCGACCACCTCGAGCCGGTCGTTGCCGAAGTACATGTCGTCGCCGTCGACGAACATCGTGGGCGACCCGAAGCCACCGCGCGCGATCAGCTCGTCGGTGGCATCGCGGAGCCTCTGCTTGCAGGCCGGCTCCGCGATCTTCTCGAGCAGCTCGTCCGGGTCGAGGCCGACCTGCTCGGCGATGCCGCGCACGACGTGGTCCTGCGAGATGTCCGCGAGGTTGCCCCAATAAGCCTCGAAGGCCGCGCGTGCGAACGCCACCAGGCGCCCGTGCTCGGCGGCCACCGAACAGCCGCGCATCACCTTCACGCTGTTGACGGGAAAGACCGTAGGCTGACCGATCACGAGTCCCGTCGAGCGCGCCCAGTCGGCGAGGTCCTTGAAGTAGTACTTCGCCTTGCGGCCGGCCGCGCTCGTCTCGCCCTGGGCGAGCCGCTCGGGGATCTTCGCCCGCTGCTCGTAGACGTCCCGGTTGATCGCGTTGAAGACGCCACCGACGAGGATCGGACGCCACACGATCTCGGCGCCCGTGTGCTCCACGATCGGCTGCACGCGATGGAAGGCCAGATACGTCCAGGGGCTCGAGCAGTCGAAGAAGAACTCGAGGCGCGGCATGCGGGCACGCTAGCAGGCGGGTGCCGAAAGCGGGCCGGCCTGCTTCGGGTCGCGGGTCATCGAGCAGTCGCCTCCTGGGCCGAGCGCACCAACACGCGGCCGCACCGCGGACAGCAGGCGAGCAAGTCGTCGGGCTCGGCGCGAATGCGGTTGTACTCGACGACCGGCAGTCTGACGCGACACGCCCCGCACGTTCCCTTCGTCAGCTCGGCGGCGGCCCGGCCGCCGAGACGCTCCTTGGTGCGCAGCCGGTCGTACTCTTCGAGGATCGCGGCCGGCAATCCGACCCGGCCCGCTTCCCATCGATCGGTCAGCTCGGCGAGCTCGCCGTCGATCACGCCCTCGGCCCGGGCGATGGCGTCGCTTGCGTCGGCTGCCTCCTGGTCGATCGCCGCGCGTGTGGCCCGGTTCGCCGAGATCTCGCCCTCGACCCGGTCGATCTCCTCGAGCAGATCCATCTGCTGCTGCTCGTGGTCGGACTGGCGGGCGCGCACCAGCGCGACCTCCTCCTGCATGGCCTGGAGCTCTTTGGCGACCTTGACGCTGCCCGAGTAGAGGGTGCCCTCGAGGTCGGCCGCCTGCTCGGCGATCTCCTCGACCCGCACGGCGGCCTCGCTCTCGGATGCCGCCAGGGCCGCCCGGCGCTCGCCGAGCTCGACGTGCGCGGCGTCCGTCGAGGCGGCGCGCCGCTGCAGCTCACGCAGGCTCTCGCGTTCGGGCAGGGTGCGGCGGCGCTCGATCAATGCGTCGCGTTCGAGGTCGATGGTCTGAACGCCGAGCAATCCGAGGCTGACGGGCACCGGGTGAGCGTATCACGCCAACAGCGGGACGACTCGGCGAGCGGTCGCAACTGCGGTCGCCCGGGCGCTGTGTTAACCGTCCGTCGATGACCGATCTCCCGACGCCGGACATCCGGGCGCGCATCGACGCGCTGCTCGGCGCGAGGACCGTCGAGCACCAGCCCACCGAGGGCGGCTACTCGCCGGCGGCGCGCTGGCGGGTCCGTACGGCGGGGGGCGAGCGCGCGTTCGTCAAGATGCCGCGAAACGAGCACTCGCTGCGGGCGATCCGCACCGAGAGCGGCGTCCTGCAGACACTGGCCGACCGGGGCCTCGACTTCGCGCCGCGCTTCATCGCCTTCGAGGACGATCCGGTCCAGCCGCTGCTCGTCATCGAAGACCTCGGCGACGCCCGCTGGCCCCCGCCCTGGGACGAAGCCCTCGTCGATCGTGTCCGCGACACGCTGGCCCGCATGCACGACACGCCGACCACCCTGGCGCCCTTCTCGGAGGTGCACGCGGGCGAGGACGGAGGCTGGCGCGACGTCGCCGACGACCCCGCGCCGTTCCTCGCGCTCGGCCTCGCCTCGCGGGAGTGGCTCGAAGCCTCGCTCCCCGCGCTGATCGACGCCGAAGCACACGCCGAGTTGGACGGTGAATCGCTCACCCACTTCGACGTGCGCAGCGACAACCTCTGCCTGGCCGACCGCGGCGTGGTGCTGATCGACTGGAACTTCGCCTGCGCGGGCAACCCGAAGCTGGACCTCGGCTGCTGGCTGCCGAGCCTGCAGATGGAGGGCGGGCCGGCCCCCGAGTCGCTGCTCGCCGGCGAGCCCGAAGTGGCAGCGTGGGTGAGCGGCTTCTTTGCGGCGCGGGCCGGACTGCCCGTGATCCCCTCGGCGCCGAGCGTGCGCGACGTGCAGATCGCGCAGCTCCGCACCGCGCTGCCGTGGGGCGCGCGGGCGCTCGGGCTGCCTGTCCCCGACGGCCCGGCGCTCAGTCGATCCGGTCGCCGACGAAGAGATAACGGTTCAGGCTGAAGAAGTAGCGCCCCTCGCGGCCGAGCTGATCGAGCTCTGCGAGCCAGCCCTTCGCGTCGTCCTTCGTGCAGGCGCGCCGGCCCGCCGAAAAGCCGGCGATCATCTTCGTGAGGTGCCAGCTGAAGGCGTTGCGGTGGTGCTCGGGGTTGAGCATCGGGATGGCGCGCCGGTCGCGCACGCGAAAGCCGGCCGCCTTCATCTGTGCGCCGAGGGTGCGCGGCAGCCCGCGGTGCACGAAGTGCTCGTCCCAGGCGTCGAGGATGCGGGCCAGCCGGTCCGGGTCCCCGGTGTGGACGACCAGCGAGTCGTAGTCGGTATCGAGCACCGCCAGACGACCGCCCGGCCGCAGCACGCGACGCACCTCGGCGAGCGCGCCGGGGATGTCGGGCACGTACTCGTAGACCTGAGTGGTCACCACGGCGTCGAAGCTCGCGTCGGGATACGGGAGCCTGGCGGCGTCGCCCTGCTCGAAGGACGCCTGGGGCAGGTCCTCGCAGCGGCGGCGCGCGACGGCGAGCATCGGCTCGGACTGATCGAAGCCCGCGGCGCGGCCCTCGGGGCCGACGGTGAGCGCCAGATCGCGAAGCAGCAGCCCCGGCCCGCAGCCGATGTCGAGCACGTGCTGGCCGGGCTCGAGGCCGAGCGCCCCCAGCACGATGACTCGCTGCTCGACGACGTCGCTGGTCAGGTAGGCGGCCTCGAGGCCACGGGCCGCCGCCTCGTCGAACTCGATACCCCGAGCCACCCCGCTACTCGTCGGCCGGGGCGGGCGACGATCCGCGCTGGATCGTCTCGACGATCACCTCGCGCAGCCGCACCGGGTCGACCGGCTTCTTGAAGATCACGCCCTCGAGGCCCTTCATGCGCGAGCGCTTGATGATGTGGTCCTTGTCGTAGTGGAACGCCGTCATCATCAGGACCGGCAGGTCGGGCAGCCGCTCGCGCACGTGCAGGTAGAGCTGGTGGCCGTCCATGCGCGGCATCACGACGTCGGTGAGCATCAGGTCGAAGGTCCGAGAGGAAAGCTCGTCGAGGGCCTCGAGGCCGTCGTGCGCGACCTCGACCGAGCAGCCGTCCGCCTCGAGGATCTCCTTCAGGGTGTTGCAGATGCCGCGATCGTCGTCGACGACGAGCAGCTGCAGTCCGGCGAGCCGCGCGTCGTGCCGGGCGTGGCGGGTCTCGTCGCGGCGCAGGTCGATCATTCGCGCCGGCCCCACGTAGCCGACCGTCTCGTAGGTGTCCTTCTGCACCATCTCGCCGAGCCGATCGAGGACGTCCGAGACCCGGGCCACCTCGCGGCGAATCGCGTCGATCCGCTCGTCCTCGACCGAGCAGTCGCGCTCGCCCGCGAGCCGGGAGATCTCGTTCTCGAGCAGCTGGCACTGGTTGAGGATCACCGCGAGCGGGTTGTTGATCTCGTGGGAGAGGCCGATCGCCACCTCGCCGAGGGTCGCGAGCTGGTCCTTGTGGAGGATCTCTCGCAGGTCCTTCGCGTACCCGATCGTGCCGTTCTCGTCGCCGCCGTCGTCGTAGAGCAGGGTGCCCGAGATGGCGACCGGGATCTTCTCACCCGACATCGTGAGGAATTCGGTCTGGAAGCTCTGTACGATGCCGGCGCCGCCGTGCTCGGGGCTGCGCATCGCGTTGGCGACGCGCCGGGCCTCGTCGATGCTCGAGTAGAAGAGGCCGACGAAGCGGCCGAGCACCTCGTCGCTCGTGTAGCCGAGGCTTCGCGAGGCGCCGTCGTTGTAGTAGACGACGCGCCCCTTGCGATCGGTCGCGACCACGATGTCGGTCGAGCGGTCGGTCAGCCGCTCGAGCATCTCTCGTGTCAACGCCATGGCGCGGCGATCACTCGATGCCCTGCTCGGCGAGCCAGCGCTCGGCGTCGATCGACGCCATGCAGCCCGTGCCGGCCGCCGTCACCGCCTGGCGGTAGACCGGGTCGGCAACGTCGCCGCACGCGAACACGCCCTCCACCGAGGTGCGCGTCGTGCCCGCCGTGACCCGGAGGTAGCCGGCATCGTCGAAGTCGAGCTGGCCGGCGAAGAGCTCGGTGTTCGGCTTGTGGCCGATCGCGACGAAGAGGCCATCGACCCGCAGGTCGTCGGTCTCACCCGTCTTCACGTCCTTCACGCGGACTGCAGTCACGACATCGTCGCCGAGGACCTCGTCGACCACCGAGTCCCAGAGGAAGTCGATCTTCTCGTGCTGCATGGCGCGCTGCTGCATGATCTTCGAAGCCCGCAGCTCGTCGCGGCGGTGGATGACCGTGACCTTCGTGGCGAAGCGCGTGAGGAAGAGCGCCTCCTCCATCGCGGTGTCGCCGCCGCCCACGACGGCGAGCGGCATGTCGCGGTAGAGCGCGCCGTCGCAGGTCGCACAGGCCGAGACCCCGCGGTTCTGCAGCCGCGTCTCGCTCTCGAGCCCGATCCACTTCGCGGTGGCGCCCGTGGCCACCACCAGGGCGTCCGCGGTGTAGCGGTCGTCGCCGACCGACAGGCGGAAGGGACGCTCGGAAAGGTCGACGCTCGTCACGTCCTCGAAGACGATCCTCGTCCCGAAGCGCTCGGCCTGCTTCTGCAGGTCTTCCATCATGGCCGGGCCGCTCGTGCCCTCGGGATAGCCCGGATAGTTCTCGACGTCGGTGGTGATCATCAGCTGGCCGCCGAACTGGAAGCCGGCGATCACGATCGGATCGAGGCCCGCCCGCGACGCGTAGATGGCGGCCGTGTAGCCGGCCGGTCCACTGCCGATGATCAGGATCTTCGCGTGTGTGACATCGGCGTTCGCCGGATTCGGCTCGTTCGCCTGATTCGACATGGCTGGGGGAAGTTCCTTCGGGCCGGCTCGGCGCGCGCACGACCGCGGTCGCGAACGGGGCCGGTTGGCCCGTCGGGGCGCGGCCCGATGGTACCGCCGGGGCAGGGGGGTGCCAGAGGGTGGCGGATTGCCGCGACGGCTCGTGGACCGGGCCCTAGAGCGGTTCGGTGATCGGCAGCTCCTCCCACAGCAGCTGGAGGAAGACGCCGATGAAGAACGAGAGGAACGTCATCAACAACAGCGCGGAAGGGAACGCATAGACGGGCTCGAAGCCGACGATGCGCGGCAGATCGCCGAGCAGCGGAGGAAGCTGCTGCTGCAGGACGGAGACGGTCGCGTCGAGACGCCCGCTGGGCTCCCAGCTGCGCAGCACCATGAACGGCCCGATCAGGCTCGTCATCACGAGGCCCAGTGCCGCAGCCTGCAGGACACCGAGCAGGAAGATCGCCCGCGCGCGCACGAACGCCACCGCACTGTCGCCGATCCGCCGGCGCACCTCGACGTAGATGTAGAGCAGCGTCACCAGGCCGAGAAACATCACCAGGCCGCCAAGCATCGCCACGTCGCGCCCGGCCAGCGCCCACACCTCGTCGATCAGGAAGACCGGCGCATAGCCGACGATGATGCCCGCTCCGATGCGCGGCACCGAGGCGTGGAAGAAGCTCAGATCGCGCCTCCACACGAATCGATAGAGGAGGAACCAGCTCGCGAGGGCGAAGACCACGACGACTTCGGCCGAGCAGACGAAATCGAAGAACCGCGGCACCCGGTCGTAGGCGACGGCGGCGCCGACGAAGGGCAGCAGGATCGCCGCGAGGGCCGCCGTGTAGTTGGTGGGCGTGTGCCACGTCAGCGTCGCGCCGCCGTCGTTCTCGCCCTGCTCGAGCCAGGCGGCGTGCTGGATGACCGCCGAGGAGTGCTGGATGTCGTACTGGCGCAGGAACCAGCGCTCGAGCTTCTTGAGCAGCCGCAGACAGTCTCGATCGCCCCGCCGCAGGAAAGGCGATATGTCCTCGCCGCATCGGATCGCGTCCGAGCCGGCGGCCGTCACCGCGGCGAGGATCTCGCTCTCACGATCGCCGAAGGGACTGTCCTCCTTCTCGAAGGCCTGGTTGTCCTCGTCGAGGCAGACCCCTTCGACCCATTGGTAGAAGGCGCGCTCCGTCATGCGCACCAGCATGCGGTCGACGCGCTCGGGCTCTCCGCTCTCGAGCGCGTGGAAGAAGCCGCTCTCGGTCGGGTCGTCGCCCGGATCGACGGGATCGACCTGCCGGGCCACGTAGCGCAGCAGGTACTCGGCGCTCACCCGGCCGCGCGTCACCACCTCGAGCGAGCGGTACATGCGCCGGCGCAGCACGTAACCCGCGAGCCGGATCGGGCGGATCGGCTCGGCCTCGAGGCTCTCGCCGAAGCGGACGAGCAGCTGGGCGAGCAGCGCGACGTCCTGGTGGAAGCGCACGTGCATCGCCTCGTCGAGCTGATCGTCGGCGTCGAGCTCGGCGCAGATGCCGTCGAGATAGACGGGCGCCGCGGCGAGCAGCCGGCCCATCAGCTCGCGGCTGTCGCGGCGGTTCGCGTTCGGGTGCAGGAGACGCGTGCGGCGCAGCAGATCGTCGAGCTGCAGGATCAGCTCGGTTGGATCGTGGCGCCCGGCGTGGAAGGAGAAGGTCTCGTGGAAGATGCGCTCGAATCCGTCGCCCCGGTCGATCTCGAAGCGCACCTCTCGCGCGTGGAAGGCGAACGTGAAGCGGAAGGTGGCCTGCAGGCGCTCGATGCGCAGCGTCAGCCGCGAGAGCCCGCCGCGACGGGGCGGCGCCGGGGGCGACGGAGCGGAGACCGTGGTCTCGGCGGACACCGGAGCTAGAGGACCCGCTCGCGGGGGTTCTCGCCCGACTCGTAGTAGTCCTCGACGCGGCGCGCGAGCGCCTCGACGCGCTGGGGCAGACCGTCGGGGCGCGGCCAGCGCTTGTTGGCGACCAGCATGCGGTCGCGCAGCAGCTGGGCCTCGGGGTACTCGTCGCGGTGCAGCACGTCGTCGACGTCGAGCCAGCTCTGCATCGCGGTCTGGCCGCGGGTGATGCGCTCGGCCAGCTCGGCCATGTTGGGCGACGTGATGCCGCTGCCCTCGACGTCGCCGAGCAGGCCGGCGAGTCGCCCGAGCGCAGCCTCGAGCACGTCTCGCAGGCCGCCGGCCTCGGCCGCCACCTCGTCGATGATCTCCTCGAAGGCGCGCCGCAGCGGCTCGTGGGAGATCTCCTTGAAGCGCACCACACGACCGAGCGACTCGCCCCCCGAGCCGGCCAGCGGCTGCACGCTGATGCGCACGCGGTGGCCCTTGCCGCCGGTCGCCAGGTCCATGTCCTCGAAGCCGCCGTCCTGCTCGTCGGCGAGCTTGCGCACCGTGCCGACCAGGTTGCCCGCACATGGGCAGGCGAGCACGTCGTCGATCGTGCGGCCCGCCGGCTCGCCCTCGATGCCCAGGTAGGCGCGCGCCGGCGCGTTCGCGGCGCGCACGATGCCCGACCGGTCGACCGCGATGGCGCCGACGTCGAGCTTGTCCATCACGGCCTGCATGATCGAGTTCGCGCTCTGCAGATCGGCGAGCAGGCGCCGGTTCTCGCAGGCGAGCGCGTGGTGCTCGGCGGCCCGGCGCACCACGTTCTTCAGCTCGTCGGGCTCCCACGGCTTGTTGACGTACGCGTAGACGTGACCGGCGTTGATGGCCTGAATGGTGGCCTCCGAGTCGGCGAACCCGGTCAGCATGATGCGCACCGTGTCGGGATGCCTGGCGTAGACCTGCTCGAGCAGCTCGACACCGCTCATCTCGGGCATCCGCTGGTCGGTGATCACCACCGCCACGGGCTCGTTGTCGTCGAGCAGCTGGACGGCCTTCCGGGGGTCCGTGGTCGTGAGGACCCGGTAGTCACCCATGAAGGTGAACGTCATCGTCTCGAGGATGGCTTCCTCGTCGTCGACGATCAGGATGCGGGGCAGCTCGGCGTCGCTCATGGTCGCGTCTCGGTCGACACGCTTTGCGGGTGGAAGGACAGCTGTCGGGCGGCCAGGCTAGAAGCCGATCACGCCCTTCGCCTCGTCGGCCTTGCGGCGCCGGTCGACGTCGGCGCGCAGCTTGCGGCGCTGCTCCTCGAGTCGTTTCGGCAGTCGTTCCTGGGCCACCTTGGTCCACGGCCGGTGCTCGGCGCCGTCGCGGAAGCGCTTGAACTTCCGGTAGGCGGCGAGCTCGTGCTTGAACCCGCTCTCGACGAACTTGATCATGATGGCGTCGTCGAGGAAGCCGAGAACGGGCACGTGGTCGGGAATCAGATCCTCGGGCTCGGCGAAGTAGGCCAGCGCGCCGAGCACCTGGTCGACCACGGGTTTCGGGGCGTGGTAGTCCTCGTCCTCGATGATCGCCGTGAGGTCGTCGATGGCCTCGACGGCCGTCACGACGAAGTGCGGCGTCTTCTTCGCGGCCCTGACGCTCTCCACCAGCGAACGCGCGCCCTCGAGGATCTCCTCGCGGCTCGCTTCCCGGGCGGCCGCGCGCGCCTTCCTGAACAGCTTCCGGAAGTACGAGACGTCCTGTTCGTCGAGCGTGAAGCTGACCTTGAAGGAAGTCGTAGCCATCGGTGGCCTCGGGACGTGAGTTGTGGGCGCGACGCCGCGACCCTCGGGCGCGGCGAAGCGGACTCTATCAGTACCGGGCGTAGTCGATCAACCGCGCGGGCGAGGCCTGCCACTCACCCCGCCAGTGCTCGAGCACGGCCTCACCCGGGCTGCGACCGAGCGCGATCTGCTCCTGCAAGGGGTCGAGGAAGGCGCGCTCGTCGGGCGCCGAGCCGGCGGGCTCGGCGATCGCACGCAGCCCCGCGCTCGCGATGTCGACCAGCTCGCGCGCCAGGTCGAGCACCGGGCGACCGGCCACTCGCGCCGCGAGACCGTCGCGAGCCACCGCCTCCTGCGCGGCCTCGCGCTCTTCGCGCGAGTAGTCGGCGACCAGTCGCCAGGCGGCCGCGCACGCGTCGTCGTCGTAGAGCACGCCCTTCCACAGCGCCGGCAATGCACAGATGAGGTCTCGGGGCACCGCATCCGCGCCGCGCACCTCGATGATGCGCTTGAGACGCACCTCGGGGAAGACCGTCGTCAGGTGCAGGTCCCAGTCGTCTTCGTCGGCGCGCAGGCCCGCGAAGCCGTGCTCCATGAACTCGCGGAACGTCGTGCCCTTCGCCGGCGTGTAGGTCCCGTCGCGCACCACGAAGAACATCGGCACGTCGAGCGCCCACTCCACGTAGTCGCGATAGCCAAAGCCCGACTCGAAGACGAAGTGCAGCAGCCCGCAGCGGTCGGGATCCGTGTCGCGCCAGATCTCCACGCGCTTCGACGCGAAGCCGCTCTCGCCGCCCGCCGCGATGCTCGAGTTGGCGAACATCGCCGAGACGATCGGCGTGCACCCCATCGCGGTGCGCAGCTTCCGCGCCATGTCGGCCTCGTCGGCGAAATCGAAGTTGGCCTGCACGGTGGCGCTGGCGTGCATCATGTCGAGGCCGAGTCCGCCGCGGGTCGGCAGGTACTCGCGCATGATGTCGTAGCGGCGCTTCGGCATCACGGGGATCTCGGGCACCGGGTGGAGCGGGTCGATGCCGAGGGCCACGAAGACGATGCCCATCTCGGACGCGATCTCGTTCGCGAGGTCGACGTGATGGTTGAACTCGCTGCAGGTCTCGCGGATCGCACCGAGGGGCGCCCCCGACAGCTCGATCTGTCCGCCGGGTTCGAGGGTGATCGAAGCGCCGTCCTTCTTCAGGGCGATCACGTTCTCGCCCTCGAGGACGGGACTCCAGCCGTTGACCGCGGCGATCCGCTCGAGCAGGCGGCCGATGCCGCGCTCGCCCTCGTAGGGGACGCGCTCGAAGCTGTCGGCATAGAGCGCGATCTTCTCGTGCTCGGTGCCGATCACCCAACGCTCGCGCGGCTTCTCGCCCGAGCGGAGGTACGCCACGCAGTCGTCGACGCTCGTGATCGCCGCGCCCCGGTCGCTCACGGGCACTCCCCTCGGCGTGCGGTGGCGCGCTGCCTGGTCGATCGGTTCACGGCGCGACGGCATCCTCGATGAAGGCGCATACGAAGTCGCCCATCGCGGCCTCGATCTCGGCGTTCGCCGACGTCGGGAACGAGCGGCAGGGCCCCTCGGCCTTGCCGGTCCGGAACGGGCCCACGAGCGTGACCTCGCCCTTGCTCTTCACCGTGACGATCGCGCGATGGCGCCCGCGCCCCAGCTCGAACTCGACGGCGTGCAGGTGCTTGTCGTCCACCCGCGGAACCGAGAGGGAGACCTCCAGCTGCGGGGCGGTGGGCCGAACGGCGGCGTGGTAGCGCCCGAGCGCCGAAGCGACCCGGCCGTGCAACGACCTTGCGCAGCTCCAGGCGTCATCCAGCGCCTCGGCGTGGCGGGCCTCGCGGTCGGCGAGACGCCGGCCGAGCTCGGCGAGCCGTTCTTCGATCTTCTCGTTTGCTTCGGATCGGGTATCGGACATGGCGGACCTCGCCTCCCTGGGCCGGGCCGGCGCCGGGTGGAGCTTCGACGTTGCTGCCCGGCTGCCCGGCGACCCTGGGAGTGCAACGGGGGCGCGAGGGCCCGTCCGTCACGTTAGCGCGACAGGGGAAATGCCTTCGATGCCGCGGCGCGGGGGCGGATTCGGTGGCGGGTGTGTCAGAGCGCCTCGTCGGCGGCCACCAGGGTCGCCGAGCCGAGATCCGAGAGCAGCAGGTCGCGCCGCGCCTTGAAGAGCGCCCAGTCCTGACGGGCCACGCCGTCTGCGGGCGGCGAGACGATGTCGAGGGGATTCACGTAGCGGCCGTTCTTCTGTACACGGAAGCAGACGTGCGGGCCGGTCGCGAGGCCGGTGGAGCCCACGTAGCCGATGATCTGCTTCTGCTCGACGGTGTCGCCGACCTTCATCCCCTCCTCGAAGGCCGAGAGATGCGCGTAGTAGGACACGTAGCCGGTGCGGTGCTTGACCTTCACGAGATTGCCGGACGCCCCCGCCCAGCCGCGATAGATCACCGTGCCATCGGCCACCGACCAGACCGGCGAGCCCGCCGCCGCCGCGTAGTCGATGCCGCGATGCGGGCGCACGACGCCGAGGATCGGATGCCGCCGCGCAGTCGTGAACGCCGAGCTGATGCGCCGGTACTCGAGGGGCGCCACCAGGAAAGCCCGCTCGATCGCGCTGCCGTCGGGCCGGTAGTAGCCGGCGCCGCGACTGGCCTCGCCCTCGAAGAGCACCGCCTCGAAATCGCCCACGCTCCCCCGGTAGCGGGCCGCGAGGATGCGTCCGGGCTTGACGTAGACCTCGTCGCCTTCGGGGTCGGTGCGGTAGAGACGCTCGTAGAGGATCTCGAAGTCATCGCCGGGACGGACGTTTCGACTGAAGTCGATGTCCCAGGCGAAGATGTCCGCGAAGGCCCCGGCGAGCGCCGAGTGCTCGCCGGCCCGCACGATCGCCTCGTAGAGCGAGCTCTCGATGCCACCGCTCACCTTCGCGAGCTCGGTGCGCAGCGCGGCCTGGTCCTCGCGCACCGCGTAGCGGGCTCCCTCCCAGAACAGGTAGAAGCTCTTTTCCGCGCTCGTCGAGTAACGGAAGTCGAGCACCATGCCGTCGGGGTCCTGGCCGAGCCGGTAGCTGTGGCCGGGCTGAGCGCGACGGAAGTCGAAGACGCCGCGCAGCTCGCGGGCGATCAGATGGATGGTCGCCGAGGAGATTCCCTGCCCGCGCAGCGCCGTGGAAAGCGTCTGGCCCCGCTGGAGCACACCCTTGGTGACGATCGTGAGCGGTGTCGGCGGAGCCCAGCCCTCGTCGTCCGGTCGGACGTGTTCGGGCAGATGCAGGGGCAGTGTCTCGATCGCGACGGGCGCGTACTCGGCGACCACCTTCGAGCCCGGCCCGTCGCGCAGCGCGGCGGGCGGTTGCGCGGACACGTCCGGCGTGTCGCCCGGCTCGGGCGCATCGAATCCGAACAGGAAGACAGTTGCGACGAGCAGGGCCGCCAGCGGTCCGCGAGCGGTGCTCGACGGCGACTGGAGCGGGCCCCGCGCCTGGGGGAAGGGCACCCGTATCTCCTCTGACTACGAGCTGGGCACGAACGGCTGGTTGATCGGGGGGGCACGCGTCGCTGTGAACGCGGCCTATACTTAGCCGCTCGCGTGCGGCTGTGCACGGCAGATCGTCGGCACGCGCCGCCGCAACCCCGCCTTTTCGCACGACCATCGAAACCCACCGGATCCGCGGTCCCCGCCGGAAACGCGCAGCGAGCCAACGAGGGCCGGGGCGCGGGGGACGGGCCACGGTTCGCGCGGGAAGAGGCCATCATCGAACTCGGACCCCGCATGCAGCACTCGCCACACCGACTTGCTCGCTTTCCCACCGGCGCAGGGATCGCGGGGCTGATCGCCACGCTGCTGCTGCTGTCTGCACCGCGACCGGCCTGGCCGGTCTGGCCCTTCGACTCCGCGGCGGATCCGGCGGCGCCGGAAGCCACCGAAGAGGTGGCGGGGTTCCTCTCCGAGATGATCCGGCACCCCACCTTCGAGCCGCCCGGCAACGAGCAGCTGGTGGCGGAGGTGATCGTCGAGCGACTCGCCGGGGCCGGCATCGAGTCGCGGATCGTCGACACGCCGGGCGAGGGCCGCGCGGCCGCCTGGGCGCGCGTGCCCGGCAGCGGCGCCGCTCGCCCGATCGTGCTGCTGTCGCACATCGACGTCGTGCCGGCCGACGCCGACGCCTGGGAGCGCGATCCCTTCGGCGGAGAGATCGCAGGCGGCTTCGTCCACGGCCGCGGCGCCCTCGACGCCAAGGGCGTGACGGCCGTGCAGGTGTTCGCGCTACTCGCAGTCGCCCGCCGCGGGACGCCGCTCGAGCGGGACGTGATCCTGCTCGCGACGCCGGGCGAAGAGACCGGCGGCCTCGACGGCGCGGGCTTCATCGCGCGTGAGCATCCCGAACTGCTCGGCGACGCCGAGTACCTGCTGACCGAGGGCGGCAGCATCCGCCCGCGCCGGCGCGGTCCCGGCTCGCCCGACGTGCCGCCGATGTGGGGCGTCACGGTCACCGAGAAGAGCCCGTGCTGGCTCGAGCTGTCCACCCGGGGAACGCCCGGCCACGGCTCCTCGCCGCGGCGCGACGCCGCCGTGCCCCGGCTGATCGCGGCGCTCGATCGCGTGCGGCGCGTCGAGGCGCCGGTGCGCGTGCTCCCCGAGGTCGAGACCATGTTCCTCGCGCTCGCCGCCAGCGCGCCCGCCGAGGACCGGGCGGGCTTCGTTTCGCTCGCCAGCTCGCTCGACGCGGACTCCGACTTCGCGCGCCGCTTCCTGTCCGAGCCCGGCTACAACGCGCTGGTCCGCAACACGATCTCGATCACGGTGCTCGAGGCCGGCGTCAAGACCAACGTGGTTCCCGGCGTCGCGCGCGCGCGACTCGACGTGCGGCTGCTGCCCGGCGAGCGCTGCGCGGACTTCGTGCGCGCCCTCGAGAACGTCGTCGCCGACCCCCTGGTCTCGATCGAGACGCTGCTCTCGTTTCCATCGCTGAGCTCGCCGGCCGACACCGAGCTGTTCCGGGCCATCGAACGGGTCGCGCTGGCCCACGACCCGGACGCGCTCGTCGTGCCCCGCATGATCGGCGGCTTCACCGACGCCCACTGGTTTCGCGAGCTCGGCATCCTGTCCTACGGCTTCGTGCCCCGCTGGCTCGACACCCCCGACGCCCGGGGCGTGCACGGCACCGACGAGCGGGTCTCGGTGGAGAATCTCGAGCGGGGCGTCGTGACGACGGTGGAGATCCTCGAGGCGCTCGAAGGGCGGCCCGCGAGCGGCCCGCCGTCAGCCCTCTGAGGACGGCGACGCACCTCCGCGGCCACCGAGCTTCCGCACGGTCGCCATCACGACGCGCAGGGCATCCTCGGTCCCGTTCGCGCGCCCCTTCTCGAAGTCGCCCTCGATCTGCCCCATCTGGTTGGTGACGTGGGCGAAGCAGATCAGCGGCTTGCTGCGTGCCCGCGCGAACGCGTAGAGGGCCGCCGCCTCCATCTCGACGGCGAGCAGACCGCGGCCGCGCATCGACTCGATGGCCTGCTCGGTCTCGCGAAAGGGCGCGTCGGTCGTCCAGGTGGCGCCCTTCAGGACCGGGAAGTCGAGCTTCTCGAAGGCGCCCTCGAGGGCTTCGATCAAGTGCTCGGGGGCGTCGCTGTACGTCGACGGGGGCAGGTAGTGGTAGCTCGTGCCCTCGTCGCGCAGCGCCCGGTCGATCAGCACGAAGTACGGCGGCTGCCGGGCGGGCACGAGCTGTCCCGACGAGGTCACGCTGACGAGCAGCCGGCAACCCGAGGCGAACAGCTCCTCGGCGACGAGCACCGCGAACGACGCGCCCACCGCACAGCCCACCACGCCGAGCGCCTGGCCGTCCTCCTCGAAGACCCAGAGCTCGGTGTGGTAGCAGACCCAGCCCTCGTGGAGGCGGGCACGGCCGTCGGCACGCAGCTCGCGAACGATGTCGCCATCCGGGTCGAGGAGACACACCTCGGGCACCGCCCGGACGGCGGCCGACTTCTGGCGCCGCGCCTCGCGCAGCAGGCTCTCGGGCGTGAAGGCCGACGGCGATTCGTAGCGCTTGCCGCGCAAGATCGGCGGCAGCGCGTCGTCGGCGTCGGTCATCGCGGTCGCCTCGCTTGCGCGGACGCGGGCGTCAACCCGACCGCAGCTCCTGGACGGCCTTGTGGAGCGCCTCGAAGAGCGGCTCGACTTCCTCGACCTCGAGGCACGAGAACGCGACGCGCAGGTCCGAGGCGCTCGTCGAGATGAGGCCCACCCCGTACTCGTCGAGGAGGTGCACGCGCAGCGCCTCGGCATCGACGCCCTTCACGTTCACGCACATGAAGTAGCCGCTGTTGAAGGGATGGACGTCCCAGCTCTCCGCGTAGCGGGGCAGGTTCGCGACCTCGTGGACGCGCTCGGCCCGGGCGCGCAGGGTCTCGCACTTCGCCTTGCGCTCGGCGGCGATCGTCGACGAGCCGAGCGCCCGCTCGACGAGGGATTGCGAGAGCTGCGGGACGTTCGACACCCCGGCCCGAATGGCGCCCTTCACCTTGGCCTCGAGGGCGGTGCAGACCGCATCGGCGCTGTCAGCGCGGCCGGGCCCGAAGGTCATGAAGCCGCAGCGCAGCCCCCAGACGAACAGCTCCTTGGTGGCGCCGTCGAGCTTCACTGCGAGGATGTTCTCGTGCAGGCCGGTGAGCGGCCCGAACAGCGACTCGGTCGAGGAGACCCCACCCAGGTGATAGAAGAGGCCGAAGTAGGCGTCGTCGGTGACGACGACGAGCTTCGTGCCCTGCTCGGCCTGGGCGCGCAGCACCTTCACGATGGCACGGGCCTCGTCGGGGGTGGGCATGTAGCCGGTGGGGTTGTTGGGGAAGTTCAGGAGCACCATGACCTTGGCGTGCTCCGCCGCCAGCTCGGCGAGCTTGCTGGCCAGTGCGTCCACGTCGAAGCCCTGGCCGGCGTAGAACGGGTAGGTCTCGATGCGCGCCCCGAGGCGCACCTCGAAGCCCAGGCGATAGTTGCCCCAGAGCTTGTCGGGCAGCAGCAGCACGTCGCCCGGGTCGATGAAGAGCTCGCCCACCAGCGTCAGGCCGTGGGTGATCGCGCTCGTCACGATCGGGGCTCCGTACGCCTTGCCGACGAGGCTCGGGTTCTCGGCCTCGAGCTTCGCGCGCCACAGCTCGCGCAGCCCGGGCCGCCCGGAGGCCGGCGCGTAGGTGTACGCGTCGTCCGGCGGAAGGTCGGCGAGGTGCTGCTGGACCGAGGCGAGGTGCATGGCATGACCACCCTCTGTCGCGATGCCGATCGTCGCGTTGAAGCGATGCGCCTTCTCCTTGGCCTCGGCGGACTGCGAGAGGATGCCGCGCGGAAAGTAGATGCGGCGCCCGTAGGCGGAGAGCATCTCCAGAACCTCGGGAGCACCCGCTGTGATCGTCTCGTTGAGCTCGACGGCGAGCGGGTTGAGACGGGTCTCGGCGGCGGCGGGGCACATCGGTCGGCTCCTCGGTCGGTGCGGGGCCGGCCTGCGGCGCCGGGCGGCCCGCGCAACTGCGCCGCCCGACGAACCGAAGAGTCCGAGCGGGCGGCGCGCACCAGAACCTACAGGCGTTTGTCGAGCACGTCCATGAAGTCGCCGAAGCCCCGGGCCCGCCAGAACGCCTGTCCCTCGGCGTTGCCGTGGGCGACCTGCACCTCGACGCGCGCGACCCCGGAAGCGCGCACCCAGTCGAGCGCCGTCTCGACGAGCGCCGTCCCGATGCCGCGGCGCCGCTCCCCGTCGCGCACGCCGAGGTCGGTGATCTCGGCGCGCTGCACCTCGTCCATGATGGGCGGCGCCTGGTCGATGCGGACGATCAACATGCCGGGCAAGTCACCCTGCTCGTCGTAGACCAGGATCTCGCAGTCGGGATCCCGCACCATCGCGCGCAGCAGCTCGGCGAGCTCGCCGTCGGCGTCGTCGCGCATCCGGAAGACCGGGTCGATCGGCTCGTGGTGATGCGTGATCGCGGTCCAGAGCGCCGCGACCCGGTCGAGATCCGCGGGCTTCGCCCGGCGAACCCGACCGCTCACCGCCCCGACCCGATGCGGATGCGCAGCATGCGGAATTCTCCCGTCAGCCGGTCATCGCGCCTGTAGGCGCCGCGCAGCTCGCGGCCGTCCTCCGACCACGCGTGCGCGTCGAAGACCGTGCGCCCGATCGCCGGGTCGGCGCGTCCGGAGGCCAGGCTGTCGCGACGCACGAACACGGGCCGATCCGCCGGCCCCTCGATCGCCCACTCCTCCGCGTAGGCGACCATCGACGCCGACCCCGGCCGAGGACCGCCCCGTGATCGGTACCCGGCTCCGGCGGACCCGCGCAGGGTCTTCGAGCGCGCCTCGTGGCCGTCGACCTGCAGGCGACCCTGGATCTCGGCCCACTGCGCCGGGCTCGGCGACCACCCCCCGGCCGCGCGGGCCTCGCCGCCGCCGGGCAGCTTCTCGGTGCGCCCGGTGTCGTCGCGGAGGGTCACGTGGGGGTGCCTCGTCCAGCGAAGCCCGTCCGCGTGCGGCTCGAAGCGCCACACCTCGTCGTCCCAGAAGAGCTGATCGGGGTCCTCCCCCGCGGTGTCGCGGTAGTGGACGAGCACGTACCAGTCACCGGCCAACTCCGGCGGCTCGGCGAGTGCGGCCCGAGCAGGCCCGATCCAGAGCAGCGCGACGAGAACGAGCAGCGGGATCTTCGGGTGCGGGCCGACGGGGCGCACGGCTGGCGGCGCTCCCCGAGGGCTGCGAGGCGGCGCAGACAGGCCCCCGCGAGCGGCCCGCGGACCGCGCTGCTTCGGTCGTGTGGAAAGAGTTTCCCTCATATGTGCGGCACCTGTCGCTCCGTCTAATCTATCGCGCACCGGCGAGGTGGTCGGCGACCGGCCCGGAGCGCGGCGGCTTTCGTCGTTGATTCGCGGGCTTGGCGTCGTACCGTGCCGATGCAGGGACAGGCAGGGCGGGTCGGCGGTAGGTTTGGCACACGACTTGCGGAGATACCCGCTGAGTTCGTGCGCCGGCCGTACCGGCCAGTGGACTTCGTCAATCCTCTCGATTCCCGACCGCAACGGGAGATCATGCTGACCGTCTGGATCATCCATCGCGACGCCACGCATCGCGCCGCCCTCGCGAGGGTCGCCGGCGTGGGCGACAGCGCTGTGCTCGGCGGACCGCTCGATCGGCTCTTCGAGTCGGCGGCGACGCCGAGCGCGGTAGTGCTCGGCCTCGGCGACGACTTCGAGCATGAGCTCGAGTTCGTGCACCGCTTCGCGGCGCGGCTGGCTGATGTCACGTGGGTGCTGCTGTCACCGAAGCCCGACCTCCCGGAGGCCCGGCGGCTGTTCGACACGCTGCCCGCCCAATTCATCGCCTACCCGCCGAACCCGGTCGAGCTGCGGCGGGCGCTGCGCGACGGGCTGCAACGCCGCACGAGCGATCGCCTGTCGGTCCGCCGCGAGCGCGCTGCGCTGCGCGACCGCTTCGCGCGTTGGTTCGCCAACGTCGAGCTGCCCGAGCTGATGCGGGCCATCGACCCCCGCATGGCGCTCGTCCCGGTGCTGATCCGGGGCGAGGAAGGCACGGGCCGCAGCATCCTCGCCCGCTACGTGCACGCTTTCGGGGGCGGACCCGACGAGGGCTTCGTGCACGTGAGCTGCCGCGGCGTGGCGAGCAGCGAGGAGCTGCTGGAGCAGATTCGGGCCGGCGCCGAGACGCGCGACGAACGGGCGCTGACGATCTGGCTCGAGGACGTCGACCGGCTGCCCCTGGCGGTGCAGCGACGCGTTCAGGACTGGATGGAGTACCGCCTGCCCGACGGCAGTCCGTGGGCCAATCGGGTCCGCTTCATCGCAGGCGCCGGCGACGAGGCCGATCTCGACATCGAGCCGGGTATCGAGCCCCGCTTCGCGCAGACGCTGGCGGGCATCACGCTGCACTTGCCGGCGCTGCGCGACAGGCCCGAGTGCATCGACGCCTTCGTGTCCGAGACCTCGCGCGCCTGGGCGGACGAGCGGGGCGAGCGCTCCCGGGAGTGGAGCAACGAGGCGCTGATGGGGCTGCGCGCCTATCCCTGGCCGGGCAACCTCCACGAGCTCGAGGCGGTCGTGGTGCGCACGCTCGCGTTCACCGGCTCCGACCCGATCCTGCCCGTCCACCTGCGCTTCCCGGGCGGGAGCGGTTGGCTCGACGCCTACGCGGAGCCGAGCGCGACGCCTGCCGGGCCGCTGTCCGAGGTCCGCTCCGATGCTCCGGAACGCCCCACCACACCGCGGCGGCCGGTCGCGATCGTGCCGGACCCGGAGCGCGAGCTTCCCGAGGCGACCATCCTGCCCGAGGAAGGCGACGACGAGGTGGTGCTCGGCACGCTCGAACCAGCAGGCGACCCCGAACCCGCTGCCGCGGAGGTCGCCGCGCCGTCGCGGAGCTCACTGCAGATGGCGAGCGACGCGATGCAGAGCGTGCTGGGGCCGGCGCCGGACGAAAGTCCAGACCCCCCCGGCCACCCGGAAGCCGACGCCGCAGGGCACTCGGACCTGCGTCAGATGGTGCGCGCGCTCGTCCACGACGTCCGCAATCCGCTGGTCTCGATCCGCACGTTCTCCGAGCTGCTCCCCGACCACTACGACGACACCGAGTTCCGCAGCCACTTCTCCGAGCTCGTCAGCCGCGACGTCGTGCGCATCGACGACGCCGTCACCCGGCTGCAGGACCTGGTCGACGTCGCCGACGTCAAGTCGGAGCCCGTCGACGTCGCCCAGCTCCTCGAGCGGCTGCTCGACGACCACCGGGACGAGATCCAGGCGCGGCGGCTGCTCGTCCTGAAGGAGCTCGATCACAGCGCTCCGAGCGCCCTCGGCGACCCGACGCTGCTCCGCGACGCGTTCTCCGGGCTGATCAAGCGCGCCATCGGCTCGGTGTCGGACCGGGACGACATCTACATCGCCTCGCGCCACCACACGAGCCAGCAGTCGGGCACGCCGACGCTGCGGGTGCTGATCCGCTACGGGGCCGACCCGGCCGAGGCCGCCAGCGAAAGCGCCCTGCTCGACACCGTGATGGCCCAGTCGATCGTCCGCTCGCTCGGCGGGACGTTCACTCAGGACACCACCGACGCCGGCGAGTGCGTGATCGTGATCGACCTGCCCGCTCCGGCGGCCTGATAGCGGGCCGCCGACGCCGCCTGTCTTCGTCTCGTGGTACGCTCCACCGGGATGCCGTCCGTCCTGGTGGTCGATGACGAGCCCGCGGTCCGCGAGTCGCTTCGCATGCTTTTCAAGCGCGAGTGCGCGGTCGACACCGCGGAGGACGTCGACAGCGCGCTGCGCGCCGTCGCCCGCTGCGAGCCGGACCTGGTGCTGCTCGACGTCGTCATGCCGGGCCGCAGCGGGCTCGACCTGATCGGCGAGCTGCGTGAGCGCGGCATGCAGGCGCCGGTGGTCGTGCTGACTGCCACCAACACGGTGTCGGTGGCCGTCGAAGCCATGAAGCTCGGCGCCGCCGACTTCGTCACCAAGCCGTTCGACCTCGACGCCCTGCGCCACAAGGTGCGCCAACTCCTCGAGCACCGGCGCCTGGAAGAGGAGGTCACGCGGCTTCGCGACGAGGTGCACGGTCGGCACCGGCTGGGTGCCATGGTGGGCCGCAGCCCGGTCATGCGGGAGGTCTTCCGCACCGTCGAGCGGCTGGCCGCATCGCCCGCCACGGTACTGATCACGGGCGAGAGCGGCACCGGCAAGGAGCTGGCCGCTCGTGCGATCCACGATCTCGGCCCGCGAACCGGCGGTCCGTTCGTGGCCGTCAACTGCGGAGCCATCGCGACGGGACTGATCGAGAGCGAGCTCTTCGGCCACGAGAAGGGCGCATTCACGGGGGCCCACGAGCGGCGCATCGGGCAGTTCGAAGCGGCATCGGGGGGCACCCTGCTGCTCGACGAGATCGGCGAGCTTCCGGAGAACATGCAGGTGAAGCTGCTGCGTGCCCTGCAGGAGCGCGAGGCGCCGCGCGTCGGCGGCTCGGCGGCGGTGCCCTTCGACGTGCGGGTCGTGGCGGCCACCCACCGCGATCTCGAGCAGGACGTGGCGAGCGGGCGCTTTCGCAGCGACCTCTTCTATCGCGTCAACGTCGTCCCGATGCGCATGCCGCCGCTGCGCGAGCGGCGCGAGGACATCCCGCTACTCGCCGAGGCCTTTCTGCTCGAAACCGCGCAGCGCGACGATGGCGAGCATCCGCCGCGGCTCGTGGACGGCGCGCGGGCCGCCCTCGAGGAGTACACCTGGCCGGGCAACGTGCGCGAGCTGCAGAACGCCATCGAGCACGGCGTCGCGATGGCGGGGGGAGACGAGATCGACCTCGCCCACCTCCCGCTGCCGATCCGCCGCACGGGTCGCGCCGAGTCGCTGCGCGACGAGTGGCGACAGGGGCGACTCGACTTCGAGCAGGTGGTGGCGCGCTTCGAGACCGAGATCCTGCGCGAGGCCCTCGAGCGCTGCGAGGGCAACCAGACGCGGGCCGCCGAGTCGCTCGGCATCACCCGGCGGGTCCTCAAGCTCAAGATGGACCGCTTCGGGATCGAGTTGCGCGATTAGCCGGCGGGGGGGCGCGCCAGCGGGTTCCGATCCGAGCGGCCGCGTTCGGATCCGAACAATGGCTGCGCAACGCAGTTCCAATCGGAACGTTCGTCGAATCACCTGGTATTTCGGTTAGTTACGAGGGTGCGGCTCTGGCGCCGTTCAATCCGGAACGGTCGGGCCCCGGGCGGCGATCCGGGCCACCGGCCGCCCATCGGTCGAACTCGCTCGCGATTCCGGATAGTTAGCCAACACGGGGCGGGGCCCGGCAAACGTGGCACGCGGCTTGCTCTCTTAAGCGGGCGTGACGAGTGCACCCGCCAGGCAGACGAGCCGCATCGAGGGGGCGATGGCCCACCTCGAGGGCAGCGACCGCGCGCCCGCCAGGGCCACGCTGCTGGTCGTCGACGACGAGCGCGGTCCGCGCGAGTCGCTGCGCATGATCCTCTCGCCCGAGCACCGGGTGCTGGTGGCCGAGAGCGGCGCCGAGGCCCTCGAGCTGCTGGCGAGCCAAGACATCGATGCGATCACGGTCGACCTCAAGATGCCCGGCATGAGGGGCGACTCGTTGATGCGTCGGGTCCGCAAGGAATACCCGCACGTCGAAGTCATCGTGATCACCGGCCACAGCTCGGTGGAGACGGCGGTCGACGGGCTGCGGCACGGCATCTTCGATTACGTCACCAAGCCGTTCGACGTCGCGCAGGTAAGCGACACGGTGCGCCAGGCCCTCGCGCGTCGCGAAAGCCGCGGCCGTCCCGTGGGCATCCTGAACGGCATCGAAGACGTGCTCGGCGTGTGCTTCGAGGCGGGCGACGACCCCGCCGACACGATCGCGTCCGCGACCGCCTGGCTGGAGAGCGACCAATGAGTTTTCCCCGACAAGCCACCCTCGATCTGTTCGATGCCGACTTCGACGAGGGCAGCGCCGAAGCGATGGACGACACCTGTCCGCCGCGCAGCGAGAAACGCGAATCGGTCGTGCGCATCGTCGAATACAGCCGCTATCCGCGGATCGATCGCAACGAGCGGCGCATGGTGGCGTTCACGCGCAACCAGTCGCGCTCGGGCCTCTGCCTGGTGGCGAGGGAGCCGGAGATGGAGGGCACGCTGCTGCGCATCGGCCTGCGCACCGTGGACGGCGGTGCGGCACTCGACGCACTGGCCCACGTGGCCTGGTGCGAGCGGCGCAGCGACGGCCGCTACTGGATCGGAGTGGCGCTGCTCGAGCACACCAACCGGCGCATGCGCAAGGTACGGCGGCTCGACTTCGCACAGGACGACGCCGAAACCGCCACCGGTTCGGGGCGCTTCGCGACCAACGCCTGGCCGCGACTCGCGGGGAGTGCCTGACCGGAAGCAACCAGCGAACTCAAGCCGGCCGGGCGGGCGCGAGACGAGACGCCCCAACCACGGTCGGCTTCGAGAGGGGAACGGAAAGCAAGGGAGGCCGGCGGCTTTGACCTGGGGGGGTGGGCCGCCGGTCTCCCGACCTCCTCGCCGCCGACCGGCTGCGGGCCGGCGAGGGCGAGGTCGGGCCAGGGACCTGACCCTGGCTGGACGGTGTCGGCCAGACGTCTGAACGATGTGGCCCACCCCGGGTCAGACTCCTAGAGTCCTGCCATGTTCGGCATCGGAATGCAGGAGCTGGCGATCATCCTCGTGGTGGCGCTGCTCATCTTCGGTCCGAAGCGGCTACCCGAGCTCGCGCGCACCCTCGGCAAGGGCCTCGCGGAGTTCAGGCGCGCCTCGAACGACCTGCGCCAGTCGTTCATGCTGGAATCCGATCCACCGCCGACGAGCCGGCCCGGCGCCGATCCCCGGGCCAGCCGCGAGCAGGTCGGTCAGCCCGACCAGCTGGTGGCCCCGGAGCCCCCCGAGGCACCCCCGGTCGGTGAGAGCGGGCACGGCGACCTCGCCGAGTCGGAGGACGAGCCCGCCGCGCAGGCCGCCCCGCGCGAGCCCACCGCAGGCGGCGCCCCGGACCCGTCGGGACCGCGACCCGACCGTGATTGACGAGCCCGCACCGATCACCGATCACCTCGCCGAGCTGCGGCGGAGGCTCTTCTGGATCATCGCCACGATGGTGGTCTTTGCGGTCGCGGCGTTCTCCTACGCGGAGCTGATCTTCCTCTTCCTGATGGACCCGGCCGTGCAGGCCCTCGGCGAGCGAGGCGCCCGGCTCCAGGCCATCGCACCGACCGAGACGTTCTTCACGTACCTCAAGTGCGCGCTGCTCGCCGGCTTCGTGTGCGCGCTGCCGGTGACGTTCTGGCAGCTCTGGGCCTTCGTGGCGCCCGGCCTCTACGAGAACGAGCGGCGCGCCATCCTGCCGTTCGTCGTCATCTCGACCGGGCTCTTCGTCGGCGGCGCGGTGTTCGGCTACACGCAGGTGTTCCCGCTGGTGTTCGAGTTCCTGAGCGGGTTCAGCTCCGAGCTCGTCGAGCAGGCCTGGACGATGCGCGAGGCGTTCAGCGTGACGACGCGGCTCTTCCTGGCCTTCGGGATCGCCTTCGAGATGCCGGTGTTCGTCTTCTTCCTTTCGCTCACCGGCGTGGTGACGGCCGCGCAGCTCTGGCGCGGAACGCCGTACGCGGTGCTCGGGATCTTCATCACCGCCGCCGTCCTGACGCCGCCCGACTTCGTGAGCCAGATCCTGCTCGCGGTGCCGATGCTCGCCCTGTACGTGCTCGGCGTGGGAGTGGCTTTCATCTTCGACCCGGCCAGGCGCGAGCGCCGCGTTCAGTCGTCCCAGGTCGAGTAGGGGCGCTTGGCGAGCGACGAGTTGCGATAACGCTTGTCGAAGCTCACTTCCCGGCCGAGCCAGTCGGGGTGCTCGAAGGGCTCGTCCTCCCGGTCGAGCTCGACCTCGGCGACCACCAGACCGTGGTTCGCACCCTCGAAGACGTCGATCTCCCAGCAGTGGCTGCCCACCTGCAAGTGGTGGCGGGTCTTCTCGACGACGAGATCGCAGAGCTCGAGCATCGCCTCGCCGTCGGCACGCGGGATCGTGAACTCGAACTCGGCACGCGAGATGCCGCCGTTGGACGGCCCCTTGACGGTCAGCCACGCCATCTCGGGCCCGACCCGCACGCGCACCGTCGCGCGCCCGCCGGTGGAGAGGTAGCCCTGCACGATTGCCAGGTGGCTCTCGGCGCGGTGCCACGGCTCTCCGTGGACGAGGAACTTGCGCTCGATCTCGACCGCGCCGCCGGGGGGCGAGCCTTTCGCGGACTTGGCGGACTTTGCCGACTTTGCCGACTTCGCTTGCCTGGACGCCTTCACCGCCACCCGTCACCGCCCCCCGGTCGGCCATACAGGGTCCCGCGTCCGTCAGAGGTTCGCGATGTCGCCCACCATCTCCTGCAGCCTGTGGCCGTACTCGCCGAGGTCGATGGGCTGACGCGCCACCCCCGTGTCCATCGCGGCCTGCGCGACCGCAGGCGCGACGTAGAGCAGCACCCGCGAGTCGAAGGGCTTCGGGATGATGTAGTCGGGCCCGAAGTCGAAGCCTTCGCCGGGATACGCCCGTTTGACGACGTCGGGCACCGCCTCGCCGCGCTGCGCGAGCTCGGCGAGCGCGTGGACGGCCGCCACCTTCATCTCCTCGTTGATCGCGCTCGCGCGAACGTCGAGGGCACCGCGGAAGATGAACGGGAAGCCGAGGACGTTGTTGACCTGGTTGGGGTAGTCGGACCGGCCCGTCGCGCAGATCGCGTCCTGGCGCGCCGCCTTGACCTCGGGCGGCGTGATCTCGGGGTCGGGGTTCGCCATCGCGAACACGATGGGCCGGTCGTTCATCGACCGGATCATCTCCTTGTCGACCAGACCCGCCATCGAGAGCCCCACGAAAACGTCCGCGTCGGCGAGCGCGTCGGCGAGGGTGCGGCGATCGGTGTCGGCCGCGAACTCGGCCTTGTAGGGGTTCATGCCCTCGGCGCGGCCCTGATGGATGACGCCGCGGCTGTCGGTCATGATGATGTTGTCGGGCCGGACGCCGAGATCCTTGTAGAGCTTCATGCAAGCGATCGACGCCGCACCCGCGCCCGACACGACGACGCGCACGTCCTCGATGCGCCGGTCGGTGATCTCGAGCGCGTTGAGCAGGGCGGCGGCCGAGATGATCGCCGTGCCGTGCTGGTCGTCGTGGAAGACCGGGATGTCGAGGGTCTGCTGCAGGGTCGCCTCGATCTCGAAGCACTCGGGGGCGCGAATGTCCTCGAGGTTGATCCCGCCGAAGCTCGGGGCCATCAGCTGGCAGGCTCGGATCACGTCCTGCGGGTCCTCGCTATCGATCTCGATGTCGAAGACGTCGATGTCGGCGAAGCGCTTGAAGAGGATGCCCTTGCCCTCCATGACGGGCTTGCCGGCAAGCGCACCGATGTTGCCGAGACCGAGCACCGCGGTGCCGTTGGTCACGACGGCAACGAGGTTGCCCTTGGCGGTGTACCGGTAGGCGTCGTCGGGGTTGCGCTCGATTTCGAGGCAGGGGGCCGCGACACCCGGCGTGTAGGCGAGGGAGAGGTCGTCGGCCGTCACCGTTGGCTTGGTGGGCACGACCTTCAGCTTGCCGGGGCGGCCGTCCCCGTGATAGGAGAGCGCCTTCTCCTTGAGACTCACTGACCGATTCCTTCTGGGCCCCGCACTCGCACGGTGCGACCGGAAACACTTCGGACCCGCGGGGCCATCCGCCCACACGGGTCCGGCGAGACAGCAGTCTACCAGCGCCCCGGGCACCTGGGAAGGGCACAGCAGCGGCGCACAAACCCGACGCCCACCGGGCCCGCCCCCCGCCAGGGCGAGTCTCGCTGGTCGATGAAGAACGGCCGAAGGCCGTTCGCGCAAAGCACCCTCAGCGATACGAGCTGTGCCAGCGGTCGATGAAGAACGGCCTTCGGCCGTTCTTCATCGACCAAGAAGTTCCCGAGCGATCACGACCCGCTGGATCTGGTTCGTGCCCTCGTAGATCTGCATCAGCTTGGCGTCGCGCATCAGCTTCTCGACCGGGTACTCCTTCGTGTACCCGTTGCCGCCGAAGACCTGCACCGCGTCGACGGTCGCCTTCATGGCGGCGTCGGTCGCGAAGCACTTCGCCATCGACGACTGCTTGGAGGCGCGAATGCCGCGATCGATCATCCAGGCGCACTGCATGGTGAGCAGGCGCGCGGCCTCGATGTCCTTCGCCATGTCGGCCAGCATGAACTGCACGGCCTGGAACTCGGCGATCGCCTCACCGAAGGCCTCGCGCTCCCGCGCGTAGTCGAGGCACTCCTCGAGGGCCCGCCGCGCGATCCCGACCGCCAGGGCGCCGATCATCGGCCGGGTGCGATCGAGGGTCTGCATCGCGATCGCGAAGCCCTGGCCCTCCTCGCCGAGCCGCTGCGCGGCCGGGACCCTCACGCCGTCGAAGTGGATCACGCGCGTGTCGCTGGCGCGCTGGCCGAGCTTGTCTTCCTTCTTGCCGGGCTCGAGGCCCGGCGTGTCGCGCGGCACCACGAAGGCGCAGATCCCCTTGTGGCGGCTCTTGCGATCGAGCGTGGCGAAGACGGTGTACAGATCGGCCTCGCCACCGTTCGTGATCCACGCCTTGGTGCCGTTCAGCACGTAGTCGTCGCCGTCCTTCTCGGCGTGCAGCTGCAGGCCCGCCACGTCCGAACCGGCCGCGGGCTCCGAGAGACAGAACGAGATCAGCTTGAACGACTCCGCGCAGGGCGCGAGCCACTCGTTCTTCTGGTCCTCGCTGCCGCCGACCACGATCGGGGTGAGGCCGAGGTCGTTGCACATCACCGAGGTCGCAATCCCCGCACAGCCGCGCGAGATCTCCTCGGTGGCCACGCAGGTGCCCTGGATCGACAGCCCCAGGCCGCCCTGGTCGCCGGGTATGCAGGTGCTCGACAGCCCCAGCTCCCAGGCCTTCTCGATCACCTTGCGGGGGAACTCGCCGGTGCGGTCGTGCTCGGCCGCGATCGGAATGATCTCGTCGTCCGCGAAGCGGCGCGCGGTGTCCTGCAGGGCGAGTAACTCGTCGTCGAGCGCGAAGTCCACCGTTCAGTTCCGGTGTCCGAGCTCGTGGGAGAGCCGCTCCGCGGAGGCGATGACACGCTCGCCGGCCGCCCCGTGCAACGCCTGGCCGGGGAGCCGCGAGGCGGGACCCGAGATCGAGAGGGCCGCCACGACCCGGCCGACGGCGTCGTACACCGGAGCCGCCACGCAGCACATGCCCGGCTCGCACTCTTCGCGGTCGACCGCGAAGCCCTGCGCGGACACCGTACCGAGCTCGTCGAGCAGCTTCTGCGAGTCGACGATGGTGGCCTGGGTGCGGGGCTGCAGGTCGGAAGACAGCGAGGCGAGCTCCTCCGCGTAGCTCCGACGAGTCGCCGCGTCCGCGCACCCCACCAGCACCTTGCCGAGCGCCGTGCAGTGGGCCGGCAGCCGCTGACCGACGCGCAGCGCGCAGAGCAACATCTGCTCGGCCTGCACGCCGTCGAGATGCACGACCTCGAAGTCGCGCAGCACCGCGAGGTGCGCGGTCTCCTGCGTGGACCGCGAGAGCTCCTCCAGGATCGGCCGCGACCGCTTCATCAAGGTGTGGTCGCGCGAGAACGCATGACCCAGCTCGAGACAACGCGTGCCGAGCCGGTAGCGCTCGGTCTGCTCGCTCTGCTCGATGTACCCGGACTCTTCGAGGGTCGCGAGCAGCCTGAAGACGTTGTTCTTGTGCAGCCCCAGGCGGCGCGACAACTCGCTCACGCCGAGCTCGGTCTCGGAGTAGAACGCCTCGAGCATGCGCAGGGCGTTGCTGACGGTCTGGATCGCGTAGTCGCTCTTCGGCTTCGGCATGCGGATGCTTTTCCCCGGTTCCCGATTCTACCCCGTCGCCCCGCGGATCGCGGTGCGGACGGGAGCTGGCCCGCTTCAGGCCCTTCGGCGCGCCGACGAGGCGCGGCCGTACGGACCGATAGGCAGGGAGGTGTCGTCCCCCTCGGCGAACCAACCGCCGGCACGCGGCATGCATAAGCGTCCGCCCTCGCGCCGGTGCTCGTCTGAGGTTCCGACGAGAGCGCGAGGTGCACCGCGGCGAGCCGACGAAGAGGCTCGCATCCTGCAGGCAGAGGATTGCATGAACCGCACCAGGCGATGTGGGCAGTAGATCGCGGCGAAGTGATCTACGAGGCCCAGGGGGTAGGCACTTGTTACCGTAGCGGCCCGAGAACTGTCAACGTTTCGAATGCTGCACAACGCACCGATTCGCCCTCTAACACAAGCAAGCGTATCCAGTTCCCGCGGCAGTACCTCGTGGTCGAATGACTTTTCTCGTGCCGATCACGCGCGAACTTTTTTTGCGCCGGCGCTCGGGATCGATTCATGCGAGCGACTGCGCGCGAACGCGCGGAGTTCAGATCGACCGGTCGTCGCCGGAAGTCGACTCGCGTCGTCGATCGTGTGCCGCGCGCGATGCGCCCTCGACCGCAAGCAGCTC
Source organism: uncultured Spirochaetaceae bacterium (assembly GCA_964515335.1). Classification (GTDB taxonomy): domain Bacteria; phylum Myxococcota_A; class UBA9160; order UBA9160; family UBA4427; genus TMED88. The sequence continues at coordinate 88,426 of CAZETS010000005.1, forward strand.
GATGATGAGGGCGGTCACCCCCAGAACGATGCAGCTGTCGGCCACGTTGAAGTCGGGCCACGCAAAGCTGCCCCAGAGGCGGAAGTGAAGGAAGTCGATCACCTCGCCACGGGTCAAGCGGTCGACGAGGTTGCCGATCGAGCCGCCCAGGATCAGCCCGAGCGCCATTGCGTTGAAGCGCTCCCCAGGGGCCAGGCCGCGATAGAAGGATGCGATCACCACGACTGCGAGAATGGCGACCGATACGAAGACGGTCAGTCGCCACGCCCACGGCCAATCGACCAGAAGACCGAACGCCGCTCCGGGGTTCCTTGCATGCGTGATGTAGAAGAATCCCTCGATGACGGGCACCGCGCTGCCCACTCCGCCGGGCTCGATGCGCGCCGCCACCAGGGCCTTGGTGGCCTGATCGAGGGCCAGCACCACGACGAACGTGACGAGCAGCGTCGAGAGCTTCCTCGGCATCACACGCGCCCCGACACCGGGGCCCATCGGGAAGCAGCTGCCCGGCACGCTGCGGCGCGAAGCCTCACCGCAACTCCTCGGCGCTGAGGTAGCCGTCGCCCCAGATCTCGGGCGCCAGCTGACTGGCGCGCTCGAGGTACAGCTCGGCGGTATCACCACGGCCCGATGCGTGCATGGCCCGGCCCCGCAGGCCCATCAGGTGAACGCCCACGCGGGACTCACGCATGCCCTCGGCCTCGAAGAGAGCGGCCGCCTGATCGATCAGGTAGCTGGCGTGATCGGCGTCGCTTCCATCGAGATGATGACGCGCGAGCGCGAGGTACGCATACGGGTTCGTAGGATCGACCTGGATGGCCCGCTCATAGCTCCCGCGGGCGCGCGCGCGGCGGCCGGCGGCGTCCGCGTCGAGCCCCTGCACGACCAGCCGCGTCGAGGCCCGACGGGCGGGATCACCAAGCCCGGCCGCGTCGGAGACACGGATGGGAGTGACGGGCGCGACGCTCGGTCGCGACCCGCCCGCGCACGCCGAAACGCCGAGCAGCGCAACCAGGCCGCCGAGGGCGAGCGCGCCGCGCGTGATCACACGGGCAACGCCAACGCTCCGGCAACGCCGAGCAGCGAGCAACCATCCACCGAGCACCTTAACCCTCAGTCACCCTCAGTCACGTCAGTCGCCTCCGAACAGGCGCCTCAGGGTACGGCGGAAGGCCGAAGGCTGCCGGTCTGCCCGCACGCCGCGCGGGCAGGTCTCCGTGGGCTCGGTGCCCTCGAGGAACAGCTCGCTGGTGCGACGCGGACAGCCCCGCAAGGCGAGGGCGCCGGTCAGGGGATCGACGTCGACTCGCGCAACGCCCCCGGGTCGCGCAAAGGCACCCCGGATGTGGGAGCCGGCGACCTCGGTCATGAAGTCGGCCCAGATCGGCAGCGCACCCTGCGAGCCCGGCAGGCCGATCGTCTGCGGCTCGTCGTACCCCACCCACACCACCGCGACGAGCTCCGGCGTGAAGCCCACGAACCACAGGTCGAACTCGTCGTCGGTGGTGCCGGTCTTGCCGGCGATCGGCCCCGTCATGCCACTCGCCCTCACCCTCACCCCCGTGCCGCGATCCACCACGCCCTCGAGGAGCGAAACCATCAGGTAAGCGGTCGCCGCATCGAGGACCGGGACCGGACCCTCGAGTGGGCGCCGCTCGTGGGCGAGTCCACCCGGCGCGACGACGTCCACGAAGGTGCGAGGTGTCGGACGCCGACCGCCGTTGGCGAGGGTCGCGTAGGCGCGCGCGACCTCGATCGGCGACACCTCGGCGGTGCCGAGGGCCAGGCTGGGTACACGGGGCAGCGGACTCGAGATGCCCAGGGTGCGGGCGAGACCCGCCACGCGACCGATCCCCACCTCCTCCCCGAGCCGCGCCGCCGGCACGTTGAGGGATCGCTCGAGCGCCTCGCGGACCGTCACGGGGCCGCGGTACGCGTGGTCGAAGTTCTCCGGTCGCCACGGCGCGTCGTCGCCCGGCACGGCGACCTCGAAGGGCTCGTCATCGAGCCGGCTCACCAGCGTGACGGCCGGGCCGGTGCGGCGATCGAGCGCCGCCGCGTAGACGAACGGCTTGAAGACGCTGCCCACCTGACGCCGCGCCTGCGTGCAGCGGTTGTACTGCGACAGCCCGTAGTCGCGTCCACCCACGAGGGCGAGCACCTCCCCGGTCTGGGGGCGCATCGCGATCAGGCAGCCCTGCAGCGGCCCCGCGCCCTGCGGACGCGCGGGCATGCGGGCCGCAACGCGATCGAGGCCGACGCGCAGCGCGCGGGCCGCCGCCCGTTGCAGGCGCGGATCCAGGGTCGAATAGATCCGCAGCCCCTCGGAGGTGAGCACCGCCTCGTCGTACACCTCCGGGAGCTGCTGGCTCAGCGTGTCCAGGAAGTAACGGACTTCGCCGGTCTCCTTCTGGACGATCGCCACCCGCAGGGGCTCGGCGAGCGCCGTCTCGAGAGTGCGCTGCGAGATGCGGCCCTGGGCGGCCATCAGCTCGAGCACGAGGTCTCGGCGCGCCACGGCTCGCTCCGGCCGCCGGTGGGGTGAGATCCCGTTGGGGCTCTGGATGATGGCGGCGATCAGCGCGGCCTCGGCGACGGTCAGCTCGCTGGCGTGCTTGCCGAAGTACAGCCGGGCCGCCTCCCCGACACCGTGCACCGCAGTCGCACCGCGCTGGCCCAGGTAGATCTCGTTCAGGTAGGCCTCGAGGATCTCGGGCTTGCTGTACCTGGCCTCGACGATCAGGGCCATCAGCGCCTCGCGGGCCTTACGGCGGAAGGTCCGCTCGGGGGTCAGGAAGAAGTTCTTCACCAGTTGCTGGGTGAGGGTGCTGGCCCCCTGCTCGATCCGGCCGGCCCGCAGGTTGGCCAGCATCGCCCCCGCGACGCGACGCAGGTCGACCCCGTGATGCTCCTCGAAGCGCTTGTCCTCGACCGCGTAGACGGCGTCCACCAGGTGCGCAGGCACCTCGGCGAGCTCCACCAGGTCACGCTGCTCGCGGTCGCTGCCGAGAAAGGCGCTCACCGGCTCGGGCTCGAGGATCACCACCTCCTGCAGGGCGCCGGTGGCCGGCTCCTCGATGTCGAGCACGATGCCCTCGGCGAGATGGAAGACCAGCTCGCGCGACGGCTCGGGCCGCAGTGGGTGCTCGAAGGCCCGCAGATGCACGCGCAGCCGACCGGGCGACCACTCGTAGCGGCCGGGCGCGAGTCGACCGCCCTCGGGCTGCTCGCGGTAGCCCAGACGCAGCAGCCAGCCCGCCAGATCGATGCGCTGCCAGTCGAGCCCCGGATAGACGACCAGCGGCGCCGAGAACACCTTCGAGGGCACGGCGAAGGTGCGCCCCTCGAAGCGCGCCACCACGATGCGGTCGAGCTCGAGGACCCAGCTCGAAAGGCCGAGCCCGAACGCGAAGGCCACGACGGCGGCGGCGCGCCCCAGCCAGCGCGCGTTGCGACGCGCCCGCGAGTCACCGCCACGACCGCCCCCGGAACGCGAGCGACGCGCGGCGCTGGTCCGGCGCGCTCCCTTGCGGGCCGAGCCGGCCGCCCGCTTGCGCGAGGCCCCGCTCTTGCGGGCGGCGCTCCGCTTGGCGGCAGCCTTCTTCGCACCCGCGCGCCTGGCGGTCTTCTTCTTCGACACCCGGGCCTGCTCCCCTTGCGAGCTGAATCGACGAGCCGATTCGACGCGAACGGACGCCCGGCGGTTCGACCCCGGCCCCCCCCGAGCCGCCGGTCCCACCACGCACGCGTTCGGCGGGTTGCACCGCGCGCTAGAAAAATAGCCGACGCGCCCCCGGAGGTTGTGAATCTCCTTCCAAACCGCGAGATTACGGGCATGACGCAGAGCCGGGACGGATCGCAGGGGAGCGGAAAGCTCTGGGGAGGGCGCTTCAGCGCGCAGACGGACCCGACCGTCGAGCGCTTCAGCGCGTCCGTCCACTTCGACCGCGCGCTCGCCCGCTACGACATCCGCGGCTCGATCGCCCATGCCCGGATGCTCGGCGCGCAGGGTCTGGTTCCGCCGGCGGACGTCGAGACCCTCGTGGCCGGCCTCGAGAAGATTGCCAGCGAGATCACCGCGGGCGACTTCCCCTTCGACCCGGCCCTCGAGGACATCCACATGAACATCGAGGCCCGGCTGCGCGAGCAGGTGGGGCCCGTGGCCGGGCGGCTGCACACGGGCCGCTCGCGCAACGACCAGGTCGCGACCGACCTCGCCCTCTACCTGCGCGATGCCTGCGCGGCCGCACGGCGCGGGCTGCTCGACCTGCGGCGGGTGCTCGTCGAGCGGGCGGGGGAGCACGTCGACACGGTGCTGCCGGGCTACACCCACCTGCAGCGCGCGCAACCCGTGCGGCTCGCCCATCACTGGCTGGCCTTCGTCGAGGTGCTCGGTCGCGACGCGGCCCGCTTCGCGGACGCCGCGAAGCGCCTCGACGCGTGCCCGCTCGGCTCGGGGGCGCTGGCCGGCTCGACGCTGCCCCTCGACCGCGAGGCCACCGCGTCCGCGCTCGGCTTCGCGCGGCCCACCCGCAACAGCATGGACACCGTGTCGTCCCGCGACGTCGCCCTCGAGGTGCTCGCCGCCACGGCGATCTGCATGGTGAACCTGTCGCGGCTCGCCGAGGAGCTGGTCGTCTGGTCGAGCGCCGAGTTCGGCTTCGTGGAGCTCGCCGACGCCTACTCGACGGGCTCGAGCCTGATGCCCCAGAAGAAGAACCCCGACGTACCGGAGCTGGTGCGCGGCAAGTCGGGGCGGGCGGTCGGCAACCTGGTGTCGCTGCTGACCACCATGAAGGGTCTGCCGCTCACCTACAACCGCGACATGCAGGAAGACAAGGAGCCGATCTTCGACTCGATGTCGACCCTCGGCGACTCCCTCGAAGTGATGGCCGGAACAATCGCCACCCTGCGCGTCGACACGGCGCGGATGGCCGAGGCGGCCGCCGACCCGATGCTGCTCGCCACCGACCTCGCCGAGATCCTGGTGGGCGAGGGCGTGCCGTTCCGCGAGGCCCACGAGGCGGTCGGCCGCATCGTGGCGCACTGCGTCGCGGGCGGACACGATCTGGCGTCGCTCTCGCACGCCGAGCTGCAGGGCTTCCACGAGGCCTTTCCGGCCGGCGCCGGCGAGCTGCTCGACATCGAGCGCAGCTTCGAGGCGCGAAGCCTCGTCGGCGGCACCGCGCACGGAGTGGTGGGCGACGCCCTCGACGCCGTGCGGGGCGAGCTCGACCGCGAGGCGGCGGCGCTCGACGCCGAGGCGCCGAGCCCGTGAGCGGGCGAGCCCTGCTCGGGGTCGGCCTGGCGATCTTGACCGGCGCGGCGACCGCCCTCGGCGGGGCCGGGTGCGGACGCTACGGTCCGCCCGTTCGCGAGCGCCCGGTGGCGGCCGTCACCGAGCCCGAAGCGGCGACCGACGAAAGCGCCGGAACGACGCGCGACCGCTCGGCCGACCGGCCGCCCGACGAGCGCACGGAGCCCTCCCCGAGATGACCCCCCCCGAGCGCCTCGCCTTCACGAAGATGCACGGAGCCGGCAACGACTTCGTGGTGCTCGACGGCCTTCGCGACCGGCTGCCCCGGGACCTCGCCGCGTTCTCGCGGCGCATCGCGCACCGGCAGCTCGGCATCGGCTGCGATCAGGTCCTGGTGGTGCGCGCGAGCGCGAACGCCGACTTCCGGATGGAGATCTACAACGCCGACGGCTCGCAGGTGGAGATGTGCGCGAACGGCATCCGCGCCTTCTACAAGTTCCTGCGCGATCACGGCCACACGAGCGAGGACGAGATCGGCGTCGAGACGCTCTCGGGCGTGGTGGGTCCGCGCTGGGCGGGTGACGACAACGTCACGGTCGACATGGCGCGGCCCGTGCTCGCGCCGGCCAAGATTCCGACGACCCTCGGCCAGGGCGAGGGCCCGGTCCTCGACGTCGCGCTCGACGTGCCCGACGAGCTGACCGCCGACGGCTCCGGGAGGATCGTGCTGTCGTCCGTCTCCATGGGCAACCCACACGCCGTCGTCGTGGTGCCCGACGTCGACGCGGCGCCCGTGCACGCGCTCGGCGCCCACGTCGAACACCACCCGGCCTTCCCGAATCGCGTCAACGTCGAGTTCGTCTCCATCGAGTCGCGCTCGCTGATCCGTCAGCGCACCTGGGAGCGCGGCACCGGCGAGACGCTCGCGTGCGGGAGCGGGGCGTGCGCGGTGGCGGTCACCGCGATGCTGCGCGGCGTGGTCGACCGGCGCGTCGGGATTGTGCTGCGCGGCGGCGAGCTCAGCATCGAGTGGGCGGACGACGACGCGCACGTCTTCATGACCGGACCCGCCGCCGAGGTCTACCGGGGCGAGATCCCGCTGCGCGACGACGAGCCGCTGGAGGAGTAGCTCATGTTCGAGGGCATCCTGACCGCGCTGGTGACCCCGTTTCGCGACGGCGAGGTCGACGAGCCCGCGCTCCGCGCCCTCGTCGAGCGGCAGATCGAAGCCGGCGTGAACGGCGTGGTGCCGTGCGGGTCGACCGGCGAGTCGGCGACGCTCTCCCACACCGAGCACCGCCGGGTGGTCGAGATCGTCGTCGAGGCCGCCGCCGGGCGCATCGCGGTCGTGGCGGGCGCCGGGTCGAACTCGACCCGCGAGGCCGTCGAGCTGACCGCCCACGCCCGCGACGCCGGCGCCGACGGGGCGCTGCTGCTCTCGCCCTACTACAACAAGCCCACCCAGGAGGGCATCTACCGCCACTACGCGGCTATCGCCCGCGAGACGCGCTTCCCGCTCGTCGTCTACAACATCCCGGGGCGCACCGCGTCCAACATCGCGCCCGAGACGCTCGCCCGCCTCGCGCACCTCGAGCACATCGTCGGCGTCAAGGAGTCGTCGGGCGACCTCGACCAGATCGCCCACGTCGTGGCGATGTCGCCGAGCGACTTCGCGGTGGTGTCGGGCGACGACTCGCTGACACTGCCGCTCATGTCCGTGGGCGGCAAGGGCGTCATCTCGACCACCGCGAACGTCGTGCCCGAGCGCATGCGCGAGCTCGTCGAGGCGTGGAACGCCGGCGACCCGCAACGCGCCCGCCAGATCCACTTCCAGCTGCTGCCGCTCTTCGATCTGCTCTTCTGCGAGACGAACCCGATTCCCGTGAAGGCCGCCCTCGAGCTGATGGGCCTGATCGGCGGTGAGATCCGCCTGCCCCTCACGCCGCTCGGCGAGGCCAACCGCGAACGCCTGCAAGTCGCCCTGAAGGACGCGGGGGAGCTCTCGTGAGCGGCCGCGTGCTCGTCGTCGGCGCCTGCGGGCGGATGGGCGAACAGGTCCGCAAGTGGGTCGGCCGGAGCGAGGCGCTCGAGCTCGCGGGCGCCCTCGAAGCGCCGGGACATCCGGGCATCGGTGAGGAGCTCGAGCCGGGCGTGTCGCTCGGCAGCGACCCGAAGGCGGCCCTCGCCGACGCCGACGTGGTGATCGACTTCACGACGCCGGCCGCCACGCTCGGGACGCTGCGCGCCGCCGCCGATGCGGGCGTCGCCTACGTGACCGGCACCACCGGCTTCAGCGACGCCGAGAAAGCCGAGATCGCGAGCCTCGCCGGGGCGATCCCCGTCGTGCACGCGCCAAACTTCTCGCTCTCCGTCAACGTGCTCGGCCACCTCGCCCGCGAGGCCGCGCGCTTGCTCGGCGACGGCTTCGACGCCGAGCTGTTCGAGATCCACCACGCCGCCAAGCGCGACGCGCCGAGCGGCACGGCGCTCTTCCTCGCCGAGTCGGTGGCGGCCGGCCAGGGGCGACCGCTCGGCGACCGGCTCGTTCTCGAGCGCGCCGGCGAGACCGGTGAGCGGCCGGGCGGTGCGATCGGCGTGCAGACGCTTCGCGGCGGCGACAACCCCGGCGAGCACACCGTCTACTTCGTCGGCACCGGCGAGCGCATCGAGCTGGTGCACCGCTCGGCGACCCGCGATCACTTCGCGAGCGGCGCCGTGCGCGCCGCCGAGTGGGTGATCGGCAAGCCGGCGGGCCTGCATCCGATCGAGCGGGTCTACGGGCTGGACTGAAAGACCCGCCCGGCGCTCGCGCGCTGGACCCGGACCGGCAGGTCGGCGGCGGGCGATGTGCGGCGCGCCCGCGAGTCGACGCGCTGGCCGGCTCCCGGCCCCGTCGTCACGCTCGCCCTCGAGTCCGGGTCCTCGAAAAGGACTCACGCTGAGCGTCACGACGCCGAAGAGCATGGGCGAATAGACACGCGCCCTAGACCCGAGGCCTGGACCCCGCACCCCCCTGGCCTCCCCCACGAGTGCGCTGATGGCCGGCCGCGCACCACGGAGTCCCCCATGCCCTTCCCCCAGCAAAGCCGTGCTCGTTCCTTCTTCTTCGTCGCCGTGGCGGCGGGCCTGCTCGCCCTTCTCTTCGACACCAGCGCGATGGCCGGCTCGAGCCCTCCCCGGGGACCGAGCGAGTCCGGGTCGCACGTGATCTTCCGCAACGGCACGCCGAGCAGCGTCGCGCAGACGCTGCGACTGATCGAGCGGGAGAAGTACCAACGCGCGGCCCGGAGGGCCGACCGGGCGCTTCGCGAGCGCCTTTCGGACCGGCACCGTGAGCTGATGCTTCACGCCGGTTGCGTGGCCCGCATCGAACTCGCCGACGACGAGGGCGCCGTCAACTACTGCAACGCGGCGATTCGGATGGGCGGTCCGCGGCAGTGGCTGCATCTCTCGAATCGCGGCAACGCGCATCTTCGCGCGGGCCGCACCGACCTGGCGATCGCCGACTTCGAGGCGGCCTCCGAACAGATCGTCGAGCGCGGCTTGGAGGGCCAGGCGATGGCCCGGGTCCAGCACCAGCTCGACGAGGCCCGGGGGGTGACTCCGCTCGCCGCCCGGTAACGGCTCGCCGCTCGCTCGCGTCGGGACGACCCGAGTATGCAAGACGGCCCCCGTGGCATCCGCCACGGGGGCCGCTCATTCCATCACTCAGCTCCCCCGCCGCCCCGAACGTGGCCCGCATGGGGCCCGCAGCGCGACGAACGAGCAGGGCGTTCGAACGGAGGGCAGCGAGCCCTCCACTCGACCGCCTAGATGTCGAAGTACAGCTCGAACTCGTGCGGGTGCGGTCGCAGGCGGACCGGGTCGCACTCCTCCTCGCGCTTGTACGAGATCCACATGTCGAGCGCGTCCTGGGTGAAGACGTCGCCCTTCAGCAGGAAGTCGTGGTCCTCCTCGAGGCACCCGATCGCCTCTTCGAGGCTCGCCGGCATCGACGCAATGCCCGTCTTCTCCTCGGCGGAGAGGGCGTAGATGTTCTTGTCGAGCGGCTCACCCGGATCGATCTTGTTCTCGATCCCGTCGATGCCCGCCATCAGCATCGCGGCGAAGGCCAGGTACGGGTTCGCGGTGGGATCCGGGTACCGCACCTCGATGCGCTTGGCCTTCGGCGAGGCGTTGTACATCGGGATGCGGCACGAGGCCGAGCGGTTGCGCGTCGAGATCGCCAGGTTGACGGGCGCCTCGTAGCCCGGGACCAGCCGCTTGTAGCTGTTGGTCGTCGGGTTGGTGAACGCCGCCAGCGCCCGGCTGTGCTTCAGGATGCCGCCCACGTAGTGGAGGCCGAGCTCCGAGAAGCCCCCGTAGCCGTCACCGGCGAACAGCGGGTTGCCGTCCTTCCAGATCGACTGGTGGCAGTGCATCCCCGAGCCGTTGCCCTCGAAGATCGGCTTGGGCATGAAGGTCGCCGTCACGCCGTTCTGCCGCGCCACGTTCTTCACGCAGTACTTGTACTTGACGACCTGGTCGGCCATCGCGACGAGCGGCGAGTACACCATGTCGATCTCGCACTGACCGGCGGTGGCGACCTCGTGGTGCTGCGCCTCGATCTTGATGCCGAGGTTCTGCATGGTCAGCACCATCTCGGTGCGCAGATCCTGCAGGCTGTCGAGGGGCGGCGCCGGGAAGTAGCCCTCCTGTGAGCGCGGCTTGTAGGCGAGGTTGCCGCCCGGCTCCTCGGAGCCCGAGTTCCACGAGCCCTCGGGCGAGTCGATGCTGTAGAAGCCGTGGTCCGGGCCCGTGCTGAACCGCGCGTCGCTGAACACGAAGAACTCGGCCTCGGGGCCGAAGAACGCGGTGTCGCCGACGCCGCTGCCCTTCAGGTAGGCCTCGGCCTTCTTGGCGATGTTGCGGGGGTCACGCGAGTAGTTCTCACGCGTGATCGGGTCCTGGATGTCGCACATCATCACCAGCGTCGGATGCTGGAAGAAGGGATCGATGAACGCGGTGGACGGGTCGGGCACCATCAGCATGTCCGACTCGTTGATCTCCTGCCAGCCGCGGATCGAGGAGCCGTCGAACCCCTGACCGTCCTCGAACGTGCCCTCGTCGATGAAGTCGATCGGGTACGAGCAGTGCTGCCAGGTGCCAGGCCAGTCGGTGAACCGCAGATCCACCATCACGCAGTTGTTCTCTCTTGCGAACTCGAGCACTTCCTTGGGGGTCATTGTCCTTCCTCGCTAGGCCCGCCGTCTCGTTCGGGACGGCAGGAGTGGACGGTTGTTCCGGCCGACGTGGCCGGCGTTCTCGCTTCAGACCGCGTCCGGACCGCGCTCGCCGGTCCGGATGCGGATGATCTCTTCGATGGGAACCACGAAGATCTTGCCGTCGCCGATGCGTCCGGTCGCAGCCGCCTCGGTGACGGCGTCGATCACCTTCGGCGCCTGCTCGTCCGTCACGGCGATCTCGAGCTTGATCTTCGGCAGGAAGTCGACCACGTACTCGGCGCCTCGGTAGAGCTCGGTGTGACCCTTCTGCCGGCCGAAGCCCTTCACCTCGGAGATCGTCATGCCCTGCACCCCGATGCCGTGCAGGGCCTCTTTGACCTCGTCGAGCTTGAACGGCTTGATGATCGCCTCGATCTTCTTCATGTCTCTTCTCTGAGGGCGCTCGGGCCGGCAGCACGGACCGGCGGCGAGCCGCCGCGTGGGGCCCGAGAGTGCATGATCCGGGCCAGCAGCGCCCGTCTCTGGCGGGGGGCTGGGAACGCCTTGGCGCCCGCCCCAGCGTGCCGTCCGGCACCGACGCGGCCCAATCGTGCCGATCGCTGCACACGTAGTGGGCAGGGGTGCCTGCGGAGAGGGCACTGCCTACGCGGCCGAGCCCGCCGCCGGGGCTCGCTCCCGGGCACTGGGAGGCCGTCCAGGGGGGCGAGGGAGGCGATAGGGGGGCGAGGGGGCCCGGCTGTGCGCGGGGCCGCGCGCGGCCCGCCGGCCGTGCCCGCTGGCACGCTTCCTGCTCCGCTAGAGCCCCACACGCAGCCCCGAGCGAGAATCGATGACCACCCTGAGCACGCTACCCACCGAGTTCGAACAGAGCGCCCTCGACCCGAACGGCCGGTCGCCGGGCCAGCTGCCGACCGTCGAGGAGTTCGGCCGCTTCCTGCGCCATACCGAGACGCTCGCCGCCGAAGGGCGCGACCCGAAGAGCCTGCGCGCCTGGCTCGATCTCGCGGAGGCCTGGCGGATCACCCAGGCACTGCGCGACTGCAACGGCAACCGCTCGGCGGCGGCGCGGCTGCTCGGCATCGGGCGCCGCACCCTCTACGCCAAGATGGACAAGCTGGGCATCGAGCCGAGCTGGCAGGTCTGAGCCAGGCCGCCAGCCGGAACCGAGCAGGGGCGCGTCACCCGCGTTGGGTGACGCGCCCCGCGGTGGTCGGGCGCCGTTCGAAGGCGCCGTACCGGGCAGGCGGGCGCGCCCGAAGGCGCGCCCGCGTTACCCAGGGTGCTGCTTCGCTCGCCTAGAACTCGTAGAGGAGCTGGGCGAGCGCGACCGTCTGACCCTGCCGCAGCGTGCCCGTCCGAGTCGGGATGATGCCCGGCGTGGTGTGGTCGTAGCGGATCTCGGCCTTCGCCGTGAGGTTGTCGGTCAGGCCGTGGTCGACGGTGCCCGTAATGGTGTGAGCCGTCGCGTTGACGTCCGGAAACCCCGGCACCGTCGTCGTGGCGCTGATGTACTCGTAGCGGGCCGCGACGCCGGTGTTGTCGAGGATGCCGAGGCGGCCAGCCACCGAGAGCGCATGCGTACCGGTCGACCCCGCGCCGTTGCTGTCCGTCCAGATGTAGTCGTAGTTCATGTAGGCCGACAGGTTGTCGGACGGGTCGACGGTCAGGATCGCGTCGAAGATACCCGTCGAGACGTTGCTGCCGGGTACGCCGCCGCCCACGCCCGCGCGGCCCCAGTTGACGCCCGCGGAGATCCCGAACTTCTCGGCCGAGTAAGAGACCTTGGAGGTGAGCGCCTTGGCGCGGTTCAGGTCCTGCGCGACGCCCGTGATCGGCTCGTTGAGCATACCGGCCTGGACCATCAAGCCGTCGGAGAGCTCCATCGAGACGAGGAAGCCCGTGCTGGTGACCGGCTGCAGGGTCCAGGTCGCCCCACGCGTGATGTTGAAGTTGGCGTTGGTCTGCTCGACCTCGGCGCCGAGGATCGTCGGCATGATACCGGCGTCGACCTGCACGCCGCCCGCGATCGGGGCCAGGTAGCTCACGTAGGCGGAGTAGATGCCCACCGGCGGAGCCACCGTACCGACGGCCAGGCCGCCCGCCTGCTGCGCGGTCGTCGTCGAGGTGCCGGCCTGCAGGTCGATGTGTGCACCGGCGCGGCTCTCTTCGGTCGGCGCCTTGTCGATCTCGATCCAGGCCTGGTCGAGCTGGAAGGTGTTGCTTTGACCGTGATGCGGATAGCCGAAGTTCGGCGGCGACGTGCCGCCGGCAGGCACATCGCTGGAGCCCTGGAAGTTGAAGTTGTAGGAGGCGGCCACCCACGCGTTGAAGTCGGTGCTCTCGATGAAGGCGGAGAGGACGGAAACCTCCTCGCGCTCCTCGAGGCCGGCCTTCTCGATGGCCTCGGCCTGCTGGTCGACGGTGGCCTGCGCGTCGGCGAGCTCGTCGTTCTGGACACGGAGCTGATCTTCCATCACCTCCATGCGCTGCTTCATGTCGGCGATCTCGGCCTCGAGATCGGCGGCTGTCGCGAGCTGCGGAACGAGCAGGACGCTCGCGGCCACAAACACGACGGAGTTGCAGATGGATCGCATTGGTCTTCTCCCTGGGTGAATTGCTCCACAAACGGAGCGGTGTTGTTCTGGCTTTTCCCAGACTGCAGGCAGTCCGCGCTGAAACACCACCTATGGGTGTTCGGCGAGGACTACCGGTTGATTCCCTCCGCCAACGCGGGATCACTTGCCGATCCCGACGAGAGCGGGGGGAACGAATCGTCGTCTTGGGGGGTCCAGAAGGGTCCATCCAGGGGGGCGCTACCAGAGCGCGGGACGGTCCCGGTCCTGCAGGGGGAGGGCGTCGCGTAGGACGAGCGGCCAAACCACGACCGGCGACCAGCGGCGACACAAGGGGCAACACAGGGGGCAACACAAGAGTGGAGACCGGGCTCGACGCTCGGGGCGGTGGCCCCTGCGCGTTCGAACTCGCGATGGCTCATCGTGGTGTCGTTCACTGCGAACAACGGATGCCGTCTCCAAATGTGACGTAACACACAAAAACAACGCTCGGGTTGGTTGCTGTGCGCTGCGTCCCTTCAACTCGGTGCTCGGTTCGGTCCCGGCGCCGCTTCCTGGTCGCGATGTCGGGTGACCGCCCAGACGAGAAACTTGCGCATCTGCGCGTCTCTGGAAAGGGCTTGTCGTCCAACGGACGTCTCGAAATCAAGGGCATCCATCACAGATTCGGCGTTCCGCTCGGCTCGTTACGGCACGAAGACGTGCGGATTTCGTCTCGTCTGCGCGGTGGGAAACACGCAACGCGCCGGCAGCCCGATGGCTCGCACAGCAGAATTCATTCGCGAATACGGTCGATTCCAGGCCCGTCGACCTCGGCGCGGCCGATTCGTGCGAACGGATTCGCATAGCCGGGTATGCGAACACGTGCGCACGTTCCACGCAGGTCTTCTAATTCGACGGCCACATTCCGTTATCGCGAATCCATCCGACTGTCCGCTCGCAACCGTCCAATGCGCCGGCCTCGAAGGCGCGAGCGAGCCGGTCGAGGTCGGGAACCGCGTCGACGTCGAAGCAGTCTTCGAGGCGCCGCACGTCGAGCCCGAGCCGGTCCGCGTTGGCGAGGGTTTCGACAAGCACGGTGTCGGTGCTCATCGGGTGATCGAAGACGCCCGACCAGGCGCCCCGCATGCCGATCAACCCATAGCCACCGTCGAGATCCGGCGACACGACGACATCGTGGTCGTCGAGCGCGCGCACCGCCGCGTGCAGCTGAGCACGGGAGAGGGCCGGGTTGTCGCTGCCACGCAGCAGCACCTTGCGGGCGCCGCCCGCCGCGGCCTCGTCGAGCGCCCAGGCCATGCGCTCGGCCAGCCCGCTGCCGCGCTGCGCGATCACCCGGAAGCCGCGCGGCGCCCGGGCGGCGAGTTCGGCTCGGGCGTCGGCGGGATGCACGGTCAACACCGCGTCGAAGCCCGCCTCGCCCGCGAAGCGGTCCGTCAGCTCGAGGACGTCGTCGAGCAGCTGCTCGTACAGACCGGCGGCCTGATCGGGCAGCAGCGGGGGGCAGAGCCGCGTCTTCACGAGGCCCGCGCGCGGCGCCTTGGCGAAGACGACGACCACGCCGCCGTTCGCCGGCCCCGCCCCCGACGGCTCGGCCACGCTGCCTCAGCCCTCCGCGACGCCCGACCCGGCCGCCTGAGCGGGCAGCGCGGGCGGTCCGTAGACGGCCTCGGCGCGGGCGTCCTGGTCGCGCTTCCAGTCGTCGAAGCGCGCCTGCACGGCGTCGTACTCGGCGTCCGTGTCGACGTCGATCGCACAGCCGCCCGCCTCGGTGACCACGAAGCGGAAGCGCGTGCCGAGGATGCGACCCACCACGGCCTCGTTGCGCTCGATGGTCACCAGCCCCCGCAGCCGATCGGCGAGACCACGCAGGTGCCAGCGATCGGCGAGCCCGGCCAGATGCATCGCCAGATAGAGCAGCATGATCCACGGCCCCGCGGAGCGCGAGAAGAAGAGCTTCCAGCCGAGCACCGCCATGTTCCAGAACTGCTTCTGGTGGCGGTGCTCGTACATGTCCTCGATCCGCCAGCGATTGCCGAGGCGCGCCGGGCGGGCGAGGTGGAGGTTGCTCTGGCGCAGCCGGCCCTCGCGCAGATTGAAGAACGCCACCTCGATGCCGGGCTCGCCCTCGGCGGTCGGGCGGAAGGCCTCGACGGAGTCCTCGGTGACGAGGCCGAGCGCGTAGTCGCAGTCTGGAAGCGCGAGCCCCTGTCGGATGAACTCCGAGATCTCCTGGGGGGTCGCAAAGGGCAGGTCGCCCGACAGATACAGGGCGAAGCGGTCGACCTCGTCGCCCTCGGGGTCGCGGCCCCGTTCCGGGTCGCGCGAGAGGATGCGCCGGTAGGTCTCCCAGGCGTTCTCGAGCAGGTTGCGGCCCTGCTCGACGATGAAGAGCGGCTTGTCGATCTCGTCGCGCAGCGCCTCGTCGGCGAAGAGGGCCTCGAGGCGGTCGCGATTGCCCACCACCCAGACCTCGGAGACCTCCGGGACGGCCTGCAGGGTGACGACCAGCCCGGCCACCATCGGCCGACCCGCGACGGGCAGGAAGACCTTGTTCTCACCGTACACCGCCTTCGCGGCACGGCCGTCGCCTGCCGTCACGATGGCCGGCACCGACACGGGGCTATTCGTCCCCGTCTTCGAGCAGGAAGACCACCTGCAGGGTCACCAGGAACTCGGTGATGCGGCCGTCCTCGACCTTGGCCTTCTCGTCGATCACCTTGATGCCCGTGATCCCGCGCAGCGTCTGCCTGGCGCGTTCGAAGCCGAGCTCGGCGGCGTGCTGCCAGCTCTCGGTCGACGCGGAGGTGATCGTGGAGACGGATGCGATCGCCATGGAGTCGCGGGCGCCCGGGGCGCCTACCAGTGCTGCTCGAGCCGCGGAGCGACGTCGAAGAGCAGCCGCAGCCGCACGCGATACTCGACGATGCGGTCGTCGCGCACCTTGCAGGACTTCTCGAGCACCTCGATGCCCGTGATCCCGCGCAGGGTCGCGTGCGCGCGCTCCACCACCGCGCGGGCCGCCTCCTCGAAGCCCGTGCTCGATGACCCGATGAGCTCGCTGACCTTGCTGACCCACATGGAGCCGGCCCCTCCTCCGAGGCCACGTGTCGGGCGTGGGCGCGTGCGCGATGCGCGCCCCGCGAAGCCCGGCACCGGTAGCGATCGACGATAGCGCGGCGCGGCGCGCTGGCGCGCCGGGTCCCGGCGCCGCTCCTGTAGGCTCAGCGACAGTCCCACCCCGCCCGAGGACCGCCCCATCCCGACCGTGACCGATCCCAGCCGGCAGACGGCCCTGCGCGCACTCGACGCCCTGACCTTCACGGGCGCGTGGACGGCGCTCGCCGCCGGCGCGCTCACCTGGGCGTGCGGCGCGGCGCTCGTCGCCGGAGGCGGACCGCCAGAGCTCGCCCGGGCGTGCGCGCTTGCGGCCTTCGGCACGCTCGTCGTGTACGGGATCGACCGCCTGCGCGACGTCGAACGCGACGCCGACACGTCGCCCGCGCGAAGCGGCTTCGTGTCGCGCCACCGCGGCGCGCTGTTCGGGCTGGTGGTCGCCGGCGTGGCAGGCAGCGCGCTGGCGGCGTGGCGGCTGCCGGCGGGCGCGTGGTGGCTCTGCGCCGCCGTCGCGGCCGCCGGGCTGCTGCACCGGCGCCTGAAGGATCGCACCCGACACGCCGCCGTGTATGTTTCGGTCGCCTGGCTGGCCGTCGTCGCCGGACTGCCCGCGGTGCTCGCGCAAACCTCCGGCCTCCGGGTCGGCCGTCTGCTCGCCATCGCGCTCGGCGTCGGGCTGGCGATCGCCGCCAACGCGCTGGCCTCGGAGTGGCGCGAACGCCGCTACGAGGCGCGCGCCGCCGTGGCGCTGCGCGTCTCGCGACGGCTCGCGGCGGCCGGCGCGCTTGCCCCGCTGCTCGTGCCCGGGCTGGCCGGGCTGGCCTGGGTGGGCGGCTGCGTGCTGCTCAGCGTCGCGCTCTTCAGACCCGACGAGCGCTACGGACTCGTCGTGCTCGACGGCGCCCTGCTGGTGGGAGCGCTCTGCGCCGGCCTGTGGTTCGTGGCGGTCTAGCGCGGAGCGGCCCGGGCGGGTGGCTGGGATCAGGCCGGGCGGGTGGCTGGGAAGAAGTATGGTGGAGCCGAGCGGGATCGAACCGCCGACCTTCGCGTTGCGAACGCGACGCTCTCCCAGCTGAGCTACGGCCCCACGAAACGGCGCGCCAGGGGCTGGGTGGTTTCACCCCGGTCGCGAATTTCTGGATTTCGGACCTTACGCCGACCCCCTCCGAGCGTCAAGGAACCCCGCAAGGGCGCGGCGGATTCGGACGCGCCGTATCTCTCCTGCGGGGGTTTACTTGAAGGTCCTTTCCTCGCACGATCTCGGGCATGGAAATCCAGGTGCGCCGGATCCTCGTTCCAATCGACTTCTCGGAGCACGCGGAGGCCGTCGTCGAGTGGGCGGCCCATCTCGCCCAAGAGCACTCGAGCGAGATCGTGCTCCTGCACGTCTACCACCTGCCCGTCGAGTTCCAGCAGATGGAGGGCGCCTACCTGCCCGCCGACTTCTGGGCATCGGTGAAGGACGAGGCCAAGCGCCAGCTCGGCGGCTTCGGCGATCGCCTACGCGAGCGGCGCCTCGAGGTGACGGAGATCGCCCGCGAGGGCTATCCCGCCACCGTGATCGAGGAGGAGGTCGAGCGGCAGAACGCCGACATGGTGGTGATCGGCTCGCGCGGCCGCACCGGCCTCAAGCACATGCTCCTCGGCAGCATCGCCGAGCGAGTCGTCCAAAAGGCCCCGTGCCCCGTCCTGACCGTCAAGACCCACCTAGACTGACCCGCAGCGCTCCCGCTCCGCGGTCGGCCGGGCGCCCGTGGAGCCCCAAACCCAGCTAGATCCCCGCGAGCCCGGCCC